>JBCLQX010000023.1:0-53974 GCA_041223805.1 Oscillospiraceae bacterium 44-34 | reverse complement strand
TGGAGGTTTATCATTTCTACTCATAGGCATAGCCTTTTTTATTCCACAGGCATAGCCTGTGGTTGTCTTTTTTACAAAACAAAGCGGCACACGGAATTCACCGTGCGCCGCTTTTTGCGTCTGAAATAATTACTTGTTGCTCCTGCGCCAGATGCCCATTTTTTCAGCGTCCTGAATGAGCTGCTCCCGGAACTGGGGGTCGGCGATGGAGATGATGGCCTCGGCCCGCTCCCAGGTGGACAGGCCCTTGAGGTTGACCATGCCGTGCTCGGTGACGATGTACTGTACGCAGGACCGGGGGTCGGTGGCGATGGAGCCGGGGGTGAGGGTGGGGACGATGCGGCTCTTCACGGTGCCGTCCTTGCCGGTGACGGTGGAGGACATGCAGATGAAGCTCTTACCCCCCTTGGACAGGTAAGCGCCCATGACGAAATCCAGCTGGCCGCCGGTGCCGGAGATGTGCTTCAAACCGGCGGACTCGGCGTTGACCTGACCGAACAGGTCCATGTCGATGGCGTTGTTGATGGAGATAAAGTTGTCCAGCTGAGCCAGCACCCGCACGTCGTTGGTGTAGTCCACCGGGGCGGCCATGACAGCGGGGTTGCGGTTCACATAGTCGTAGAGCTTCTGGGTACCGGCGGCGAAGGCGTAGACCTGCCGGCCCTTGTCCAGGGCCTTGTTTCGGCCGGTGAGCTTGCCCGCCAGGGCCATGTCCACAAAGCCGTCCACATACATCTCGGTGTGGACGCCCAGATCCTTCAGGTCGGACTGGGCGATCATGGAGCCCACGGTGTTGGGCATGCCGCCGATGCCCAGTTGAAGGCAGGCCCCGTTGGGAATCTGCTCCACGATGAGTTTGGCCACCGCCCGGTCCACGTCGGTGGGGTCGCCGCCCCCGCCCAGCTGGGCCACGGCGGGGTTGTCACCCTCGACAACATAGTCCACATCGGCGATGTTGATCTCACAGCCGGTAAGGCCGTAAACCCAAGGGAGATTCTGGTTGACTTCCACAATGATGGTTTTCGCCTTATCCAGCATGTCGGCCAAGTGGGAGGCGGCCAGGGCGTAGCTGAAATTGCCGTGGCTGTCCATGGGGGTCACCTGGATCATAGCCACGTCCACAGTGACGTTCTCCCGGTAGAACCGGGGCAGCTCAGAGTAGCGCATGGGGGCGAAAAAGCCCATCCCCTTGCCGATAATCTTCCGGTCCACGCCGGAGCAGTGCCAGGAGTTCCAGGTGAAGTGGTCGCCAGCGTCGTCCGCTTTGGCGATCTCGGGCATCCACATGGTGACGCCCCCCCGTACCTTCACGTCGGTGAGCTCGTCCTTCCGGGCGGCCAAGGCACGGTCCAGAGCCACTGGATGGTTGGTACACCAGCCGTAGTCCACCCAGTCGCCCGGCTTCACAGCCTTGACGGCCTGCTCGGCGGTGGTCAGCTTCTGCTGGTAAAGGGCTTGATAATCCATGTTGATTTCCTCCTGTTGATGTATCTTTGATGTAGGGGCGGGTAAAACCCGCCCGTTTGCAATAAGGGACTTGTGGTCGGGAAGCGGGCGGATGATATCCGCCCCTGCTTGCCGTAACGTATTACCGCTCGATATCCAGGTAATAGGGCTTCATCAGGCTGGCCTGCTCGGTGGAATCCTTGGGCTGATTCTTCCGGAGCGGCTCAGGGGGCGCGCCGCGGGGGCGGTCCCGGCGGGGGGTCTGGCCTCCTTTTTTTTTCTTCTGGGACGCGGCTTTCTTAGGGGACTCCTCCTTCCCCTTTGCGGGCTTTTGAGGCTTGGGGGGCTGCTCAGGCTTGGCCTGTTTGTCCTTGCCCGGCTTGGCCTTCCGGGTCTCTGACTGCTTTTTCTGGCCCTTGGGCAGGATGGATGACAGCAGAGAACGCCTGGGGGCCAGCAGACGGGCTGTGGCGTCCATGATGGTATCGCTGTCCAGGGGGTTGGGCCGGTGGAATTCAGTGTTGGGCAGGGAATCCCCGGTGTCCATCAGCGCGCCGGGCCGTATCCCCCGCTTGGGGGCGGAGGAGGGCGTGGGCAGATAATCGAAGGCGTCCTCTGTCTCCCCACTCACAGTGCCTGGGCGGGTGGGGACGGCTTCACCTCGGTCAGCGCCGCCCCTCTTTTTCCGGCGTCGCTTCTTCTTGGGAGCGTCCTCCAGCCGGGCTGCCTCAGCTGCGGGCTTGGCCCTTGCCGCCTCCAGTCCGGCCTGTTCGGCGGCCTTCCGGGCCTCTTCCCGCTGGCGGCGCAGCTCCCGGGCGGCCTGACGGGCCTCGGCGTCCTCCTCATTGATGATCTTACCATTTTTGTCCCGCTTGGGGGCCTCGAAGACCCGCATGGGGAAGGGGTGGTCCTCCACCAGGGGGACCTTCCTGCCGATGAGCTTTTCAATGTCGCGGAGCAGGGGTTTCTCTCCAAAGTCGCAGAAGGCGACGGCTTCGCCCCCCCGGCCCGCCCGGCCGGTGCGGCCGATGCGGTGGACATAGGTCTCAGGCACCTCGGGCAGGTTGTAGTTGAACACGTGGGACAGCTCCTCGATGTCCAGCCCCCGGGCGGCGATGTCGGTGGCCACCAGGCAGCGTATTCTGCCGGCCTTGAAGTCGGCCAGGGCCTGCTGCCGGGCGGTCTGGCTCTTGTTGCCGTGGATGGCGGCGGCGGAGATGCCCGCCTTGCCCAGGTCTCGGGCCACCTTGTTGGCCCCGTGCTTGGTGCGGGTGAATACCAGGGCGTTCTTTGCCCGCTTCTCCTCCATAAGGTGGGCCAGCAGGGCGGTCTTGTTCCCCTTGTCCACCAGGTAGACGCTTTGGCGGATAACCTCCACTGGGGAGGAGATGGGGTCCACCGCCACCTTCACCGGGTTCTTGAGCAGGGAGTTCACCAGATCGGTGATCTCAGGGGGCATGGTGGCGGAGAAGAAGAGGGTCTGTTTCTTCTGGGGCAGCCACTTCAAAATCTTCCGGACATCGTGGATAAAACCCATATCCAGCATCCGGTCGGCCTCGTCCAGCACGAAAATTTCCAGGCTGTCCAGATTGACAAAGCCCTGGTCGTGAAGATCCATGAGACGGCCGGGGGTGGCCACCAGGATATCAATCCCTTTTTTCAGGGCCTCCACCTGGGGGTTCTGGCCCACCCCGCCGAAAATGACAGTGTGGCGCAGCTTTAAATACCTCCCATAGGCCTCAAAGCTCTCGCCGATCTGAATGGCCAGCTCCCGGGTAGGGGTGAGAATAAGGGCCCGGATAGGCCGTCTGAGGCCGGCCTTGGCCTCCAGACGCTGTAAAATGGGGGTGGCGAAGGCACAGGTCTTGCCGGTGCCCGTCTGGGCACAACCCAACACGTCCCGTCCGGTCAGGGCGGGGGGGATAGCCTTTTCCTGGATGGGAGAGGGGTTTTGGTAGCCCTGTTCCTCCAGGGCTCTCAGGATGGGGGCGTTCAGCCCCAGGTCTTTAAAAGTCACTGATATACTTCCTTTTTCGTTTCGGACTGTAGGGCAGGGGCTCCGCCCCTGCCTTTCACGGAGGTCCACCAGAAACACTGGCTCTGCCTTTGCCCTACATTCGAGAGGACGCCGTACATATCCGGCCCGCGCGTTTGTACCCTGCGGGCTGGGGTTGGGTCAGGGAAGCAGGCCGCTGTCTTTCAGGGCGGTCCGCACCAGCTGCACTGTCTGGTCCAGGGGCTGTCCCGGGGGACAGTCCACGATCAGATTGGAATATTTGCGGTAAAGGGGGTCACGGAAGGCCAGCACGTCGGCCAGGGTCTGTCCCGGCTCCATGGCGATGCCCCGCTGGGACATGTTGTGGATGCGGCGTGTCAGCTCCTCCAAGGGGACGTTGAGGTAGACAATGGGCCCCAGCCTGCACAGATACCGGGCCGCCCCTTCCCGGCACAGGGCGCTGCCCCCTGGGGCAATCACCGTATGGCGGCAGTCCAAACTGCGCACCGCTTCCTCCTCCGCCTCCAGGAAGGCGGCAGTCCCCCGGCTGTCCAGAAGCTCCTGGAGCAGAGCCCCCTCCCGCTCCTGGATCAGCAGGTCCACATCCACAAAGCCGTAGCCCAGCGCCTTGGCCAGCAGCACGCCGATGGTGCTTTTGCCCGAGCCGGGCATGCCGGTGAGTATGATGTTATCCAAAAAATTCCCAGCCTTTACATACATATTCATTTTGTAGTATACCACAGGGACCGGAAAAAGAAAAGAGGGAAGAGGACGAAAAAGAGGAGGCTTTGCCGCCGATTTGACTGTGATCTGTCCAGAGATAGAACTATTTTAGTCCGCCCGAAACCAGCAGAATCAACAAGGGAGAACTTTTCAATAAAGCTGGAAAAAGCAGGGGAAATTTACATAAATGAGGAATAAAGAGGCTGAAGATAAATAAGTGGAATTTTTTTCCTCTGGTTGATGCCCTGGACTTTGGTCATTTCGGAGATTTTTTGGAAAAAGTTTTTCTCCGCCGAAAGATCGTGCTATAATAAGAATAGAGGAGTATGGAATATCTGTTTTTCTAAGCTCTCTCACGACCCTCTCAGGGTGCTTGGCGGATCGATTTTATCGGAGCCGCCGGGAACAGCGGAGAAATGAATGACGTGCGGCAGGCCGCACAAGGCTTTGGGACGTAAAACTATAGAGGCTAGAAGGCCACAGTCAGATCTTGCCAGTCTGACTGCCGGTGCATTCTGGTCAGCTGAATAGAAAGGAGGGACGCAAAACTAAAGGAGCTAATGGCAGGAGAAAGGAGGAGACCATCATGAGCAGAGAAGATCCACCCTGGCAATGCCCCGCCGCCGGATGCGCCGACGGAGGCGGGAGCATTTTCCTATGGCGTATTTGGCAAACCATTGGAAACGATGGGGCGCAAAGCCAGAGGCTGTGGGGTGCGTCAGCACTCTATGCTCGTTCGGTTGCATGGTGAAAAACCGTGGCAAACCGGGGGAAATCCCGGCACGCAAAGCCAGAGGCTAAGGCACAATGTGTGCTACGCTCGTTCGGCTACCGGATACTTTGCGTCCGATTTCGCAAAGAAAGGATGTTAAAAAATGAAGAAAAGCTTAAAGCGCGGTTTGGCGCTGTTTCTCTCCGTCTTGATGTGCGTCAGCATGCTTCAGCTGACCGTGCTGGCCACGGAATCTGAAGCCGAAGCGCAGGAAAACCCCGCGTCCAGTGCCGGGACGGTCATTCCCGGGAACCCCGACGGCGCGGACCCCACCAAGACTGAGGACCCCGCCGGTGACGGCGAGGAGCTTCTTGAAGGCGAGGACCCCGCCGGCAACAGCGGAGAACCCGTTGAAGGCGAGAACCCCGCCGGCAACGGCGGAGAACCCGTTGAAGGCGAGAACCCCGATGCCGGCGAGGGTGAAGAAGAGAAGCAGCCGGAGGAACCCGAAACGACCTACGCGGCCGAGGTTGGCGGTCAACAGTACGAGACCCTTCAGGAGGCGGTCAACGCTGCTGAGGAAGATGATACCATCACTCTTCTGGAGAACGTGACCGAGAATATCACCTTCAACAACAAGGCGGTTACCCTGGACCTGAATGGTAACACTGTGAGCGGCACCGGAAGCGGCACTGTGGTGACCATCAACGGCGGCGACGTGATTCTGACCGGCGACGGTGAGATCACCGGCGGCGAGGGTGCCAGGCACGGCGGCGGCGTGAAGATCGACAAGGGTGGCAGCTTCACCATGAACGGCGGAATCATCACTGGAAACAGCGCTGTGGAATGGGGCGGCGGCGTGTGCGTCGACGATGGCACCTTCACCATGAACGACGGTGAGATCAGCGGCAACAATGCGGCTCATGTTGGCGGCGGCGTAGCTATCTACAACTATTTGGAGGATAAGTCCGGTCGGTTCACGATGAACGGCGGAATGATTTCTGAGAACAATTCAGGGATTGGCGGCGGCATTGGTGCGGTTGGCAGTAAAAAAGCCGAGATCCGGACAGTCGTTGTCATCAATGATGGTATGATCTCTGGAAACTCCGCCAAGGATGGCGCGGGTGTCAGCGTCAAAACAGAGGATCCCTACAGCTCCGGCGATGCGCTGAACCGTCTCGAGATCAAGGGCGGCGAAATCATCGGCAACACCGCAGTCAACTACGGCGGCGGCGTCTATACCGCTATGGCCCTCGCCAACATTGCCAACTGTGAAATTTCCGGCAACGAAACCACTGCCGCCAACGTCAACAGCAGCTGCGGCGGCGGTATTTACCTCGGAAATGGCGGTGCTGAACTGACTAATGTTTCCGTGACTGGCAACAGAGCGGTGCAGGGCGGTGGCGTCTTTGGTTCTGGACCGGTTTCACTGGACGGCTGCGAGGTCACCGGAAATACCGGCAGCGAATATGGCGGCGGTCTGCGCGTTGGTCTTTTGTCTCACGTCACAGTGGAAAACAGTGTGATTACCGGCAATACCGCCAGAATAGGCGGCGGCGTCTATGTCTTTGGCGGCAAAGGGGCCGATCCCAAGAATACTTCCTTCACAATGGAGAGCGGTGCCCTCTATGGAAACATAAGCACCTATGGAAATGGCACCCACAGCACCGACGTATACAGCGAGACCGCGACTCTCACGCTGCCGGCTATTGAGGAAGGCCTGACCAAGGACGGCGAGGAAATTACCGGCTGGTTCTGGGACGGCGGCGGAAACTATGCCTGGAGCAAGGATTATGTGAAGGGATATGAAGCTGTGATTGACGCTGCAAGCAAGCAGTGTCTGGTTGCCGCCTATGACCCCACGCCTAAGTACACTGTAACCTATGGTGACGGTGTAGAGGGCGAGACGATCTTCGAGGATCAAGCCTATGTGGTAAAGTCTGGCTCCGTCACACCCGCTTTTGCGGGCGAGGAGCCTACACGAGCGGGGTACACCTTTGCCGGCTGGTCTCCGGAGGTGGCTGCGACCGTAACCGAGGACGTGACCTATGCGGCCCAGTGGACCCGGAACAGCACCGGCGGCGGGACCACCACCCGCTACGATCTGACCGTCAGCTATCTGTTTGAGGACGGCTCCGAGGCCGCGCCCGCTCATGTCAGCCGTCACGCCAGCGGCTACCGCTACAGCGTGACCTCTCCCGAAATCGAGGGCTTCACTCCCGATCAGGCCGTGGTGAGCGGCCGTCTGACCGGCGACGTGGAGATCACCGTGGTCTATACCGCCGACGAGGCGGAGATTCCCGACGAGGAGCCCCCGCTGATTGACCTGCCCGACGTGGAGATCCCCGATGAAGAGCCCCCGCTGGTAGAGATCCCGGAGGAGGAGCCCCCGCTGGTGGAGGTCCCCGAGGAGGAGATCATTGACGAGGAGCCTCCGCTGGTGGAGATTCCCGAGGAGGAGGTCCCCCTGGACAGCACCCCCAGGACGGGCGACGCCCGCCGGACCGGGCTGTGGGCCGCTCTGTGCGGCGTTTCCCTCTGCGGAATGACCGCCCTTCTGGGTAAGAAGAAGGACGAGGAAGCGTAAGTCACTTCCCCCAGACACGCGCCAGCGCGTAAACATCAGCGCCGGGCAGAAGAAATTTCTTCTGCCCGGCGTGCTTTATAGTCGAATTTTCTTTGGGTTGGGCCATGCGTCCGGCCCGTCAGTCCCGGCCACCTCTTTAAACTCCCCGGTCTCCTGGGCAAGTTCATACATCGCCTGGGCGATGGCGTACATCTGGGGATAGACCGCAAGACAGCCTGCCTTGGATTCCTCCCGCTCAAAGAGGTAGATCCAGTCTCCACCCACCCGTCTGCGAGTCTCCAGATACCGTGCTACCGCATGGCTGAAGCAGTCGGAATCGGCGTTCTTACAGCTGCGCCCGGCGTACTCGATGTAGGACAGCAGGGCGTACTCCGCTTTGGACAGACACTCGTTGATCCGCTTGGCCAGATAGGAGACAATTTCCTCCCCCACATAGCTGAGCATTCCGTCCAGGCGGAGGTATTGGTGGGTGAACTCCTCCGCGTGGCGTTTGGCGAACTCGGCGGGATCAAAATTCAGCGCCCTGCACACCTCCGCCATCAGCTCTGGGCCCAGCCTCGCCTCCGAGGGCGCGGCGCCGCTTATCTCTGCCATTGACTCATCTCCCTGCCCTTTTCAGCGACAAATTTCTTCTTCCCTATTGTACCATGGGACAGGCTGGTTTTCAAGGGGAAGCCGATTTTTTCCCTCCGCTGGGGGAGGAATCATCCGGGCTGTCCGGCGGTCGCGCGCAGGAGCTCGTACTGCTTTTGGGGCCTGACCCCGTCAACGAGAGCTCCGCGGCAGTTCAAATCCAGCCGGTAGCTCCGGTCCTCCTCTAACTCCTGATCCTCGCCGGTCCGGTAACGGGTGATGGTCCCGGAGGACCCGGCGGCGTACAGCCATCCACCGCTGTCCAGGGCGGTCTCCAGCACCCGCTCCCCAGACCCCGGCAGGAGCGGGGTGAGCGAGGCAAGGCGCCACTCCTGCTCCACCCAGGCCCGGAGGAGCTGAAGGCCGCCGTCTTCAAAGCCCACGGCGATGGTCCCCCGGTCCTGAGCCAGGGCCAGTGCGTCCAGAGCGACCGCCTTCCCCCGGAGAGGCAGGGAGCAGCCATGGGGCGCGCCGCCCATCAGGTCGGTCAGCGTCAGGCCGGTCTCCTCCGACCAGTGCACCACAATTCGTGCCCCCATCAAGCAGGCCCGGATTCCGCCGGAGCACTCCCACTGCCACAAGAGGGTTCCCTCCGCCGTGTCCAGCAGGCACAGCCTCCCATCCAGCAGGACCAGCGCGGAATCGCCCATGATGTCCAGAAGCCGCAGGCCGGGACGCAGGGCGATAGATCCGCTCTCCCTAGGCTCATGGTCCTGCCGCCGCCAGAAGGTGAACCGCTCCGGCCCGGCGATTCCCTCGCGGCCGCCAGGGGCCAGGAGCAGGCGGACCGGTTGGCCCGGCGCTGTCTGGGCCACAGTCCGGTGCCCACCGTCGGAGGTCTGCCAGCGACGCACCTTTCCGTCCCGGTAGCAGGCCAGCAGAGCGCCCTCACCGGGGTCGGCTGCAAAGGAGCGCAGTTGTCCGCTCCTCTCAAATTGAACGCCGGTGAAGTCGCAGCCCCGCAGGTCGCAGCCGGTGAGATCGGCGTTGTCCAGGTGGGCGTACCGCATAGAGCAGTGGGAGAAGTTTTTTCCGGACAGGTTCGCTTCAGACAGGAGGACGCAGTCCAGCAGCAGCCCGCTCCAGTCTGCTCCAGGCAGACCGAAGCCGCCGATGTGGAGCAGATTGACGCTGTTGGTCCCCAGCCGGGCCAGCGCCTCCCGCAGAGGGCTGTTCCAGTTTCCCCGGGACTGACGGGCAAACTCCGCCAGCCGCTGTCCGGCCAGTCTGCGCTCTGGACTGCGCAGGGCGCGCAGGCCGTCTCCCGCAAAGCTCAGCACCTCATAGCTGAAGCCGCAGGCCGACAGCAGGGTCCTCGCCGCCCCCTCGTCTGAGCTGAGCCGCCGCACGATGGCCCTCGCCAGAAAATGCTCCTTCATGGAGCGGTGGCAGAAGGAGCGGTTTTCCGGATGACAGCGGTCGTATTTCAGCAAAGAGCGGTTTGTCATACGGTTGTCCGCATCCTGAGCTGCGTCGCCGCCGTCCATGCTGTCCCACAGCAGGTGGGCCAGATTCGGCGTGCTCAGGTGGACTCGAAAGGCCTCTAAGCTGATGCTGTCCGTTCCAGACAGCTGGAGGCAGAGGGCCAGCTCCTCCAGAAGATAGAACATGTGGTCCCGAACCTCGGCGGGGTTGGTGTGGTCGCCGGAAAAGGCGAGCTGATAGTTGTATTTGCGGCGGAGGACTGCCTCCGCATAGCTCTGATAAATGCCTGCGGCGTCTGTGGGACAAATCTCCCCGCTGTCCAGCTGGACCCGCATCATGTTCAGAAAGAGCGGCTTGGCCGCCAGGGCCAGCAGGTCATAGGTGCTCCGCATCCGCTGAAGCCGGGCCTTCCGCTCCGGCGTGTCAGCCAGCCGCTCCAGAAAGGCCACCCGGTCACCTGGGGCCACGGGGCCCATATGCAGGATATCCGGGCCGTCCAGGGAGAGGAGAATCCGCTCTCTGATCCGGTCGGAGTAGATGGCCATTTTCCGGGAGGTGACCAGCAGCCGGCAGCCCCGGAACTGCTCCATCAGGTCCTCCAGCACGGTCAGGTTGTCCAGAACGGCGGCGTCGCTCATCCCCAGGGACATCTCGTCCAGACCGTCCAGCATAATCAGAAAGCGGTACTCCCTCTTGATCTCGTTCCAGGAGGCCACGTCGCCGCCGAACTCCCGCAGGCGCTGCTCCAGAAAATCCCGGAAGCGCTGGGGCCGGTCCCCCAGCTCCCGCAGGGACAGGCGCAGGGGGATCCAGCCGGCCTTGGGAGAACGCAGGAAGTCCTCCGCCAGCCTGCGGGCCAGGACATAGGTGAAAAAGGTTTTGCCGTCTCCGAAGTCGCCCAGAAGCAGGGCGCAGGGCCTGTCCCGCTGCTGGAGCCACCGGAGAATACAGTCCTCAGCGGAGCCGTCGATGGGCTGCTCCTGTTCATCCAGAAGGTGGATCGGCGTGCGGCACTGGTAGAGGAACTGATAGTCGGCGGCGGTGGTGGGATCGGCCTCCTCCTGGGTCAGCAGGAGGTCGGGGGTTCGAAGATACTTTTTCCACGCCTCGGGCAGGCGGGGAACGGGAGTCAGCCTGCTCCGCCACCACCGGAAAACCGCCTGCCGCTTTTCCGGGCTCCAGTCGGCAGGACCGCTGTCCGGGGCGGTCTGATAGAACTGGGCGTACAACGTGGGAAACAGGCCGAACAGCTCATCCACACGTTCGTCGGCGGTCCAGAACTGAATGTTCCGGATGGGGTCCCACAGGCCGCTGCGCAGCCAGCACTCCCTCAGGTTTGACATCTGGTTGCTCACCCGCCCGTGGGGAGAGATCAGAATCCAGTGGTCAATCTCCCGGCCGGTCGACTGAAGCTCGCTGAGCTTGGCGATGATGGCCTCATCCCCGATGGTGGACTGATAATTTTTGCACTCCACCGCGCAGGTGGTGCTGATTCCGGCGTGGTCCTGGTAGGTGAAAATGACGTCAAAGCCAAACTGTGTCCCGCTGGCCTGCCTGCGGATTTGGCCAAGGATATCGTAGCTGCCGCTCAGGGCAAACAGCCCCTGGATCAGCTCCCTGGCGGCCAGCTCCAGCTGGAGCCCCCGATCATAGGAACTTCCGGCTGCGGAGACTGGCCGGGGAGTCTCCTCCTCATCTTCCACGGGCGTCGGGGGAGAATTCTCCTCCGGGGGCGCGGGCGGCTCCCAGAGGCAGCTGGAATCCCGGGAGAGCATCCGCCACAGGCCGCACTGCCAGGACAGCAGAGTCCGGTGCTGATGCCAGTACTGCTCCCGCTGCGGAGGACTCAGCTCGGGCGGGAAGAGGAAGGCCAGCTGCTCCCGCAGGCGGGCCCCTTCTTCGGGAAGGTCTCTGCCCATTTCCCGGAGCAGAATATCCGCTTTCAGATACTGTCCCCCGGCCAAAGCACTGTCCAGTCTGTCCCGGTAAAAGAGGGCGGACGTGCGGGTTGGAGATGATTGAGAGAGGGGCAGTCCCTCCGGCAGCAGTCCGCGGATCTTCTCCCAGCTGTTTTGAAAATCGACCAGCAGTCCGGGGCCGCTTTGTCTCTCCTCCTTCCGCAGGAGGAGGGACAGACACTGCAGAAGCTCGAACTGCTTCACCTTTTTTGACAGATACACGGTATCGAAGGACTGCCCGGTGGGATAGGCGGCGCAAATGATGACCAGACCCTGGAAGGGCCGTCCGTCCCAGCGCTCCGCTTCCGGGAAAGGCAGAACGGTTTGGGAAGAGGCGAAATGTACCCGAAGCCGGTCAGGCCCCAGTCTGGGGAACAGGCACTCGCAAAAGGCGGCCGCCTCAGCGACGGAGGAGCAGACCAGCAGAGAGCGCTGCCGGCCTTCGCCTGAGCTTTGCTCTGCGATCCACTCCGCTATCGCTTTGACGCAGGGAAAAGACAATTCGTTTTTGAAGGGCGCCTCCTGATGAGCCGGAAATTCCGGAAGCGATTCCCAATGAAATTCCTGATAGACGACGGACCGGAACACCCCGTCCTGACAGGCCTGCTTATAGGTGTACATGTAGAGTACCGGGCCGAAGTGCTCAAACAGCCGGGGTGAGAGTGAGGCAGTGATCCCCAGGAAGGATGCGTTGGGAAACCGGTCCAGCATATCGTGATAGGTGCGGCTGAAATAGTGATAGGCGGCCTCCTCCACCAGTACCAGCAGGTGGGACAGAGTGGAGTAGGGCTCTGCGTGTGGGCGGAGGACGTCGGGGTCGGATGAACCACGTTCATTCAGCAGCTTCTGCGCCGTCGAGACAACCGCCGTCCCGGGGATTTGGGTTTTCTCTTTCAGCTCCTGTCTGGACCGCACCAGCTCCACGCCCCCGCCCAGCAATTCCACAAGCTGCTGAACATAGCCGTCCGCCAGCGCGGCGGTGCTGGTCAGCACCAGGACGGACCACCCATGCCCGCCCAGCAGACGGATCAGCTCCGCGATAATTCGGGATTTGCCCGTCCCCACCGGCATTGACAGCATACCCGCCCGGCGGTCATCTAGGGGAGAGGAAAGACGGCCCATCACCGCCTGGACGGCTTCCCACTGCCAGTCCCGCAGAGGGGGCAGGGGGATGTCGCCGATGATCTGAAACACCTCGCGCTGGAAGCCGGCCTTCTGGAGCAGCCGGTCGATCAGCCGCTGTTTGGCCTTCAGATTGCAAGTGCTGCCGATGAGCAGGAACCGTTCTCCCACCGCTATCACTTTGCGGCTCCCGAAATAGGAGGACGACCCGTTTCCCCGGCTGACTGACCCGTCAGCGCTGATTTCGGCGACACATTTTAAATGCTCTGCCGCCCAGTCCACAAGCTCCGGCTTCTGGGTCAGGATCTCCTGAAACACATGATACATCATTTCGGCCTGTGTGGAGCGGTATGTCTTCCCAAACAGCCGGTAGGAGCGGGGCTCCTGGAGGGAACCGGATTTTCCGGTGGGAGCGGGCGTCTGCTTTTTCGAGCCGGAGGGCTTGTCCAGAAGGACAAACTGCCTCTCATCCTCACCGCACAGCTGAAACAACCGGGAAATCAGGGTCTTTTTCTGGACCATATTGCAGGAGGTCCCAATCCAGACGTTCTGGCCGTTCAGCGAGATGCTCCGCTTATTCAAAAAGGCAGCTGGGGCCGTGCGCAGAGCCTCCGAGTTATTTCCATAGTCGACAGTGGACAGACAGGAGAAGCGCCGCAGAGCCTCCGGCAGCCGGTCCGGGTGACGGCTGAGCAGCTCCTGAAATACGCGGGTCATCATAAGTCCCTGAGATTCGGTATACTCCTCCCCGAACAATGTGTAGGATGTGCCTGGCATGGCGCTCCCCTCCCTGCTTCAAATTCCGGGCCCGCGGACATGGGCCGTTGAGACCATCATATCACAACTGCCGCCCTTTGTGTACCGTTATTGTGGCCGGGCCGCAAAAAAACGACCTCCCCTCTTTGACAAAGGGGGAGGTCTAGCCCGCGGCCGCAAGACGGAACCGGTCCAGAGGAAAGAGGGAGGGCCGGACGGCCACAGCCTGCGGAATGGGGTGTCCGGAACAGGGGGTACCCCGGATAACTGGCAAATAAGCGGACCTATCTGCACAGTTATCATATCAAAAAAGGAATTAAATTGGCGTGAATGAAGGGGACAGAGCCGTAAAAAAGCCGTTAAAGCCGGACAGGGACAGGCTGAAATCAGTCGTCCAGCATTCGGTAGCCGATGCCCAGTTCGGTGTGAATATATTTGGGCTCGGAGGGATTCTCGTTCAGCTTTCGGCGAATATTGGCCATGTTGACCCGGAGGATTTGATTGCTGCCGCTGCCGCCATAGGGCCCCCAGATGTGCTCCAGGATAAAGTCATAGGTGAGGACCTTTCCGGCGTGGATGGCCAGCAACTCAATGATTTTAAACTCATTCTGAGTGAAGTGAATCTCATCTCCGGCCAGAAGGACTTGATGGCGGGCCAGGTCGATGGTCAGGTCCTTGATCTGATAGGTGTCCCGCTGAATGCCCTGGCTCAGCTTCATCCGGTCGGCCCGGCGCAGGGCAGAACGGATGCGGGCCAGCAGCTCAGATACGCCGAAGGGTTTGACCACATAGTCGTCCGCCCCCATGTCCAGGGCCCGGACCTTCTCCGCCTCCCGGTCCCGGGCGGAGATGATGATGACAGGGACCTCCCTGGGCAGGCCCCGAAGCTGGGAGAGAATGTCCAGTCCGTCCAGATCGGGCAGCCCCAGATCCAGCAGCACCAGGTCAGGGCCGTGAGAGAAGAACAGGGACAGGCCCTCCTTGCCGTTGAAGGCGGGGATGGCCCGGTAGTCGTTGGCGGCGAGGGCCCGGCTGATGAAATTGCTGATGGCCCGCTCATCCTCAATGATGAGGATGGTCTGTTTTTCACTCATGCTTCTTCTCCTTCCGTGGGCAGGCCAAAGCAGAAGACCGCCCCGCCCTCGGGGGCGTTCTCGGCGGCGAAAAAGCCGCCGTGGGCCTTGATGATGTTTTGGCAGACAGACAGACCGATTCCCATCCCCCGGGTGGAGTCCCCGGAGAGGGAGCGGGGCATGGGCTGTCCGGTGCGGATGGCCTGGAGCACCTCGGGGGACAGGCCCCGGCCCTGGTCCCGCACCTCGGTGACTGCCCAGTCCTCCCGCCGGTACAGGCGCATACAGATGTGCTCCCGGTCACCGGAGTGGCGGATGGCGTTTTCCAGCAGGTTGACCATCACCTGTTTGACCAGAATGGGGTCCATCGGCAGATAGAGAATGTCCTCCGACAGCTCCAGGTCCACATGACAGTCGGGGAACCGCCGCCGGGTTGTGAGCAGGGCGTCTCCGGCCACCTCCTCCAGCATCTCCTCCCGCTTTTTCAGGGGCAGGGTGCCGTCTTGGACCCGGGTGACCGACAGCAGGTTTTCTACCATGACAATGAGACTGTCGGCGTCGTCCTTGATGTCGGCCAGCATGGAGATATTTTTCCGGGACACCTCCGGGCTGGACAGCAGGACGGAGGCTGTTCCAGAGATGGAGGTTAGTGGGGTGCGCAGGTCGTGGGACACCGCCCGCAGGATGCTCTCCCGAATCGCAACCCGGTCAGACTGAAGTTGGATGGCGGCCTTCTCCGCGTTGAGTCTCTCGTTCTGCTCGTAGAGGGCTTTGGCGCTTTTCTCCCGGCGGACGGCCTCGGTGGCCTGCTTTTTCACCCGGGCGGTGAGGGCGCAGATGACGCAGGAAATGGCTACCATGGACAGCATGGCCACCGGATAGCCCGTGCGGCTGAGGGAAAAGGCCTCGTAGGGCTCCATAAAATAAATGTTGATGCACAGCGCCCCGACGATGGAGGCGGCGATGCCGTAGAAGTATCCGGAGGTGAGCAGGGAGATCAGCGCCACAGCCAGCACAAAGACCAGTGCGGAGTTGTTTTCCCCGCCAGTGTGGTGGATCAAAACGCTGCTGGCATAGTAGGCTGCGCACAAAAACAGAATCGTGATTCCAAAGTTCCGAGGGATGGTGGGAATCCGATGGCCTTGTATATCCACCCGGTGGTATAGGTCCTTGAAACGCTGAAGCACGATGCCGCCTCCCCATAAAGTTTCTTTGATTATAGCAAAAACTCCGCCAAAGGTAAAGTCCGGGGGCTAAGATGGCAATCTTAACAGGGTCGAAACGCGTCAAAAGCAGGCGCGGCCCTGCCAGACGCAGCGTCCCACCGGCATATCGGGAAAATTACCTGTCAGCCTCTTGACGAATGGGTCAAGGTTGGTTATAATAATGTCCGCAGTATACTGGTGTAGCCCGGTTGGTAGAGCGGCTGATTCGTAACTACCAGACCGAGCGGAAACAATCGAATACGCTGATGTGGCTCAATGGCAGAGCATCTCACTCGTAATGAGAAGGTTGTGGGTTCGATTCCCACCATCAGCTCCAATAATTCCCGAATATCAGATGATATTCGGGAATTATTGCACTTTTACGCTTATTTTAGTTTTACCGTCCTGTCCCGTTTCGGGGTTGAAAGGCGACTGCTTTGCTTTGCACTTTCCGCATGAAACCAGCCAAGACCCACAACCTGACCCACACGGGGAAATATCCGGAAAGGATTCTACGGTGCGCCGGTATCTGGCACAGCGGGCGGAGCTGTTGGGCGCGATCCGTCTGCCCAACAATGCGTTTAAGGCCAATGCAGGGACAGAGGTGGTATCCGACATCATTTTCCTGCAAAAACGTGACCGCCCGATTGACATTGCCCCGGACTGGACGCAGACCGGACAGACCGAAGATGATTTTACCATCAACCGCTATTTCCTGGACCACCCGGAGATGGTGCTGGGCCGCACTGTTTCAGAAAGCACCCAATACGGAAAACAGGATTATACAGTGGCTCCTATTGAGGGTCTGGAACTTTCCGACCAACTGCATGATGCCATCAAATACATTCGCGGGACCTATCAGGAGGCCGAACTGCCGGAGCTGGGCGAGGGGGAAGAAATTGATACTTCTATCCCCGCTGACCCTGATGTAAAAAACTATTCCTATACCGTTGTGGACGGTGCGGTGTACTATCGGGAAAACAGCCGCATGGTGCGCCCCGACTTAAACGCCACCGCCGAGACCCGCGTAAAGGGGCTGGTGGGACTGCGGGACTGTGTGCAGAAGCTCATCGCACAGCAGATGGACAGCTTTGTTTCGGATGCGGCAATCCGTGAAACCCAGGCCGAATTGAACCGGCTCTATGACGCATTTTCCGCAAAGTACGGGCTGATCAATGACCGGGGGAACCGGCTGGCCTTTGCCGATGATTCCAGCTATTATCTGCTCTGTGCGCTGGAAGTCATTGACGATGAGGGACAGCTGAAGCAAAAGGCGGATATGTTCACCAACTGGAACTCTCCGATGCACAGGCACAGGCGCTTCTGGATTCCCCCTCCCCGCTGGCTGATGTGTACCGGCATTTTGAAAAACTGGAAACCGGCTATATGGATGTGATCCGGGAAAGCATTGAGGAACGGGCCAATGAAATGCACAAGGCAAAAGAGGAACAGAGAGCCGCCCCAATCTATCCCCACTCCGCCGCCTATGCGTCCGAGCATGGGGAGATGGCGCAGTACCGCGCCTCCCTGCAAGCCAGTCTTGCCTGCAAAGAAGCCATTGAGCAGGCCATCAGCGCCCACTATGGGGATAACCGCTTGAATACCGAGGCCGCTGTCAAAGAAGTGCTGGAACAGTTCGGGCCGGAGCGTATGCAGTACATCCTTGCCAATACGGTGCTGAAAAAGGAGCATGACGGGCGTATCTCCCGCGATAACAAAGCCTGGGCGAAAACAATCCCCATGCCGGAGGATGGCGGCGATCCCCGCCACAGCTATGCCCTGGTGGTGGATAAGGTCAACCCTGGCCTGACCGACCTGTTCTTGAAGCAGGCGCGGAAAGTCCTTCAAACCTGTTCTTCCAACTCATTGCCAGACGGTATGAGAAAACGTCCACCGTTTTTACCTCCAACAAGACCTTCTCCCAGTGGAACGAGGTCTTTGCCGACGTCACCATCGCCTCCGCCATCCTGGATCGTGTACTGCATCACTGCACTGGGCAACACCCATAAGTTCACCTATGACGGCAATGGCAATATCACATCCCAGACTGACGGGAACGGCAACGTCACCCGCTACACCTACGACGGCCTGGACCGGCTGGTGGGCAAGACGGACGCTGAGGGCGGCGTATCCTCCAAGACCTACGACGCAGACGGACGGCTGACCAAAGTGGTCAACGAGGAGGGCGCGGTCACCGAGTACGCCTACGACAACTGCAATCGGGTCGTCTCCATAACCGACGCCGAGGGCTGCACCACCACCTACACCTACGACGAGATGGACCGGGTGCTCACCGTCACCGACCCGAAGAAGGGCGTCGTCACCTACACCTACACCGACCGGGGCGACGTGGCCACCACCACCGACCAGGAGGGGTACGTCACCTCCTATGAGTACGACGGCAACCGAAACAAGGTGAAGATGACCACCCCGGACGGAGTGACCACCTATGTCTACGACCCCCTGGACCGCCTGATCTCCACCACCACCCCGGACGGAAAGACGGAGACCATCGAGTACAACGGCGAGGGCCAGGTGGTCAGCACCACCGACAAGGGCGGACACACCACCAGGCATGTCCTGGACGGCAGCGGCAGGATCGTGGAAACCATTGACGCTCTGGGCAACTCCACCCTCTTTGAGTACGATGCTATGGGCAACCTGACAAAGACCTCCCTCCATAGGGTGGACGGACAGGACGGCGTGGATGAGTGGGAGATCACCCGGTACGAGTACGACAGCCGGGGCCTGACCACCAAAATGACTGACGCTCTGGGCAATGTCACCACTTATCAGTACGACGGCAGCGAGAATCTGATCTCCAAGACTGACGCCGACAACTACACCACCGAATACACCTACAACGGACTTGATATGGTCACCCATATCAATTATAATGGTGGTAAACAGGTGGACTACTCCTACAACGCTGTGGGCGACCTGGTCCGGATGGAGGACTGGACCGGCGTCAACACCTTTGAGTACGACCTGCTCAGCCAGCTGAAGAAGGTCACCGACCACAAGGGCAACGTGGTGGAGTACGACTACGACGGCAGCGGCAACCAGACCGCCATGACCTACCCGGACGGCAGCAAGGTCAACTACACCTACGACGGCAAGGGCAACCTGACCTCCGTCACCGAGAGCGACGGCAGGACCACCACCTATGAGTACGACGGCATGGGCCGTGTGGTGCGGATGGAGTACCCCCACGGCTGGGTGGAGGAGTACACCTACGACGCTATCGGCCAGCTGCTGAACGTCACCGATACCGACCCCAGCGGCAAGGACATGAAGGAGCAAAAGCACGTCTACCGGTACGACGACTGCGGCAGCATGGTCTACGAGTACATGCGGGGCAACGGCACCGGCGAGGCCACGGTGGAGAACGACTACAGCTACGACGAGCTGCACCGGGTCGTCCAGGCGGAGGAGCACTACGGCCACGAGGTCCGGGAGTACACCTACGACAGTCTGGGCAACCTGACCTATGAGGAGAACAGCAACAACTACTATGTGGACTACCTCCTCAACGACCTGAACCAGATCGTGGAGAGCTCCACCGACGGCTGGAAGACCCAGACCAGCTACACCTACGATGGCCGGGGCAATCTGGTGGAAAAGACCTATGGCAAGAACAAGAAGGTCACCACCACCGCCGAGTACGTCTTCGACGAGACGAACAAGATGGTGCTGGGCTACAACGCCCTGCGGGAGAGCAGCGAGTACACCTACAACGGCCTGGGCGCGCTGGTGACCAACACCTGGGTCATCGCCAAGAACGGCTACGGCTACCACGACGTCAGCGCCATCGCTGAGGACGAGGAGCTCCTCTCTCCCGACGCCGGCCTCGACAAGAAGGGGAATAACAAGGGCAACGGCAACAGCGCCGGCAACAACGGCCAGGGCAACGGCAACGCCGCCGGGAACGGCGACGGCAACGGCAGCATCAACCAGACCAGCACCGTGGTCAAGCAGTTTGTGGTGGACTACAACACCGAGACCTTTGAGCCCCTGATGGAGCACGAGGTCAACGGCCTGGATTACAAGTACGTCTACGGCAACGACCGGCTGAGCGTGGACATTTCCCCTATCACTAATTCCGGCCACATCGTGGAAAACGGCGACCACGTGCGCCTGTACTACCACATGGATTACCTGGGCACTACCGATTATCTCACCAGCCCGGTGAGCGGCAAGGTGGAGGCCTGGACCCACTACAACGAGTGGGGGCTGATTACCCACAACGCCGTCCTCAAGTGCGGCCAGCGGGAGCTGGACCTGGTCAAACGCTACGCCACCCACGACTACGACAGCGTTCTGGAGCTGTACTACGCCAAGGCCCGATTCTATGACGCTCACGACCGGCGGTTCACTGCGGTTGATCCCATCCTTGACCCCAGCGGGTACGATCTGCGGGAGTATGTACGAGACCCAGTGCGATTTGTGCAAATGCTATATGTTAGAAATAGTGCATTAAATTGGATTGACCCTCTAGGATTAGTTGAATATATCCCACTCTACATTAATGGAACGCTATATAATAATATGGCATTTGTTGAAAACGGAGTAACATACATTTCTTCCGCAGAAGTGAAGACCTTTGCAAAAGCTGCAGGTTTTGGGAAAGTTGGATCAAGAATAATTGGTACAAAAAAGATTACCTCTCCGCCCAGAGCAGTGCGTGAAATTGGACGAGTACCAGTGTATGAGCGGACGTATATTGTCGGAGATCAAGTTTTTTATATGGAGAAATTTGGGTGCGAGGACGAAGAAAGCGAAAAGGGGGTTCCACTTCGTGAAATTGCTAATGCAGGGGGCATGGGCGATACTATCAGTTGGTGGAGCGAAGGTGGTATCCTGAATGTTATCCTGAATACCCAAATGAAAAATTCTCCTGTTTCTGTAGTGCGCGAGGGGAATCAAGTGACGATTACTGTTTATGCAGAATTTAGTGGTGAGCACAACGAACAATTTGATAATTCTTCTGATGCGTATGAATATTTAGCTCGAAATGATCTAGAAAACTTATTCAAGGAAAGTAGATATTTATCTTCTCTTACTAATGCTGAACTCTTTGTACAGGGGGTAAAAAATTATTGGACAGTCACTAAAGAAAGAAATGAGTTTGACTCTTTTGGAGACTATTCAGAGATAAGCGTGAAGGTAAATTTTTATGGCAAACAGAGATCTAGAAATGGCTATATAACAACTGGATCTCCAAGCAGTGAACAACAGTACTTATCTATTAAAATTGACACAACTACTCCGGAGTTCCCCGATATTCCTGACCCAGATGACAAGTCTTACGAAGAAAAATCTATGACTTTTTGGCCTCGTAACACCCGATGGTCAATCAATAACGTTGGACAAATAAACATGTACGATCATAGTACTTATTACAGTGACAAAGGAAATCCTTGTAGGGAAGAATTTACTTCAGAGACTTTTATGTGGGGGGCGGCTCATGAATTTGGGCATGTTCTGGGGATTGGTGATGCATATGAGACAAAAAGGCATGAAGCAGCCAAGGACACACTTGAGGTTCCCTTTGATGATATTATGAGAGCAGAGGGTATAGTAACTGCTAATGATATTGAGATGATGCTTTTAGCTTGGAAACTCAATATCAGCCAGCAATTTGTTGATTTCGAATCATTCTCAAAATCCTCTGCAATACGCTCTTATTAATATTTATTTTTGAGGGGAGATAAAATTCTATTTTCCCTCGTGGGAATGGAGACAATCAATTATGAAAAACCACCAACAAAATAGATTGAGTTTTGCCTTATTTGTTGTTTTTTCGTTATTAACTCTATCAGCATTGGTTTTTATGAAGTCTTCCCATTCTTCCTTAAATGAGATCTCAAGTGATTCTCACTCCTTCTTAACCAAGGTCGTAGGCCCAGAAATATTCTATGAAAATCAAGACTTGTTTGTTTCGCTATTGAATGATGTGTCCGTAAATCGGCCTGGTACTGGAATTCTCAAAACTAAAACATCTAAAGAATATGAATGTTGGACATATGAAGGTGGTCCTATCGAGTCAAATGATATATTAAACTATGATGAAATCGTCGCAACGATGGAATCTTTGGAAATCACATACCTCTTTTTAAATCATGAATCTTTTGCATTGGGGCTGTCATTTGGGAAAACGGCTATTGTTTATCGGGAAAGTACTCCAAGCAATGATGAGTTTGGAGACTGGGAACAGTTAGATCATAATTGGTATTATGTTTATTTCCCATATATTTGAACAATTGGCCGGACCGCCACCTACCAGTACGACGGCATGGGCCGTGTGATGCAAATGGACTACCCCCACGGCTGGGTGAAGGAGTATACCTACGACGCCATCGGCCAGCTGCTCAACGTGACGGACATCACCCCCGGCCCGCAGGAGCGGGCCGGGGGACCCTAAAGCGACGGTGACCACACGTGCCTGTACTGTCACATGGATTACCTGGGCACCACAGACTACTTCACCAGCCCGGTGAGCGGCAAGGTGGAGGCCTGGACCCACTACAACGAGTGGGGGCTCATTACCCACAACGCCGTCCTCAAGTGTGGCCAGCGGGAGCTGGACCTGGTCAAGCGGTACGCCACCCACGACTACGACAGCGTGTTGGAGCTGTACTACGCCAAGGCCCGGTTCTATGACGCTCACGACAGGCGTTTCACCGCTGTTGACCCCATCCTGGACCCTAGTGGATATGACCTGCGGGAGTATGCTAAGAATCCGGCGCAGTTGGTGCAGTATTTGTATGTAGAGGATAACCCTTTACTGAACATAGATCCACTGGGACTTTTTACATTACCCTGGGATAGTCCTGCTAAGTTTTTCCACGATTTGAAGATGGATTCACAAGGATTTGAAATATTATATCATTGGCTATATGGAAATGGACTTGAACTGTCCTATAAAAATGAGCCATTATGGTCAACGTATATGACGAAGAACTCCTTGCTTACAAACCAAGTAAGTGAAATAGTGAAAGGTTATTGTCATCAATTAACATGCGGGGAATCAAAAACAATTGACGAATCCATGTCAATGGTAATTGAAAATGGCGAACAAATAATAGGATACCAATACTTGCATGGGACAAATCAAGATGTGGGGGGATTTACAATAAAAGGGACGATATCCAAAGATAATTCAGGAACTGCTACAGCAAAGCTAACATATACTTGGAATGATATAATAGATCCTAATTTTATATATGCCACTGATAGCAGAAAAGCCCAATTTGCAAAGTCTATTCCATTCGCTAACCCAACCGACTATATTATCCGCATATCTTGGGATGATACCTCGGTTTTATCCTCGGATGATGAGTTTACAAGTGGATGGCTTGCTGGAGACAAATGGGTAAATCCTAAACAATTATTCAATGGAAATGGAGGGAGGGGATGAAACAAGGTTTATACATATTGTTAGCTTTGGTATTGATAGTGGGCATCATATCTATAACTTCTAAAAATAATAATAACTCATCCAATCCTGAGCATACATTTGCAACGGAAAGTTCTTGGCTTTTATCTCCTACAGGAAAATATGGATTATCGCTGGAAAAATGCATGGACGATGGTGTGGAAAGTTATAGAATTATTGTTTGCCCTTATGAAGTTGAACATTTTACGATAAAAGCAGAGAGAGTGTTTAGGTGTAGGGACACCTTATTAGTACTTTGGGACGATACTGTTGATAGGATTTGGGCGTACAGTGGCGATTTTGGCACATTTTACTGGGATATTGTTGATTATGAACTAGTAATAAATCAATATACCCATGCTAATAATGAGATAGTTCCAGACGACTTGAAGATTGCCAAACCTAAAATATACAGTTAACCAAAGTTCATTGCGCTCCATAACAACAAAGCACAAACCCCGGCCCGCAGGAGCGGGCCGGGGGGCCCCACAACGCCGTCCTCAAGTGCGGCCAGCGGGAGCTGGACCTGGTCAAACGCTACGCCACCCACGACTACGACAGCGTCCTGGAGCTTTATTACGCCAAGGCCCGGTTCTATGACGCTCACGACAGACAGTTTACTGCGGTTGATCCCATCCTGGACCCCAGCGGGTACGACCTGCGGGAGTATGTCGAGAATCCGGTGCAGTTGGTGCAATATTTGTATGTGGAGAATAATTCCATAATTTATATTGATCCATCAGGTGAATCTATTGCCGCTGCCGCAGGAACTGTTGTGGTATACGCTGGAAAAGCCTTTGCTGTGGGACTGGTGGCTTGGCTTTTTACTCCATCAGGCAAGGAAGCTATAGATAACGCATCAATGCTAATGGCTGATGGCATTGTTTATATGGGCAATGAGATACCAGCCTTTGCCTACAGAGTGACTTCTGGTGTCATAGGCTTTGTTGGTCAATTGATTATTGAAACACCATCGTCGTTTGAGCCCAAAGAAATGCTTACCGGTGTAGTAAATGGGGCAAAAATAGCTGAGACTGTGGGATATATGGCCAAGGTGGCATGCGAGGGAAAAAGTGAATCTGATTCTAATACCCAAAGCGGAAAATCTGATTCTGAATCTAACAGTAACAGAAAGCAACCATCTACCTCAAATTCTCTTGGAACCCCAAAAGGCGACGGGGGGAATGGGGGAAAACCGGTTAGCCCTACCCCCGACCCTGATGATACATACAAACCACCAAAAGGCGGTGGAGGGGTTACAGATACAATTATGGTTGGTGATACACAAGTAGACTTTGGCCATGGTGGCAGACACCTTGAAGGTACAGGATTGTCTATGAGAAAAGTCAACGATACGATTGCAAAAGATGTTATAACAAAAACATTTAACCATGGCAATTTTACTACTGGAGATGTAATTGTTGATGGTGTCCAAATTCATTATACGGCTTTTAAGTTAGCAGATAAATTAATAAAGGTTGGAACATATTATATACCAAAGTGAGGGAACATTGTGTTGGAAGATATATCTAGTTTAACTAATCAGGAAAAAAACTGGTTAAAGGAAATACTATCTTGTAACTTTCAAAACAAAGAAACTGTCGTCCAACAGCTTGAAAATGCAACAATTTACAGAGATTACACGAGTGGCTACTTATCTATGAAGTTCTCTGTTGACAAAAGCATACCGGCTGTGAAAGTGACCAAGCGAGTACCCGTAGAAATGCATGTATTTAAAGATGGAAAAAATCCCATAGTATTTTTATTACATGTTATTAATGGTTATGTTACAGAACTGGAAGTTTATTGTGCAGATTTGTCAGAAATTGATTCAAATATTGATATTTCTGATGCAAAAATAGAATTCATAACATGACTATCTAAATAACAGTAAATACCCCAGTCCGCTTTTGCGGGCTGGGGACCTCTAAAGCAACGGCTACCAAATCCGGCTGTACTACCACATGGACTACCTGGGCACCACAGATTACCTCACCAGTCCGGTGAGCGGTAAGGTGGAGGCCTGGACCCACTACAACGAGTGGGGGCTCATCGTTCACAATGCCGTCCTCAAGTGCGGCCAGCGGGAGCTGGACCTCGTGAAACGCTACGCCACCCACGACTATGACAGCGTGCTGGAGTTGTACTATGCCAAGGCAAGATTCTATGACGCCCACGACAGACACTTCACTGCCGTTGATCCTATCCTTGACCCCAGCCAGTATGATCTGCGGGAGTATGTCCAGAACCCGATGCAGTTGGTGCAGTATTTGTATGTTGTAAACAATCCGATTCTTCTTACTGATTTGCTCGGTCTGAATCCTACTAATGCGCTGTTAAATATAGATTGGAGTAAGATTGATACGACGATTCAAACTGGAGCGAATGGAAGAAAATCTTTCTTATATGCAAGTCTAAACGATGTTTCTAAAGATATTGTCAAGGGGGAATGTAAGATTGAATTTTTACCTTTTTAGTTTTCTTTATTCCTTCAAAGGCAACCGCCGCCACTCATATAGAGGGGCGGCGGTTATAATCAGCATTATTTCAGCAGTACCTCCAAATCACTCTCCGGGGTTGTGATCGGGGCAATGTGATAATGCTCCGCCAGATACTGCAACACGTTGGGCGACAGGAACGCCGGAAGTGTAGGCCCCAAGCGGATATTTTGGATTCCCAGGTGCAAAAGCGTCAGCAGGATACACACAGCCTTCTGCTCATACCAGGAGAGAACCATTGACAGCGGCAGATCGTTTACACCACATGCAAAAGCCTCTGCCAGGGCTACAGCCACCTGGATGGCACTGTATGCGTCATTGCACTGTCCCATATCCATCAGGCGGGGAAGTCCGGAAACGGTGCCAAGGTCCAGGTCATTGAACCGGTACTTGCCACAGGCAAGAGTAAGTACGATACTGTCAGGAGGTGTCTGCTTTACAAACTCAGTATAGTAGCTGCGTCCCGGCTTTGCTCCATCGCAGCCGCCAACCAGGAAGAAATGTTTGACCACTCCGCTTTTGACTGCTTTGACCACTTTGTCCGCAACGGACAAGACCGCGTGACGCCCAAAGCCGGTTGTGACGGTTCTTCCGCCATTGATACCAGTAAACTGCATGGCTGTGGGGTAGCCGCCCAGCTCCAAGGCTTTTTGGATTACCGGCGAGAAGTCCTTTTCCGGCCCAATGTGGGCCAGCCCCGGATATGCGACGGCTTCCGTCGTAAATACCCGGTCCGCATAGCTTGTTTTCGGCGGCATGAGGCAGTTTGTTGTAAAAAGGACCGGAGCGGGGATAGAAGCAAATTCCTTTTGCTGATTCTGCCAGGCAGTGCCGAAATTCCCTTTGAGATGGGGGTACTTTTTTAGTTCCGGATAACCGTGAGCCGGGAGCATTTCACCGTGGGTATAAATGTTGATGCCCTTGTCCTTGGTCTGCTCCAAGAGTTGTTTCAAATCAAAGAGGTCATGACCGGAAATGATAATAAACGGTCCTTTCTCTACAGTCAAACTTACTTCTGTTGGAACGGGATTGCCATAGGTTTCCGTATTAGCCTTATCCAGCAGTTCCATACATTTCAGGTTAACCGCCCCGACTTCCAGGACAATAGGAAGAAGTTCATCCATCCCCCAGTCCTCCATACCGACAGCAAAGAGGGCCTTATAAAAAAAGAGGTCTACTTCCGGGTCCGTATAGCCCAGGACAGCAGCGTGATACGCATAGGCGGCCATACCCCGGATGCCAAACAGAATCAGCGACTTCAGAGAGCGAATATCCTCCCCAGCAGTCCACAGATGCTCCATGTCATAGTCATCGTTCTTCCCGCAGGCTACAAAACCTGCAGGGTCCCCACAAATTTTTTCTTGACAAGGGCGGGATTATCCGTTAAAATAACCCATAAGCAAATGCAATGAAGGGGAAAAAGACAGACCTTTCTCACTCAGAGAGCCGGCGGGCGGTGTGAGTCGGCGTGAGGAGTTCTGTGGATAACTGGCCCCCGAGCAGTCCGCCTGAAGGTCAAGTAGGGCGGGACGATTGGCCCCGTTACCGGCCGGAGCCTTGTTGGAGGCTGTGAGGGCTGTCAGGTAACTGTCAGCTGAACCAGGGTGGTACCGCGTAATATTTACGCCCCTGACTTGAAAAAGTCAGGGGCTTTTCCGTCCCCTGACGCAATCCAACACACAGTTTTTAAGGAGGACGCCTACATGAAGCCCAAATTTGAAAAGTACATTCCCTTCCAGCCTCAGCCGATCACTGGCCGCACCTGGCCCGACCGGGTCATTACGAAGGCCCCCGTCTGGTGCTCCGTGGACCTGCGGGATGGCAACCAGGCCCTGGTGGACCCCATGAATTTGGCCGAGAAGCTGGAGTATTTCCACACGCTGGTGGACATCGGGGTGAAGGAGATCGAAATCGGCTTCCCCTCCGCCAGCGAGACGGAGTATGAGATCTGCCGGGAACTCATCGAGGGGGGCCACATCCCCGACGATGTGACCATCCAGGTGCTGGTCCAGGCCCGGGAGCACCTGATCAAAAAGACCTTCGAGGCCATCCAGGGGGCTAAGAACGTCATCCTCCACTTCTACAACTCCACCTCCACCCTCCAGCGGAAGGTGGTCTTTCACATGGACACCGACGGCATCACCAAAATCGCCACCGACGCCGCCGACCTGATCTACGAGATGTCCCAACCCATGATTGAATCTGGTATGAACCTCCGCTTTGAATACTCTCCGGAATCGTTTATGGGCACCGAGATGGACTACGCCGTGGAGATCTGCCAGGCTGTCCTGGACCACCTCCACGCCACCCCGGAGAACAAGGTTATTTTGAACCTGCCCACCACTGTGGAGAACTGCATGCCCAACCAGTTTGCCGACATGCTGGAGTACTTCATCCGTACCCTCCCTGGCCGGGACAGCGCCATCATCTCCCTCCACCCCCACAACGACCGGGGCTGCGGCGTAGCCACCACCGAGATGGGCCTGCTGGCCGGGGCCGACCGGGTGGAGGCCACCCTCTTCGGCAACGGCGAACGCACCGGCAACGTGGACATGGTCACCCTGGCCATGAACATGTACACCCAGGGGGTGGACCCGGAGCTGGACTTCTCCAACATCAACAAAATCAAGGAGATGTTCGAGCGGTGCACCAAGATGCCGGTAGGCGACCGGCAGCCCTACGCCGGCAAGCTGGTGTTCACCGCCTTCTCCGGCAGTCACCAGGACGCCATCAACAAGGGCGTGCAGTATATGAAGTCCTCCGGGACCGAGTACTGGGAGATCCCCTACCTGCCCATCGACCCCGCCGACGTGGGCCGGGAGTACGAACCCATCATCCGCATCAATTCCCAGTCGGGCAAGGGGGGGGCGGCCTATATCATGGAACACGATTTCGGCTTCGACCTGCCCAAGTCCATGCACCCCGAGTTTGGCCACATCGTCCAGGTGGAGACCGACAAGGTGGGCAAGGAGGTGGCCCCCGAGCGGATCAACGAGCTGTTCCACCGGGAGTATATCGACGTGGAGGAGCCTTACCAGTTGGTCAAGCACTCCTTCCACGAAACCATCAACGGGGAGGGGCACTCCCACGTGGCCTTCCAGGGTACTTTGCGGCACACCGACACCGTGTTTGAGGTCTCCGGCGAAGGCAACGGACCCATCGACGCCTTCTTCAACGCCATCAAGGGGGAGAAGATTGACCGCTTCTCCTTCCTGGACTACGCCTCCCACGCCATTACCGACGGCTCCGATTCCCAGGGCGTGGCATATATCCTTCTCCAGGACAAGCGCACCGGAAAGCAATACTGGGGCGTTGGCCTCAGCCATAACATCAACCTGGCCCCCCTCCGGGCCATCCTGGCCGCCATCAACCGGGCCAAGAGAGCATAACATCAACAGCCCCCTGACATGAATGCGTCAGGGGGCTGTATCGTCCTCCTCGGAAAGAACCACGATATTGGGTTCCTCGCTGGCAATATACAGTTCCTCGCACTTCCGCTGGCCTTGAACAGGGTCAGATACATCGTTTTATAGTCTGGCATTGAAGTCACCTCTCTTCCCTATCTTAGAACAATTTATTCAAATTTTCAATAGAACAAATTATTCTATCATATGCTGTAATCGGGTGATTACAGTGATACGATATCGGAGAATACGGGATTTACGGGAGGATCACGATTTAACACAATCCGAAGTTGGCGCCGCAATCAACGTTCCCCAGCGAACTTATGCCTATTACGAGAGCGGACAGCGAATGGTTCCGCCTTGGGTATTGTGTGCTCTGGCCGATTTTTACAGGGTCAGCGTGGACTATATCCTGGAGCGCACCGACCAAAAATAGGTACGGCCCCGCCAATCGGGCGGGGCCGTTTTCCGCTTACATGGACAATTCCCTGATTTCCTTCTGTAAAAGCTCCAGGAACCGGGCGGCGTGGGCCCCGTCCATCTGGGTGTGGTGGAACTGGAAGGAGATGGGCAGAACCGTCCGGAGCCACGTTTTCCGGAGCCGTCCCCAGATCAGGAAGGGGTTGTTGAAGCATCCGGCGTAGATATTCACCGCCCCGTCGATCTCGGTCTGGACCAGCGCGGAGGTGCCAATGACCATGTGGTCCTCCAGGTCGTGAGGCTGTCCGCTCTCCCGCACCTGGGCGGTGAGGCGGAGATAGTCCCGCTCAAACTGCCCCAAGTCAGAGGAAAAGGGGACATCGCAGGTGCTGATCTCCCCGTTCCCAACGTCCACCACCGTGTTCACTGCCAGCCGGTCATACTCCACCAGCTTGTCCCCCACCGGCAGAAGGAAAAACTCCTCCACCTGACAGGCCGCCTTTCCGACACACCAGCACATCAGCATATTGAATTTGCGGCGATGTCTATGGCCCCGCCGGGCCAGACGCGTAACGTCCAGCGTCTTGAACAGCGTCACCATAGGCATAGGGGCCCTCATCCACAGCGCAAAGGCTGCGGCGCGGCCAGTCCGGGATGAGTCGATTTCTCTCATGCGCGCTTCCTCCTTATTCAATCAATTTTGAGGTTGGGATTGAGACAAGGAGCCGTATTATATCACAGGAAACCCACAATTGCAACAAAAATCCCTCCCGTCTGGGAGGGATTTCCGCATTCATTCGGCTTTCAGCATCCGGCTGGCGTTGAGGATGGCCAGCACGGACACTCCCACATCGGCGAACACCGCCGCCCACATGTTGGCGAGACCCACAGCAGAGAGGATCAGCACCAGCAGCTTCACTCCCAGGGCAAAGACCACGTTCTGCCGCACAATGGACAGCGTTTTGCGGGCGATACGCACCGCCGCTGTGAGCTTGAGCAGGTCGTCGTCCATGAGGACGATGTCCGCCGCCTCGATGGCCGCGTCGGAGCCCAGGGCCCCCATAGCTACCCCGATGTCCGCCCGGGAGAGGACGGGGGCGTCGTTGATGCCGTCTCCCACAAAGACCAGCGTTTCCTTGGGGCCCTTCTCATGGAGGAGGGATTCCACCTGCTCCACCTTGCCAGCGGGCAGGAGCTGGGCGTAGAACCGGTCCAGGCCCAGCTCCTGGGCTACCGCCTGAGCGGCCCCCTGGGCGTCGCCGGTGAGCATGACGGTCTGCCGCACCCCCGCCGCCTTCAGCTCCCGCAGGGCCTGGGCGGAGGTAGCCTTGGGTTGGTCGGCAATGACCAGATGTCCGGCGTATCTGCCCTCCGCCGCCACATGAATGACGGTGCCCGGGTGGTCGTGGTCCAAGGTGAGGGGGATGCCCTCCCGAGCCATCAGCTTTCCGTTGCCCGCCAGCACGGTCCGGCCGTCGATCACCGCCCGGACGCCGTGACCGGCGATCTCCTCCACGTCAGCGGCCCGGCTTTGGTCGGGCGTTCCGCCCCAGGCGGCGACAATGGATCTGGAGATAGGGTGGGTGGAGAACTGCTCCGCCAGGGCGGCCAGTTCCAGCAGCTCCTCCTGGGACATTCCATCCGGGTGGACGGCGGTGACGGAAAACTTCCCCTGAGTGAGGGTGCCTGTCTTGTCAAAGACCACGATGGACGCCTGGGCCAGGGCCTCCAGGTAGTTGCTCCCCTTCACCAAAATGCCCTGCTTGGAAGCGCCCCCGATGCCCCCGAAGAAGCTGAGGGGGATGGAGATGACCAGGGCGCAGGGACAGGACACCACCAGGAAGTTCAGCGCCCGGGGCACCCAGGTCCCCCACTGTCCGTCCAGCAGGGAGGGGATCACCGCCAGGGCCAGGGCGGCAAAGACCACAATGGGGGTGTAGTACCGGGCGAATTTGGTAATAAAGTGCTCCGCTTGGGCTTTTTTCTCGCTGGAGTTCTCCACCAGGTCCAGGATGCGGGCCACGGTGGACTGGCCGAAGGGCTTGGAGACCTTCACGTGGAGCAGGCCGGACAGATTGACGCAGCCCGAGATCACCTCGTCCCCCTCTGTTACATCCCGGGGGAGGGACTCGCCGGTGAGGGCGGCGGTGTCCAGAGCGGAGGTCCCCTCCAGGACCACGCCGTCCAGGGGCACCCGTTCCCCTGCCTTGATGACGATCACGTCCCCTACCGCAACCTCCTCCGGGTCCACCTGGACCAGCTGACCGTCCCGCTGGATGTTGGCATAGTCGGGACGGATGTCCATCAGCTCGGAGATGGACTGCCGGGAGCGGGAGACGGCCACGTTCTGGAACAGCTCGCCCACCTGATAGAACAGCATCACCGCCACCGCCTCGGGGTACTCGCCGATGATGAGCGCTCCGATGGTGGCCACGCACATGAGGAAGTTTTCGTCAAAGACCTGCCCGTTCATGATGTTGCGGACGGCTTTCCAGAGCACATCCCAGCCGATCACCAGATAGGGAATCAGAAACAGCGGCCATTTAGCCAGGGCATAGGCCCCACAGCCGCCCTGGTCCTGAATGACGCTGAGCAGCGGGATGGGCCCGGACAGCCAGATGGTGGGCAGGAGGAGGGCAGCGGTAAACAACACAAAGGAAATCAGGATGCGCCAGAGCATCCTTTTCTGTTTTCGGGTCATAAATACGCCTCATTTCGTAGGGGCGGCCTGTGGCCGCCCGCAAGGTTGTGCGGATTCGGCGGGTCCGCCCTACAGGGACTTTTCCAAAAGGGCGATACCCTCGGGCACTCCGCCGGAAATAACCTCCAGAACTACTGGGGCCAGGTTCAGCCTTTCCAGAAACATCCAGTAAGTCTCGGGGGTGAAGGCGTGCTCATAGTGAAAGCCTACGCCCTGATAAATCTTAATCATAGCCCCGTAGGCCGTCCCGGCCTTTCCCTGGAGGTAGGTGGGCAGGATGAGCCGCCCGCCGGGGGCGGTGACCCGCCACAGCTCCCGCACCGCAATCCCCGGCTCGGGCAGGAGATGGAGCACGTTAGCGGCAATGACCACATCAAAGCTGCCGTCCGGGTCGGACAGGGCGGTTACATCCCGCTGGGCGAAGCTGATGTTGGTCAGCCCACGCTTTGCCGCCTTTTTCCGGGCCCGGTCCAGCATGGGCCGGGACTGGTCGGTACATAGCACCGAGGTGGCCCGTTTCGCCGCCGCCAGGGAAAATTCACCTGTCCCGGCGGCGCAGTCCAGCACCCGAGCCCCCACGGGGACAAGCCCGGCCACCCGGGCCGCCGCTGCGGCGTTCACCGTACGGTTGCTCCGCTCCGCCAAGTCGTAAAACCAGGCCCAGCGGTCCCAAAAGGTGCTCACAGCACGATTTCGCAGTCGGGCTCCACCTTACGGCAGCACTTCACAACATCTTTCATCACGGCGTCCACGTCGTCCGCCTCAATGGTCATTTTCTGGGCCATGAAGGAGACGGAGGCGTCAGTGACGCCAGGCAGCTTTTTGATAGCGGTCTCCATTTTGGCGGCGCAGTTGGCGCAGTCCAGGTCGATGAGCTTGAAGGTCTTTTTCATGGTGATACATCCTTTCTGATTTTAAAAGTCGTCGCGCTCTACTCGCAAATGTGTTCCATTCCCTGGTCCAGAATGTGGATTACGTGGCTGTCGGCCAGGGAGTAGTAGACCGTTTTGCCCTCACGGCGGAATTTGACCAGCTTGCTGTTTTTCAGCACCCGGAGCTGATGGGATACGGCGCTTTGGGTGACCTCCATCAGCTTGGCGATGTCGCAGACGCACAGCTCGGACTCCAGCAGGGCATACAGAATCTTCACCCGGGTGCTGTCGCCGAAGATTTTGAACAGCTCGGCCAGGTCGTAAAGCCGCTCGTCGGGGGGGAGGTTCTGCCGGACCCGTTCCACTGCGGCGTCGTGGACCAGAGCTTCATCACAGCATGGGACGGATTTCAGTTCCATAGGGAACTCCTTTCTATATATGAGCACTTGCTCATGTGTTGAGGTTATAATACTACGTCCCGACCGCACTGTCAAGGGGGGAAGTCAAAAATTTTGCGTTGATACCTCTAAAACATTCCCCTGTCCCTCTCTGAGACAGGGGAATGCTACTCGAGACACTATGCAGACAGTTAATTGCGTTCCAACAAGCGCATGGAAACGGATGAGGCCCGCGGTATGAACTTCTACTACTCCAAGACCCACCCCGTTTACGCCGATACTCGCCTGCTATGTCCTGCCCCACATCGGCCAGCAGGGCAACAACACATGGCTGTGCCGGCGGTTTTCAGCCGTTCTCCGGCGGACGGAGGCTTTGCGCGGCTTTTTGCATTTTCCCCTTGCAATTTTGGAAAGACCATATTATAATACGCCGTAGAAGGGTACCCTTCTTTCCTTTGCAATGCAAAGGAAAGAAGGGTACCCTTCTTTCCTTTGCAATGCAAAGGAAAGAGACCCTCAAAATAAGAAGAGAGGTACAAAACAATGAGAAAACTGAAAAAAGCGTTTTCCCTGACCTTGGCACTGGCACTTTCCCTGGCGCTGGCCATTCCCGCAATGGCAGCGGGAGAAGTCGGTTCCACTACCATTCAGGATGAGGTCGGATTCAGCTATACCTTATCCAAGCCGGTTGTGGGCACCCGTGTCATAGAAGGCTTGGGTCTTTTCTATCAAATCCCGGAGGGCACCATTATCACACCTGTGCTGCCCGAAGGAACCATAAAAAAGGTAGATGAGTATGGAGAGGTTTCCTACAAGCTGGCCGACGATGCGGAAGGCCGCAAACAGGTTGCCAGATTTGACGAATATTCCGATGATTACCTTGACGGGTACTATGATTTCGTTGTAACATATATTGCAGGGGAGTTTGTGGATGGCAGCACGATATACGGACCGGAATATGAAGGAACATGGGACACGATGGCCGCGGGACATCTGGAGGGCGTGTACGATGGTGACCCCATCCAGCCGCTTTCCAAGGGATTATATTATTTACTCCGCCAAATCGACTGCAGCGGTATCAGTGTCGATCCCAACAAAAGCGAAAGTACCGGCGGCGGTTTCAATGGAGGTACTATCAGCGGTTTCCACGGCGTAAACAGTGAGGTCAAATTTGAGGTCGTACCGGATAACGGGAGCGCCACGCCCGACCAGCCCACTGCCTCTGTTGAGCCTGAGCAGCCTACCGCCCCCGCCACCCCTGACGCTCCCGGCACTTACACCGTGAAGAAGGGCGACAGCTGGAGCAGTATCTGCACCAACTTCTACGGTACCAACGCCCAGCGCTATGCCCTGATGAGGGTCAACAAGAATATAAAGCTGAATGAGGGCGCAGTCCTCACCCTGCCCGAGAAGCTGGGCAAGGACACGCTGCTCCCCGCTGCTACGGCCGGCGAGGGCGAGAAACTGTACACCGTCAAGGCCGGCGACACCCTGAGCAAGATCGCCGCGGCTGAGTACGGTAAGACCGGCGAGTACAAGGCCATCTTTGAGCGTAATGCCGACCGTCTGAAAAACGCCAACACTATTTACGAGGGTCAGATCATCGTTCTGCCTGCCAAGAAGTAAACAAATCAGTACGAAGCGGCGGATGATAGAAGTATCATCCGCCGCTTTCAGTTATTTCCCAAAAATTTCCGCGGTCTGTCTCATATTCTCTATAATGGGCACCGAGAAGGGGCACCGCTTCTCACAGGCTCCGCAGGCGGCGCATTCCCCGGCGTGGTGGGGGAGGAGGGCGTAGTGCTCCCGTACCGTCTCGGGCGCCTGGCCCTGGGCGCGGGCCAAATTGAGAAATTTGGTCACGGAGGCTACGTCAATGCCCCGGGGACAGGGGGCGCAGTGACCGCAGTACATGCAGTGGCCCTCCCAGCTGATTTTGGGCATGGCTGCGAAGGCGGTGGCGTAGTCCTTTTCGCTGTCCGGGGCCTCCTCGTAGGCGGCGCACTGGACCAGCTCCGCCACCGTCCGGGCCCCCGCCATCACACAGGCCACCCCGGGCCGGGTGAGAGCGTAGTGCAGGCACTGAAAGGGAGTGAGCGCCAGTCCGGCGGGGGAGTACTGGCTGAGCAGATCGCCGCCGCCGAAGGCCTTCATCACCGTGACTCCCACCCCCTGGCGCTGGCATCTCTCGTAGAGGGCCTGGCGCTGGGGGTCCATGTTCACCAGGGGGTTTTCGTAGGCGGATTCCGCCCAAAGCTGTTCCACGTCCTCGTTGGCGGGCTGAAGGTCGTAGCAGGGGTTGACGCTGAACATAAGTACGTCGACGAGCCCGCTGTCCACCGCTGCCTGAGCCACCTCCGGGTTGTGGCTGGACAGGCCGATGCAGCCGATTTTCCCGGCCGCCTTCAGCTCTTGGGCGTAGGCCATCACCGGACCGCCCACGATTCCCTGCCAGTCGGACAGGACGTCGGAGTAGTGGATCATGCCGATATCGATAAAGTCGGTGTCCAGCCGGCGGAGCATGTCGGCAAAGGCGGCCTTTACCTTGGCAATGTCCCGGGTGCGCAGGTACTGGCCGTTTTCCCAGATGGAGCACAGGTGGGACTGGAGGATAAACTTGTCCCGCCGGCCTTTCATGGCCTTGCCCAGGTTGGAGCGCATCTCCGGGTTGGGAGAGTACAGGTCGATGCAGTTGACATCCAGCTCCTCCATTTTGTCCACAAATTCCAGGACCTGCTCATAGCTCTTATCCACAAGGCCCTCGCAGCCCATGCCGATTTCGCTGACCTTCAGGCCGGTGCGGCCCAATGTACGGTAGTTCATACCCTTCCTCCTTGTAGGTTCGGTTGTAGGGCGCGACGACCCTGGCGCGCCGTTGGCATATTGCAGGGCCATCTTATCACTTGAAGCCGGGTTTAAGTCAAGAGGGAGATTTACATCTAAGGGGTTTCGTGATAAAATAGCGGCAAAAGGAGGGGTTTCTCATGGATGAAAAAATAAAAACCTTACAGCAGTGGATTGATGAGAGCCGCGTCATCGTCTTTTTCGGCGGGGCGGGGGTAAGCACCGAGAGCGGCATCCCGGACTTCCGCAGCGTGGACGGGCTGTACAACCAGAAGTACGCCTGGCCCCCGGAGGAAATTCTCAGCCGCACCTTCTTCGACGCCCGGCCGGAGGAATTCTACCGCTTCTACCGGGACAAGATGCTCTGCCTGGACGCCCAGCCTAACGCCGCCCACAAGAAGCTGGCCGAGCTGGAGGCGGCGGGCAAGCTGCGCTCAGTAGTCACCCAGAACATCGACGGGCTCCACCAGCTGGCGGGGTCCAAGCGGGTGTGGGAGCTCCACGGGTCGGTTCACCGCAACTACTGCATGAAGTGCCGCAGGCCCTATGCGGTGGCGGACATCAAAACGGGGACCGGGGTGCCAAAATGCTCCTGCGGCGGAACCGTCAAGCCCGATGTGGTCCTCTACGAGGAGAGCTTGGACAGCGCCACCATGGAGGGGGCGGTGGCCGACATCCAGGCGGCCGACCTGCTCATCATCGGGGGAACCTCCCTGGCGGTGTACCCCGCCGCCGGGCTCATCAACTATTTCCGGGGAAACCGGTTGGTTCTCATCAACAAGAGCCCCACCCCCTATGACGGCCGGGCCGGCCTGGCCATCAACCTGCCCATCGGCCAGGTGCTGGGGCAGATCGAGGTTCGATGAAGAACAGCCGCCTCTTTGAGATCCTCTACCTTTTGGTGGAGAAACGGTCTGTCACCGCCAGGGCGCTGGCCGAGAAGCTGGAGGTGTCGGAGCGCACCATCTACCGGGATGTGGACGCCCTGTCCGCCGCCGGCATCCCGGTATTCACCCAGAAAGGCCAGGGGGGCGGCATCCGGCTGATGGACCAGTTTGTGCTGGACAAAGCCCTGCTGTCTCAAGCCCAGCAGGACGAGATTTTGTTTGCCCTCCAGGCCGTCCTGGCCACCGGCGGGGCGGCGGAAGGGGAGACCCTGTCCCGGCTGTCCGCCCTCTTCCGCCGGGAGGGGGACGGCTGGCTGGAGGTGGACTTCACCGACTGGGGCAGCGGAGCGGCGGAGCGGGAGAATTTTTCCCTGGTCAAGCGGGCCATTTTGGAGCGGAGGCGGCTGTCCTTCACCTACTACAGCTCCGCTGGGGAGAAGAGCCGCCGGACGGTGGAACCCGCCCGGCTGGTGTTCAAAAGCGGCTGCTGGTATCTGTCGGCCTACTGCCAGACCCGGCAGGCCTGGCGCGTTTTCCGGCTGGTGCGGATGGAGGGGCTTTCTCTGGAGGAGGGGACCTGTCCGCCCCGAAAGCCTCCGGAGCGGTTGGAGGCCCCTCAGGCTGACGGTTATCGGGGCGTGGACCTGCGGCTGCGCTTTGCCCCCTCCGCCGCCTGGCGGGTGCGGGACTACTTTAACCCAAAAGAGATCACTGCCCAGCCGGACGGATGTCTGCTGGTGGCGTGCACCTTCCCGGAGGACCAGTGGCTGCTGTCCTTTCTGCTGTCCTTCGGCGGCCAGCTGGAGGTACTGTCCCCGGGCCGCTGGCGGGATATTCTGAAAGAGGAGATAAAAAAATCCTTGGCAGTCTATGAAACTTGACAAACCGTGTCAGGTTACAGGGCGTATCCTTATGCCAGAGACAGGGGCACGGTCCCCGCTCAAAATAAGGAGGTTTTCCAATGGAAGAAAGAACATTTTGTCAGTGCTGCGCCATGCCCCTGGACAAGCCCGAGGACAAGGGCACCGAGGCGGACGGTTCCCTCAGCGGCGACTACTGCCGCTACTGCTATCAAAACGGAGCCTTTACCGCTCCCGAGGCCACCATGGACGACATCATCGCCTTTAACCTGAAATTTAACGAGGAGAACGGCCACCCCTTCGGCCCCCGGGACCAGGCGGAAAAGATGATGCGGGGCTGGTTCCCCACCCTGAAGCGGTGGAGAAAGGAATGAACGATGGCTGATATGATTCCCGGTGAAGAAGAAATGGCAGCTCTCGTCGGGCCGTCTCTGTATGCTGTATGGAACAGGCTGTGCACGCGGATTGATGAAACCTATGATATGGATCATTTGTGGAACAAGGGCGGTAAAGCGTGGAAATATGAGTATAAATACCGCCGGGGCGGCAAGACGCTGTGCGCGTTGTATGCAAGAGAAAACTGTATTGGGTTTATGGTCATCTTGGGGAAAGAGGAGCGGTTGAAATTCGAAGCAGATCAAGACAGCTACGCAAAAGAAGTTCAGGAAACATATAGCGAAGCTCAAACGTATCATGACGGAAAATGGATCATGTTTGAGCTGGTGGATACTTCTTTGTTTGATGATTTCCTTCGGCTGTTGGCAATCAAAAGAAGGCCGAACAGAACGTGAAGCTGCTGCATATCGGGTATTAAGGTGACAAGAACATGGACGGCGGATAGCCGTCCATGTTTGTTTATCGTCGTAAATACTCTGGCGGCCGGTACTGCAAAGCCTCGGCCAGGTGGGCGGGAGTGATGTCCCCGCCGCCGTCCAGGTCGGCGATGGTGCGGGCCACCCGGAGGATGCGGTCGTAGCTCCGGGCGGTGAGGCCCATACGGTCGAAAGCCCCCTTCATCAGCCGCTGGCAGGCGTCATCCAGGGCGCAGAAGCGGTCCAGCCCCTCCGGGTGAGCTGGGCACTGCTGGGTCCCCGGCGGCGGCAATCTCCAGCGCCTGCTTCACCTGCTCCAGGTCCTTCACCTCGGACAGGTCGGGGCAGTGAAAAGCTGCCGGTCCCAGGACCCAAGGCGGGGCGGAGGCGATGGGCGCCTCGCTCAGGACTTTTGTGCCCTTTGAGCAGCGTTGGGCCACTCAATTCATGCCCCTTACCCCCGCTGCTCTCCCTTTTTCCGGTTTCCTTCCATCCTCTTCCCCCTCCTGGTTCTTTTCAGATTTTTTCAGTGGTTCCTTAATACGGATAACTGAGATTTGTTATACATTTCGCTTTTGGATATTCCTCTTGAATCCGCATCATAAATTCAACGAGTGCTATTGTTTTCCGTTTGCATACGGTAGCCCCGGAACCTGTACAGGTAGAAAAACTGAATGGCACACAGAACTGCAATAATCACGACCACCGCTAAGAGAAGATAAAGCGGGATACGGAAAAGCACCCACAGGGATTGACATAATGATATTGAATCCTCGAATTGCAATCAACATGACAAGTATGGATGGGACGCACCTGTTCAAAGGGGACTTGACAAACCGCCGAATGCGTGGTATGCTGGCCCAAATAATGAGACAGGAGGCGGGAAGATGCGCAAGACCACTTGCTGATTCCGTGACAGAATAGACTGCGAAGGCCGCGAAGGCGGCTCGTTCTGTCATGGGCTGGCAAGGGGAAGGCGCGCTTCCCTCTCGGCTCATTGCTGTGGACTTCTGTCCGCCCCTGTACGCCGCGAGAGGAACGATATCCTCTTGCGGCGTTTCGCGTGACAGGAGGTGGGACGATATGTCCCAAATTACCATTCAAAATCTGTATTTTACCTATGACGGGGACCACACGCCGGTCTTTGAAAACCTGAATTTGCGGCTGGACACCAACTGGAAGCTGGGTCTGGTAGGCCGGAACGGGCGGGGAAAGACCACCCTGCTCCGGCTGCTGGCGGGGGAGCTGGAGGGGCGTGGAACTGTGGCGCTGAACCAGCCCTGTCTGCGGTGGCCCAGGCCGGTGGAGGAGCCGGACTGGCGGACCATGGACATCCTGCTGGAGGGGGTGCCGCCGGAGGAGGAGTGGCGGCTTGTCTGGGAGCTGTCCAAGCTGGGGCTGGAGGAGGAAATTCTGGACCGGCCCTTTTCCACCCTCAGCGGCGGGGAGCAGACCCGGGCTCTGCTGGCCGCCCTCTTTCTGGACGAGGGGGCCTACCCCATGGTCGACGAGCCCACCAACCACCTGGACGGCCCGGGCCGGGCGCTGGTGGCCAACTACCTCAATAATCTGGATCGGGGCTTTTTGCTGGTGTCCCACGACCGGGCCTTTCTGGACGGCTGTGTGGACCACATCCTGGCCCTGAATCCCACCGGCCCGGAGCTGGTGCGGGGGTCCTTCTCCAGCTGGTTTAAGGACAAGGAGGACCGGGACCGGGGGGAGGCCGCCCGGAACGAGAAGCTGAAGGGGGACATCCGCCGCCTGGAGCAGGCCGCCGCCGACCGGAAGCAGAAGGCAGACGCGGTAGAGCGGGCCAAGATTGGCATCTCCCAGAAGGGAATCGTCAAGCACGGCCTGCGGCCCTACCTGGGGGAAAAGTCCCGGAAGGGCCAGCAGCAGCGGAAGAATATCGAGCGGCGGGCGGACCGGGCCATTTTGGAGAAATCCGCCCTGCTCAAGGACGTGGAGCGGGCGGACAGCCTGAAGCTGACCCCCCTGGCCCACCACAGCGGCCGGCTGCTGGAGGGGCGGGAGCTGGCAATTTCCTACCCGGGCATGGACGGAAAACCGGTGAGCTTCACCCTGCGGCAGGGAGACCGCCTCTGTCTGGACGGCGGCAACGGCTCCGGAAAAACCAGCCTTCTCCGCCTTATTTTGGGAGAGGAGGTCCCCCACACCGGGACGCTGTTCCGGGCCTCGGGGCTGAAAATTTCTTACGTCCCCCAGAAGGCGGACCACCTGCGGGGGGACCCGGTGTCCTGGGTGGAGGGGCAGGACCTGGATCTGACCCGGTTTCTCACCGTCCTGCGGAAGCTGGACTTCTCCCGGACCCTCTTTGCCCGGGACATGGCTGGGTACAGCGCCGGGCAGAAGAAAAAGGTGCTTCTGGCGGCCAGTCTGTGCCAGAGTGCCCACCTGTACGTTTGGGACGAGCCGCTGAACTATATCGATCTGTTTTCCCGGATGCAGATTGAGGAGCTGGTCCTCCAGTACCGGCCCACCCTCCTCTTTGTGGAGCATGACCGGGTGTTCCGGGAGAAGATCGCCACCCAGGTGGTGGAGCTGTAACGAAAAGCCCGCCGGATATCCGGCGGGCTTGTGCTTGGAATTACTCCTGGAGGAGGGCGTTCAGATCTCCGGATTGGATGGCGTCCAGGTTGGCGGCGATCTTTTCCGGGGGCCAATCCCACCACCGCAGGGCCAGGAGCCGGTCAATTTCAGGTTGAGGAAAGCGCTTGCGGATCGGCCTGGCGGGCACGCCCCCTACAATGGTATAAGGCGGTACATCTTTGGTAACGACTGCCCGCGCGGCGATAATTGCGCCGTCTCCGATGGTGACGCCAGCCAGAATTACTGCCTCGTAGCCGATCCACACGTCATTACCCACGATAATGTCACCCCTGTTGTCCCATGCCTCCGGGATGCGATTCACATCCAAATCCCATTCCTCAAAAAGAACAGGGAAGATATAAGTAGACAGGGAGCGCTGGGTGTGGTTGGCGCTGTTGAACAGGAACCTGGCTCCGCAGGCGATGGAGCAGAACCTGCCAATGACAAGCCGCTCGTGATTGATGGGATAGTGGTAGAGGACATTGTTGCGCTGAAAATCTCTGGGGTCGTTGACAAAGTCGTCATAAATGGTGTAATCTCCCACCGAGATAGAGGAATCAGTCACCACATTTTGCAGATAAACTGTGCTGTGTCCTTGGGAGCGGGGATAAATTTTCCACTGCGGAATCATGATAAAACCTCCTGAATTGTTTTATTTGCCCATGATTCCGCTGAGGACAATACATCGCTTCACCGCATACCACCCCTTTCCCGGTGTGTACTTCAAGAGAAAACTGCGTGCTGGCGACGGTAGGTGTCGTTGTCCTTCTGGGCCAGCTCCCGGTTCACCGCGCCAGTGTCGCAGACGGTGACCCCCGACTTGTCCTCTGGCTCGTAGCGGTCGAAGGCCCGTTCCTCGGGGACGACACGCTCATAAAAATACCCCCCAAATCAATTTATGGCACTATTATATGGGAGGAGACTGGTCAAATCGAGGAAAGGGGCATTAAAGTTTCATTAAATTGAGAGGCTCATCCGTTCTCCTGCCAGCCCTTGCACACGTCAATCCAGCCCAAGGAGCGGGAGTACTCCGCCAGCTCGTCGCAGGTGAGCCGGATGGCGGAGTTGGAGCTGCCGGCGGCGGGGAAGACGGTGTCGAACCGCTGGAGGGACACGTCCAGATAGGTGCGCACCCCCTCCGGGTTGCCGAAGGGGCACACCCCGCCCACGGCGTGGCCGGTCATCTCCTGGGCCTGCTCCGGGGTGAGCATCTTGGCCTTGGTGTGGAATATGGATTTATATTTGCTGTTGTCGATCTTGGCGTCCCCGGCGGTGACGATGAGGACGCAGCCCTCCTCCACCAGGAAGGACAGGGTCTTGGCGATGCGGGCGGGGATGACCCCCACCGCCTGGGCGGCCAGCTCCACCGTGGCGCTGGAGACAGGGAACTCCAGAATGTCCCCCTCCCGGGCCAGGGGGCGAAAGCAGTCCCGGACCTTTTCAATGGACATCCCTCAGCCCTCCAGCTTCCTGGCCGTCTTGGACAGGAAGCGCTCGTCGGTGACAATGAACCGCTCATGGGTCCCCTGGCCGATGGGGCCCCTCTCGTCGAAGGCGGCCACGGTGAGCGACAGCCGCTTGCCGTCCACCGCTGCCACCTCGCTCTCCGCCCAAACCCTCATCCCCACGGGGGTGGCGCTGTCGTGGGAGACGTTCAGCCTGGTGCCCACGGTGCTTTGACCGGGCTCCAGATGGGGGGCGATGGACTTCCAGGCCGCCTCCTCCATCAGGGCGCACATAAAGGGGGTGCCGAACACCGGCAGCGCCCCGGAACAGGCCGCCTGGGCGGTGTTGCTGTCGCTGACCACCGTCTCGGCGCGGCCCTTCAAACCGACTGTAATAGACATGAAAATGTCCTCCTTTATCTTTGGTTGCCATATTATAGCACAGGGAAAGGAAGAAAGCCAGCAGGGGCATTGCTTTTTTTGATATGCTGAATTCCCGGTTGAAAATGGTTTGACTATTTAGTAAAATGAAATCATCGGCTTGGAACAGGAGGGCATATCATGGAAACGGGAACCTATCAGACAGCCTGCGGGGTGATTCACTACTGGGTCGGCAGGAAGCCAGATCATGCCAAAGCGTCGTTGATTTTTTTGCCGGGACTGACCGCTGACCACCGCCTATTTGAGAAACAAATTGAATTCTTTGAGAAGGAATACGATGTTTTCGTGTGGGATGCCCCAGGGCACGGAGCTTCCTGGCCTTTTGCGCTGACCTTTACGCTCATGGATAAAGCAAGATGGCTTGACGAGATTCTTACAAAGGAAAAGCTGACCGCTCCAATTGTGATCGGACAGTCAATGGGGGGATATGTCGGGCAGGTCTATGCCCAGATGTATCCGGAAAAGCTGAGGGGATTTGTATCCATTGATTCCGCGCCTCTGCAAAGGAAATATGTGACCCGGGCTGAGCTGTGGCTGCTGAAAAGGATGGAGCCGGTATACCGGCACTATCCCTGGAAGGCGCTTTTATGGTCCGGGACAAACGGAGTGGCGGTGTCCCCCTACGGCAGGGGACTAATGCGGGCTATGATGATGGTCTATGATGGTGATCAGGAGAGATACGCCAGACTGTCCGGCCATGGCTTCCGTATGCTGGCCGGCGCCATGGAGGCAGACCTCCCCTATGAAATACCCTGTCCCGCGCTGCTGATCTGCGGAGAAATGGACCGCGCGGGTTCGTGTGTCAGATATAACAGGGCATGGAATAAAAACACCGGGATCAGGCTGGAGTGGGTCAAGGGAGCCGGGCACAACTCAAACACGGACAGACCCGAGCTGGTTAACGCCTTGATTGAGGAGTTCGTGATAAGAAATATAATTTAAAAACCAGCGGGCGTACATTGTGCGCCCGCTGGCAATTTCCCCTACATCTCGCTCCTGATCTCCGCCATAGCGTTGACCACCGCCCAGCCCTGGGGGAAGGGGCGGTCCAGATTCCACACGCCAATACCATACAGGCTGTAGTCCAGGGCCAGCCGGACCTTGGCCTGGATGGACCGGGCGTCCTCGAACCAGACCTCGTGCTCCGTGCCCCGGTCGTCCACGTAGCGGAACCAGGGGGCTTGGGCCTGTTCGTCGTACCGGATGGCGGCGCGGCGGTCCCAGGCCAGCCGGACGGCCTCTACATTGTTCAGCGACCGGGTCCGGCCCCCCTGGCGGTAGGGCAGGGGCCAGTCATAGCCGTAGTTGGGGACGCCCAGGAAAAGCTGGCTGGGTGTGAACTCGGTGAGGGCGTATTCCACCACCCGGCGGACTTCGGGCAGGGGGGCTACCGCCATGGGCGGGCCGCTGAGGTTGCCCCAGTCGTAGGTCATGAGAAGGGCGTGGTCCACCGACTGGGCGATCAGGTGGTAGTCGATGCCCTCATAGAGCCGTCCCGGCTGGTCCGCCGAGGTCTTGGGGGCCAGAGCGGCTATGAGAGGCCGCCCTCCGGGGGCCAGAGCCCGGCGCAGGCGGGCCAGGAACCGGGCGTAGGCCCGGGCGTCCTCTGCCCGGAGGTATTCAAAGTCCACGTCCACCCACTGATAGCCCCGCCGCTCCGCCGTGCGGACGATCTCCTCGATCAGCTCCTTCTGGTCATCCTCGTCCTCCAGCAGCTCATGGGCCAGCTCACCGGAGAAACGCTCGTTCTCGTCCAGATTGGACAGGTGGAGGACCGGGGCCACCCGGCTCTGGAGGGCGGCGTTCACCAGAGCATCGTCCCGGAGGGGTATGAGCTCCTCCTCGTCAAACCGGTAGGTGAAGGGGGTGAGGAGGGACAGATAGGGCAGGGTGGCCCGGAGCAGGCTCCGGTCAATGGTGGGGTAGGCGTAGGAGTTGACGGTGAGGGTCCCCTGGGGCCGGGAGGCGTACTTGACTACGATGACCTGTCCGGGATAGATCAGGTCCCGGCCCTGGAGGGAGGGATTGTTGCGCAGCAGCTGGGTTACAGTAGTGCTGTGCATTTGGGCGATGGAGTACAGAGAATCACCGGTGCGGACAGTGTGTGTCAGCTCGGGATACTGGACCACGATGGTCTGGCCCACCACCAGTTGGGAAGGGTCGGGGAACTGATTGTCCTGGAGCAGCCGCTCCATGGGAACGCCGTACTGCTGGGCCAGCCGGTACATGGTGTCCCCCGGTTGGACAACATGGATGTCCATAAAATGCCCCCCTTTCAGACCACCGTCACAAACTGGCCGCTGGCGTATCCGATGACGCCGTTGTAGTTGACCAGGTGCCAGCCGTTGTCGGTGTTGATGATGGTGAGGGGGGCGCCGTCGGGGGCCTGGGCGACGATGGGGGCGGAGGTATTGGGCCGGGAGCGGATGTTCAGATTGCCCCACTCCACGTCCACCACCCCCTGACGGCGGTGTTCCGTCTCGAAGAAGGGGATGTTGAAGTACTCCGTCAGGGCCAGCACGATCACCCGGGCGGCGCTGTCCAGGTTGTTTTTGATCCAGGCGGCGTCCTCCGGGTTGTCGTGGAAGGCCAGCTCGATGAGGACGGCGGGAGCCCGGACCCGGGCCACCTCCCCCAGGGTGGTGGTGGACTCGGTGCGCACCTTGTTGGGGTCGGGGTAGATGGTTTTCAGCCCGTCGGCGATGAGCTCCGCCGCACGCTTGCCGTCGGCGCTCCCGGGGTAGTAGAAAACGATGGAGCCCCTGGCCTTGCCCGCCTGGGCCCCAGCGGCGGCGTTGGAGTGGAGGGCCAGGTGGAAATCGTAGTTCCCTGCGTTGGAGGCGGCGATGGAGGAGGCGGCCGTCATCTCCGGGGTGTTCCGGGTGTACCGGATGCCGGAGGCGTCCAGATAGGGGACCATCTTGTCGGCCAGGAGATTCATCCATTCCTCCTCTGTGCCGCCGTTGACATAATAATTCCACTCTTGTGTACTGGGGGATAAATATATAATGGGCATAGCAATGCACCTCCCGAAATTTACCCATCCTATGAAAAATTTTTGGAAAAGGTGAAACATCTGGAAAATTTTTTGGTCTATACGTATAAAGGGTGAGACGACCCGGCGCGCCCTTTGCGGGATCATGGAAGACAGCATGCCTGGTGGCCACACCCTGCGCACAGATCAGGGAAGAGAGAATTTATATGGGAGGAAAGCTGTTTGCGGTCAGCCTCCTGGCGCTGCTCCTGCTGGAAGGATCGGAGGGAGTGGAAAGACCTCCGGCGGAGCAGAGGCCAACCGGCCGGCCTCCAGCGCGCCCATGAGTCCCGATATAGAGAACAACTATGGGTATGGGCTATGTGACCAGCAAAAACGAGAGCAGCAAGGACGTGGGGGAGGAGTATTACGACACCGAGGGCCGTTTCAAGACCCGGCGAACCAAACAGGAGCGGCTGCTGACCCTGCTGGAGAAGGCGGAGACCATGGAGGACATCCTCTCTCTGGAGACCACCCCCCTGGGCCAACGCATGACCGTCGGCTTCCAGGCCAGCCTTCGGAAGTTTAGCCAGAGCCTCCAAAATTTCCTCATCTGAGTGTCTTATAACCTGTTCCTGGCGGTGATCCTAACGGCTGTCGACGCTACGGCTGTGATCGTCGGCAGACGGGAGCTGAAAAAGCTGCGGAAGCAGAATGAAAAGAAGACAGAAGAGGAGTAAAACAAAAACCTTAAAAAAATTAGAAAATTCTCTTGCAATTTAAAATTACCTGTGCTATAATAAATAAGCTGTCAAGAGGAAGTCTCTTCGCAGTATGCGGGTGTAGCTCAGTTGGATAGAGTGACTGGCTACGAACCAGTAGGTCGGGGGTTCGAATCCCTTCACCCGTACCATTTGGAATGACTGGGTTTCTCAGCTTTGAGGGACCCGGTTTTTCTGTCTGTCAGGCTAGTTCTCTCTTCCTATATACTAGCCTGGATTCCTGGAGAGATGCTAAATGCCCTGGTCATTTTTGCGGCGGATGTGTTTTTTGCCGCTGTATCCGGGTGCGCATAGATGTTGGCTGTTGTAGAGAAGTTACTGTGACCCAGTCACCTATGTAGCAGTTTCCGCACAGTTTTTGGCACTGTTCCTGTCGCTCCTGTATCCAGAGCAGCAAATCCCGGTACTGAGGAACCAAGGGAAGGGAGCGACAACTGGACACGTTTTTTGTCCGATCTTTCTGAACAACCTTGGTCTTGCCCTGCAAACGAAACTGGACAACTGTGTGGTCGATCATAATTGTGTTCACCTGGATTTGGAGGCAATCAGGTCATGTTTGACAGCATACTTTAGTGCCTTATGAAGATTTGAGTGGTAATGCTGTACTGCGCTCCCCTTGATTCCCAAAGTGTTGAAGCGGTATTTGTAAAATCTCTCAATGTCAAGCGCGGTCAGATTTTCCAATATTATGTCTATTTTACGGAAATATGGGACGATCCGCTTGTTTACAACACCTTTGTATCCCGCGTTGTGACTTCCTCCACGGAGCTTTTGATAGTAGACAACCAGTTCGGCATATAGTCAGCAAACAAGATTGTGTTGCTTATTCGAGCAGATCCCAGTTCCGCAGAGCGAATCACAGGCTCTTTGTAACTGCAACGAGTCTCCAGCAGCATATCTTGGGCTCTCTTTGCTATGAAAACGACTTCCGCGTCAGGGCAAAGCGGCCCATTTTCCGGCGAGCAAAATTGAAAGAAACAGTGTGCCGTTATACACTAGTGTTTCACCAAGTTAGGAATTACAAGATAGTAGGATAAATCTTTCTGAGCTTGCATCTGGTGTCAGAGGTGGAAAATTTCCAGTGGACAGTAGAGCAGACAGAATTTCTGTGTAAAGTCCAAGTGTAGAGCTGACGTGCCATATGCTTAAAGGAAGCTATGGATTGGAACAGATACTGCCTGGAAAAAACCGATTTCTATTTCGGCCATATTCAGCCAGGAAGCGTGAACGGGGGTGTAGTGGATTTCCAAGCGCTGTGCGATCTGTCTGGCTATGGCCGGCTCAAAGGCAACAAACAAGTCTAGTACACCGCGGCTATAATAAATAAGAACTCAATTCCTTGGCTCCATGATACTGGGATGGCATCCGCAAAATTAACAGCCTTGCAATCGGGATTTCACAAAAAACGGGCGGTCGAAAGACCGCCCGTGAAAACGCTACACCTTGATTACCGCATGGAGCAGCGACCAGATGGACCAGAGGAAGCTGGCCACAAAGAGGATTGCCAGCACAGGGACCACTAATTCAGCGGAGGAGACCAGCTCCTGGGGGAAACTCTGGAGCAGGAGCATGGGGACGACGCAGATGCCCCAGATGATCCAGCCGCCCTTTGCGCCGAACCGCTGGATCAGCGCCCCCACGATGACACCGCCGGTTACGGCCATGGCGAAAATCAGCAGCCACCAGTACCAGTCCAGGGTGAAGGCCTCAATAATCAGGGTCTTTTCCGGCACAGGGACCAGCTCCCCGGCCATATTCTCAAAGGCCTTCCCGGTAATAGGGGAGTCGTGGCCGGGAGAGGCCGCAAATTCCATCACACCAGACCCTCCCATCACCCAGCCGTTCATCCCCGCCAGCTTTGCCCACAGAGGGACGCAGAGAAAGCGCTCCACAGCGGCCAGCACTCCGCCCAGGACCAGGGCAAAGGCGGACTCGAAGGCGCACAGCCCCAGGGTCAGGCCCAGGGCCCGCTTCCGGGTCTGGCCGAAGCGGAGGGCCTGGTCAAAGCTGACCCCCACGTGGGAAATCCCGGCAATGAGGGCGACAAGGCCGCCCACAATGGGGAACAGGATGCAGGACACGGTGACGCTGGTGTCCGGCCGGCCAAAGTGCATCACGCACCCGATGATAATTTGGATCACCAGGAACAGGCCCCCCTCCACCGCCAGGTAGAGGGCCAGGTCGTCCAGATTCAGCTTTACCAGCTTTTGAAATTTTTTCAGCATCTCGACTCACCTCACAACATAACGCTGGACAACCTTCCAGATCAGGAATTCTCCGCCCACCGCGCCGGCGGACAGCACGGCAATCATGATCCTGGGCAGAGTGGTCCACAGCCAGCCCCACTCCGTCTCCACCAGGTAGTTCATAATCCCGGTGTCGGCGGAGAGGATCATAAACACTGTGACAAAAATCATCACAAAGATGGATATTGTGACCAGAATGGTGCCCAAAATCTTGCTCTTCACCATCACCAGCCCGCTGAGGCAGCCCAGCACCATCAGCACCATGCACACCAGGGGGAAGGCCCACATCCGGCCGTCGAACAGGTCCAGCAAAGCCCATTTGCCCCGGATTTCCCAGTTGGCAAGGGCGGGGAAGGCGGACATGAACAGCTGAAGCCCCCAGCAGACCACCGCGTAGAAGGCCATATTTCCCTGAATGGCCCAGAAGAAATCCCTTCGCCGGGCTCCCATAGACAGCCCCAGATTCAGGTTGTTGGTACACATGGCGAAGGCGTAGAGGAACAGACACAGCAGGATCATAGTGGGGAACATGGCGTAGTAGGTCTCAAAGAGGTTGCCCGCATTGGGGTTATCGGGCACACCGGTGACGTAACAGCCCACGATCACAATGGCGGCAAAGCCGAAGATCGCCCCAAGATTGACCCAGGAGCAGCTGAGGAGAAACCGGAAGGATTTCACCATTTCGCTCCCCCCTTACTGGGCGTCCCCGTGGCCGCACAGGGACACAAAGACGTTTTGCAGGTTCATGGGAGTGATATCCACATCGGCCTCCCGGGCCGCCTCCAGCTTCACCACGTCCCCCCGGACGGCCACTGTCTTGTGCCGGCCCATCTGGTGGGTGGACAGCACCTCCAGCCCGCTGCACACCCGGTCCACCACGTCGTCCCGGCCGGAGACATAGCGGAACTGGCCTACCAGCTCCTCGGTGTCGGTGTTCTCGATGATGCGGCCCTCGTCCAGGATGATGACCCGTTCAAAGACGGAGGCGGCCTCCTCAATGATGTGGGTGGAGACGATGAAGGTGCGGTTTGTCTGGGCGAAGTCCTCCAGCAGAAGCTGGTAGAACCGCTCCCGCATGACCACGTCCAGCCCGGCGGCGGGCTCGTCCAGGATGGTGACGGGGGCCCGGCTGGCCAGGGCAATCAGAATGGTCACCATAGACATCTGGCCCTTGGACAGCTGGGAGATCTTCTTCTTGGTCTCCAGCTTGAACTCGTCCAGCAGCCGCAGGGCGTAGTCCACATCCCAGTTGGGGTAGTAGATGGCGGCGGATTTGAGGTAGTGCTTCACCTTCAGGTTGTTGGGTCCGGAGAACAGGGTGGCCTGGAGCTCCCGGGAGAAGCAGATGTCATTGAGGGCCATCTGATTCTCCCACACCGGCTGGCCGTTGTAGGTGACGGAGCCGCTGTTCTTGGTATTCTGAGCGGTGAGGATGCCCAGCAGGGTTGTCTTGCCCGCCCCGTTGCGGCCAATCAGGCCGTAGATTTTCCCCGGCTCAATGGTCAGGTCCAGGTTGTGGAGGACCTCCTTGTCCTTGTAGGATTTGCACAGGCCCTCGGCCTTTAAAATTCCAGCGTTCATTTGTCGTTCTCCTCTCTGACGGCCCGTTCAATCATGGCCGTAATTTCTTTCCCGGTCAGGGCCAGGGAGGCCCCCTCCTTCACCAGGGGTTTTACAAATCCGTCATAAAAGGCTGCCTTTCGCTTCTGTTTCACGGTCTCTCCCGCTCCTTTCGATACGAACATGCCAATGCCCCGGCGCTTGTACAAGATTCCGTCCGCTACCAGGAGATTGATGCCCTTGGCCGCCGTGGCCGGGTTGATATTGTATCCCCGGGCCAGCTCGTTGGTGGAGGGCACCTGCTCCTCCTCCCGGTAGACGCCCCGGAGAATGTCATTCTCCAGCATCCGGGCAATCTGTAAATAGATCAGGGACTGGTCGTTTAAGGTTCCGCGCACTTGATCACCTCCGTGGTTTATTTGCTCTATTGTTTATTGGTTAACTACTTGTGTAACTAACCATAGCACCAAAAAAGCCCCTTGTCAAGAGGGCTTCTAAAATTTTTTATACACTGTATTGTTAGGTGCCGTTTGAAAAATAAATATAGCACAAATGATAAAGAAGTGTAAAATAGGGGCAAGAAACGATATGAATTGACAAAAGAACAATGGGAACGCGTAAAAGCGGTGCTGCCGCCGGAAAGAACAGGGTAGCGAGGGCGTCCCCGGAAAGATGACCGAAAGATGCTCAACGGGATGCTCTGGATTGCGCGCAGCGGGGCGCAGTGGCGGGAATTGCCAGAGGCGGGTTAAATACAAAGCTGCACGCAATCGTGGATGGACTGGGGAACCCGGTTGAATTTATGCTGTCCGCAGGAAATGACCATGATTCCGTTCATGCTGTTGAACTGCTGGAAAAAGTAGAGAGCAGCGGCAGCAATGTATTAGCGGATCGTGCTTATGGAGCAAAGGCGATCCGAGCTTACATCTCAGAACAGGGAGCCGGCTATGTGATCCCACCACAGAGCAATATTTCCGAGCCATGGCCGGTTGATTGGTGGTTATATAAATAGCGTCATTCAGGTTGGCGCTGGCCTTTTCAATGCCGCCGTTGGTGTAGGGAGGATTGTAGTAGACCTCCACCACATCCTTACCAGCCACGCTGCCGGTGTTGGTGACGGTCACATCGAACGTAATGGTTCCATTACGTTCGGAGATGGGCCCATCTCCTGGGTGAAGCTGGTGTAGCTCAGGCCGTGGCCGAAGGGATACTGCACGATGCTGTCATAGTCGATAAAGCCCTCGGCGGCGGCGGTCTCGTAGTATTTGTAGCCCACATAGATGTCCTCCACATAGTGGACATAGTGGGGGCGGTGCGGCCGGAGGGGTTCACCGTACCGTTGAGGATGCGGCCCAGGGAGTTAAGAAGCTGTACCAATAGGCTAAAGCCTTTGTACTGTACTTCATAGATAATGGATGCAAGTGGCGAAACCTGTCCCACGATTTTCCACCATACACAACTGTGGCCAATTTTTATTACGCCGCAATCCGAAGCGGATTTTGGGAGAAGATCCGCGCAGCGCTGGTGGAACAGGTACGGACAGGCGCAGGACGAAGCGCAGGCCCCAGCTATGCAATCATCGACTCGCAAAGCGTAAAGACCACCTCAGCCGCAGAAGAACGAGGGATTGACGGAGGGAAAAAACAAAAGGGCGCAAACGGCACATCGTAGTGGACACCATGGGGAATCTGCTGGCGGTGGTAGTTCATGCTGCCAACATACATGACACAAAGTCAGGTATTCTGGCAGCGAGGGAGGCCTTCGAGAAATATCCGTCTATTCAGCGTTTTTGTGCCGACGCAGGATACCGAAAAACCTTTGAGCAGGATGTTTCCCGCGAACTGGGGCTTGTGGCATTTACTTCTCCTTGGCGCCGCTCAACTTCGGCTCGGAAAAAATTGAGCAGAATAAGCCGCTTGGAACCGCTTCCTCGCTTGTTGATTGGTATATTTTCATCACTTGTTATAGATACACTTTTGAATACGTCTGCCCGGAAAATTTGTTTATAAGCAACCGAAAAGCAGTTGCAAAACATGGAGCAACAGAGTATAATATAAGACACAACAGGAAATAGGAGACACGCAAATGGGGAAAAAGGAAACGCTGACAGCACGGCTTTTGAGTATGCCAAAGGATTTTGAACAACGGGAAATGGACGCGCTCATGAATCAATGCGGCTGCGTCAGGAATAACCGCGGGAAAACCAGCGGGTCAGCCATCCAGTACGTCCACCAGGCGACGCGGAAAGTTTTCACATACCACCGGCCCCATCCGGGGAACATAATCAAGCCTTATGTATTGAAAGCGGCCAGGAAGTTCCCCCAGGGTGTCGGGGAAATCCAGTGAAGGGAGACAGAGCCATGAATGGAATGATGGAATACAAGGGATACCACGCCAAGGTCGAGTACAGCGCGGAGGACAACGCTTTTGTCGGCCAGGTTTTCGGGATCGCCGACACGCTGGTATTTGATGGACAGTCCATAGGGGAGCTCGAAACGATGTTCCATGCGTCCATCGACGATTATTTGGAGCTGTGCCAGGAGATCGGGAAGGAGCCGGACAAGGAATACCGGGGGACGTTCAACGTCCGGGTGCCGGTTGAGCTGCACCGGGCGGCCGCCATGGTCGCGGAGGCAAAAGGCACTTCCCTCAATCAATTCGTCACCGAGGCCCTGCGCCGTTACATCGCGACAGAGGCGCGTTAATACCAGGCAGCAGAAGCGGGAGCGGGTGCTCCCGCTTTTCGTTTTTTCGGGCAGGTACACCCCCATTTTTCCGCCGTCACGGTCATGTCACGCTGTCACGCGTGACAAACGTGACAGGTTTTCCCGGTTTTGTTTCCACATCCGGCCATTATGCCGGGAGTTCATAACTTTTTTATAAACATCACATCAGAGAGACCACGAAAACACCGCACGCGGCGCACGATTTTCTGACGGCGATTTTTTGCCGTTTACAATTTATTCACGGCTGTTAATAAAAAAGACACAAACGGCGGAAATAAGATAATCACAGCAAAAGCGGCAAATATCAGAAAGTTTTCCACAAAGACCAAACAATTCCCGCGGGTTTTAGAAGCTGTACCAATAGGCTAAAGCCTTTTTAACAAAGTGCGAAAAGCGGCAATCATGCAAACCGCCTGAGCA
>JBCLQX010000022.1:0-55641 GCA_041223805.1 Oscillospiraceae bacterium 44-34 | reverse complement strand
GTGGCTCAGGTCGCCCTGAACGCCCTGAAGGCCGACGTGGTCAACACCGACAAAGAGGGCGACATCATTGTCGAGGGCGTTGTCACCATCCCCGGCAAGATCACCTACAACAAGGTGGAGGACGACAGCGTCAACTACAATGGAGCCGACCCTGGCACCAACGACGCAAAGTATCAGCAGCTCTGCGAAAAGCTCTACGAGGATAAGCTGACCTTCACTGCGGCCGGCGAGCCCGACAACTTTGGCCGCAGCGCCTCCGCCTGGAAATTCGACGGCGAAGAGATCATCAAGGTCGCCGACAAGGCCAACCGCAGCTATATCGGCGGTGTGAAGACCGGCACCATCTACTCCAACCTGGGCCTGTCCACGAAGATCGAGGCCACCAATGAGATCAAGGTCTATGAAGATGGCGCGGACGTCACCGCCTCTTACAGCAGCAGTACCGCTAATGATATCCAGAAGGACGGCGACACGAAATACGGCACTGACGGCCAGACCGTCGAGGTCTTCTATAACAAGGACGCTGCGGATGACACCACCAAGGTCACCATCTGCATCATCAACACCTATCTGGGCATTGTCACTGACGACGACGTTGTCGAGGACGACAAGGACGGCGTGGAGATTACCCTCTACGGCTCCGGCGCCGCTGACACCTACTTCTATGAGACCAGCCTGTACCAGAAGGGCGACGTGCTCCTGGTCAACGTTGGCCGCAACGCCGACGACGAGTATGTCATCGAGGCCATCCTGGGCGAGCCCGAGACCGTCTCCGGCTCCGTCACCCGCATCGGCAAGGACGACGACCTGACCATCAGCGGCAAGAAGTATCCCCAGGCCGCGCAGTTCTCCGGCGCTGACAACGACGTGATCGAGGGTATCGATACCATTAACACCACCAATGTTGCCATCAGCTCCGACGCTACCTACACCCTGTACCTGGACCAGAACGGCAACTACCTGGCCGCTGTGGAGGATGAGAACGCCAATGTCACCACCGACCTGGTCTATGTGTTCAGCGTGACCGGCGGCACCGTGATCTCCGGCAACAAGGCTGAGTACTCCATGTTCGCCACCGTGGTCCGCATGGACGGCACCGTGGAGACCGTGCCCGTGGGCCCGAAGAGCAACGATCCCGAGAGCATCAACAGCACTGCGGTCACTGCCGCTCAGACCACCTACATGAAGGGCAAGCTGGTCGACCTGACCTATGACGAGGACGAGGACGAGTACACCATCGACGAAGCCGCCGACTACACCAGCACCGATCTGAACTGCACCGCCGAGCTGAAGGCCGATTCCAAGTACGCCAAGCTGGACGGCTCCACCAACTCCTACCTGAACAGCAAGACCGTCTATCTCTTTGTCACTGCTGACGACGAGGACACCACCAAGGTTGACAAGGTGGAGCGCTATGTGGGCGGCGTGGACTTCGCCACCACCGACGTGAGCGGCGTGTTCGCCAAGGACGGCTCCAACGCTGACTACGTGGTCTTCCTGGACGGCTATACCTCCGCTGAGAAGGATATCGTCTACATCTCTGACACGGCTTCTCAGGGTTCTGAGGAGAACGGCATCCTGTTCAAGGGCTACCGCGACGGCGGCAACAAGGAAGATCTGGTCCCTGTCTACTCCGTGTATGACGAGGGCGGAAGCTCCTATGATACCGCCACTACCTCCACCAGTATCCCCGTTGGCCTCTATGAGTACACCCTGACCAGCAAGGACGGCATGAAGCTGAAGGCTCTGAAAGCGGCGGACGGCTTCTATGACGGCAAGACTGTCAATTCTGTCAATAACGGCATGATCGATGTCGAGGATGTTACTGATCCCTGCGACGCTTCCAATGTCAAGATCGTTGACCTGACCGACGCCTCCGACGCGGCCGAGAACGCCTATGGCCGTAAGGTCAGCACTCTGTCCGCTCTGAAGACCGTGGTCGACAAGAAGACCGGTGATGATCCCACCTACACCGTCACCGTGGACATCTATGTCAACGACGACGACGAGGTCCTGGGCCTGTTCATCACTAACATCGCCGAGGGTCAAGGCGGCGGCGCCACTGGCGTGACCATCACAACCGCCAACGGCAATATCGCTGCTGTTACTGGCACCAGTGGCGCCTATACTGTGGAAGTTCCTAACGCTCCTGTGACTGCCGGAGATTCTTTTAACGTGAAAGTCAAGTGCACTAGCGTTGATGGCGCTAACACTAACGGCGAAATTGTCACCGTGACCTACAACAGTATTTCCAAGAAGGTCCTGTTTACCGCTGCCAACACCACCGGTGTAGATGTTTCCTTCACTTGTGCCGCTGGTCAGACCGCTGTGACCGCTTCCGTTGCCAAGGCTAACAAGGTGACTTTGAGTAACCAGAACGCAACCATTAACGCTGCCACTGGTACCAACGGGGCGTACACTGTGGAGCTTACCCCTGTTGACCCCGTCGAGACCACAGAATTCACTGTCACTGTTAAATGCACTAGCGTTGACGGCAATAACACCAATGGTGAGACCGTCACTGTGACTTACAATGGCGAGGAGAAGGCTGTTAAATTTACCACCGCTGATGCAACTGGTCAAACTGTGAAGTTTACCGCTGTTTCGGGTCAGACCAATGTAACCGCTTCGGTGGCAGCTACACCCGCTCCCTAAACTATCTCTGAACTTATGACGCGCCCCCGGGCTTTTGCCCGGGGGCTTCCCCTTTGCTTACTTAGGCATCCCGTACAGGACGACCTCGCCGCCTGCGGCAAGGGTGGCGTCGGCGGTGGTGGAGATCAGCTCCAGCTTGGTCAGGCCGGTGTAGGAGACATCCTTGTGGATGCTCCAGGACAGACTCGCGCTGATGTTGTACGGAGGCGTTTTGGTGGAGTTTGGGTAGGCGCTCACCGCCTCCCCCCGGAGGGCAACCCAGCCGTTCAGCGGATGGATCTCCAAGCTCCCCCGGCCGTTGCCCTGAAACCCGACGGAGGCGTATTCACTGGCAGATGGGCTCATGCCGTTGGTGTTCATGCGGACATAGCCGCTGGTCAGACCGTTGACCTGCGCCCCCAGATAGCCCAGGGAGAGCTCCATATCCCGGAATTCCAGCCGCAGATGGTCGTATTGCGTCACATCAATTCCCGACAGGCTCAGGGTGATCCGCTTGGTGGCCCCGGTAAGCTTAATCCGCCGCAGCTCCACCGGCTGTTTGGCCTCCAGCGCCGCCACACGGTCCGCTATTCCTCCCAGAGCGGTGTCCATTTTGGCGTTGTCGGCGTTGAAGTCGGTCCGCTGGACCTTGTCCGCAGCTTCCCACTGGCAGAGATTGTAGTTTTGTGTACGGTTCATCATATTACCTCCATTTTTTATGTTGAGGTTTCCGTCCCCTCAACCCTGGCGGGATTTCCCGAAAAGTTGCATGTTCGCGTACACCTTACGGAACCGAGGGGAAACTGCGCCCTTTTTTCGACAAAACTTCCTCTGTGCGGGCGGCTGGATCTCTGTTATAATAGGGGAATCAAGAAAGGTCGGGAGGAAGCACCATGCAGACAAAAGAAACCGCCGGGGAGCGGATGGGCATATACATCCACATCCCTTTCTGCCGCGGCAAGTGCGACTACTGCGACTTCTACTCCCTGCCGGGCCGGGAGGACCGGATGGAGGACTGTCAGAGGGCGCTGCTGGCCCACCTGAAGGAGACCGCCCCCATGGTGAGGGGCTGTTCGGTGGACACGGTATATTTCGGCGGCGGCACCCCCAGCTTTTACGGGGCGAAGCGGCTGCGGGAGCTGCTGTCCGCCGTTAGGAAGTACTACCGGCTGGAGAGGGGGGCGGAAATCACCTTCGAGGCCAACCCGGACAGCGTCGATTTCAAGTCCCTGCGGGCCCTGCGGAGGGCCGGGTTCAACCGGGTCTCCTTCGGCTATCAGTCGGCCTGCCCGGCTGAGCTGAGGGCTGTCCGCCGCCCCCACACGGTGGAGCAGGGGGACGAGGCGGTGGCCGCCGCCCGGCGGGCCAAGCTGGGCAATCTGTCCCTGGACCTGATCTACGGCCTGCCCGGACAGACCATGGACAGCTGGCGGGAGACGGTGGAGCACGTCCTGGCCCTGGGGCCGGAGCATCTGTCCTGCTACGGACTGAAGGTGGAGGAGGGCACCCCCCTGGCCGGCCGGGTGGAGGCCGGAGAGGCCCTGCCCGGCGACGACCTCCAGGCCGACATGTACCTGTGGACGGTGGACCGGCTGGCCGGGGCGGGTTATGAGCAATATGAAATTTCCAATTTTTCCAGGCCCGGCTTCGCTTCCCGGCACAACCTGCGCTACTGGCAGCTGCGGCCCTATCTGGGCTTCGGGCCGGGGGCCCACTCCGACTTCGGCGGGCGGCGGTACTCCTGGGTCCGGGACCTGGAGGGCTATATCAGCGGCGTGCTGGAGGGGGGAAAGCTGCTGGACAGTCAGGACCTGATCCCGGAGGCGGAGCGGGGGAGCGAATACCTGATGCTGGGCCTGCGCACCGCTCACGGCATTGAGGAGTGGGAGTACCGGGGGCGTTATTTTATGGATTTCTCCCCCGTTGAGGCCCGGCTGGAGGAGTTCCGGACCCAGGGCTGGGCGGAGCGGACGGCGGAGGGCCGCTGGAGGCTCACGCCCAAGGGCTTTCTGGTGTCCAACCAGCTCATCGGCGACCTGCTGGAGCGGCAGGAGCGAGTCCGGCTGGCCGAGCTCCTCCCCAAGGTCCAGGCCCGCTACCAGGAGAGACGGCAGATATGATCCGCCCTCGACAACCGCAATTTTTACAGGAAATGACAGCTAAATTCTGAGCATCGGACAGCGGATGGACAAAATTTCCTCCGCTGTCCGTCTTTTTTAACAATTCGTCCCCGTCCACGCAATTTTTGTTGCAAGCGGGGTATAATAGTGCTATAATATATCCGGTTTGTTATGCCCTGCCTGAAACAGGGTTTTCTTTTGATATTACATATGGCCGCTTCGCCATATCTTCTATAGATTCCAAGACTTGGAAAAGAGGGTGCTGTCGTTTGACAAAATATTTGATACATGGGGGAAATTTCCTCCACGGAACCATCCAGATCAGCGGAGCCAAAAACGCCGCTGTCGCCATTATTCCCGCCGCGCTGCTGGTAGACGGGGTCTGCCGCATTGAAAATGTCCCGCAGATCAGCGACGTGACGCTGATTCTTCAAATTTTACAGGAGCTGGGCGCGGATATCCGTGTGGTAAACCGGACTACCATCGAGGTAGACTGTTCTCATATCCGCAACCGGCAGGTTCCCTACGAGCTGGCCCGGAGAATCCGCGCCAGCTACTACCTTGTGGGCGCTCTGCTCAGCCGGTTCGGCTGGGCGGAGGTCCCCCTGCCCGGGGGCTGCGACCTGGGCGGCCGGCCTGTGGACCAGCATATCAAGGGTTTTGTGGCCATGGGGGCCGAGGTGGACGTGCGCAACGGCCTGATCTACGCCCGGGTGCCCAACGGGGCCCGGCTGTCCGGCGGGCAGGTCTATCTGGATATTGTCTCCGTGGGGGCCACTATGAACATCATGTTGGCCGCCACCCTGGCTGACGGCCTCACCATCATTGAAAACGCCGCCAAGGAGCCCCACATTGTGGACCTGGCCAACTTCCTCAACTCCATGGGGGCGGATATCCGGGGCGCCGGCACTGATGTGATTAAAGTCCGGGGCGTGGCCCGCCTGAAGGGCGGCTCATACTCCATTATCCCCGACCAAATCGAGGCGGGCACCTATATGGCCGCCGTGGCCGCCGCCGGAGGCGAGGTGCTGATTAAAAACGTTATCCCCAAGCACCTGGACTGTATCACCGCCAAGCTGGTTGAGATGGGGGTGGAGGTGGAGGAACAGGACGACGCCCTCCTCCTGCGCCGGGAGGGCCCCATGGGCCGGGTGAATGTGAAGACCATGCCCTATCCCGGCTTCCCCACCGACATGCAGCCCCAGATTGCCGCCGCCCTGTGTGTGGCCCAAGGGACAAGCGTCCTCACTGAGGGGGTGTGGGACAACCGTTACCGCTATGTGGACGAGTTCCGCCGCATGGGGGCCCACATCCAGGTGGACGGCAAGGTGGCCGTCATCGAGGGGGTGGACCACCTCACCGGAGCTCCCGTCCACGCCTGCGACCTGCGGGCCGGAGCCGCTATGATTATCGCCGGCCTGGCCGCCCAGGGCGTCACCGAGATTGACGGTATCCACCATATCGAGCGTGGCTACGAGACCATCGTGGAAAAGCTGGCCGCTGTGGGGGCCGATATCCAGATCATCAGCACTCCGGACGAGGATAATCAGACGCAGGTGGGATGATAATGCATGTAGGGGCCAACACCCTGATGGCCCGATGTTTAGATTTTTCACAAGCAATAAGGCGGCGCGCCGAGGTCGTTGCGCCCTGCATAAAATTTCCCAGGGTCTGGCAAGGATGTCGGACCCTGGCCCGTTTTCATGAGGAGCGATATTTTGTTCACCTTTACCACCCTTGCAAGCGGTTCGCTGGGCAACGCCGCTCTGGTTTCCTGTGGAGACACCCACATCCTGCTGGACGCCGGCGTCTCCGCCAAGCGCATCACCGCCGGGCTGGCGGCCCTGGGGGTCAAGCCCTATCAGTTGACTGCCATCCTGCTCACCCACGAGCACAGTGACCACGTGTCTGGCCTGCGGGTGCTGTCCAAAAAGGCGGGGGCCCCCATCTACGCCACCCGTCCCACCCTTTGGGAGTGGTATAAGCGGAACCGGTGCGACGAGGTAAAGGCACTGTTCCGGCCCCAGGAGGCGGGAACGGGGGTACAGATCGGCTCGCTGTGGGTGGAGTCCTTCCCCACCCCCCACGATGCGGCGGGCAGTGTGGGCTGGTCCGTCGCCGGGGAGGGGGGGCGTATGGTGCTGTGTACCGACCTGGGCTATGTCACCGATGAGGTCCGCCGGGCGGTGGAGGGCTGCGGCCTGCTGGTGTGCGAGACCAACCACGACGTGGACTGGGTCAAATCGGGCCCCTACTCCTACTACTTAAAGCAGCGAATTTTAGGGGACTACGGCCACCTGTCCAACGAGGCGGGGGCCGAGCTGGCCGCCTTCGCGGTGGAATCCGGAACGAAAACCGTCATTCTGGCCCACCTGTCCCAGACCAACAACACCCCCGCCCGGGCCTATGAGGCGGTGGCCCTGCGGTTACTGGCCATGGACTGCGACCCGGAGCGGGACGTCTCCCTGTCCGTCGCCCCCGCCGACGGACTGGGACCGACCTTCACCCTAGGAAGGGAGGCGGCGGTGTGCTGAGCGTCTATCTCATCTGCGTAGGCAAGCTGAAGGAGAAATTCTACAAGGACGCCTGCGCCGAGTATATCAAGCGGCTGTCCCCCTATTGCAGGCTGACGCTGGTGGAGATTCCCGAGGCCAAGCTGTCCAAGGACCCCACCCTGGGGGAGATCACCAACGCCTTGAACAAAGAGGGGGACACCATCCGGGCCAAGATCCCTCCCGGCTCCCGGGTGTGCGCGCTGTGTATTGAGGGGCGGCTGCGCTCCAGCGAGGAGCTCCCCCAGATGTTCCCCGTCCCCGGGGTCAGCCGGGAGAAGCACATGGTCTTTCTCATCGGGGGCAGCTACGGCCTGCACCCCTCCGTCAAGGCGGAGGCCAACGTCCAGCTGTCCATGTCTCCCATGACCTTCCCCCACCACCTGGCCCGGGTCATGCTGCTGGAGCAGATTTATCGGTCCTTTAAAATTCAAAAAAGGTCTGGCTATCATAAGTAAGAGCCTGACGGCGTGCTGTCAGGCTCTCGCTTTATTTTGTCAGCTTCCGGTTCATATACTTGGGGTTGACAACCAGGATATAGACGAGCGCTGTCACCAGCATCAGCAGCCCGCCGACAAGACCAATGCCAAAGCGTATGATGAGAAATGCGATTCCCAATTGAATAAGACAGTATAACAGTTCAATCTGTGTATTTTTCTTTCTCTGTTGAAGATTCTGCTCAAACCGATGGTTTGAGGCCATCCAAGTTGAACCCAAAAACAAAAGAATAAGCGAAAAAACGAATGGAGCGGGGTCGGACCCGTGTGTCATAAAACTATAGTAGTGCTGTGCGGCGGCATAGCCGAAAGCGGCATGGAGGGTGATCGCGATCCGTGTCAGATTGGTCCGCAGAATGGGGTTGGGCTTTTTGGCTGGATTGGCCGGGACCGATTCATTGCCAATCAGTTCGTCCAGCGAGATTTGAAAGAGCTTGGCAAGGGCGATCAGCTTTTCGGAGCTGGGGGTCGACTGGTCCGCCTCCCACTTGGTCACCGCCTGGCGGCTGACCCCCATCTGCTCCGCCAGCGTCTCCTGGGACAGCCCGTGGGTGGTCCGCTGTTCCTTGATTTTTTCACCTAATGTCATTGTCATCACCTCTGTGGCCAGTATACCGGATTTGCACCAAAAATCTACCAACTATCCGGCAACTATTGGTTGCCATCGGGTTTTTCGCCTAAATTCCCGTTAAATCAAAGGGCGGGGTGTACTCCTCCCTGGCGCTTGTCCGCTCCTGGGTGAAGCCGGGCAGGCCCAGGTTCTCCATATATTCCCGGGCGGCCCGGATCTCGCCGGGGCGCAGGCGGCGGTTCAGTTCCGGAACGGCGGACAGGTCCCCCCAGGGGGTGTACTGGCTCATCAGGGAAAAGAGCACCATCCCCGGCCCGAACTCCCGGACGACCCAGTCCATCACCGCCTTGGCCTGGCTGACCTGGCCGGGGAGGATGAGGTGGCGTATAATCGTGCCCTTCAATAACAATCCGTTATCGTCAAACCGGCAGGGCCCGGTCTGGCGGACCATCTCCCGTATGGCCGCCTGGGCGGTCTCGGGGTAGTTGGAGGCGCCGGAGTACCGCCGGGCGGTCTCACGGTCCAGATACTTCAAGTCGGGGAGATAAATATTGACCTTCCCCTCCAGCATCCGGAGGGTCTCCGCCTTGTCGTACCCCCCGGAGTTCCACACCACCGGGACAGGGGGACGCCAGTCCTCCAGCAGGGCGGCGAGAACGTGGGCGTAGTGGGTGGGGTTGACAAAATTCAGGTTATGGGCCCCCTGGGCGATGAGCGCCTCGCAGATTTCCCGCAGGCGGTCCAGAGTGACGGCCCGGCCAAAATCCTGATGGCTGATTTTCTCGTTTTGGCAGAACACACAGCCCAGAGAACATCCGGAGAAGAAGAGGGTCCCCGATCCCTGCGTGCCGGAGATGGGGGGCTCCTCCCAGAGGTGGAGGGCGGCCCGGGCCAGTACGGGGAGGGCAGGCATCCGGCAGTATCCCTCCCCTGCGGTGTCCGTGCGTTCCGCCCCGCAGCTTCGGGGGCACAGAGTGCAGACCATGACACGCCTCCTCTTAAAAATGTCCCAGCCGGTCCAGCACGGCCTGCTCAAAGCTCCGGAAGGCGTTTGGGACGGCGTAGACGTCCCGGAGCGCCGCCCGGTCGGCCCACACCCAGCCCTCCGGCAGCTCCGGGCTGTCCAGCTCCCCGGCCAGAGCGGTCATGTGCCACTCGATGTGGCTGAACACATGCTTTCCGCTCCCCGCCCGCTCCAGCCGGGGGGCGGACAATCCCCACCGCTCCAGCCATACAGTCCCGTCGGCCAGCTCGTTGGGGTACTCCCACAGCCCCGCCAGCAGACCCCGGTCCGGGCGGCGGCGCAGGGCCGCGCTGTCCCCGTGAAACAGAAGAAAGACCGTCCGCGCCTCCACCCGCCGGGCCTTTTTGGCCCCCTTGACCGGCAGCTCGCCGGTGCGGCCCTCCTGAAAGGCACAGCACAGGTGAGCCGCCGGGCACGTTTCGCACAGAGGCGCGCCGTTGGGCAGGCAGACGGTAGCGCCCAGCTCCATCAGGGCCTGGTTGAAGTCGCCGGGCGCGTCCAGGGGGATAATCTCCTCCAGCGCCTGCGTGACCTTTTTCTTCATGGCCGGGGTGGAAATATCGCCGCTGTCCCCGGTGATCCGGGCCGTCACCCGGAGGACGTTGCCGTCCACCGCGGGGACGGGCAGGCCGAAAGCGATGGAGGCGATGGCCCCGGCGGTATAGTCCCCCACCCCGGCCAGCGCTCGGATTTCCTCATAAGTATTTGGAAATACCCCGCCGTGGCGCTCCACGACCTGAACCGCCGCCTTTTGCAGGTTCCGGGCCCGGCTGTAGTAGCCCAGGCCCTGCCACAGCTTCATCAGCTGGTCCGGGGGAAGGGCGGCCAGGGCGGCCTGATCGGGGGCGGCCTCCAGAAAGCGGCGGTAGTAGTCTAAAACCGCCGCCACACGGGTCTGTTGGAGCATAATTTCAGACACCCACACATGATAAGGGGTGGGATCGCTCCGCCAGGGGAGGGTCCGGGCGTTCTCCCGGTACCAGGTCAGCAGGGGGATGGGCAGCTGCCGCAGTTCATCCAAAGAGTTGGCCTCCTTTACGCTCAGGTCGGTCTGTCATACGGCCTTTTCGGGGGGGGGGGCGGAATCCCAGGCCATAGCAAAAAACAAATATCTTCTATAACGGATTTGAGGATGGCGTTTCCCCAATTATCGTGGTAAAGTCTGTGACAGAGCAAAGGTTAAGAATTAAACAAATCACCGGCTGCCGCTCTTGCCAGTGGTTTTCAGGGTTCGCGGCCTTTACTCCATCATTCCTTTTTCATCCATCCTTCCAGATCACCACCAAGGGGCGCCTGTCAGGCGCCCCTTGGTGGTTTTCACTCCAGCATCCGCACCACGTCGAAGACCAGGCCGTCGCAGTGCTCCTTCCGGGGAATGCCCGCCTCGTGGGATTTCTTCAGCAGGGCGGCGCAGTTGATCTCCCCATGGTCCTCCAAAAACTTGCGCCGGAAGCTGTCGATTTCCTCCGGGGGATAGTGGGTCATCCCCAGCACCATCAGCGCCCCGGTGAGGGTGCCGCAGACCGAGCCGCAGCGCATCCCGGAGCCGAAGCTGGCCCCCAGGTCGTAGGCCTGCTCCTCGGTGAGGCCCATCTCCTTGGCGAAGGTGACCAGGACCGCCTGACAACAGTTGAAGTGTATATCGGTGCGGACCCTCAGCTCTTTTGCTTTTTCCAGGTGTGTCATGTTCTGTTCCCCTCTCTGTGTTTTTATGTTCAATCGGTCAATACCAGCTGTTCATGACCCGGATCAGCTGTTTAACGGAAAAATGCTTCGGATTCAGATAATCCACCCCGTCGTCGATCAGGGCAAAGCTGTCGAAGTCGAAGGGGATCGTTTCATCGTCCATGAAATCGTCGTCGACCCAGACGATGCCGGAGAACGCCTGGGGCAGCAGGTCGATTCGGGCGCAGCACAGCGTCTCCTGTTGAAAATCGGGAACCGGCAAGCAGCGCATCCCGTAGGCGGCAGTGTCTTTCCGAAATTTTTCCAGATGTTTGCTCAGAACAAAGCCCCATCTGTAGTCGGAGGAGACATACGCCACGAGGTTGGCCCCAATCGTCTCTACCGCCTCATAAATCGGGTCTATGTCAGGGTCGTAATAGACAGTGAGCCAGTGGAACTCTCTGCTGCCACCGCCCTCGCCGTATACAAAATAGTTCCCGACAAAGGCCTCCAGCCAGCCGCTCAGCGAGATGTCCGCCTTGCTTGACTGCTCCGCCGGCTGGCGGATAAATTCTCCCAAATCGAACATTCTGTCCCTCCCCTGTCAGTTGAAAATATCCGGCGTATCGGCGAAGAGCCGGCACACCCGCTCCCAGACGGGGCGGTTTTCCGGGGCGGCAAGGCAGGGGTCGGCCTCCAGCAGTTCCCGGGCGGCCTCCTGGGCCTCGCTGAGCAGGCGCATATCCCCGGTGAGGTCGGCCAGCTTCATCTGGGGCAGGCCGTGCTGCCGGTTGCCGAAGAAGTCGCCGGGTCCCCGGGCCTTCAGGTCCTCCTCGGATATCTTGAAGCCGTCGGTGGTGGAGGCCAGGGTGTGGAGCCGCTCCATGGCCTCCAGGCTGCGGGTGGCGGTGATGAGGACGCAGTGGGAGGGGTGCTGTCCCCGGCCCACCCGGCCCCGGAGCTGGTGGAGCTGGCTGAGGCCGAAGCGGTCGGCGTTCTCGATGATGATGAGGGAGGCGTTGGGCACATCCACCCCCACCTCCACCACAGTGGTGGCCACCAGTACCTGGGTCTCCCCCCGGGCGAAGGCAGACATCGCCGCCTCCTTCTCCCGGGGCTTCATCTTCCCGTGGAGAATGTCCACCCGCAGGTCGGGAAAGACCTCCTTTTGCAGCTTGTCCGCGTAGGTCTTGACGGCCTTCAAATTCAGGGCGGGGCTCTCCTCCCCGGGGAGGGCGGCGTCGGGATTCTCCTCCACGGCGGGGCAGATGATATACGCCTGCCGCCCCTCGGCTACCTGCTTCCGGACAAAGCCGTACATCCGCTGCCGCTTGTCCTCCCGGACCACGTAGGTGGAGATGGGGGTCCGGCCCGGGGGGAGCTGGTCGATGACCGACACGTCCAGGTCCCCGTAGATAATGAGGGCCAAGGTCCGGGGGATGGGGGTGGCCGACATGACCAGGACGTGGGGCGGAGCGTCCTCCCCGCCCTTGGCGGCCAGGGCCGCCCGCTGGGCCACCCCGAAGCGGTGCTGCTCGTCAGCCACGATGAGGGCCAGGTTGGCAAACTCCACCCCATCGGAGATGAGGGCGTGGGTACCCACCACAAAGCCAATCTCCCCCCGGGCCAGGGCAGTCCGAGTCTTTTTCTTCCCGGCGGCGGTCATGGAGCCGGTGAGCAGCCCCACCCGCACCCCGGCGGGGGCCAGGAGGGCGGACAGAGACTTGAAGTGCTGTTCCGCCAGCACCTCGGTGGGGGCCATCAGGGCCCCCTGACAGCCGCTCCCGGCGCACAGCCACCCGGCATAGGCCGCCACCACCGTCTTGCCTGAGCCCACGTCCCCCTGGACCAGCCGGTTCATGGGCCGGCCCGAGGCCATATCCCCCGCCACCTCGTCCATCACCCGGCTCTGAGCCCCGGTGGGGGCGAAGGGGAGCAGGGCGAGAAATTCCTCCTTGGGCCGCGGGGGGACGGCCAGCCCCCCGCCCCCCTGGTCCCGGCGGTCCTTGAGGAAGCTGAGACCCACCGCCAGATAGAAGAGCTCCTCAAAGGCCAGCCGCCGGCGGGCCAGCTCCAGGGCCTTCTCGTCCTCCGGAAAGTGGATATTTTTCACGGCAAACTCCGCCGCCGCCAGACTGCGGGCCTGCCGGATACGCTGAGGCAGGGTCTCGGAAATCCCCTCGGCGCAGGGCAGGGCCTGCCGGACCAGGGAGGCCAGCAGGTGGTTGGAGATGCCCGCCGTCAGCCGGTAGACGGGCATGATACAGCCGGTGACGGACTGCGTCCCCGCCCGCTCGAAGATGGGGTTGACCATGGTCCGCCGCCGGCCCTGGACCTCCACCGTGCCATAGAAGATGTATTCCTCCCCCGCCCGTATGGCCCGCTCGATATAGCTCTGGTTGAAGAAGGTGAGGTGGAGGGCCCCCGTGTTGTCCACCACCTTCACCTGTACCAGCTCCAGCCCCTTGCGGATGCGGGACAGCCGGGGGTGCTCCGCCGCCATGGCCTCGACGCAAACCCGGCCCTCCAGGGGGGCGTCCCGGATGGTGTGGACCTTCCGCCGGTCCTCATAGTCCCGGGGGTACCAGGTGAGCAGGTCCCCGGCGGTGGTCAGGCTCAGCTTTTCCAGCTTCCTGGCCCGGGCCTCCCCCACGCCGGGGAAGTCGGTCAGAGGGGTGCCGCGGGCGATCTCCATGGGGGCAGCCTCCTTTCGTCTGAACATTTTCCCTATTTTACCACAGCTTTCAGAGAGAGTAAAGGCGAAGAATGGGGGTTGTCACAGAGGGCGGTGTCCGATATAATGTAGGGAAGCAGCGTGCCCAGTGGTCACACCCTACAACGCATATCCGGCCCTTTCGTAGGGCGCGACGACCCGGCGCGCCGCTGTGAACAGGCCCGCCCAAAACCTGAAAGGAGCATTTCCATGTCCGAATATATTGTAAACCTCCTCCCCCTGAAGGAGGGGGAGCGGGAGGAATTTGAGGCCATCGCCCCCGGAGCCGTCCATATCTGCGCCAAAAGCAGCACCGTCACGGCGGAGCAGCTGGCGCGGGCCACCATCATGTTCGGCTGGCCCAGGCCGGAGCGGATGCGGGAGGCGGTCCGTCTCAAGTGGTTCCAGACCATGTGGGCGGGCACCGAGGAATATGACGGGATGCTGCCCGAGGGGGTGCTGTTCACCTCCTCCAGCGGCTCCAACAGCCGCAGCGTGGCCGAGCATATGCTCACTTGCCTGCTGGCCGTCTGCCGCCGCCTGCCCGCCTATATGGACAGCCAGCGGGACCATGTCTGGAAGGACGAGGGCCCCATGAAGACCATTTTGGGCGGTACCGTCCTGGTAGCAGGGGCGGGCCACGTGGGGAGCGATTTCGCCAGGCTGTGTCAGGGTCTTGGGGCCAGAACCATCGGCCTGAAGCGGACGGTCAGCGGCCCCGTGGAGGGCTTTGACCAGGTGTATCCCATGGACGAGCTGGACCGGCTTCTCCCCCTGGCTGACGTGGTGGCCCTGGTCCTGCCCCACTCCCCCCATACGGCGGGGCTGATGGACGCCGGACGCATTGCCCGGATGAAGGACGACGCCATCCTGATCAGCGCCGGACGGGGCTCCGTTCTGGACCAGGAGGCCCTGGCCCGGGCCATGAAGGGCGGCAGGCTGTGGGGGGCCTCGCTGGACGTCACCGTCCCGGAGCCCCTGCCCCCGGACAGCCCCCTGTGGGACGTGCCCAACCTGCTCCTCACTCCCCATGTGGCGGGGGGGATGCGGCTGGAAATCACCCGCCGGAGGTGCGTGGAAATGGCCCAGGAGAACCTCCGCCGGTATCTGTCCGGGGAACAGCTGGAAAACATTGTAAGATTGTGAGCAGGAGCGGACATGGGTCCGCTCCTCATTCTTTTGCTTGCATTTGGGGCGGGATTGGGATATGATTAGGGAGAATTATGAAAGGCCAAAGGAGGTCCTCTTATGCGGGACGGCTTTATCAAAGTGGCGGCGGGAACGCCGAAAATCAAGATGGCGGACTGTGAATACAACGCAGGGCAGATCATCGCCCTGATGAGGGCGGCGGCGGCCCAGGGGGTGAAGGTGCTGGCCCTGCCCGAGCTGTGCGTCACGGGCTATACCTGCGGGGACCTGTTCTTGCAGGACACCCTCCTCCAGGGGGCAGAGGACGCACTGAGCCGCATTCTGGAGGAAACCAAGGACCTGGACATGCTCACCGCCCTGGGCCTGCCGGTGCGGTATAACAACAAACTGTATAACTGTGCTGCTGTAATACAGGAAGGCAAGATCCTGGGACTGGTTCCCAAGACCTACATCCCCAGCTATGGGGAATTTTACGAGGGGCGGTGGTTCGCTTCCGGCAAAGGGCTGGATACGTCAGTTACACTGTGCGAGCAATATCGGGAGCTTTGCCACAGTATGATCTTCAGCTGCGAAGCCGTGCCCGCCCTGGCGGTGGGGGTGGAGATCTGTGAGGATCTGTGGTCCGCCGAGCCCCCCTCCGCCCGGTTGGCCGCCCTGGGGGCCACCGTCATTTTGAACCTGTCCGCCTCCAACGAGGCGGCGGGCAAGGCGGCCTACCGCCGGTCCCTGGTGGCGGGACAGTCCGCCCGGCTGGTGTGCGGCTACGTCTACGCCAACGCCGGCGAGGGGGAGTCCACCACCGATCTGGTCTTTGCCGGCCACAATATCATCGCGGAAAACGGGACCGCCCTGGCGGAAAAGCGGTTCCAGACCGGCCTGACCATCAGCGAGATCGATGTGGGCAGGCTGGCCTTTGAGCGCCGCCGGATGAATACCTACCCCGCCCCCTGCCAGCTCACCGGCGTAATATACACTCCATTCTTTCTGGACGCGGAGGACACCACCCTCACCCGGCCCGTGGGGAAGAACCCCTTCGTCCCGGAGGACAGCGGAGACCGGCAGACGCGGTGCGAGGAGATTTTCACCATTGCCGCCCTGGGGCTGAAAAAGCGGCTGGAGCACACCAAAGCCGCCTGTGCGGTGGTGGGGCTGTCCGGGGGACTGGATTCCACCCTGGCCCTGCTCATCACCGCCCGGGCCTTCGACCTGCTGGGCCGGCCCCGGTCGGACATTGTGGCGGTGACCATGCCCTGCTTCGGCACCACCAGCCGCACCAAGTCCAACGCCCAGCTGCTGGCTGAGCGCATCGGCGCCGATTTCCGCACCGTGGACATCGGCGAGGCGGTGCGGGTCCACTTCCGGGACATCGGCCAGTCCATGGACGACCTGTCTGTCACCTTCGAGAACGGTCAGGCCCGGGAACGCACCCAGGTGCTGATGGATCTGGCCAACCAGCGGGGCGGGCTGGTCATCGGTACCGGGGACCTGTCCGAGCTGGCTCTGGGCTGGGCCACCTACAACGGCGACCACATGTCCATGTACGGGGTCAACGGCTCCATCCCCAAGACCTTGGTGCGCCACCTCACCGCCTACGCCGCCGGCCAGGCCCAGGCCTCTGACCCGCAGTTGTCCGCCGTCCTCCGGGACATTCTGGACACCCCCGTCTCCCCGGAGCTGCTCCCCCCCAAGGAGGGGGAGATCGCCCAGCGGACCGAGGACCTGGTGGGACCCTACGAGCTCCACGACTTCTTCCTGTACTACGCCCTTCGCTGGGGCTTCGGGCCCCGGAAAGTGTTCCGTCTGGCAATGGCCGCCCTGGGGGAAGACTACGGTCGGGAGACCGTCCTGAAATGGCTGAAAAACTTCTACCGCCGCTTCTTTGCCCAGCAGTTCAAGCGCTCCTGCCTGCCCGACGGCCCCAAGGTGGGCTCCCTGGCCCTCTCCCCCCGGGGGGATTGGCGGATGCCCTCGGACGCGGTGAACACCCTGTGGATAAAGGAATTGGAAACATTATAAGGAAAGCAGAAGGCCCCGCCAACCGGCGGGGCCGTTTTCGCTTATTCCGCCGCAGTGGGGACCGGGGCCTCCTCCCCGGGAGGGGAGGAGGGAGGCTCCGCTTTCTTCCTGCGAGAGAAAATTTGGCTCAGATTGTCGATAACGGAGTAGTAAACCGGAGTGAACAGCAGGGTGATAATGGTGGACACCACCATGCCGGAGATCATGGTGATGCTCATGTCGCTCATCATCTCCGCCGCCCCCTCGGACAGGCCCAGGGCCATGGGCACCAGGGCCAGGATGGTGGTGAGGGTGGTCATCAGCACGGGGCGGACGCGCAGGGGACAGGCGTGGAGGATGGCGTCCACCCGGCTTTCCCCCTGTTCCCGGCGCTGGCGGATGTAGTCTACCAGAATAATGGAGGAGTTGACCACCGTGCCGGCCAGCATAATCAGGGCCACCAGGGAGATCATGGACAGGTCCCGGCCGGTGAGTGGCAGAGCGAACAGTGCTCCAGTGAAGGCCACGGGCAGAATCATCATCACGATGACGGGCATGAGGAAGGACTCGAACTGCGAGGCCAGCACGAAGTACACCAGACCCAGTGCCACAACAAGGGCCAGCAGCAGGTCACCAAAGCTGTCCATCATGTCCTCATAGGCACCGGAGATGGCGGCGGTGTAGCCGTCGGGAAGGGTGTAGCCGTCCAGAATCTCCCGGACCTGCGCAGTGATCGCCGTGGTGTCGCCGCTGAGGGTGCTGCCGGTAACCGAGAGCTGCCGGGACTGGTTGACCCGGGTGATGCTCTGGGGGGCCAGCTCGATATCCACATGGGCCACAGAGGACAGGGGCACCGTCCCGCCGAAGGCGGAGGGGATGGGCATGGACTTGAGGGCGTCCAGGCTGGCGGCTGACTTGCCGTCGCCCCGGACCACCACATCCAGCTCCTTGTTGTTGATGGTGACGGTGGTAGCAGTGGAGCCGGACAGCTCGGACCGGACGGCGGCGCCCACCGTGGCGGCAGTCAGACCATACTGGGAGGCGGCCTCCCGGTTCATGGTGACCTTGACCTGCTTGACCTCTTTGGCGATGGAGGTGGTCACGTCTACCGCGTCGGGCAGCCGGCCGATCTGATCGGCCAGGTCCCGGGCGATCATGGTCAGGGTCTCGTAGTCGTTTCCGGTGATGTCCACGCTGATCTCCGCGCCGCTGCCCAGCAGAGCGGTCATGTCGGAGGAGGTGATGGTGATCTCACAGCCGGCGATGTCCTGGAGCCGCTCCCGCATGTCCTGGGCCACCTCGTCAACGCCCCGGTCCCGCTTCTCCTTGTCGGTGAGCACCAGGTTGACGCTGGAGCTCTCAGGCTGTGTGATGTGGTAGATGGACTCCAGCTCAGGGACATTTTCCATGGCGATATCCACGATCCGGTCGGCGATAGCGGCGGTGTCCTTCGCCTCCGAGCCGATGGGGGTGCTGACGGAGATCTGGACCATGCCTTGATCCATAGAGGGCATGAGCACCATTTTGGTGGACATACAGGCGGCGATAAAGACGGCCACCAGAGCCACCGAGGCCAGCATTCCCACCCACAGGTGGCGGACGAAGTAGCCCAGCAGGGCGGTGTAGACCTGATTCAGACGGGCGCCCAGGCCAAGCTGGCCGGCGGCGTGCCTTTTGGCCTTCTTTTCCGCCTTTTTCAGCGCGTGCTGATGGACCTTCTTCTCGTCCAGCAGGAAGTAGCACAGCAGGGGCACCAGGGTGATTGCGATGACCAGGGACCCCAGGATGAGGAAGGAAATGGTCAGACAGAAATCGTCAAAGAGCATCCCGGCCATACCGCCGGTGAGGCCCAGAGGCAGGAATACGGCCACGGTGGTGAGGGTGGAGGCGGTGAGGGAGGTAAAGACCTCCTTGGTGCCCTCCACGCAGGACTCCATACGGCTGCGGCCCTCGGCGGAGTAACGGTAGATGTTCTCCAACACTACGATGGAGTTGTCCACGATCATACCCACGCCCATGGCGATGCCTCCCAGGGACATCATGTTCAGGGTGAGATGGAACACGTTCATCAGCACAAACACCGTGAGGATACACACGGGCATAGACACGGCGATGGTGGCGGTGGCTCCCAACCGGCGCAGGAAGAGGAAGACAACCAGAGCGGCCAGCACCACGCCCATCTCGATATTGCTCACCGCGGCGTTTACCGCCATATTGATGTAGTCGGAGGCGGTGTACAGCACGGTATACTCTATTGTGCTGTTCTTGGCCTGGAGCTTGGCCATCTCGGCCACCACCGCGTCGGCGGTAGATACCTCATTGGCCCCCGACTGTTTGGACACCTGGAGCACCACACAGGCCGAGCCGTCTGTTTTGGCGATGGCCTCCGGGTCCTCGGTCTCCAGGGTCACGTTGGCCACCTCGGACAGGCGGACGGTCCCCCCGGTCTGGAGGGGGATAATGACATTGGCCACGTCCTCCACTGTCTGGAGCTTGGCGTCGGTGGTGACGGTGAGGGTCTGAGAACCGTTGTGCATGTCGCCCCCGGGGAAGAGCAGGTTCTCCGCCGTAAGGATCTGAGCGATGTAGGAGTTGGACAGGCCAAAGCCGGAGGCCCGGGTGGGGTCCACCTCCACGGCGATCTGCTGGGTAACGCCGCCCGAGACGGTGACCTGGGCCACCCCCTTGATGCGCTCCAGGGCGGGAGCCACCGTGTCCTCGGCCAGGGCCTGGAGATCGGCCAGGTCGTCCCCCTGGAGGGCGATCATGGCAGAGGGCATCAGGTCGCCGATGTTGATATTGATGATGATGGGGTCCATAGCCCCGTCGGGGAGGGACAGCCGGTCAAACTGCTCCCGCAGCTTGGTGGCGGCGATGTCCAGGTTGGTACCCTCCACATAGGTGATCTGCACCTGGCTCACCCCGTCGGAGGAGGTGGACTGCACTCCGTCCACCCCGGACACTGACATGATAGCCGATTCCAGGGGGCGGGTGACCAGTTCCTCCATGTCGGAGGGGGTGGCCCCGTTGAAATAGCACATGACTATGGCGGCGGGGGCCTCCATATCCGGGAGGAGGGCCAGCTGCAGCCGGGTGGTGAAGACCACGCCGAAGATGGAGATCATAATGACCGCCATCAGGGTGGTAACCTTGTGCTTGATACAGAATTTGGCGATATTGTTCACCGGCCTCAGCCCTCCCCGGATACAATCCGCACAGCGTCGCCGTCGGAGAGATAGGCCTGGCCCACCGTCACCAGCAGGTCGCCGGCCGCCAGGCCGGAGGTGACCTCGGTGACGCCGCTTCCCGTCAGACCGGTGCCGATCTCCACATAGCGGGCCGTGCCGTCCTTCGCCACAAAGACATACTGCACCCCGTTGCTGGTGAGGATGGCCTCGGTGGGGATGACGATGGCGTTGGAGGAGGTGTCGGTGCGGAAGGACACGTCGGCAAACATGCCGGACAGCAGGCCCTCCACATCCTCGTTAATGGAAATGATGACGTTATACAGCTTGGTCTGCATATTGGCGCTGCGCTCCAGCTTCTTGATGGTGCCCACCAGCTGGGCATTCAGGGCGCTGACGGACACGTCCACTTCGTCCCCTTGAGACAGCTTGGGTACCAGAGCCTCGGAGACCGAAACAGAGATCTCCAGCCGGTCGGCCCCATCGATGACGGCCACGGGCATGGAGGGGGTGACATAGCTGCTCTCCGCCGCGTTCAGCGAGAGGATGGTGCCCGAGACAGGGGCCACCACGTTGCCCTGGCTGTCCACATTCTCCAGCACAGCAGACAGCTGCTCCACGTTGGACTTGTAGCTCTGCATCCCCGCCTCCAGCTGGGACAGGGTGGCGGTCTTCTGGGCCCGGGCGGTGTCCAGAGACAGCTCCGCCTGGTCGATCTCCAGCTGGGAGGCGGCCCCGATCTCGAACAGGGCCTTCAAATCGCTGACGTTCTTCTCCGCCAGGGCGATCTGCTTGTCAAAAATGGCCTGCTGGTCCTGATAGCTCTGGACGGCGGAGTTGTAGCTGATGCTGGCCGCGCTGTAAGAGGAAAGGGTGCTGGCCATATCCAAGGTACACAGCCTCTGGCCGGCGATCACCACATCTCCCACATCCACATGGACGGCGGTACACTGGGCGTTGGCGGCCACAAAGACGGACTCCTGCCCGTCTGTGACCACCCGGCCGGACACCTTGTTCTCGGTGGAAATGGTGTCCAGCTTCACCTCCTGGACCTGGACGGCCACGCCGGCGGGGCTGTCGTCCCCCTGGGAGCTGGACTCCCCGGGGGCGCCGCTCTGGCAGGAGGTAAGGCTTATCGTTACAGCGCCGGCCAGAAGGACGGCAAACAGTTTCTTTTGCTTCATAAAGGGCCTCCCTTAATTCAAAATGCCGTAGTCCACGGCCCAGCGGTAGTTGTGATAGGCGGTAAACAGGTCAATGGACGCGCCGTCCACCGTCTCCTGGGCCTGCTTCACCTTGTCCTCCGCGTCCAGCAGGGCATTTTGAGACAGCTTGCCCTGGCTCTGCTTCAGCTGGGCCACGGCGTAGTTGTCCCGCTCCACCGCCAGGGCGGTTTTGGCGGCGTCCAGCACCTGCTTGCAATCCTTCACCTGGAGGTATAGAGTGCGGAAGCTCATCTCATAGTTCTGCACCGCAGCGGCGTAGTTGTGCTGGGCGGCCTGCCACTGGTGTTTGGCCATGACATACTCATAATTCTTCTCGTTGTGGTTGTACTCCTTGCCCTTGTCCTTGAACTCCTCCTCAGCATCGTTCAGGGTGAGCTTGGCAGAATAGAGGCTGTAACTGGCCTCCTTGGCGGCGGACAGGTCGGCCTCCAGGTCCATCTCTCCCAGCTGGGCGGCGGTCACCTGGGGCAGGGCCCCCAGGCGGATATTTCCGGTGAGCTCCGCGCCGATAAGCAGCTCCAGCTGCATCTTATAGGTATCGATATTGCTGTCCAGGGTCTGCTGGCCGCTGACCAGGGAGGTCCGCCCGGCCTGGGTCTGCTTCAGGGTCTGGGAGGAGATGTGGCCCAGCTCATACCGCAGCTCCAGCTCCTCCAGCGTCCGGTCCAGGGCGGTGAGCTGCCGGTCCAGCCCCTGGGCGCTGCGCTCCATGTCCAGCAGAGCGATGTACAGCGTCTCCCCCGCCATGACCACCTGGTTCTGGGCGTTCTCCAGCTGGCGGATGATGTCGCCGTTGTCCTTTTGGAGCTTGCCCTCCTTGATGTCGTCGAAGGTCTTCCGGGTGGAATCGTAAGCGCTTTGCAGGGACTGTAGAGGGGCTGCTGTAACAAGGGAACCCATTGGACCCAGGGAACTGCCCATCGAGATCATCTGCCATTGCTGATTGGCGATCTCATTCAGTCCCTTCCGGATATCCTCCTTCATCTCGTCGTAGTCGATGGATTCCAATACCTGGATCTGCTCCTCCAGGGCCAGCAGGGACAGGCTGCCCTCCCGCATCCGGGACTCCAGGTTGGCAAAGGAGATAGAGCCCACCGGGTCTGGTATGTAGGTCTGGGTTGGCTCCTCCGCCGGGCCGGTCTCCTCCGCCGGAGGGCCGCTCCTGTCCTCCGGAAGGGAAATGTCCTCCGGAAGAGAGCTGTCCTCTGCCTGGGGGGCCTCCCCGGCAGACTGGGCGGCGGAGCTGTCCGGCCCGGGAGAGCCGCCCTCCGCGGCCAGCGCTGCGGCCCCCAGCAGGGACAGGGCCAGCGCCGCTGTCAGCGCCAGGGCCAAGGTTCGTTTCTTCATATGGCTGCCTCCTTGTATTCCTCCGCCGCGCCGCCGTAGCGCAGCAGGTCCATCCGTGTTTTGGTCATCTCCCGCACCTGGGCGGTCTGTGTGGGGTCATGAAGGGTCTCCACAATGGCAAAGGCCAGCGCCGCACAGGTCAGATGAAACACTTGATCGGCGTAGTCCCGGTCCCTTCTCCTCAGCTTGGAGGAATCTACCACCTCCCAGAGAGGATCCGGGAGGAAGCATCGCCGTTCGCCGATAAATCCCTGGGGAGAGCCTATAAAGCTCTGCAAATCCATTCCCTTGTTCAAGGTCATGACCTTGATGAACAGAGCCAGCATGGGGTCTGTGTGCCCCTGCTGGCTGATAAACCGATCATAAGCCATCAGTGGCAGGGCAAACAGGTCGCCCTGGTTCTGCGTCAGGATATCCCGCAGCAGGCCGACAAAATAGGCGCGCATATCCTCCAGCAGATAACGGATCAGGTCATCTTTATCCTCAAAATACTGGTAAAAGCTGCCCCGGGGAATATGGGCGGCGGCAATGATCCGGTTGATGGAGACCTCCGTAAACCGTACCCGGGTCAGTTCCGCCCAGCTGGCCTCGATCAGCCGCTGACGTTTCTCCGCCGGCAGCCGGTAAAATGTCGCAGTGGGCATAAGCTCCCTCCTTCTGTGACAGGTTGTCACTTTATGACAGACTGTCATAAATTATACGGACCGCCTCCCACACTGTCAAGGCAAGAATTGTAAAGCTTTTGTTAAAATATAACCGGTCGCGTCCAACCGGCCGGTCAGGACACTTCATATCTGGAACTTCCTCCCAGTCTACCAAATGTCTACCAAATTGTGGCGTCAAGGCCCTGGGGGACAGCGGGTTGGAGGAACTGGAAGTTTCTAGTAGGTCTACCAAATGTCTACCAGAGAGCACTTTTTTACGTCCAAACCGCCCATTTCGGGCGGTTTTCTGCTGTTTTCCGCAATTTCGTGACCCATGCAAGCATTGTGACACCGCCGTAAAGTGGGCAAAAAGTAATAAAACTTCTAAAATTTTGGCTAAAACAGAGAACTTTATTACAGAAATGTTAAATCCTTCGGGACTGCCACCGACGTAAAAAGTGCTCTGCCGAGGCCGAACCGGCCCCTCTCAGGCCGAAAAATTATGAAGGAGGAAAATCCAAATGAGAAACCTGAAGCGGGCTCTGAGCCTGGCTCTGGCCTCTGTCATGCTGGTTGGCATGATGGTGGTCGGCACCAGCGCCGCGAGCTTCTCCGACGTTGATTCCGATCACAACGTCGAAGCCATCTCCGTTCTCCAGGCCCTGGGCGTGATGAACGGCTACGATGACGGCGGCTTCCATCCCGAGGCCAACGTCACCCGGAACCAGATGGCCATGATCATCTGTGCCTTGCTGGGCCTGGACGGCAACGATTTCACCGGCTACCGTCCCTTTACTGACGTGCCCGACTGGGCCGCCGGCGCTGTTGCCGCCTGCGAGGCCAACGGCATTGTCGGCGGACGGGGCGAGGGCATCTACGACGGCGACGCCTACGTCACCGGCGTGGAGGCCGCGGCCATGATGCTGCGCGCCCTGGGCTACACCGAGATGCCCGCCAGCGAGAACTGGGAGACCCCCGTGGTCGCCAAGGCCGCTGAGGTCAAGCTGTTCAAGAATGTGGGCGCTGTCAACGGCAGCACCTTCCTGAACCGTGACCAGGTCGCTCAGGTCTCCCTGAACGCTCTGAAGGCCGACGTTGTCAAAACCGACAAGGAGGGCGACATCATTGTCGAGGGTATTGTCACCATCCCCGGCAAGATCACCTACACCAAGGTCGAGACCGACGAGTGGGACTACACTCAGGCCGACGGTGCTTATGCTGATGGCACCAGCGGCAAGACCCTCCAGCTCTGCGAGAAGCTGTATGAGGATAAGCTGACCTTCGGCGACGCTGACGACGGCGACGACGATTTCGACCGCCCCGCCAGCAAGTGGACCTACGGCAAGACCGAGGTTCTGGTCACCAAGACCCCTGTCGCCACCTTCGTCGACAAGACCTCCGAGGACGACGTGAAGAAGGCGATCAAGGGCTATGATCTGACCAGCGTTACCCCCAGCAACAACGGTGCTGACGGCAGCCCTGTTACCGACGAAGCTGGCCTGGCCGCCCTGACCGGCGACGGCAAGCTGGTCGAAGTTTATGCCAACAGCGACAAGGACATCAACAGCATTGTTACCGTGACCTACTCCGTGGACAAGGTGAAGTCCATCACCGAGAAGGACGGCAAGACCACCTACAAGCTGGATACCATCGCCGGCAGCAAGTTCAACGACGAGGATAACACCAACGTGATCGTTGACGGCAGCGTGGACGAGGGCGATGTGGTCACCGTCGCCGTGGCGAACAACAAGTGGTACATCTACCCCACCACTAACTTCACTGCCAACCAGACCTCCAAGAAGACCTCTGACGGCACTGTCACCCTGACCATCGGCGGCGACAAGTACGTGGTCGCTCTTGGCTACAGCAACATCGCTAACGCTGACGGCTTCACCAACAGCAAGGACGACGCCACCTACTATGTGGACAAGAACGGCTTCGTCGTCAAGGTGGAGGACCTGGAGAAGGAAGCCGCTGAGTACGCCGTGATCGTCAAGGTGGAGGCCGTTGAGACCGGCGCTACCCTGGACGACGACGCCGGCTACACCGTGAAGGTCCGCGCCGTCCTGGCCGACGGCACCACCGCCGACTACACCCTGAAGACTTCCGTTAACGGAGCGAACCCGACTACTGGCGCTGAGGGCGATCTGGTCTGCGGCAATGTGGTCGTGTGCGCCGATAGTCCTCTCGACAGCACCTTTGAAGCCACCACCGCCGACAATCTGGCTGGTGCGGTCGCCAATGGCAGCCGGCCCGGCAAGCTGTTCGGCTACACCCTGGACGACGGCAAGATGGTCCTGGAGACCGTGACCGCGGGTTCCGGCAGCATGACCAAGGACAATAAGTACAGCGTGGCCCTGACCGACTATGACGGCGGCAACAACGCCACTGTTAGCGGCGCTAACGCCCTGATGACCAAGAATACCACCTTCGTGCTGTGGAGCATCGACAGCGACGGCAAGGTGGTCGTCGAGGCCCCCATCACTGGCACCGCCGACCTGTCCGTTGAGAATGCCCCCGGCGTGGCCGTGATCAAGGCCTCCAGCGGGACCAGCGGCGCGGCTGAGGTGGTCTTCCTGAAGACCGAGAGCGTCGCCAAGGAGGAAGACTACGTCTACATCGATGTCTCCGACTATGTTGTCGAGCTGGACGACGACGACAAGAATATCAAGGTTTGGAACGGCATCGCCGCCGACGGCTCCGAAGTCCAGGTCCACCTGCCCAACAGCACCGACATCAGCACCCTGAAGGACGGCCTGTATGTCTACAACACCGACGGCAAGCTGAACACCACCGCGAAAGTTACCGTCGAGAGTTCTGCCCACACTGGGGCTCCCGTGAAGGGCGAGTACTACATGATGACCGTCGACATGAACGAGAACCTGATCAAGGTCGGCAACGCCTTCGTGGATATGGCCGACGCTGAGGTTGTGTCCGTCAAGGACGACGCTGAGCTGGAGAACAACGCGAAGATCCTGGTCGTCATGAGCACCGACGACGAGAACAAGGTCGCTGCCATCTTCGTCTTCGAGGCCGCCCCCGAAGAGGGCGCTCCCGCCCCCGGTGGACATAGTCACAGCTACTCCTGGATCAAGGCCACTGCCGATGATGTGACCGCTGCCGGACAGAATCCCGGATTCGTTGCGGACGACCACGTCCAGAAGTGCACCAGCCAGACCGGCACCTGTAACGCTCTGTATAAGACCGATGGCAAGCATACCGCCGCTGAGAAGACCCCCGCTGAGGCTACTGGTCTGGGGTGCTCCGCCGAGAGCCACACCAAGCATGTGCATAAGTACGAGTGGGTAAAAGCGGTTTCGGCAGACAACACTGCGGACAGTGATATTGCCGTTGATGACCATGTGCTGAAGTGTGGTCAGGATGATGGCACTACCTGCAATGCCAAGTATGATAAGACTAACAAGCACACCGCCGCGGAGAAAACTCCGGACGAGGCTGCTGCGCTTAAGCCCGCTTGTAACGTGGAAAATCATACAGGGCAGTAATATCCTGAGTAGGACATTTTAAACAGGGAACGGCCCCCCTCTTATAGGGGGGCTTTCCCTGTTTCTTCAAATAAAGACGGCGTAGTAATACATGAGGTTGGAGTTAAACTGGGCGGACGAGCCCTCTGCGCAGTACCATCGCACCCCCTTGTCCGTCCAGGTGATCTCGATGATATGCCGCTTGTCCAGGACCTTTAGAATGAAGCACCGCGTTATTCCCCGAATCAAAACCACCTGATGCTCGCCGCCTTCGTTTGACAACATCACCACCCGGGGCGGCCGCTCCGCGTCGGGAAATTCCAGGATGTTCGGGTTGCTTGGACCGTATTTGTCCGTCCCCCGGTAGCTGCCCGTCACCAGCCGGATTTTCTCCCCCAGCGCCGCGTCGAGCTTGGCGTTGTCGGCGTTGAAATCGGTGCGCTGGATTTTGTCCGCAGCTTCCCACTGGCAGAGATTGTAGTTTTGTGTACGGTTCATCATATTACCTCCATTTTTTATGTTGAGGTTTCCGTCCCCTCAACCCTGGCGGGATTTCCCGAAAAGTTGCATGTTTGCGTACACCTTACAGAACCGAGGGGAAACTGCGCCCATTTTTCACCACAAAAAAGCCCGCCTGAGAAAGGCGGGCTTTAACGAAGAAACTGCCACGCGAGCCACCCCAGCCCCAGCAGCTGGAGGACGAGCAGGAGGGGAAAGCCGAAGCGGAAATACCAGTGCCGGGTCTTGTGGCGGAAGGTCCGCATTCCCAGGGTCCCGCCCAGCGCTCCGCCCAGGAGGGCGGGGAGGAACAGGGTCCGTTCCGGGACGCGCCACTGGCCCCGGCGGGCCCGGCGCTTGTCAACGCCCATCAGCGCAAAGGCGGTCACGTTGACCGACAGCAGATACAGACCCAGCAGCCGCCAGATTGTCCCGCTCATCTCCCTTCCCCCTCTCTTTTCCAAACAAAAACTTTCTCCTATTATAATAATACCTCTTTTCACCGCCTTTTTCAACAAAATTTCGTCCCGAATTTCTATAGAAAAATTTCTAAACTATCTTGAAATCTCTTCCATGCGTCTGTATAATATGATGCACGGTATTCCAGAAAGACGGACGTTCTTTCTAGTGCCACCGCTTGATACGCGGCGTCCTTCGCCGGGATCTGGACGGCCGGGACGCCGGATACACTACTGAAAGGAATGATTCCAATGGCCAAGAAATTTCTGTACCTCTTCTCGGAGGGCAACGCCAACATGCGCGATCTGCTGGGCGGCAAGGGTGCCAATCTGGCCGAGATGACCAACATCGGCATGCCCGTCCCCCAGGGCTTCACCATCTCCACCGAGGCCTGCACTCAGTACTATGAGGACGGCGAGAAAATCAACGACGAGATCCAGGCCCAGATCATGGAGTATATCGACAAGCTGGAGAAGATCACCGGCAAGAAGTTCGGCGACCTGGAAAATCCCCTGCTGGTCTCGGTCCGCTCCGGCGCCCGGGCCTCCATGCCCGGCATGATGGACACCATCCTGAACCTGGGCCTGAATGAACAGGTCGTCGAGGTCATCGCCAGGCAGTCCAACAACCCCCGCTGGGCCTGGGACTGCTACCGCCGCTTTATCCAGATGTACTCCGACGTGGTCATGGAGGTGGGCAAGAAGTACTTCGAGCAGCTCATCGACGAGATGAAGGAGAAGAAGGGCGTCACCCAGGATGTGGAGCTGGACGCCGACGACCTGAAGGAGCTGGCGTCTCAGTTCAAGGCCGAGTACAAGGCCAAGATCGGCTCCGATTTCCCCTCCGACCCCAAGGAGCAGCTGATGGGAGCCATCAAGGCCGTGTTCCGCTCCTGGAACAATCCCCGGGCCATTGTCTACCGCCGGATGAACGACATCCCCGGCTCCTGGGGCACTGCCGTCAACGTGCAGTCCATGGCCTTCGGCAACATGGGCGACGACTGCGGCACCGGCGTGGCCTTCACCCGCAACCCCGCCACCGGCGAGAAGAAGCTGATGGGCGAGTTCCTGACCAACGCCCAGGGTGAGGACGTGGTGGCCGGCGTGCGCACCCCCATGCCCATTGCCGAGATGGCCGAGAAGTTCCCCGAGGCCTTTGCCCAGTTCACCGACGTGTGCGCCAAGCTGGAGGACCACTATCGCGACATGCAGGACATGGAGTTCACCGTGGAGCACGGCAAGCTCTACATGCTCCAGACCCGCAACGGCAAGCGCACCGCCGCCGCCGCCCTGAAAATTGCCTGCGACCTGGTGGACGAGGGCATGATCGATGAGAAGAAGGCCGTCGCCATGATCGACCCCCGCAACCTGGACACCCTGCTCCACCCCCAGTTCGATCCCGCCGCCCTGAAAAAGGCCTCCCCCATCGCCACCGCCCTGCCCGCCTCTCCCGGCGCGGCCTGCGGCAAAATCGTCTTCACCGCTGAGGACGCCAAGGAGTGGGCCGCCCGGGGCGAGAAGGTCTGTCTGGTCCGGCTGGAGACCTCCCCCGAGGACATCGAAGGCATGGTGGCCTCTCAGGGCATCCTCACCGTCCGGGGCGGTATGACCTCCCACGCCGCCGTGGTGGCCCGGGGCATGGGCACCTGTTGTGTGTCCGGCTGCGGCGCCATCAAGATGGACGAGGAGAACAAGAAGTTTGAGTTGGACGGCAAGACCTATAAGGAGGGCGACTGGATCAGCCTGGACGGCTCCACCGGCAACATTTACGGCGAGGCCATCCCCACCGTGCCCGCCTCCATCTCCGGCGAGTTTGGCCGGATCATGGCCTGGGCCGACAAATACCGCCAGATGGGCGTCCGCACCAACGCCGACAACCCCCGTGACACCGCCCAAGCCGTCAAGTTCGGCGCCGAGGGCATCGGCCTGTGCCGCACCGAGCACATGTTCTTTGAGGCCGACCGCATCCCCGCCATCCGGGAGATGATCTGCTCCGACACCGTGGAGCAGCGGGAGAAGGCCCTGGCCAAGCTGGAGCCCATGCAGCAGGGCGACTTTGAGGCCATGTACGAGGCCCTGGAGGGCCGTCCCATGACCGTCCGCTTCCTGGATCCCCCGCTGCATGAGTTTGTTCCCACCGAGGAAGAGGACATTGAGCTGATGGCCAGGGACATGGGCAAGTCCGTGGCCGACATCAAGGCCATCATCGCCGGTCTCCACGAGTTCAACCCCATGATGGGCCACCGCGGCTGCCGCCTCAGCGTCACCTTCCCGGAGATCGCCCGGATGCAGACCCGCGCTGTCATCAAGGCCGCCCTGGCCGTCCAGGCCCGCCACCCCGAGTGGACCATGGTCCCCGAGATCATGATCCCCCTGGTGGGCGAGCTCAAGGAGTTCGCCTATGTGAAGAACATCGTCACCAGTGTGGCCGACGAGCTGATCCAGGCTGCCGGCTCCGACATGAAATATAAGGTGGGCAACATGATCGAGATCCCCCGGGCCGCCATGTGCGCCGACGACATCGCCCCCCACTCCGATTTCTTCTCCTTCGGCTCCAACGACCTGACCCAGCTGGTCTTCGGCTTCTCCCGGGACGACGCCGGCAAATTCCTGGACGCCTACTACGAGAAGAAGATTTACGAGCAGGACCCCTTCGCCCGTCTGGACCAGCACGGTGTGGGCCGTCTGATCGCCAACGCCTGCCGCTGGGGCCGGTCCACCAACCCCAATGTCCACCTGGGCATCTGCGGCGAGCACGGCGGCGATCCCTCCTCCGTCATGTTCTGCCACGACATCGGGCTGGACTACGTGTCCTGCTCCCCCTTCCGGGTGCCCATCGCCCGGCTGGCCGCCGCCCAGGCCGCTATCGCCAACCCCAGAGCATAGCGTTTGCCCCTTCCAGTAAAGAAAACAGTCCTGCCGCCCCGAATGGGGCGGCAGGACTTCTGTTTTTTTAAGGGGAAGGCCGAACCCGAGGGTCAGGGCCCCTCGAAGGCAGCGTAGAGGGTCATGGGCTCCAAGGCGTAGCCAGACGGCAGGGTGACAGTTCCGTCCTCGCCGGGCTGGAATCGCACTGTCATGGTGACGCTGTCTCCGGACTTCTCCCGGATAGCCCACCCGGCGAACCGCTGCCCCTCTGGCGGCGAGACGGCGGGGGGCGTGAAGCTTCTGTCCTCAGAGGAGACAAACAGCCGGCCCAATTCCTCCTGCCCGTTCATAAAGATCAGTCGGGTGTGGACAATTTCCGCCTGGACGTCCATGTTGGTCATCTCATAGGAGAGCCACTTCCCGTCCACCCGATGGAAGAAGAAGGTGCTGTCCACCGAGTAGTGCTTAATGGTCCCGTTGCTCCGCCTGGCGTTCAGGTCCAGAGTCACCTTGGCGGAGAACACGTCCTCCCCATAGGTGTGAAATTCGCTGACAGCCTCGTTTTCAAAGGTATAGCCCGAGACGTTGGGAATCCACAGCTCGCTGGAGCGGATGGTCTTGTAGATGGAGCCGTTCGGGTCGTAATACCGCTGGAGTTCCCGGGCGGAGCCCTCCTTAATCATATACTTGCCATAGCTCTCCGCCGCACCGATCAGTTGGGCGCGCTGCTCCTCGGTCGGCTCGGCGTCCCGCTCCTCGGTGGTGAAGCAGCCCTTCTCCCCGTCGAAGGACAGGGGGACCGGACTGCCGGACTGGTCCAGAACAGTGACCTCCGCCTGACGGATCGCGCTGGACTGTGTCTGCCAGACAACGATGCGCCTGCCGTGGACCCCCTTGGGGAGGTAGCGCTCAGCCGCCGTCTCCACGGTCTGCACCTGGCAGTCCTCCCCCAACTCTGCACCGTTGACTACCACCCGCTGCCCCTCCAGGGCCCGGACAGTCACCGTTCCGGTCTGTCCCAGCAGAAATTCCACGCTGTCCAGCTGCCAGTCCGTCTCCTTCTCCCCGATGTTGGTCAGGGTGAAGGCGGCCACGCTCTCGCTGCCCGATTTGACGATATAGCGCCGGTCGCCGGACAGGCCGGCGGACGTCTCCACCAGGGCGAGGTCCTGTCCCCTGGTCAGCTCCTCCATGGACTGGATAAAGCCATCCCGGCCTCGATAGGCAGTATTCTCCAGACCGGCCAGGTCATAGACCCGGCCCCAGTCCGCCGGGGAGAAGAGGTCCTGAAAAACCTCTTGACTGGCGTGCTTGGGCTGGGCGGCCTCAAAGCGGGAGAGCCACGGGCGCAGCAGTCCGAAACGGATATAGGTAAAAATCAGCAGGAGGACCAGCACAATCCCCAGAAGGACCTTATAAAACAGGCTTATTTTTTTCCAAATATTTCCCATATCAGCCACTCCTTATTCCCCGTCCTGGGGGCGCACCATGAAGAAGGTGGGCATGCGCCGGGGCTCCTCCTGAAGCAGGGAGACATTGTTCACATACTGAACCTTCCCCTCCTCGTCCCGGAGGAGCATCACCGTGGAGGAGCCGCCGTCCAGGTTGCAGGCGTTCACCGCGCCGTACTCCACCATCACGTCGATCACATCGCCGTAGGTGGCACCCAGACTGCCCGCCTGGCGGCCGTCAATGCACAGGAGGATGACAGTGCCGTCCGCCCGCTGGCCGATGGCCGTCCGGGGATTGAAGCCGGAGTTGGTGTTGTAGGCCTCTTCGTTGACGGCACTGTTCATGATCAGCACCGGACCGTAGCAGCAGCCATCTCGAATGCGGGCCTCCTTGGCCTCACCGGCGGACATGGTCTTGGAGACCACCAGGATGTTGTCCTCATTGAAGCCGGCAAAGCCGTAGTAGGAGCGTCCGTCGTCCCACAGGACCTCACCGCCCGACACCACCAGGCCGCAGGGGACGCTGCCCACCTCGGGGCTGACGGTCCCGTTGTCGAAAAAGGCGCCGCCGTTGATGGCCGCCGCCGCCCCCTCCACCTCGATCTGCTGGTTGAGCCGGGCGCCGGGCTTGCTGCGGGAGAAGCTCTTGGACGACACACCCAGATAAACCCGGGAGGGGTCCCGGACCAGCATGACATAGGCGTTGTAGGTGTCGCCGCTGACCTCCTCTACCCGCAGGCCGTCTGGGTACTCGGCCCACTCATCGTCCTCCAGCACATTGTCGGTGCGGATGATGACCTGAGAGGGGTCGGACTGCTCGTCGGGCAGATCAGCGGCCACCTTGGCCTGAATCTGCTCTACCGTCTCCTCCCCCACGAAGACCGCCGGCACCCATTTGGTGGCGCTGGCCTCCAGCAGGGACATGGTCAGCCGGTTCCGGGCCGTCTCAGAGGGGCCGTTGAAGACCTCGTCCATAATCATGCACAGGCCGGCCAGCAGGGTGGCCGCCACCGCCAGAACGGCCAGCAGCCCCCGCAGGCAATACCGCAGGACCCGTCCGGCCCCTTTGGGGGAGCGCCGCGGGGCCACCCGCTTTCCCCCGGGCAGATTTCCTTCGCTCATATCAAACCTTCCTTTCCTCTCTCGTATCTGAGGCAAAAACCCAGCGGTGCTGGATCATATAACTGCCGATAAACAAGGCCGTCATCACTGCGGCATAGATCACGGTCCGAAGCAGGGTCTGCCGGTCGCCGATCCGGGCCGCCTGAAACACCCCCTCGGTCAGCAGGAACTGGAGCAGCAGCAGGGGCAGAGCCAGGGCGTAGTACCGGGCCAGCGCCCGGCCCAGGGGCGCCCCGCTGTGGAAGACCAGCCGCCGGTTCAGCGAGAAGTTCAGCAGGGAGGACAGCACCCGGGCCCCCGCGGTGGCGGCGGCGGTGAGGGCCGTCCCGGCGAGCACGCCCGCCAGCAGGGAGGACAGCAGTCCAAACAGCCCGGTGTCCGCGACGGCGCTCACCAGGGAGCTGACGGCGTAGCGGAAAAAGTGGGCCAGGATCAGCTTGTAGATCTTCCAGGAATCCCGCACGGGATGGAAGTGGGAGCCCCTGTTCTCGTCCAGATAGATGGTGCGGATGCCCGCCTCTCCGTAGGGGATGGCCTGGTCCTTCAGGGCCAGAAGCATGTTGGTCTCATACTCATACCGGTCCCCGGATACGGCGGTCAGGGTGGGCAGATACCGGCGGGGAATGGCCCGCAGTCCGGTCTGCGTGTCAGAGATGGACATGCCGCAGAAGATTTTAAAGACGGCGCAGGTGATCCGGTTGCCCATCAGCGACTTGGGGGGCACCTCCGGCCGGGAGAAGTCCCGGCAGCCCAGAATGACCTTCTCCTCCTGGAGCATTTTGGCAGCGCAGGCCATGGCGTCCTCCGGGTGATGCTGTCCGTCGCCGTCCACCGTTACCACCCCGGGACAGTCGGGCCGGTGCTCCAGCAGCCACGCAAAGGCGGTCTTCATGGCCGCCCCCTTGCCCCGGTTGACCTCGTGCTGAAGGAGGGTCACTCCCGGGCGGGCGGACGCCTCCTCGAAATAGCGCAGGGTTTCGGGCCGGCTGCCGTCGTTGACCAGAAGGATATCCGTAAAGCCCGCAGCCAGCAGACCGCTGACGGTGTCGGTCAGCCGCCCGGTGGGGTTTAGAGAGGGTACCACCACTGCCACCCCCCTGGTCTCCTTTTCTTCCATATGTTCCGCCCCCTGTCGAAAACGGTCTTAAAACTCTTTTGACTATACCACATCGGAGGCGATTTGTCACCTGTCTCGGGGGAAAATCGGGGATTTCCCCAAAATTTTAATCGTTTCTTTATCCAATTCACAGCTTCCCGCCATTGAACGGCGTCCCCGGACGGGCGGACGGGCCGTGGGGCGGGCCAGCGCCGCCCCAGGCCGCTGGAAAAGTGGGGAAGATTTCAGGAAAACGGTTGACAAGCGGAGAAAATATGGTACAATAGCCCCGTAAAACGCATCGACGGAGCAAAGCGCACGGAGGACGGCCTCAAGCGAGAGGGGACGGTGGAAGCCCTCGGCCGGCGGAGCGCGTGAGCCACTCCTGAGCGGCCCGGGACGACCGGGACGGCTGTCTCCGTTACGGACGAATGAGACGCCCCGCTTTGGCGGGGATAACCAAGGTGGTACCGTGGAATTTTTCCGCCCTTGACCTGTGTCAAGGGCGGTTTTTTGTGGAAAGGAGGAAGTTTGCTGTGACACAATATGTGGTGGACGCCTTTGCCGACCGTGTGTTTGAGGGCAACCCGGCGGCGGTCATCGTTCTGGACCGCTGGCCGGAGGAACGGCTGATGTTTCAGATCGCCTCGGAGAACGCCCTGCCTGAGACGGCCTTCGCCGTCCCCGAGGGGGAGGGCTGGCGGCTGCGGTGGTTCGCCCCCGGGGACGAGGAGGTGGACCTGTGCGGCCACGCCACCCTGGCCGCGGCCCACGTTATCACCGGGCTGCTCCGGCCCTGCCTGGAGGAGGTCCTGTTCCACACCCGGAGCGGGCCGCTGGCCGTCCGGAAGCGGGACGGTCTGCTGGAGATGGATTTCCCGGCCTACACCCTGAAGCCGGTGGAGGTGACCGACCAGATGGAGCGGGCCCTGGGGGTCCGGCCGGCGGAGGCCTGGCGGGCCCGTGACCTGGTGTGTGTTTTGGAAAGGCCGGAGGACGTGGTAAATCTGAAGCCCGACCTCGAGGCGATGAAGGGGCTCCGGGGGGCGCTGTGTCAGGTGACCGCCCCGGGGTCAGGGCCCTACGACTGCGTATCCCGCACCTTCGGGCCGAAGTGCGCCATACCGGAGGACCCGGTGTGCGGCTCGGGCCACTGCCACATCGTCCCCTACTGGGCGGCAAAGACAGGAAAGACGGAGTTTGTCGCCCGGCAGGCCTCTCCCCGGGGCGGCACGCTCTACTGCCGACTGAAGGGGGACCGGGTGAAGCTGGCCGGACGGGCTGTGCTGTACGCTCAGGCGGAGCTGATGCTGGAGGGACTGCTATGAGAAAAAAATTCGCTCTTGCCCTGGCCGTACTGAGCACACTGCTTCTGCTCTCCGGCTGCAAGGTCTCCGGCAACCCCCTGCCCGAGGGAATGGAGGAGGAGACCGTGCTGGAACAGGGCCGGGAGGTGGTCGCTATGCTCAACGGCGGGGAGTGGCAGGAGGTCTATGACCTGCTCCGGCCCGACGCTCAGGAGACCTCCAGCCCCGAGACCATCCAGTCCTATATGGAGGAACGGCTGGAAAAGGCTAAGGCCTACGTCAAAGAAACCGAGGCTATGGCCACCGGCCAGAAGCTTAAGGACACCGGCGAGGAGTACGGCACGGCGGTGATCTACTGCAAGCATGAGAAAAAGAGCGTCATGTACCGGGTGGCCTACAGCACCGGCATGGAGCTGATGGGCATCGAGGTCAAAGTACAGTAGGGGGCGCTGTGCGTGTTCCCAAGCAACTGATCCCCTGCCGTCCGAGGACAGATCATAAGAGGAGAAAAGTATGGGACTTTTCAACAGACCGAAGAAGCGGTATGTCTCCAACGCCACGCCGGAACAGATGGATTTTTTTGAGCAGCTGGACCGGACGGTGGCTATCGCAGTGAAGGATGGCTCCCCCCTGATCGGCGGGGCCCTCCACCTGTGCGTCACCCAGGAGGGTTACGACAGGGCCGCCGCCGTTCTGGGGCTGACCGGGGAGAGCTCCGGCCCCTATCAGGCCGTCCTGGGAATGGGGCTGGACACGGTGCTCCAGCAGGAGGGGTATGAGGCCCTGGTGGTCTATGGCCTAGCCGGGAATCAGATGGACTTCGTCCTTGCAAAAGAGGACCTGGAGCCCATGCGGGACGTGGTAGACAGCTTCTGCATCCTCTACGCCGCCGCCCGGGGGGCTATGCCGCCGGAACAGGCCCAAACACTCATGCGGCCCAAGACGGTTTGGTTTCTGGGGGAGCTGCCCAAAACCGGAAAAAAGGGAGAGACGTTTGGATTTGCCACCCTCAAACGGGAGGGCGGCTATGAGTCGGTGCGCTGCTTCCTCACCCCCGAGAGCGCCCGGAGGTTCAACCGGGAGGGCTACCCCGTCACCCCCGCCCGGGTAAAGGACCTGGAGCAGTTTCTGATGGGGACCTTCGCCCTTATCATCGAGCCCCACCGCAGCTACTGGCTGGAGCTGGGAGCGGAGCAGGTCAGGCGCTCCGGAGGCGGCGGAGGATGAACCGTTTGACAGGAGCCCGCTTCCACAGCCTGAGCCGGGCTGTGGATATGCTGTGCCTCAATCTGGGGGAGACGGTAAAGCGGCATTTTGAGCTCCCAAGGCCGGAGGGGCGGGACAGGGCGGTCCCCTCCTATTCCATCCACCTCCAGACCCCCTGGCGCTTTGTCCGAAAGGGGAAGGTCCTCCTGGCCTCCCGGGACATCTACGAGCCCTTCGCCCCCGACCGGGTGAGAGAGGACTGGGCATACGACCTAGTGGGCCGTCCGGCGGTGGAGAGCAGCCGGTTCGATGTGCTGAGCGCCGGCCTGTCCCGGCGGATGGCCGGGAGCACCGTCACCGCCTGTCTGGTCTCCCCCCTGGGGGACCTGGAGCTGGAGTTCTCCAACGGCGTCCGGTTTGAAGCCTTCACCGCCGATTCCTTAAAATGCGAGGTGTGGCGGCTGGTGGACTATCTCACCGACGAGCACCTTGTGATATTTGAAGAATAACCAAATTAAACAATTTTTGGAGGTAATCAACATGAAAGAACCCAAACCCTACGGCCTGAACGAGCTGCGGGAGATGTTCCTGAAATTTTTTGAATCCAAGGGCCATCTCCGCCTGCCCAGCTTCTCCCTGATCCCCCAGAACGACGCGTCATTGCTGCTCATCAACAGCGGCATGGCCCCCATGAAGCCCTGGTTTACCGGGGAGGAGGAGCCCCCCCGCCACCGGGTCTGCACCTGCCAGAAGTGCATCCGCACCGGCGACATTGAGAACATCGGCAAGACCGCCCGCCACGGCACCTATTTTGAGATGCTGGGCAACTTCTCCTTCGGCGACTACTTCAAGAAGGAGGCCATCCCTTACGCCTGGGAGTTCCTCACCTCCCCCGAGTGGGTGGGGCTGGACCCTGAGCGGCTCTACCCCTCCGTCTTCGCCGGCAACGAGACCACCCCCGCCGACGACGAGGCCTTCCGCATCTGGCATGAGGTCATCGGCATCCCCAAGGAGCGTATCTTCAAGTTTGGCAAGGCGGACAACTTCTGGGAGCACGGCTCCGGCCCCTGCGGCCCCTGCTCTGAGATTTACTACGACCGCGGCGAGCAGTGGGGCTGCGGCAAGCCGGGGTGCACCGTGGGCTGTGACTGCGACCGGTATATTGAGGTCTGGAACGTGGTCTTCTCCCAGTTCGACAACGACGGCGAGGGCCACTATGAGGAGCTGAAGCAGAAGAACATCGACACCGGCATGGGCCTGGAGCGGCTGGCCTGCGTCTGCCAGGGGGTGGCCTCCCTCTTCGACGTGGACACCGTGATGAACATCACCAACAAGGTGAGCGAGATCACCCGCGCCCATTACGGCGAGAGCCACGAGAAGGATGTCTCCCTCCGTGTCATCACCGACCACATCCGCTCTGCCACCTTTATGATCTGCGACGGCGTGCTCCCCTCCAACGAGGGCCGGGGCTATGTCCTGCGCCGCCTGCTCCGCCGGGCCGCCCGCCACGGTAAGCTGCTGGGGGTCAACGAGCCCTTCCTGTACACCGTCTGCGACACCGTCGTCCACGAGAACGAGGGCCACTACCCCGAGCTCCGGGAGCGGCAGGACTATATCACCAAGGTCATCCGGGTGGAGGAGGAGAATTTTGCCAAGACCATCGACGGCGGCCTGAAAATCTTCGCCGACATGCTCAAGGGCCACCAGGAGAAGGGGGAGAAGACCTTCTCCGGCGCGGACGCCTTCAAGCTCTACGACACCTACGGCTTCCCTGTGGACCTGACCCTGGAGATGGTGGAGGAGCAGGGCATGACTCTGGACGAGGCGGAGTTCCACAAGCAGATGGAGGAGCAGCGCCAGCGGGCCCGGAAGGCCCGGGAGGCCCTGGGCGACCTGGGCTGGGCCGGCGTGGAGTTCGGCAAGGAGGTGCCCGCCACCAAGTTTGTGGGTTATATTGAGGACACGGTTGCCGACGCCAAGGTGGTGGCCATCGTGGCCGAGGGCCAGCAGGTGGACGAGATCGTTTCCGGCGTGGAGGCCATCGTGGTGCTGGACAGGACCCCCTTCTACGCCGAGATGGGCGGCCAGGTGGCCGACCACGGCGATATCACGGTTGTGGGTTCTTTTGATCCAGTCCAGTTGACTGAAAGCGTTTTTGAGGTCACGGACGTGCAGAAGAACAAGGGCGGAAAGTATATGCACTACGGCAAAATGACCGAGGGTTCCCTCAAGGTGGGCGACGTGGTGCGGGCCCACATCGACGCCGAGCGCCGGGCCGCCGTCATGCGGGCCCACTCTGCCACCCACCTGCTGGACGCCGCCCTGCGCTCTGTCCTGGGCGACCACGTCCACCAGTCCGGCTCCCTGGTGGAGCCCGACCGGCTGCGCTTCGACTTCACCCACTTCTCCGCCATGACCCCCGAGGAGCTGGGCCGGGTGAGCGCCATGGTCAACGACATGGTGCTCTCGGGCAGCGATGTCAATGTGGAGGAGCTGCCCATCGAGGAGGCCAAGAAGAAGGGGGCCATCGCCCTCTTCGGCGAGAAGTACGGCGACACCGTCCGGGTGGTTGAGATGGGCAACGGCTTCTCCGTGGAGTTCTGCGGCGGCACCCACTTGGACAACACCGCCAAGGTGGGCGTGTTCCACATCACCAGCGAGTTCTCCGTGGCCTCCGGCGTGCGCCGCATCGAGGCCACCACCGGCCGGGTGTCGCTGGAGACCATGAACCGCAACCAGGAGCTGATTTTCCAGGCCGCCGCGGCCCTCAAGGCCAAGCCCGGCGAGCTGCGGGAGAAGGCGGAGGCCGCTATGGCCGAAATGAAGGCCCTGCGCCAGCGCATCGACAAGCTGCTGGCTAAGGAGGCCGCCGGCGAGACCGACCGCATCCTCTTCGGCGCCCACGAGCTGGGCGGCCTGAAGGTCATCACCGCCACCGTCCCCGAGGCCGACGGCGCCCGCCTGCGTCAGATGGGCGACATCCTCAAGGACCGGGAGCCCAACGTGGTGGCCGTGCTGGCCTCCGTCAGCGGGGAGAAGATCACCTTCCTGTGCGTCTGCGGCAAGGAGGCCGTGAAGAAGGGCGTCAAGGCCGGGGACATCATCAAGCAGGTGTCCGCCATCGCCGGCGGCTCCGGCGGCGGCAAGCCCGATTCCGCCATGGGCGGCGGCAAGGACCCGCTGATGGTGGACAACGCTCTGGCCATGGTGGACAACGTGGTGTCCATGAAGCTGGGGCTGTGAACCATGACACGGGACGATTTGAAGCGTTTTCAGGCGCTGGACATTGATTTTTCCGCCATTGGCCTGGAGTGGGGCGGCCAGTTCTGCGATTACTTCTGTACTCCTATAGATGCCGAGCCGGTGGGGGCCATCGGCAGTGACGGGGTCCACTTCATTCTTCTGCCTGGGGACGAGCGGGTGTTCTGTGTGGACCCGGCCATGGGGGAGGAGGGAAAGTTTGTCCTTCCTGTGGCCGAAAACTTCCGAGAATTTCTCTCCTTTGTCGTCTTCTGCCGGGACGCCAACCCCCTCTCCCAAATCTGGTGGATGGACGAGGCGAGGTTTCGTCAGCTGCTCCGGGAAGATGCTGAGCGAACCTGGCCCGGCTGTGAGGAGTATTTCACCCGAAATAATGCTGCCCTGTCTGTCATCACCCGGGAGTTTGACCTGGCCCCCGCCGATCCCTTTGAGAAAGTAAAGGCCCTTCAGGCCAGCTTCGACCCGTCGGTGCTGCATTTTTCCGACGAGTACTACGATGTGCTGGGCCTGGAGCGGCCGGAATAAGGAGGTTTTGTCCATGCTTCCCCAGGACCCGATTATTTTACTCAGCTACGTCAACACCAAGCTCCGGGACGAGTACTCCAGCCTGGACGAGCTGTGCGCCGCCCTGGACGCGGACAAGGAGGAACTGGTCCGCAAGCTGGAGACCGTGGGCTATACCTACGACGAGGAGAAAAATCGTTTTCTGTAAGGAGGAACCACAATGGGACTGTTTGATAAATTCAAGAAGCCCAAAGAGCCGCCCAGGCAGCAGCGCTCCGGGGTGATGGAGCTGATCTTCTGCCCCGCTGAGAGCTTGGCGCATATCATGGGCCGGATGGAGTCTGCCCTGGGGGTGCACAGCCCCGGCACAGGCAACCGGATCAGCATTTACCAGGATGACATGCACATCGACTTCACCGGCTTTGTCGCGGACAAGGAGACGGAGGATGGGAAAAAGACCCAGGAGCAGCTCCAGGGGGTGTGGGCCTACTTCCGGCAGGTGGAGACAGAACACATCGACATCCAGCGCAACCTGCTCTATCACCTGCGCCAGTGCCGGGGGATGGTGTCGGTGAACGCCGTCTACGACGGCCCCCAGAACGCGGACAAGGAGGGGGCCATCTCCGAGCGGATGGGGGTGGTGACAGCGGCGCTCCAGGGGGTGCTGACCTGGGGGATGGACGCCCTGGTGGATCCGGCGGGGAAAATCATTCTGAGCAAGGACGGGAAAAGCGATCTGGAGTACTACATGCCCTCTGAGGTCCCCATCCCGGCGGACTGGGCCAAGGACGCGCCCGCGGAGAGCGTGGAGCGGCGGGACAAATCCGTGGCGCTGCTGCGGGACAGGCACATCTACGTCACCCCCTGGCTGCCCCTGCTGTGGGAGCGGGCGGAGGAGCCGGGCCGTACCGCGGAGGAGGTCTGCGGCAGGGCGGCGGCCCTGCTCATCGTGTCTCTCTACTCCGAGTGCCGGGCAGGGGACCACCTGTCCTATGAGAAGGCCCGGGAGTTTGTGGACCCCATCATCGAAAGCTATGGGGCGGAGAAGTTTTTCTCCCCCAAGGAGAAGGAGTACCTGGACGACCCGGATTCCACCGAGCAGACCCAGATCCAGTACGCCTGGCAGTATGAGAACCTGTGGGTGATGGAGTGGGCCCTGGGGCTCACTGACGACCTGTTCTGGCCCAACCGTATCTGCGATGTGCCCGGCACGGTGCGGCTGCTGAAGGACTGCCAGACTATGGAGACGCTGCTGGCAGCGGCCAAGCTGCGCCCACGGTCCGAGCTGCTGGAGCAGGCCGACCTGATCTATCGCCTGCACTGGGCCTGCGTGGACGCCCGGGTGATGAACATGCCCGCCCCCCAGGGGCTGGAGGAGGGCGTGGTCATGGAGCGCCATCGGGCTCTGTTCTGGCTGGCCGGCTGCGACGAGATGTGCGGCTGGGACGACGTGGATTTGTCCACCTGAGTACGATGAAAGGGACAGCCCGGCTTGGGCTGTCCCTTATGACTATTTGTTCAGCGCGGCGCGTTTGGCGTTTTTAATGCCAGTGAGCGCTGTAATATCTTTTTTTAACCAATATCCTTCCAGCGGAGAGTACCAATACTGGTTTTTTCTCTTTTTGAAAATACGATACGCCACGTCTGAGTTGTCATAGATATGGCACACATCACAGATGGGCACAAGCTCCGGGACCAGTCTCAGCGCCCTGTGGTAGCGGGAGATGATCTTGTCCGCAGGGACATCATGCCCGCCCGCTGAAACACGGCCGTAGACTCTGGCTATATTGATGTAAGGGCTGGCGGTCAGCACATAATAACAGCGGATAAAATAACCCTTTTCCTTTGCCCTTTGCAGCAAAATCAGGTTTCGGTCTGTGGAAAGGACCGTTTCAAAGCAAAAGCCCTGCCCTGCGGACAGACAGGCCTCCCGCCGCGCTTCCGCGAGCTTGGCAGCCTCCAGATTTTCACAGCCCAACACACGCTGGATGTCGTCGGCGTTGATATATGGGATCCCCTTTGGGCGGAGGATCTCGGTAAACGTACTTTTACCTGAACCGTTCGGTCCCGCGAACACCACGATTTCCGGTTTTTTAATCGAGACGCTCACTATATCGCCCCTGTTCCTCCACACTGCCCATGGGTGTGATGCTCCCGTCCGGATGTTCCATATAGATTTCTTTCGTTTTAGGGTCGAACTTGGCGATAGGCTGTCCCAGCGCCCGCTTTTTTTGCAGCTCCAGCTTTACAGCCAGCCTTGCGTTTTTGACCAGGATGCTGTCATCAGGAATTTGATCGGCCATCGTCTGTCAACCACCTTTCCGTTTGCAGTATAGTCTTACGCTTACATATTTATTATACTCAAACGTCCTCAAAAAGTCCAGTGTTAAAAAATTTTTCCAACCCCTCAACAATTTCCCCTCCCCAATCGTGTAACAGACAGAAGGACAGAGAGGAGGCGGCCATGGGTATGTGCTCCCGGGAGGAAATCGAAACAATTTACCGGCGGCATTTCAAGCTGGTGTATCAGGTCTGCCTGGTGCTGATGAAAAACGTGCCCGACGCCGAGGACGCCGCCCAGACTGTCTTTCGCCGGGTGATGGAGCGGGACGGGGCTTTTCGTGATCCGGAGCACGAAAAGGCCTGGCTCATCGTCACCGCCCGGAACGAGTGCCGGGACCTGCTGAAGCACTGGTGGCGCAGAAAGCGGGAGGACACTTCCGCCCTGGACACCCTGACCTGGGAGGAGCCGTCGGACGGCCTAGTCTGGGAGCAGGTGGCCGCTCTGCCGGAGAAGCACCGGCTGGTGCTGTTCCTCCACTACTACCAGGGCTACACCACCGATGAGATCGCCCAAATGCTGGGGGAAAATCCCTCCACCCTGCGCTCCCGGCTGGTCCAGGCCAGGAAAAATTTGAAAATACGATTGGAGGCGGAAGGCTATGGAACCCCATGACTTGAACCGTATGTTTGACCGGCTGGCCCCCACAGCGGACCAGGAACAGGCCGTGCTGGACCGCCTTCTCCAGACGGAAAGGAAGGGGAAACCTATGAAAAAGCTGAAAAAATTGACCGTGATCGGCATCGCCGCCGCGCTGATGGTCATCTCCTGCGCCGCCGCCGTGGTGACGGGCATCGACCAGCGGCTGCTGGACTACTTCGGCGCAAGCCCTAAGCAGGCAGAACTGCTGCTCCCCGGCGCGGTGCCGGTGGACGTGACTGCGGAGGACAACGGAGCTACGCTCCACGTGACCCAGGTGCTGATGGACCGGTACTCTATCCTGATCCTGGCCGACTTTACCGCCCCCGAGGGGACGGTGCTGGATATGGATGAGGGAGTTGAAGGTTGCGATTGGGGATTTGGGGGCATGGACTGGTCCCTGCCTGAGTTGCTGGACCAGTCAGGAAAGGAGATCGACCTGGAGCAGAGCTGGTCATGGACCATTGAGGCGCTGGACGACGGTGCTCCCTTGGACAACCATCTGACCATGTTGATGCGTATGGACCTGAGCGACGGCATTCACCCGGATTGGAACGTTTCGGCCTTGGCTTTGACTGCCCCGGACCTGGTGCGGTTCGACCATGAACTGAAACGGCATGTTACAGAGTATTCCGGCGACTGGTCCTGTCAGTTCCCCATCACCTGGCAGGATATAGGCCGGAGCATTCAGCTGAACCAGGTGGCTGGGCAGGTTGACGACGTGGATATCTCGGTGACGGAGATTTATCTGTCTCCCTTGACGCTGCAAATCGAGCTGGAGCGGGCTGTTCCGGTGCCGCTGCACTCCAACGAGTCGGAGCCTGGGCTGTACACCCATTGGCTTTCAGCAATCAACTCGGACCGCGTGACGCTGACTACAAAGGGCGGACAGACCATTCCCCTGATGGGACGGGGAAGCACAGGCGGCAATCAGCACCAGAAACAGAGCTTCCAGCTGGCTGAAATCACCGCCCTGGAGGACCTGGAGGGCGGCACCCTCAACATCCGCATCGAGGACGGGAGCGTGGATATCCCCTTGGACGGGCTGGTCCTGGCGGACTGATAAAAATCTCTCTTGCATATCTCGGATAGCTGTGGTATCCTAACTATGGCGGAAGCCAAACTGACTATATATTCCAAAGATCTACTGCAAAAAAGCGACCCCCAAGAGAGATTGGCGCTCTCTGGGGGTCGCTTTTGCTGTGGCAGGCTTACCGTCGTCCCTTGCCATGTCTGTCAAGCCATTTGCTCACGCAGTTGGCGACTACGTTCGCTGCGACAGACACCATAAAACTGATTATAATATCCAATAGATCCCCCTCCTTTTGCCGCAGGTATAGGAGAGGACAGCACTGTTATTATATTAGTATTTGACAGCATCCGCAAGAAAGCCCAATAATTTTCTTGCAATCTCCGGGAAATGGGGTACAATGGAGATACCGACAAACAAAGGAGGTTTTCCCATGTCCGATTGTTTATTCTGCAAGATCATTGCCGGGGAGATCCCGTCCAACAAGGTCTATGAGGACGAGAAGTGCCTGGTCTTCTACGACATCGACCCCCAGGCTCCCACTCATTTCCTGGTGATCCCCAAGGAGCACATCCCCTCGGTGGCCGGGGTGGACGAGGGTAACGCCGCTGTGGTGGCCCATATCTTTACCATCATCGCTCAGCAGGCCAAGAGGCTGGGTCTGGACAGCTACCGGGTGGTGTCCAACATCGGGGAGCAGGCGGGGCAGAGCGTGCCCCATCTCCATTTTCACGTCCTGGCCGGCCGGGACATGACCTGGCCTCCGGGCTGAGTCGGCCATGTTCGTCAAAAATCCCGACTATTTCCTCACTATCGTCAAGGAGCGCAGCATTTCCAAAGCGGCGGAGCGGCTGTATCTGTCCCAGCCCTACCTGAGCCAGTACCTGGCCAAGCTGGAAAACAGCCTGGGGGTAGTCCTGTTGGACCGCTCCCATTCCCCTCTGCGCCTCACTCCGGCGGGGGAGCTGTTCCACGCCTATCTGGAGCGGCAGAGCTATCTGGACCGGCAGCTGGTCAGTGACCTGCGGGACCTTCAGGACAAAAAGCGGCCGGTGCTCCACATTGGGGTGTCCCCCTGGCGGGGATCCACCCTCCTGCCCGACGTACTGCCCCTGTTTGAGGGGCAGTACCCCGACGTGCAAGTGGTCCTCCATGAGGCCCCGGTGCCTGAGCTGGGGGAGCTGGCTGAGGCCAACGTGATCGACTTCTGCGTCATGCAGCCCCCTGACAACCTGACCGAGCTGACCTATGAGCCGGTGATGCGTGAGCGGATCTTTCTGGTCTGCCACCGGGACCACCCCCTCCTCCGGGGACTGGAGAGCGGCTATGACAGCCCCAGGCCCTTCCCGGACCTGCGCCTTCTGGAGCACGAGCGGCTGATGATGCTCCCCCCGGAGTGGCGGCTGTCCAAGCTGCTGTACAATGTGTTCTCCGTCCACAGCGTGGAGCCTCAGAATATCCTGGTCACCACCAACACCACCACCGCCATCAATCTGGCGGCGGAACAGATGGGCTTCGCCTTTCTCCAGGAGAGCGGCGTCTCCCGCACTCCCTATCTGGACCGGCTGGCCTGCTTCACCTTGGGCGAACCGCCCCTGACGTGTCCGCTGGCGGTGGTCTATAAGAAAAACGGCTTCCTCCCCCCCGCCGCCCGGACCTTTATCGACCTGATCCGGGAGTTTTACAGTCAGTATGACCAGAGCGCGGAATAGGCGGCCGAGAGATGTTACGGGCTGAAAGGACGACACCTTTCAGCCCGAATTTTCTGCGTTACTGCGGCAATGCTCTCTTGCATTGTCATACATTCCATGATATAATCGACAGGAAAACAAAAATGCGGCGGCTTACGGGTGTTGGCGCACCCGCAAGCCTGCACAGGTGAAAGCCCACCTATACAACGGCCTCCAGACCGTTTCCGCACGGGATATTATACGACATTCCACCCTTGTTTGCAAGGGTGCCTTTGCTGTATTTATTCTCTGCCATTTTTTGTAAGGTGGAATATGCTTCTCACGCTGTGCAGGCCTGCTCTGCGCAGTGTTTTTGTTTCTCTCCCGGCTCCCAGGAGAGCTTGCTCTCCTGGGGGACCAATCAAAAATGGAGGAATCATCAATGTCCCGATCAGAAAAAATTATGAAGAAATATGGAAACGCCTTTGGCCGGGTAAAAGCGCTCCTGCTCACCTTGTGCTGTGTTGTGCTCGGGTTCAGTATCGTCATGCTGGTACTGCTGCTTCAGGGAAAGGCGTCCGCTGACGACACCGCTTCCATGCTCCCCGTCATGCTTCTACTCCTGCTCATCAGTGCCGCCGTGGCCGCAGTCCTCTTTCTTCCGACGCTGAAAAAGGCAAAGCAGAATGGCTCGGTTTCGCCCGTTGGACTGTTTGGGGGCATGCTCTTTGTGGGGGCCGCTGCCAACCTGATTATCTGCCGTCCCTTTACCCGCCTCCTTTGGAAGCTGCTCTGCTTCTGTACCTTTGGAATCATCAGCGGCCCAAGCAGCGGTTCAAAGGGAAAATTTGCTGAACGGTACATCAGAGTGGATGACAACGAGATGTTTTATCTCTATAACGACCTCGGTTCCTATGCCCTCCTGGCATCTGAGAGCGCCAACGCTACCACTATCGAGGTATGGCCTCGCGGCGGAAAAAATGGATATGTCTATGATTCTTCTGACCGCAACTACCGTCCCTGGTAAACAGGAATTCCCCTCCGGCAGGAGGGGAATTCCTGTTTATACCCTCTTCCAGCTCGCCCCGCCGGGCAGGTCGGTGATCTCGATGCCCTGGGCCTTGAGTTCATCCCGGATGCGGTCGGCCTCGGCAAAGTTTTTGGCCTTCTTGGCCTCGTAGCGGGCTAAAACCAGCGCGTCCACGGCGGGGTCCCCCTCGCCGGTGATGGTATAGCCGCCCTGGGAGGCGGTTTTCTGCTTCTTCTGTTCCTCCCGGAGCTGAGCGGCCTTATCCAGCAGGGACAGGGACAGCACCTGGTCAAAGCTGTCCAGAATCGCCAGCCGGGTAGCGCCGTTGGTCTTGGCCTTGAGGGCGTCGTACAGGGCGGTGACCCCCAGGGCGGTGTTCAGGTCGCTGCCCACTTGGGCCCGGAATTTCTCCTTGTACTCCGCCGTCACAGCCTCGTCCACCGGCCCGTCGGCGGGGTCCTGGGCGGCAATTTTTTTAATCAGCTTTTGGAAGGCCCCGGCGGCGTTGTCCAGGTTCTCCCAGGTAAAGACCAGCCCCTTGCGGTAGTGGCTCTGAAGGCAGAAGAAGCGGTAGACCAGGGGGTCATAGCCCTTCTCCTCCAGGAGGGAGACCGTGAGGAACTCCCCCTTGGACTTGGACATCTTGCCGTCGTTGGTGTTCAGGTGGTGGACGTGGAACCACTGCCTGCACCAAGGATGGCCGATATAGGCCTCGGACTGGGCGATCTCATTGGTGTGGTGGGGGAAGGCATTGTCTACCCCGCCGCAGTGGAGGTCCAGATACTCGCCGTTGTATTTCAGTGAAATGCCGGAGCACTCGATATGCCAGCCGGGGTAGCCCACCCCCCAGGGGGAGTCCCATTTCAGGGCCTGGTCCTCAAATTTGGACTTGGTGAACCAGAGGACGAAATCGTTCTTGTTCCGCTTGTTCACGTCCTCCTCCACGCCCTCCCGGACGCCCACCGCCAGGTCCTCCTCGTCGTGGTCGTTGAAGACGTAGTACCGGTCCAGCCTGGAGGTGTCGAAATACACGTTGCCCCCGGCCACATAGGCGTAGCCCTTGTCCAGCAGGCCCTCCACCAGCTTGATGAACTCGTCGATAAGGCCTGTGGCGGGCTGGACCACATCGGGGGTCTTGATGTTCAGCTTGCGGCAGTCGTCAAAAAAGGCGTCGGTGTAGTACTGGGCGATCTCCATCACCGTCTTGTGCTCCCGGCGGGCCCCCTTGAGCATCTTGTCCTCGCCGGTGTCGGCGTCGCTGGCCAGGTGGCCTACGTCGGTGATGTTCATGACCCGGTTCACGTCGTAGCCGTCGTACCGCAGGAACTTTTCCAGCACGTCTTCCATAATGTAGGACCGCAGGTTGCCGATGTGGGCGAAGTGGTACACCGTGGGGCCGCAGGTGTACATCTCCACATGGCCGGGGGTGTGGGTGGTAAACTCTTCCTTCTTGTGGGTGGCGCTGTTGTATAATTGCATGGTTTTTCTCCTCCATTTTGTAGGGTGTGACCAGTGGGCACGCCGTTTTTTTGATTCTCCGGGGACACCGCTTGTTAAATCGGTTCTCCCAGCCCCTCCATGACATCCAGCAGGGCGGCATAGTTCTCCCGGCTGGAAGCGCCATAGAGCATTTGGTATTGGTCACCCAGATCCATGACTACCACCAGGTTGCCGGGGCGGCTGCTATAAAAAGTGACCTCAAATTCCATCCAGCTTTCCAGGACGGCGGAACGCTTGGTTAGCTTGGCCTGAATGACCTCCAAGTCCTCCTCCGGCAGCTCGAAAAACTCCTCCGGGGAGCACTCCAGTTGAAAGACGCTCTCATAGAGCAAAGCGGCCTCTAAAAACTGGCTGACCGAGGGGGAAATCCGCTCCCGGGCCTTGTTGTTGACAAACTCATACACCGGCGGGTCGGGAAGGGACAGATCCGCTCTCTGGACACAGGCCTGGAACACCCCCTGGTTCTCGTTGAGCAGGATTAAATCATCATACTCCTCCAGCCACTTCCATTTGGAATACTGCTCCGGAAAAATCCAGTTGTCCTGGCACTGGTTCAGTTCCCTGGTATGTCCAAAGGTTCTCCAGAAGTCCTCTACCACCGCCGGAATCGCGCCAAACCGCTCCTTCATAGCAGCGATTTCTTCCTCCGTACAGCCCTGGGGCTGGTCCACGCCGTAGAAGTCGCGGACAATTTCTCGCAGCTTCATTTGTGTTTCTCCTCCAAGTATTTCTCATCCAGCAGCTTTTCCACCAGCTCCAGCCGGGCGTTGATGGCGGACAGCTTCTCCAGGGTGGGGTTGTTGACGCTGATCTGGTCCACATCGTCGGCATAACGGGTAGGCCGGCCGGCGATACGGACAATCTGGGCGGGAATGCCCACGGCGGTGGCGTCCTCCGGGACCTCGGACAGCACCACGGCGTTGGCGGCAATGCGGGCGTTGTCCCCCACCTTGAAGGGGCCCAGCACCTTGGCTCCGCAGGAGATGAGCACGTTGTTGCCGATGGTGGGGTGGCGCTTGCCCTGGTCCTTGCCGGTGCCTCCCAGGGTAACTCCATGGTAGATGAGCACGTCGTCCCCCACCTCGGCAGTCTCGCCGATGACGATGCCCATGCCGTGGTCGATGACGAACCTCCGGCCAATTTTCGCTCCCGGGTGAATTTCGATGCCCGTCCAGAACCGGGACCACTGGGAGACCCAGCGGGCCAGGAATTTCCATTTGTGACAGTACAGCCAATGAGCCAGCCGGTGATACAGGGTGGCGTGGACCCCCTGATACAGAAGGAATATCTCCAGCTTGGACCGGGCCGCCGGGTCCCGGCGCTGATAGGCCTCCAGCGTCTCATTCAAGGCTTTGAACATATGATACCCCCTTGGGCGGAAACAAAAAACCTCCTATGCCCAAACGGGCATAAGAGGCGATTGCTCGCGGTTCCACTCTTAGCTTCACTCGTTTGGCCGCTATCGGGGCCAAGCCGGACGGCATTACCCGCCGCGCTCCCGGACGCACTTCACATCTCCCCGCCGCGGACCCCCTTTCAGCCGGTGAAGGGCCCTCTCTGTCCTTTGGGTGGGACGTTACTCTTCCGTTCTCTGCGCTGTATAGTACAGTATATTAGCACCCGGGCCGGACTGTGTCAAGGGCGGACAGGGATTTTTTCGTCACAGCCCGCGGAAGAACGCCAGCGCGTTTTTCCACAGGATGCCCTCCGCCTGCGGGACGGTGAGGCCCCGGTCCAGAAGGAGCCGGTACAGGCCGGCGAATTTCTCCGGGCGGTCCAGCCAGGGGGGCAGGTCGGCGCCGTCCGCGTCAGAGCCCAGAGCGAGGCAGTCCCAGGCGCCCAGCTCCAGAAAGCGCTCCACATGGCGCCACAGATCGTCCGGGGAGGCGGGCTGGCCGTCCTCACGGAGGAAGGCGTTGAAGAAGTTCAGGCCGATGAGACAGCCCCGGCGGACCATCTCCCGGATCTGCTCGTCGGTGAGGTTGCGCTTATGCCCGCACACCGACCGGGCGTTGGAGTGGCTGGCCGCGAAGGGTTTTCGGGCGATCTTGAAAAAGTCCTCCAGGCCCCTGTCGTTCAGGTGGGAGACGTCGGCGACGATGCCCTGCCTTTCCAGCTCCCGGACGGCCTCTCTTCCGAAGCCGGACAGCCCGTGGTCCGTGGCATTGCCGGAGCCGATCTCGTTCTCTCCGTTCCAGGTGAGGGTCATCATCCGCACCCCGTCCCGGGCCAGGGCCTCCACCCGGTCCAGCCGCCCCGCCAGGGCGGAGCCGTTTTCCACCGTGAGGATGGCGGCGGTTTTCCCCTGTTCCCAGGCGGCTTCGACATCAGCGGCGGTCCGGCAGGGGAGGACCGCCGCCGACAGGGCCTCCATTTGCCGGTGGAAATTCCGCTGATGCAGATCGTAATAGGCGGCGGCCTCCTCCGGAGACAGGCCGTCGGGGATAAAAACAGCGCAGCACTGACACCAGCGCACCCCCTCCGGAACGGCGGACAGAGAGAAGTGCCGGCCGGGCAGGTCCAGGGTGTCGGTGCTTTGGACCCGTCCAGACAGGGTGGCCGCGGCCTCCCTGCGGCGGGCCGGGTCCCGGAGGGCCTCCAGCAGGGGGGCGTCCTCCGAGGTCAAGGCGGTGAGGGTATCACAGTGCAGGTCGATGAGGGCATAGGGAAGCATAAGAATCTCCTTCCTTGTGTGACGCTGTAGGGGCGGATATTATCCGCCCGTAATCACCGTGTCTTGGGGGGCGGGCGGATGATATCCGCCCCTACAGAATATGCGGAAGGCCTACGGTTTCTTCATAGTCAGGGAGATGCGCTTCTTTTTCTCGTCCACCTCAACCACCCAAACGGTGATCACATCCCCCACGCTGAGCAGCTCGGAGGGGTGCTTCACCCGTCGGGGCAGCTTGGAGATGTGGACCAGGCCGTCCTGATGGACGCCGACGTCCACGAACACGCCGAAGTCGATGACGTTTCGGACAGTGCCCTGGAGCTCCATCCCCGGCTTTAAGTCCTTGGCCTCCATCACGTCGGTGCGCAGGATGGGGGGCGGCAGCTCGTCCCGGGGGTCACGGCCGGGCTTGGACAGCTCCTTTACAATGTCCGCCAGGGTGGGAGCTCCCGCTCCGCAGATCTCAGACAGGCTCTCGTAACCGATGGCCTCCGCCTTGGCTTTCAGTTCGCCGATGTTCCCCGCCTTCACATCCTCCAGGGTGCAGCCACAGGCGGCGAGGAGCTTCTCCGCCGCTCCGTAGCTCTCCGGGTGAACGCCGGTGTTGTCCAGCACCGACTTGCTCTCGGGCACCCGGAGGAAGCCGGCACACTGCTCAAAGGCCTTGGGCCCCAGCTTGGGCACCTTGAGAAGCTGTTTCCGGGTGGTGAAAGCCCCGTTCTCCTCCCGGTATTTCACCACATTTTTCGCAGTGGCGGCGGTGAGGCCGGACACCCGCTGGAGCAGGGAGGGGGAGGCGGTGTTGGCGTCCACCCCCACCGCGTTGACGCAGTCCTCCACCACCCCGTCCAGGGTCTCGCCCAGCCGGGCCTGGGGCATGTCGTGCTGGTACTGGCCCACGCCGATGGCCTTGGGGTCGATTTTCACCAGCTCAGCCAGGGGGTCCTGGAGCCGGCGGGCGATGGACACGGCGCTTCGCAGGTTCACGTCGAACTGGGGGAACTCCTCGGCGGCCAGCTTGGATGCGGAGTAGACCGACGCCCCTGCCTCGCTGACGATCATATAGGACACGCCGCCGCCCAGCCTGCGGATCAGCTCCACCGTCATCTGCTCGGTCTCCCGGCTGGCGGTGCCGTTGCCGATGGCGATGTGCTCCACGCCGTGCTTTTTGATGAGGGCGGACAGGATGTCGATGCACTCCGCCTTTTTCCGGTCGCCATGGGTGGGGTAGACCACCGTGGTATCCAGCACCTTACCGGTGCCGTCCACCACCGCCACCTTGCAGCCCATGCGGTAGCCCGGGTCAAGGCCCATAGTCACCCTGCCCTTGACGGGGGGCTGCATGAGAAGAGGCTTGAGGTTGAGGGCGAACATGTGAATAGCCCCCTCGTTGGCCTGATCGGTGAGGCTGTTCCGGATTTCCCGTTCCATGGAGGGCTGAATGAGCCGGTCATAGGCGTCGTCCGCTGCGGCACGGACGAAGTCCATAGCCGCCCGGTTGGGGACCACCATGCGTCGGACGGCGATGTGGGCGGTTTCCGGGTCCAGCTCCACCGATACCTTTAAAATATCCTCCCGTTCCCCCCGGTTGACAGCCAGTACCTGGTAGCCCTGGACCCGGCCCACCGGCTGCCTGAAGTCGTAATAAAGACGGTAGACCGTGTCCTCGGGCTCTTTGGCGGCGGCCCTGGACACCAGCAGGCTGCGGCGCAGGTAGAGCTCCCGCAGCTCCTTGCGGATGTCGGCATCGTCGGAGATGAGTTCGGCAATGATGTCGCTGGCCCCCTGAAGGGCGTCCGCCGCCGTCTCCACCCCCTTCTCGGGGTCGATATAGTCCTGGGCAGCGGCCTCCATATCCACAGCGGGGCCGAAGGCGAAGGCCAGGGCGGCCAGGGGCTCCAGCCCCTTCTCCCGGGCGATGGTGGCCCGGGTGCGCCGCTTCTGCTTGTAGGGGCGGTACAGGTCCTCCACCTCGGCCAGAGTGGAGGCAGAGTCGATGGCGGCGGACAGCTCCTCCGTCAGCTTGCCCTGGTTCTCGATAGAGGTCTTCACCTCGCTTTTCCGGGCGTCCAGGCTGCGCAGGTACTGCAAGCGGTCGGCCAGCTGGCGGAGGAGCTGGTCGTCCATGGAACCGTGGAGCTCCTTGCGGTAGCGGGCGATAAAGGGGATGGTGGCCCCCTCGTCAATAAGATTTACCACGTTGTTCACATGCTCATCTGTGCGGCCCAGCTCCCGGGCCAGGGTCTGGATAATCGGGTCCATAGTTTTTCTCCTTGGTAAATAAAGTCAAGAAACAGTTTACCGCAGATCAGAGAAAAAGTCCAGCTAAAAGGAGTGTCTTTCCTTTTGACAGAAAATATGGTATAATCGCACCGCCCCAGGTGCCCGGATGCTTGAATTTGGGAGAATAGGGAAGAAATGTACGGTCCCGCCGCTGTGAGAGGGGAGCCAGGCTTCATGACGCCACTGGGAAACTGGGAAGGCGGAGCCGGGCGGTGAACTTCAAGTCAGAAGACCTGCCTGGGAAATACTGACGCCGCGAGAGACGGCGAGGAGGTTTTATCATGAAAGGAAACAAAAAGGCAGTATTTGCCGTTGCGGCCCTGGCGGCCGCGGCGGCGCTGATGCTGGGGATTTGGTATCTTGCCACGCCCCAGGCTCAGGCAGGAGAAAAAACCGTTGTGGTCCAGGTGATCCACGGGGACGAGAGCTCCAAGGATTTCACCTATCGCACGGACGCAGAGAATCTGGGACAGGTCCTGGTAGAGGAAAACCTGGTTCAGGGAGAGGACAGCGCCACCGGCCTGTTTGTCACCACCGTGGACGGCGAGACTGCTCAGGACAGCCTGCGGCAGTGGTGGTGCGTCACCAAGGGGGGCGAGTGGCTGGACACCGGCGTGGACGCCACCCCAATCACCGACGGTGACCACTTTGAGCTGACCCTGTCCACCTACTGAGGCCTATGGACAGCAACAGGCTGCAGACGGCCAGCCGGCAGGTGGTGCTGTGCGCCCTGCTGGCGGCCATGATGGCAGCTCTGCAGACGGCCATGGCCTTCCTGCCCAACATTGAGCCGGTCTCCCTGCTGATTTTGGTGTACGCGCTGGTGTTTGGCCGGCAGGTATTTTACATCGTCTATACCTTTGTCCTTCTGGAGGGGCTGATCTATGGCTTTCATCTGTGGTGGCTGACCTATCTGTATATCTGGGCTCTGTGGGCCCTTGTGGTACTCCTCATCGCTCGGGGGAAAGACCGCGGTCCCCTGCTGTGGGCGGTGGCCAGCGGAGCCTTCGGCCTCAGCTTCGGGGCGTTGGACGCCATCCCCTATTTGGCGGGGGGGCCCATGGCGGCTCTCTCCCGCTGGACGGCGGGAATCCCCTTTGATCTGTTTCACTGCGTAGGGAATTTTGTCCTGACGCTGACGCTGGAGCGGCCCCTGTATCAGCTTCTGTCCCGTCTCAGGGACAGGAGAGAATAGAATGGAACCCGAGGGGACGGTATGGGCCGTGCCCCTCGGGTTTTAGGACATTTGGGCGGAAGTTACATAAAAGGAAGAAATCTGAAAATAGCTTCCTAAAAAAATTACAAAACCCTCTTGACAAATCCTTTGCTTTAGTTTACAATAACACTCACCAAAGAGGATGGGCGCTGGACGGAGCGCTGTCCCGTTGGCTGCGATTCTGCATGAAAAGAGGTGGGCACAGATGTATCTGCGTTGTAACACCCAGGGAGGACTCTTGATCTGCAAGCGAATGGAGCATACTGTGCGCGTCCTTATGGCCTGATGGCCTGAACACGACTTTTCCTCCATCGTTTGCAGTGCAGACGGTGGTATTTTTATACCTATTTTACAGTTATAAGGAGAGGAGGCGACAACTATGACTATGCCCAAACGGGAAGTGAACACCATCTGGTCCAAGGTTCGGGACGACCGGGATATTGATGATTTGATCTTCAATTATGAGGCCTGCCATACCAGCGAGGATGACACTTGCAGCGACCGCTGACGGCCGTTTGTGTCCAGCGGAACGCTGATGAGGAAAAGAAGAATGCTCCGGCCATTCGGTCGGGGCATTTTGTCATTTTGGCGGGTGTTTTCCCTGGGATTTCCTCCCAGTCTACCAAATGTCTACCAAATTGTGGCGTCAAGGCCCTGGGGGACAGCGGGTTGGAGGAACTGGA
>JBCLQX010000021.1:0-56242 GCA_041223805.1 Oscillospiraceae bacterium 44-34 | reverse complement strand
TCTTTTTTTCGCCTCCTCCGCCACAAAACTACATTTTTTCCTCGGCGTTTTTTTACATTTTATCACTGGCGATGACAGTGGAGCGGGACGAAGAGGATATAGCGGACGCCAGCCAGGAAAAGGGCTGGCTGCCCGCCGACCCGGATGTGAAGAACCTCTCCTATACCCTTGTGGACGGGGAGGTGTATTACCGGGAGAACAGCATGATGAAGCCCGTGGAGTTAAGCCCCACCGCCAAGGGGCGCGTGGCCGGGATGATCGGCCTGCGGGAGATCGTGAACGACCTGATCGAGTACCAGCTGGAGGACTTCCCGGACGAGGACATCCGGGCGAAACAGGCGGAACTGAGCGCCGCCTACGACGCCTTTTACGCCAAGTACGGCACGATCAATTCCAGCGCCAACGCAAGGGTGTTTGACGAGGACTCCTACTACCTCCTCTGTTCGCTGGAGAACATCGGCGAGGACGGGCAGCTGGAGAGCAAGGCGGATATGTTCACCAAGCGCACCATCCGCCCGGAGCGGCACATCACCAGCGTGGACACGCCCAGCGAGGCGCTGGCGGTCTCCATCGGGGAGCGCGGCAGGGTGGACTTGCAGTTCATGTCCGGCCTGCTGGGTACGCCCGGTGAGTATGGCCGTATCACGGAGGAGCTGCGGGGCGTCATCTTCCGCGACCCCCGTGAGGCAGCGGCGGATGACCCCGCCCGCGGCTGGCATACGGCGGACGATTACCTCTCCGGCGATGTCCGGGACAAGCTGGTGGTGGCACGGATGGCGGCGGCCACCGACCCCGCCTATGCGGTCAATGTGGCGGCGCTGGAACAGGCACAGCCCAAAGACCTGGACGCCTCCGAGATCGACGTGCGCCTGGGCGCCACATGGCTGGACAAGGACTATATCCAGCAGTTCATGGTGGAGACCTTTGATACCCCGTGGCGGATGCGGGATGTGATCCAGGTGCAGTATTCCCCCTCCACCGCCGAGTGGCAGGTCACGGGCAAGAACGCCACAGGCCGCCACGATGTCACGGCCTATATGACCTACGGCACCGACCGGGCCAGCGCCTACCGCATTTTGGAGGACACGCTGAACCTCCGGGACATCCGTATCTATGACCAGATCGAGGACGCGGATGGGAAACCCAAGCGGGTCCTGAACAAGAAAGAGACCACCCTTGCCCAGCAGAAACAGCAGGCCATCAAGGACGCTTTCCGGGACTGGGTGTGGCGCGACCCCCAGCGGCGGGCTGATCTAGTCAGGACCTACAACGACCTTTTCAACTCCACCCGCCCCCGTGAGTATGACGGGAGCCATATCGTGTTCGGCGGCATGAACCCGGACATCACCCTGCGGGAACACCAGCGGGGCGCTATCGCCCATGTGCTTTACGGCGGGAACACCCTGCTGGCGCACGAGGTGGGCGCGGGCAAGACCTTTGAGATGGCGGCCTCCGCGATGGAGGCAAAGCGGCTGGGGCTGTGCCAGAAGTCCATGTTCGTGGTCCCCAACCACCTGACCCTCCAGTGGGCCAACGAGTTTCTGCGGCTTTACCCCAGCGCAAAGGTGCTGGTGGCGACCAAAAAAGACTTTGAGACGGCCAGACGAAAGAAGTTCTGCGCCCGGATCGCCACCGGGGACTATGACGCCGTTATCATCGGCCACAGCCAATTCGAGAAGATACCCCTCTCCGCTGAGCGGCAGGAGCGCATTTTGCAGGAGCAGATCGATGAGATCACCGATGCCATATCCGAGATGAAAGCCATGCGGGGCGAGAACTTCACTGTCAAACAGGTGGAAAAGTCTCGCAGGACGCTGGAGGCACGGATGGAGAAACTGCAAGCCGCGGAGCGCAAGGACGATGTGATCACTTTTGAACAGCTGGGCGTTGACCGGCTCTTTGTGGACGAGGCCCATGCGTTCAAAAATTTGTTCCTCCACACCAAGATGCGGAATGTGGCGGGGCTTTCCACTTCCGAGGCGCAGAAGTCCTCGGATATGTTCATGAAGTGCCAGTATATGGACGAGCTGACCGGCGGCAGGGGCGTCATCTTCGCCACGGGTACGCCTGTGTCGAACAGTATGACTGAGCTTTACGTGCGCCCATAAGGGCATATATCAAATGCCGCCTTGAGCAAGCGGCGGGAAGAAAGATATCAAAGAAAGGCAGGTGAAAAAATACCCCGTCATCTCACACCTTATCCGGAAGGGGAAACCCAATGGGGAGTGCAGCATGGTGTCGCTGTAATTGCAGCGGATATAGCGCAGACAATAAGTTTCTAAAACTGCTCTATATAGGGATGAAAATTCGCGTATGAGGATGAAAGCTAAACTGCTTGATTGACAGCCAGAGCTGGGAAATATCCGACGTCTACGTGTGAAAGAAGCTGAAACACACGTCATCTTGGCACTTGTCATGTGTATAGGGGCAAGTGCGTGATATTCAGGGTGCAGCACCTCCAGATAGAGGAAAATGGCGAACGTCACATGGGAAAACCCCTTTACCGACAACGCGAAATGCTCATTTGATATATGCTACTGGGGATTGCCTAAACCCGCAGCCAGCGGGCAGGGCAACACAGCTTCCATAGTAGTCTGAGAACCCTGAATCAACAGGGATAGCCGTAAAAACGGAAGCGGGAAAGCCGCTCACATGGCGAAGGGAAGCAGTCTGTTTCTTCAATACAAAAATGAAAGGATGGTGCGTGAGGCACTATGCGAAATCCAACTGATGTATTGAATAGTTTAAGCGATAAATCGAAAAATCTCATGTACAAGTTTGAACGGCTATACCGCAACTTGTACAACCCGGAGTTTTATCTGCTGGCTTACAAAAATATCTACGCAAATGATGGCAGCATGACGCCGGGGGTGGATGGCGTAACCACCGATGGTATGAGCTTGGAACGCATTGACAAAATTATTGCGTCACTGAAAGACCACTCGTACCGCCCAAACCCAGCCCGCCGCACCTATACCGCCAAGAAGAATAACCCGGCGAAAAAGCGGCCGCTTGGCATTCCATCCGGGGATGACAAGCTCGTGCAGGAAGTAGTCCGAATGATTTTGGAAAGCATTTATGAGCCGACTTTCTCTGATGTATCCCATGGATTCCGCCCCGGAAAAAGCTGCCACACCGCGCTGGTCAAAATTCAGAGCACGTTCACTGGCGCAAAGTGGTTTGTGGAGGGCGATATTCAAGCATGTTTCGATAGCTTTGACCACCATGTACTGATTGAAATTCTCCGCAGGCGAATCAAGGACGAAGCCTTTATCGGCCTGATGTGGAAATTCTTGAAAGCCGGGTATATGGAACAGTGGAAATACCACAAAACCTACACCGGCACGCCGCAGGGGTCTGGCGTCAGCCCGATCCTCGCCAATATCTATCTGAACGAGTTGGACAAGTATATGGAGGAATATAAGCAGAAATTCAGCGAACCAACACGCACAGTGAACCCAGCCCATCGTAATATGGCAAGCAGAATTTTCCATTACAAGGCCAAAAATGATAAGGTTTGGAACACGTTGAGTGCAGGGGAACAGAAGGAACGTGCGCGGATTCTCCGGCAAATGCGGACAGAACAGCGAAATCTCCCCACGCACCCATTCCGGGAGGTCAGCTATAAATCCTTGCAATATGTCCGCTATGCTGATGACTTCCTGATTGGAGTTGTTGGCAGTCGAGAGGACGCAGAGCGGCTCAAGCAAGACCTGGCAGTATTTCTCAAGGAAAAGCTGGGGCTTACGTTGTCGGCAGAAAAGACCAAAATCACCAACACAGCCCAGTGCGCAAGATTCCTGAACTATGACATCTATGTTTCCAGAAGTCAGGACATCAAGCGGCTGAAAAACGGAAAGAGGCAGCGTGTGTACTACGGCGTTGTCCAGCTCCGTATGCCCCAAGAGAAATGGGCTACAAAGCTGTTGGAACTGGGCGCAATCCGAATCAGTAAGGACGCTTCGGGCAAAGAGCGGTGGAAAGCTATGCCGCGTGGGAAACTCATGAACAGGACGGATATTGAAATTCTCAGCCGCTATAATGCGGAAGTCCGAGGGCTGTACAACTACTACTCGTTAGCTGGAAATGTGTCCACCTTGAATCACTTCTCAAGCCTGATGAAGTACAGTATGCTGAAAACTTTTGGCTCCAAGTATCGCTGTCAGGTTAGGAAAATCAAGGAGAGATATGTCAAAAACGGCGAGTTCACAGTGCCGTACACGACGAAGGCAGGCCCCAAAGAAGCAATTTATTACCACAGTGGCTTTCGTAAACAGGATAAGCCGCAACTGGGGCAGGTGGATATTCTGGATATTTACAAAAAGTACAGCAAGCCCAACAGTCTGGCCACTCGCTTGCGCTCTAAACAGTGCGAATTGTGCGGTGCGGAGTGCGGCGGTTTAGTCATGCACCAAGTAAAGCGTCTGAAAGACCTTACAGGGCAATACGAGTGGGAAATCCTTATGCGCAAACGGCATCGCAAGACTCTGGCCGTTTGCCCATCCTGTCATGCAGAAATTCACAATTCGATGAAGTCGTAAAACGATAACAGTACGGAGAGCCGTGTGCATCGAGAGGTGCCCGCACGGTTCGGGAGGGAGTGCCCATGTGGTGCTTACCTCATAACGATGATTGACACTCCAGTACAGATGCGATATAATCTCTCTGCCAAACAGCATCATGACCTTGTATCTGCTCATGTGCAGATGCAGGGATGAGGGAATCCGGTGAGAATCCGGAGCAATACCCGTTGCCGTATGTGTGGAAGCCTGTTGCTCATGGCGCGAGCCGGTCATTGGGAGCGATCCTGAGAAGGCGGAGCGGCAGACATTGGACAGATTTCATCTGTCTTGAACCACGCGAGCCGGAAGACCTATGATGTTCAAGAGGGTTCGCGTTAGCGTACCCAAAACGCTCTGCGGAAAAGCCGGCCGCGGCGGATCAGCAACGATCTGCCGTGGCTGTTTTGTTTGCGCTCCGCAGGGACACCACCCTTTGCGGGACTACAAAAGGAGGAGCTTTCATGAGAAAAAACACAAAAATCAGAGCACTGAGCCTGCTACTGGCCCTGCTTATGGTTCTGGGACTGCTGCCAGGGACGGCGATGGCGGCGGAAGGAGAAGACGCTATTCTCATCTCTACAGCGGAAGAACTGGCGGCTTTTCGGGACAGGGTCAACAGCGGCGAAAACACACTGGATGTCGTATTGACCGCCGATATTGAACTGAGCGGTGATTGGACTCCATTCAATCCCAATGACGGATATGTAGCCAGCGCCTACGCCGGCACTTTTGACGGTAACGGCCACACTATCAGTGGACTGTCGGTCAACGCTACTGCCGCTAATCAAGGCCTGTTTGGTGTAATAAATGGCGCAACCATCAAAAACTTGAAAATCGAAGGCCATGTGACCTCTTCCAACAACTATGTTGGAGGAATCGTTGGTAAAATACAGCAGGGCACTATTGAGAACTGTAGTTTTTCTGGCGGCGTCACAACGACAAAATCCGGCAGCTATGCTGGTGGTATTGCAGGGTACGCTGGAAACACCGCCTCACAAACCGCGGTAATTACTGGCTGTGTCAACATGAGCAATGTGACAGGCGAGGCCAGAGGAGTGGTCGGTGGCATTGTCGGTTACGCCAAGTACACTACTATTGAAAACTGCTACAACACCGGTTTAATTAACGGCGCTTCCCGCTCTGGCGGCATTGCGGGACAATTGCAAAATAACTGCACCGCAACAAATTGTTATAATCGTGGCGACCTTCAAGGCAGCGGAACAGCATCTGACATCGCAGATTTCCTCTACAGTTCTTCTCAATTATCCAACTGCTATTATATCACCCGAGCCAGCGGTGCTGGAACTGGAATAGCCGAAAACTGTGAACAGATCACCTCTGCCGATGGTCTTGCCAGCAAGCTGGGCAGTGCTTTCACAACGGATGCCAACAACATCAACGGTGGCTGGCCTATCCTCGCATGGCAGGCCGGGGCAGCCCTGGTCCCCAAGGACCCAAAAATCACAATTACCGGCGGCAGTGCGCTGTACATGACCAACAGCGGCGTGCAGCCCACCGGCACGCTGACCGTCAATTATCAGGATACGGAGCCCATACCGGTCACTTGGAACATCACCGACGGCGGCGATATCATTGAACTGAGCGACCCGAATAATGTTGACGCAAACAAAAGCACACAGACGGTCAGCATTCTAAAAGCCGGCAAAGCCACTGTAACGGCCACGGCAGGAGGGTATTCTGATGAGATCGAAATCACCGTCTGGCCCTTCATCACCACTGTGGAGATTAGCGGAAATGTGGCCGTGGACGAAACGGTCAAAGCGAAGATCAATGTCCTGGGCGGCGGTGAACTGGACTATGATGTTTTCCCGGTAATGGTACAATGGAGATGTAAAGATACCACCGCGGACACGACCTGGAAGAATATCCAAACCGGCCAAGAGCTTGTCATTCCGGCGGATATGGAGGGGAAGCATCTCTCCTTCACGTTCCGCTATCAGAATGAGGACAAGTTTCCCAGCAGTCCTTCCCTTGTGAGACCTGCCGGGACAGTAACCCCCGACCCTCAGCCTCCTGTAACCGACAAGACGCTGGAAGATGCTTTGAAATGGTACACCATGTCCCCTGTTTCCGGGCGGGATACCAACGTAAACAAAGTGCTGGAGCAGTATTTGGCGAGTCAGAAGCTGGAGGGCTTCATCGCATCCGTCAAAAAGGTAGAAGAGGTCTACGGCGGCGCGGGCATCGCTGATAACGGCGATATCACTTATTTCTACGTTAATCCCAACACCACGCCTGCCATCAGATCTGGCAGTTATAAGGTGACCTTTACCTTGGTCAAAGACGGCCAGACACAGGAAGCGACGGTGCCGGTTACCGTCTATTGGGACGTAGATAAGGTCACTGACGTCATGCGGGAGGAAATTTCCAGCAAGGTCGTCCTTGACACGACCGCTCCTGTGACAGAGGATCTGTCCCTGCCCAAGGTAATTGACGATAAAAGGTGGACGCTGATCTCCTGGCAGTCCTCCGACGAGAATGTTATCTCCATCAGCGGCAAAAACCAGTCTACTGCTGATACGCTATTCGACCCCTATGTGGGGGTGGTCAAGCGGGGACAGGCAGATCAGCAAGTTACCCTCACCGCCACATTCAATTTCCAGCTCACCAATAACGGCGAAGCGCCCATCACCCTGGTCAACACCTACTCTGTTACCGTCAAGGCGCTGGATGCCTCCCAGGAGGAGCAAATCAGAATCGGTCTGCTGGCCAAACTGGATGCCGGCTTTGAAAAAGCTGGCATCACCGACGCAGTAATCGGGGAAAGGCTGACACCAGATGCAAATGGCGTCTATACCGCAACTAACGACATCCAGCTCCCCACCACCCGGGATTTCGGGGTAGACGGCAAATATTATCCTGTCACCATCACAACCAGCAACAGCGAGGTCCTCAAAGCCCCGGATGTGAACAACGCCGCCAGAGTGGAGGTCTACCGTCCCGGCCCAAGTCAGGAGAACACGGAAGGGACCATCACTGTTACCCTTCATGATAAGGATACGAGTGTTACCACTTCCCGGACATTCCAGGTCAAGGTGCCCGCTCTGACCCAAGAGGAGATCAACAGGGAATTAGCCCTGATGGAGCGGGTCAAGGCCGCCTATTTCGACGGTCTCAAGGGAAACAACACCACCAAAGACAACGTGCGTACCGACTTGACCCCGTTCTTTGAGGTCTATGAGCAGGACGGCAAACTGGTTTGGGTCCATACAAATTCGGAAAGGATAGGCCGGGGCATCGTCCCCGTGCCCATAGAGGGTTGGGAGGACCTGGAGCTGTGGCGGCTGTTCAAGTCCAGCAATCCCAACGTCATCAGCCATGAAAATCTGATCGTCACCCGCCAGACCGAGGCCAAGGCCGTTACCATTACCAGTCGGCTGTCCAGCGAGACTCTGGGGCGGTACGGGGCGCTGTATCTCAGCGACCCGTACCGGTACGCCCAGTACGCCGGTCTGGACAAGCTCTATTACCAGGAAGTGACCACCAGCGCCACTGCCCAGCCGGAGGCCCGACGGATGGCTCGTGCGGCACAGGTCCAAGGGGATATGATCGTGGTCCGGGGCACCCGGGACCCGGAGAGCGCCATCCCAGTGACGGAAGTGCTGAATAATGTGTCTTTCTCCCTCATCGGACTGGATGGGACCGTCTGGATTGCCCCAACGACCCTCAGCAATTTGGATGAGAGTTCCACCGTCTATGATGTGTTTACCCGTATGCTGACGGACAACGGCTGCACCGCTACCCGAGTAAAAGGCACCTATATCAAGGCCATCTCCGGCCCCCATGGGGCGCTGGCCGAGAAGGAATATGGCGATGACTCCGGCTGGATGTACCGGGTTAACGGCAGGATTCCTGATATCTATATGGGCGCCTGTCCTCTGCACAGCGGTGACACCATCCAGGTGTTCTACACCAGAGACGCAAAAAATGACGACCCCAACTACTCCCGTCCCTCCGGCGGCAACAGTTCCGGAGGCAGCTCCTCCGGCGGCAATCCCCCCTCCGGCGGTAAGACGGAACAGCCAAATCAGCCGTTGGTGAAGGTGGAGACGTCCGGCCACGGAGATACCTATATCGTCACGCTCCCCAAAGACAGCAAGGGTCCGCAGTTGGTCACGATCCCCAATGTCAAACAGGGACAGCTGGTGGTGGTAGTCCATGCCGACGGCCGGGAGGTGGTCATCAAGAAGGCCATTTTGGAAGAAGGCCGTGCTAAATTCCTCCTGGAGCAGAACGCCTCTGTCAAGGTTGTGAACTATACCAATCCCTTCAGCGATGTAAACAGCTCCGCATGGTATGCCTCTGCCGTAGACTTCGCGGCGGGCCGGGAACTGTTTGCCGGGGTCAGCCAGAACGCCTTCGCACCCAGCCTGCCCCTGAGCCGTGGGATGCTAGCCACTGTGCTCTTCCGTCTGGAGGACGCCGGTACACAGAAAACTGAATCTGTATTTGCGGATGTAGCAAAGGGCGCCTGGTATGAGCAGGGTATCGCCTGGGCCGCAGAGGCAGGCATTGTCAGCGGCTATGGAGGCGGACGCTTTGGCCCCAACGACGAGATCACACGGGAACAGTTGGCCGTCATGCTGTTCCGTTACGCCCAGCTCCTGAATATGAGTACTGGAGGTCGGGACAGCCTGACCGGATTTTCTGATACCGCCTCGGTGTCCCCTTGGGCTCAGGACGCTGTGGCCTGGGCGGTGGATTCCGGCATCATCAGCGGTCTGCCAAATGGGATGCTGGCCCCCTCCCGTATAACCACCCGCGCCGAGGCCGCGGCTATGCTGCAGCGGTTTGTCAGTGTTCTGCTGAAATAACCTTTTCAGTATTTACCGTCTGATGGGTTCAGCAACACGCCAAACGCCGAAGTGAACCAGGGGGAGGAAAAGGAAGCAGGATAAAAGCGTGGCGTCTTACACCGCCCCGCCGGTTCACACCGTCCCGCAGTGCGGGCCGGGGAACGGATATACGGGGGCTTTCAGCGGAATATCATCATCTTTTCTGACATTCTGTGCAAATGGTTATGTGATGTCAAATACAAGGGCCAGCTTCCGCTTTGACGTCTTGTTAACCGTGACGCTTACGGCGGCAGCAGATTCGGTGGGGTCAGCAGTGGGCTAACGAGAAATTTTCGGTTTTTATGAGAATTGAAAGGGCAAAGTCAATACAGAAGAAGGGAAGAAGTCTGCGCCACTAAGTCCCCCGTGTATCGACCTGTAAGCCGCTGTGTACGGTTTTGTGGGAGAGACAGCCCCATCCCCGCCTCGGCACACCAAACGCCGTGTTGGGGCTCTGTGGACCGCTGTTGGCGATGAGATAATCAGTCTATGAGTTGCACCAGCGTTACCAAAGAGGGAGCAGTGAGCCAGCACGCAAATTTTGCTGCGCAGAAAACAATGAATAGGTGATTTTTCCTGATAGCAAGAGAGTTTGAATTTTCTGATAACTCTGCCCCGAACCCCTGGCTATTGGACCAAGGCTGTGGTATGTTGTGTCGCTGAATGGAGGCGATACGCATGGCAAAACGCAGAGCCAACGGCGAGGGTAGCATCCGCAAACGGCCAGACGGCCGATGGGAGGGCCGCTACACCGCCGGGCGGGACCCGGAAACCGGAAAGACAGTCTACAAAAACGTTCTGGGCAAGACCCAGGCGGAGGTAAAGGTCAAACTGAAGCAGGCAATTCAGGAAAGCACAGAGGTGGACGCCCTCAAGGCAGCGCAGTACACCGTCGGTCAGTGGATGGACGTCTGGTTCGAGAACTACGCCAAAATCAAGGTGCGACCATCCTCCCACCAGACCTACCGAGGCTACATCGACAACCACATCAAGCCCAACATCGGCAAAATTCCTCTGGGTAAGCTGACGACTCTGGAACTACAAAAACTCTACAAAAAGCTGCTGTCCAGAGGCAGAGTGGACCGAATTGAGGCTAAAGGACAACCAAAAGGGCTGAGTCCCAAGACAGTGCGAAACATCCACCAGGTCATTTCCTCTGCGATGGACTTTGCCAGGAGCCAGAAGCTGATAGCGATTAATCCCGCAGACGGCTGTGCCCTGCCAAAGCTGGAGCACCGGGAGATGAAGACGCTCCCGGTGGAGCAGCTGGCCTCCTTCCTCCGGGAAGCAAAAGAGAGCGGTGTATTCGAGATGTACTACATCGAGTTAGCCACAGGCCTGCGGCGAGGAGAACTCCTGGGCCTGAAATGGGAGGACCTTGATTTGGAACAAGGCACCCTCCGGGTTCAGCGGCAGGTCTCCCGAATCAACGGCGAGGTGGTGGAAGCCCCGCTGAAAACGAAAAATTCCTACCGCACCATCTCCCTGGGAACGGATGCGGTAGGAATCCTGAAAGAGCAGAGAAAGAAATGCGGTAGCAGCGAGTACGTGTTTCCTTCGCCGACGGGTGGGCCGATCTCCCCAGACAGCGTGATCCAGATGCTCCACCGGGTTCTGAAGCGGGCAGGACTGCCAAAAGTGAGATTTCATGACCTGAGACACACCTTCGCCACAGTAGCCCTGCAAAACGGGGTGGACATCAAGACGGTTTCCGGGATGTTGGGCCACTACTCAGCAGGATTCACCCTGGACACCTACGCCCATGTCACTACCCAGGCACAGCGGGAAGCGGCAAAAACGATGGGGAATATCCTCTCCGGTGCTATCTAGCCCTTTCCGGACATTTCCCCGTATGGGTCAAGAAATGGGTCAAAAACTGAAAGCAAAAATTGACCACCGGAAAAAGTGATAAAAAGCAAGGAAAATCCTCTGATTTCTGCGGAAATCAGAGGATTTTTGGTTGCGGGGACAGGACTTGAACCTGCAACCTCCGGGTTATGAGCCCGACGAGCTACCAATTGCTCTACCCCGCGATATGGTGCCGGAGACCGGGGTCGAACCGGCACGGGAAAATCCCACGGGATTTTAAGTCCCGGGCGTCTGCCAATTCCGCCACTCCGGCATGGGTGGCTTCCGGTCTTTGCTTCCTTAGATAAGATACCATAGAACAAGCTTGTTGTCAAGGAAAATTTAAATATGTCAAGGGTTAAATACAGATAACTTCCAGGCTTCTTTTTTATGCATTATTTACAAAAGTAATCCACCATCATTGTCCATTGTCGCCGATAAATACGGCCTGTTCCACACGTTGGCAGGCAAACTATAGCAACCCAATAAAATAACAGGGCATTGACCAGCTGATCATAGCCCGGCCAGATATTACGATCGACGAGATCATCGAAAAACAGGGATTTGAGCCGCCGCTATGGACGGGCCATTGGTGGGAAGCGGTAAGTAGACAAGGCTCCCTTGAATACACCTGCCAATACCACAATTCTTTCCTCCGTAAGGCTCAATGCTGAGACACTATGTTTGTATCCTTATCATATACAGATACCCCCTGATGCGGTTTGCTCTTCCGCATCAGGGGGCCTTTGTCTATTGTCCGCTACTTTCCATGAAATTTTTCAGCATCTGCGCAGCTTGGGCACGGGTAGCCATCCCACTGGGGAGCAACTGGCCGTCGGTGTAGCCGCTGAGGATCCCCTGTTCCACGGCCCAGCACAGGGCCTCCTTGGCGTAGCCGTTGGCCCGGTCCGCGTCGGTGAAGTCCAGGGACTGGCTGTCTGCCTTGGGGCTTCCCGCGTACTTCCACAGCATGACCACGAACTGCTCCCGGGTGATGCTGTCGTCGGGGCCGAACTGGCCGTCGCCATAGCCGCTGGCGATGCCGTTCTCCGCCGCCCAGGCGACGCCGCCGGCGTACCATGCATCGCTGCTGACGTCGCTGTAGCCGCCAGTCAGGGCCTGGTCGGGACGGCCCTCCAGGTTGTAGAGCACGGTGGCCAGCATGCCCCGGCTCATGGCCTGGTCCGGACTGAAGGTGGTCTCGCTGGTGCCGCTGAACAGCTCATGGGCGCTGGCAAAGGCCACGGCGTCAGACGACCAATCGGTGTCCGCCACGTCGGCGAAGCGCTTGCTGTTGTCCACAATCTCCACCGTGGCGGAGCCGCTCAGCGGGATGCTCACCGCACCGTTTTCCACAACGCTCTTGCGGATGGTCTCCCGGGTGCCGTCCTCATGGACCAGCACGGCTACCGTGCCGGGGCCGGCGTCCGCCGCCGGGACGGCGAGGGTCACGCCGCCGGGGACGTTCTCCACCGCCTTGCCGCCGGCGGTCAGGGTCAGGGCAATACCCTGCTCCACCTGCTCCGTAACCACCTTGACCGTGCCGCCCTCGCGGCTCAGGGTGTCCATGGCACTCTGGGGGATAGTCACGTCGGCGATGGGCGCGGAGACGGTGAGGGCCGCGCTGGTCTCCTTCTCAATCTGGCTCACCGTGGAGGCTGGGATGGAAACCTCCGACTTGTTCACGTCGCCGGTGATCTCCGGCTTGATGACAATGCTGCCGCTCTGATTCGCGGCCGCCTGCCGCACCAGCTTTCTGCCGTCCGCAGCGCTCACTACGGTGCTCGCTGTGCCGTTCTGGACGGTGGTCTTTGTCGGGTTGCTGCTGGAGCTGGAACCGCCCCCGCTGGGGGTGGAGCTGGTGACGGTCACTTGGACTTGGATTGTGGCCGTGTTGTAGTTGGCGGTGTAGGCCGGGTCCGGCGTGAAGATCACATTATACGAAGTGCCGTTTACAGCTTCGACGCTGCCATCCTCCCAAGCAAACTTGCCCGTCACATTGCCTTCTATTGCGCCGCCGTTCAATTTAATATCGCTCAGCAGCTGTCCCGCAGTACCAGATGCCGTGGGATAAGTGGTGATCTTCGGGGTCGCCTTCTTGATCTCCACTTCGACAGACGCGGCGGGGATACCGGTGAAGTTCACGTCGTCCTCTACCTTATACCAGACGGTGTATGTTCCGGCGTTGGTGCCGGTGGGGATATTCTCCGAATACCCGCTGTTCTGGTCCAGGCTGTACTTGATTGTACCGATACCGTTAACCGTTGTGCCGCCGGTGACAAGGGGGTGTGCGCTGCCGTCGTACGTCAGGTCGGAAGCAGCGGGGCGGGTGTCCAGTTCCACCTTTGCCTTGTCGATTGTCCCTGTGACACTGTCCGGCCAGTCAATGACGTATCGGCCTGAATTGGTGCCGGTAACAGCCACCTTGGAATAATCCAGCATGACGATCTTGTTTGTACCAGCGTTTACGCTGTCATAAGTAGCAGTCAAGCCGGCGATGGTGATGGAATCACCCTCGACCAGATCACGGAGTTTCACAGTGGCTTTGATGGCGCTGGTGGCAACATTGGTACTGCCGTCGTAGTACTTCGGCGCGATTAGCACCACCGGGGTCACAACCTTGGGGTCCGCAACGAGGGCTACGCTGGACCTGCCGGATTCGCTGTAGCCGTCCACAGCCCCATAGTATGCTTCGACGACAAATTTACCTACGCCGTTTACCGTTACCACGCCAGTGTCCTGATCCACCGCCGCAACATCAGCGCCTTCCTTGATCTCCCACTGGATTGGGCCGTTTCCGGAACCGCCCATCGCGCTGAGACGGAAGGTATCACCGTAGTAGACGACAGCCTTGTCGGTGATGATAGACGGGGGATTCTGGCCGTCGGCCACGATCTTGAAGCTTCCTTCCACAGAACCGGTAAACTCGTAGTTCCCGCCCGGTTTGTCTGTGACAGTCACTTTGTAAGTGCCCACTTTGGTCCGGCCTTCCTCAAAGACCGCTGTATATTCATCCTTCGGGACGATACGGTCATCGACCCAGACCTCAACATTGGGGGTTTTCTCCTTGCCGTCATACGGAACCGAGCTCGGGGTACACAGGACGGTGGGCGTATTCGTGTTTGCCATGATGGTCACAGTGCCCAAATTCACAGGCGCGCTGTCCTTGTGGTTCTCGTCGCCGGCGACCACCTTGTACCAGACGTCGTAGTTACCCGCGTCCGTGGCTATGGCATTGCGGCTGTAGCTGACACCGTCGTCCACGGAATAGACGATAGTTCCGCCTTCCGCCTCGCCGCCGTTTGCCAGAAGCGGCTGGGGACTGCCGTTGTAGGTCAAAGACGCAGTCTGAAGCGCCGGTTCTTTCGTCGCGCTGGCGGGCTTCGGGGTAATGGACGCCGTGGTCGTTGCGGACCAGCTGATGTCGTATTTTTCACTGACGCCGTCCGGGATCGTCAGGTCGTCAATGATAACGGTCCTGTTTTCCCCGACGCTCGTCTCTGTGAAATGGCCTTCCGCTGTCACGGTGAAGGTATCTGTGCCCACCAGGTCACTGCGGTTGATGGTAACGGTCAATGTGGCGGTATTCTTGCCGTCGTAGGGCTTGCTGGCCGCCGTCACGATGGCGGTGACCGGCTTGGGCTTGGCGTAGAACGTCCAGGTGTCGGTGGAGGCTGCGTAATTGCCGCTGGCGGCCTTGGTGGCCGTGATGGTGACGCTGCCCGACTTGGTAATCTTATACTGACCGTCGCCAAGTCTGTCAACCGGTCCCGTTGCCTCCCACGTTACCGCGCCGTTGCCGGAGCCGCCGGTGGTGCCGAGGTGAAGCGTGTCGCCGTAGTAGACGGTATCCTGCTTGCCGGTGATGGTCAGCGGGATCTGGCCGGCGTCAAGGATGGTGAAGGTGGTGCTGGCCGTAAAGCTGTAGTTGCCGGCCGTCTTGCTCCTGATATTGATCGTGGCTGTGCCCACATTCACATTGTTGCTGTAGGTCACGGTGTACTCATCGGCAGAGATCACATTGCCGTCGTCATCGCTCACGGTGACGGTGGGTTTCACCTCGCTCCCGGTGTAGGGGAAGCTGGAGGAGGACAGAGAGACGTTGGGGTCCTTCACGGTATTCACGCCGATCTCCACGGGGATAACCACAACGTCGCTCTCCTCGTAGTTGCTGCTGCCCTGCACCTTGGCGAAAACCGTGTAGCTGTCCCGGTTGATGCCTGTGGGGACCGTCGTGGTATATGCGGAGTTGTCCAACGAATAGAGCACAACGCCGCTGTTTTTCGCATACCCGACATTCACCAGCTTCTGGGCCGTGCCGTTGTAGACCAGGGTTGTCCTGGCGGTCGGCTCGCTCAGGAATTCCGCCTTGCCCTTGGTGATCTCAAAGGTCTTGAACGCCAGGAACTGGTAGTTGCCGCCCATACTCTGGACCGTGACCTCTGCGGTACCTACGTTGATATTGTTGGCATAGTCCACATCATAGAATCCGGTATACAGCTTGCTCTCCACATACACGGTCACATCGGGCTCCTGCGCTTTGCCGTTGTAGGCCACCGAATAGGAGCTCCGATTCTCCAGCCGGATAATGGGCGTGACCTGCTTCGGCGCGATGGTCACATACACATACTCCTCTGTGGTAGCGTCTTTGCCGTTTTCATCCACTACCTTATATGCGACTTCGTAATCTCCCGCGTCGGTCGCTCTGGGAATTGCGGTACCGTACTCGCCGCCATCCAAGGAATACATCACCTTGCCATTGACTGCGGTGCCGGCTGTCACCAGTGCCTGGGGCTTGCCGGTGTAGGTCAGGTCTTTGGGCTGGGGTTCTGCTGTCAGCGCGGGAGCCGCCGCCGTGATGGTAAAGTTCCTGCTGCCGCTGACGGTGTAGTTGCCGCCGGAGACGTCGGTGATGGTAACCTTGGCTGTCGTACCCACATTGACGTTGTTGCTGTAACTCACCGTGTACTCGCCGGACGGAATCACGGTCGAACCTTCCTTGACCGCGGTCACCTCGGGCTCCTTTGCGGTACCGTCGTACTCCAAGCTATCGGATGACAGCTCGATGGTGGGATTTGTCACCGTCTTGGGCTGGATGGTTACCTCCACCATGCGCACATCGCTGTCGGCGTAGTTCGTGTTGCCCCGGGCTTTGTAATAGACCGTGTACTTGCCCGCGTTTATCTCTGTGGGGACGTTCTCCATGAAGTCAACCCCGTTCCGGGAGTAGACGATGGTCCCGTTTGTGGCCGTGCCGCCGCTGAGCAAAGGCTGCTCGCTGCCGTTGTAGGTCCAAGGACCCGCATTCACGCCGGACACCGTGGCCGCCTGGGCGGTGATGGAGGCGGTGGTCGTGTTGTTGTAGGTAACTGCGTACTTGCCGCCGCCATCGGGGAGGTCGCCGTTGAGGGTGATCCGGACGATCTTGTCCGCACCCACGTTGGCGTCGTCAAACGTGCCGGTCAGGTTCAGCGTGATGGTATCGCCGTTGATCAGGCCGCCGTCTTTCCAGGAAATATCCAGTGTTGCCGCAGCATCGCCGTTATAAGGCTTGTTCCGGGCAGTCACAATCGCCGTGGCGGGCCGCTTCTCCGCGCTGAACGTCCAAGTGGCCATCATTTCTCCGTAGCCGCCGCCGGCGGCTTTTCTCGCCGTGATGGTGACCGGTCCGCCGGCCTTCCTGATCTCCACCCGGCCGGTCTGGCTGTTGATAAAGGCGACCGTATTGTCACTGGTTTCCCAGGTCACAGCCCCCGTTCCAGAGCCGCCGTTGGTGCTGAGGGTAAAGACGCTGCCGTACCAGACCTCGCCGGGTTGGCCCACGATGGACAGCGGGCTCTGCCCCGCCGGGAGGATGGTAAATGTCTTGGAGGGCGTCCCGATGATGCTGTAGTTGCCGTCCGGCTTGCCGGTGATCGTGGCCGTGTGGTCTCCCACGTCCTTCCAGCTCGTACTGCCGTAATCCACAGTGTACTCCGCCGCCGGGATTACGCGGCCATGGGCGTCCTTGAGGATGACCGAAGGCTTGTGCTCTTGGCCGTCGTAGGTCGCGCCGGTGGGGTTAAACTCGACGGTGGGACTATTCACAGTCTGCGGGGCGATGGTCACGTTGCTGGCCAGCTTTGTGCCGCCGGTGTCGTTGTGGTTGCCGTCGCCCTTCACCCGGTACCAGACCTCATAATCGTCCGCGTCAGTGCCGGTGGGAAGACTGGCGGAATAGGTTTTGCCGTCCAGGGAGTACTCCATGATGCCGTCCGGCGAGGAGCCCTCGGACACCAGGACCTGGGCCAAGCCGGTGTATTCCAGCCCGGTCTTCGCCGTGGGGGCTGTCACCTTTGCTTCATCCACGTTTGCCTTGAAAATCGCCGCGGTGGTGGTAACAGGGGTGACGATTTCGTACTTTACGTTGATATCGTCCGGGAAAGTCAGGCTGTCAATGATGACGGTCTTGTTCTCCCCGACATTTTTATCCGTGAAATGCCCCTCCGCTTGTGCGCCGGTAATGCTGTCACCGGAAACCAGGCCGCTGCTGATGGTGACGGTCAATGTAGCATCTGTGTCTCCGTTGTAGGCCCTGTCTGCCGCTGTCACAACGGCTGTGACCTGCTTTTTCTCCGCGTAGAAGGACCATGTGGCGGTTTGGTCGGCGTAGCCGGTTTTGGTGCTGGTGGCCGTCACCGTGACAGAACCAATGCCCTTGACTGTAAGCAGACCGTTGGTAATCTCGGCGATATTACTGTCGCTCACGGTCCAAGTTATGGTCCCATTGCCGCCTGTGGTCCCCAGCTGGATGATGTCGCCATAGCGGACACGCTCCCGTGTGCCGGTGATGGTCAAAGGCGTCTGGCCAGCCGGGATGATCTTGAACACTTCGTCAATAACAGCGCCGGTAAAATCGTAGTTGCTGCCTGTACTGGTAATGGTCAGGGCGTATGTGCCTGCCTGAATCAGGTCGCTGTTGTTATTTTCATCCAGATAGGCCACCGTGTACTCGCTGCCGTCGATCACAAAACCGTTATCGTCCTTGACCGTAACCGTAGGCTCCTGCTTCTCTCCGTTGAATGTCACCGAGGGCGGCGTCAACTGAACGGTAGGCTTGGTTACAGTGTTCTTGATGATGGATGCGGTTATCGACTGTGCTTCGCTGTCACTGTGGTTGCTGTCGCCCTGGGCCTTGTACCAGACGGTATAGGTATCAACCGCCTTCCCGGTGGGGATGGCCGGAGTATACTCGCCGGTCTCGCTCAGGGAATACACCATCGTTCCGTTGGAAGCGGCGCCCGCCTCAATCAGCGCCTGCTCGGTGCCGTTGTAGGGCAGATTTTCCAAGCCCTTCGGAGCCGTTGCCACCGACGCGGTACCCTTCGTGATTTCAAAGGTGCCCGTACCGTTTACGATGTAGTTGCCGCCGTTGGCGTTGATGATGATGACCGTCGCCGTGCCGGCGTTAACGTTGTCGCGGTAGGACAAGGTGTACTCGGTGCCGGGGATGAGTGTGGCGCCGTCCTCCACCTTGACATTCGCGGCCCCCGGTTCCTGCGCGCTTCCGTCATAGTCATAGCTGCCGGACACCGTGATGATCGGGCTGATAACCTCCTTCGGACTGATGGTCACAGTGACCGAGCCTTCCTTTGTGCCGTCCTCATGGTTGCCGTCGCCTATTACTCTGTAAGTCACCGTATAGGTTCCCGCATTGTCCGCCTTGGGAATGTCTTCACTCCAAGCGCCGCCATCCAGCGCGTACTCGATGTGGCCGCCCGTCGCGGTGCCTCCGGTCACCAGCTCCTGCGGCTGTCCGGTGTAGGTCAGGCCCCTGACCGGCTGGGGAGAACTCACCAGCTCCGCGCCGCCCTTGCGGATCTCAAACGTCACACTGCCATCGACAATGTAGTTTCCGCCGTCGCTGCTTGTGATGGTAACGGTGGCTTTTTTATCAGTGGTACTCACGTTCTTGTTGTTGCTGTAGCCGACTGCGTACTCGCTGGCCGGAATGACCGCCGAACCGTCTTTGATGATAACGGAGGGTTTTTTCTCGCTTCCGTCATACTTATAGTAATAGGTTCCATCGGCGTCCGTCTGCAAGTCGTTGCCGGACAGGGTGGTATTCGTGGCGTCCACCGTCAGCGTTTTCTGGCTGATGGTCACTTGGATAGCCTGGGGCTGGGAATCGTTGTGGTTGGCGTCACCCTTTTCCTTGTACCAAACCGTATAAGTTCCCGCGTTGACTTCGGTGGGCACTGCCGCGGTATATACGCCGTCCCGGGTGTCGGAGTAGAGGGTATTCGCACCTCCGCCTCCCACAAGGACCTGGGCCGCACCGTCGTACACACGATCATTTGCCGTCAAGGTCGGCGCTGTGGCGTCCGCCTTGAGAATGGACGCGGTGGTGGTGGGCGGGATGGTGATGGCGTACTTTTGAGCGGTCGCGTCATTGACCGGATTGCCCTTGATGTTCACCGTTTTGCCGGTACCGGCACTGTCATTCTCAAACTTACCCATCACGCTGGAGGTGTCGATGGTGTCATTGTCCACCAGGTCGCCCGGCTTCCAGGAGATGATCAGCTCGGCGGAAACATCGCCGTCCTTATATACCCGGTCCTTTGCGGTGACAATGGCTGTAATCGGCTTTTGCAGCGCGTTGAGGGGATATTCCGCCGTCACCGTATCATAGTTGCTGCCACCCGGTTTGGTCGCGGTGATCGTGGCGGGACCCACGCCCTTGATGGTCACAAAGCCGTTGCCGTCGATATGGGCAATCGTGTCATCGCTGCTGCTCCATGTGACCGCGCTGTTGCCGGAACCGCCTACCGCGCTCAGGGTGAATGTGTCGCCGTAGTGGACGAGACCGGGCTTGTTGACAATCTCCAGCGGGGCCTGAGCCGATGTGCTGATTACAAAGTCAGCTGTAGCCGTCTCAACGACATAGTTGCCGCCGGTGATATTCTCAACCTTGACCGTGTACCTTCCCTGATTCGTCCAGTTCTCGCCGGAATCATCCACATACGTGACCTTATACTCGCTCTTCGGAATCACGTTGTTATCGGCGTCTCTGACAACGACCTCGGGCCGCTTTACATTGCCGTCATACTGCGCGCTGGGGGGCGTCAGCTCGATTTGGGGCGTCACAGTCTGCTGGCCGATGGTCACCTGCACAGATTTTACCGTGCTGTCCGTGTGGTTGCCGTCGCCCTGGGCCTTGTAGTAGACCGTGTAGGTTCCAGCGTCCTTGGCCTTGGGGATGGCGGCGGTAAAATTGGTGCCATCCAGGGAGTAGACCATGGTTCCGCCAGTGGCAGTGCCCGCCGTGACCAACTCCTGGGCTTTGCTGGCATCGTAAGTCAAGGTGTTAGGAGTCGGATCAGTATCCACCGTCGCGGCCCCCGCCAGAATGGACGCAGTGGTGGTCTCGGGAATGGTCACGGCGTATTTATCCGAATTATCACCAGAAATGTTCGGATTCGAGCGGTCCACCGTCACCTTCTTGGCCGTGCCCACGCTGTCAGTATCAAAGGTGCCGGTCAAGTCGTCGATTATGATGGCGTCGCCGGCCACCAGGTCGCTATCCGGTATGGCGGCAGTTACAGCAACCGTTTTGTCACCGGCGGCATAGGGCCGGTCCACGCCGGTCAGCACGGCCGTCACCGGCTTCTTGCTCACACTGAACTCCCACTCGGCGGATACGGCGCCGTAGTTGGACCTGGTACGGGTCACTGTGACCACCAAGGGCCCGCCCACGTCCCGCACGGTAAGCAGTCCGGTCGGGCTGATTTCGCTGTCGATTGCGCTGCCGTCCTTGGCCGCGACCGTCCAGGAAACAGTCCCCGCGCCGGTGCCGCCCGTAACGCCCAACTGGATGTCGTCGCCATAGCGCACCTGGGACTGGGTGCCGGTGATGGAAATGCTCTCCTGGTCCGCCGGAACGATTTTGAAGGTTCGGACGTTGACTGTGCCGTCATTGGTCATGTCGTAATTGGAGGTCGGCGGCGTGGTGATGGTAACGGTATAGGTGTCCACATCCACCATATTGTTGCTCTTAGTACCGGTAATCGTCACCGTGTACTCACGCTCCGGAATCAGCCGCCCGCTGTCATCAGAGACGGTGATAACAGGCTTCTGCTGACTATTGTTGAACGTGAACTGATCCGGGGACAGAGAGATGCCGGGGGTTTTTACCTGGTTTTTACCAATGCTTACCGTCAGCGTGGCAGGTTCCGTATCGCTGTGGTTGCCGTCGCCCAGCACCTTCCACGCAATGGTGTATGTGCCGACCGCAAGCTCCGAGGGAACCGCAGAGGTATAATTCCCGCCGTTCACCGAGTAGTACACCGTGCCGTCGTTGGTAACGCCCGCCTTGACCAGGTCCTGACGCTCGCCGTTGTACTGGAGTCCGGCTATTTCCGTGGGAGCGGTAACCGTTGGAGCCTTTTTCGTGATCTCAAAGGTGGCCGTGCCGTTTACGATGTAGTTGCCGCCGTTGTTGTCGCTGACGGTGACCGTGGCCGTACCGGCGTTGACATTGTCGCGGTAGGATACACTGTACTCTGGATTGGCGGTGCCGGGGCCGTCGATCACTTGGCCGCTGTCCTCAACAGTGACGGCGGGGGTTTTCGCCGTACCGTCATAAACAAAGGAAGTCGGATTCAGCGTGATGGCGGGGGTGATTTCCTTCGGCTTGATGGTCACGGACACCTGACCGGGAGCGGTATCGGCGTGGTTGGCGTCGCCCTTTACCATGTAATACACGGTATAGGTGCCCGCGTTTGTCCCCTGGGGAATGGTTTCCGAATAGGAATCCAGATCATCCTTGTCGGTATCAGAATACACCACCGTGCCGCCGGTGGCGGTGCCTACGTCCACCAGGTCCTGGGGCTGCCCGGTATAGGTCAGATTCTTGGCCGCCGGGTCCTTGGTCAGCACCGCACCGGCTTCCTTGATGGCAAACTTCACCTCCGCGTCATTAAAGGTATAGTTGCCGCCCGCATTTGCGGTGACGGTTACAGTTGCATCGCCGGCATTTTTGTTGCCGGTGATGCTCACGCTGTAATCGCTGGCCGCCAGCACCGCATTATCATCGTTCGCCGTGACGGTCACATTGGGGGTTTTCTCGGTGCCGTCGTAGTCGTAGTAATAGCCGCCGCTGGTCTCCTGCTTCAGGTCGTTGCCGGACAGCGTAACCGTCACATCTACCTTTCTGGGCGTGATATCGCCCTTGGCGGTGGCGGGATAGGCGACGCTGTACTTGGTGGCATCAGCCGTTACATTCACGTTGGACAGTGTGACCGTTTTGCCGGTTCCTACGTTGGCATTGTCATAGGCGCCCTTCGCGGTGATTGTGATAACATCGTTGACAGAGTCGACCAAATCGCTGGTCTTTACCTTCACCGCAATGTCGGCGTCGGCAACAGCCGTAGTCCCGTCGTAGACCTTCCCGGTGACCGTCACCTCCGCCAAAACCGGCTTGGGCTCCACGGTAAAGGTCCAGACAGCGCTCACGGGGCCATAGTTGGGGACCGTCCGCTCCGCCTTGACCGTGACGGACCCGGTGCCCTTGATGGTGAGAACGCCCGAGTCCTCGTCAATCTCAGCGCTGGCTCCGCCCGCCGTGACGCTCCATTTTACCATTCCCTCTCCAGTGCCGCCGGAGGTCCCCAGGGTGGTAATCCTGTCGCCGTAGCAGACATGCTCAGGTGCGCCGGTGATCTCTATCGCGGCCTGCTCCGCCGGGACGATCTCCGCCGTGGCGGCGGCGGTGAAGGAATAGTTTCCGTTGGGCACGTTTTCGATGGTGGCTGTATACGTACCTGCCGCTGTCAGCAATCCATCGGTAACCGCCGGGTCATTGTTCGTCCATGTAACCGTGTACTGGTCCGGGTCGATGACGGTTTTCCCGTCCAGCACCGTGAGCTCCGGCTCCTTTTTGGTGCCGTCGTACAGGAAAGAGAACTCCGACGGCTCGACCTTGGGCGTGATGGTCTTGGGGGCGATGGTCACGGAAACTGGCGTTGTGTTCACGGCTACGCCGGTGTAGTCGGCGGTCCCGTCCACCTTATAATAGACGGTGTAAGTACCTGCGTCAGTCCCGGTGGGAATGTTGGGGGAGAAGCTGGTCCCATCCAGAGAATAGACCAGGAAGCCCACATCACTCACGCCCGCCGTGACCAGCGCCTGAGGCTGTCCGTTGTAGGTCAGCGGGTCGATTTTCGCAGGATTGGTGGTGATCGTCGTGTTCGCTTGGGCAACGTCCGCCGTCACTGTGTTGGGGTAGCTGATGTTGTATTTGGCCGCGTCCGCACCAGTCACCTGAACCTTGGAGGTATCCAGCGTGACCGTTTTCCCCGTGCCCACGCCAGGGGTGTCAAAAGCGGCGGTGATGCTGGCCGGTTCGATGTTCACCGTGTCGCCGTTGATTGTGGCAATGCTGGCAGAGGTCACGGCGGCGTCTGTGGTGCCGTCATAATCCCTATTTCCAACCACGATAGAAGCCGCAACAGGCTTGGGCTCGGCGGTAAAGGTCCACTGGCCAGAGACGGGCAGATAGTTCGTGTCGCCTGGGTTGGTGGCTGTGACGGTCACCGTGCCCACACCTGTAATCTTCACCTCGCCGGTGGCCGCGTCCACGGTAGCGGGACCTGTCGCGCTCCAAGTCACCGCACTGCTGCTGGAGCCTCCGCTGGTGGTCAGCGTGAACGTATCACCGTAGATGGTGGCAGTGGGTTTGCCCTCGATCACCAGCGGGGCCTGCGCCGTCTTACCGATGGAGAAGGTCGCGGTATTGGCAGTAACTCCGGTCAGATCGTAGTTGCCGCCTGCCTCGTCGGTAATCGTAATGGTGTAGGTGCCCTGGTTCGTCGGGGCGGCGTTGTCACACGTCCAATCGTACTCTGTTCCGGGTACGACCGTCTCGATTTTCCCCTCCGTGAACTTGACAGTGACTGTAGGCATCTTCACTTTGCCGTCATACTCAAAGCTGTCGGGGGTCAGTTCAATGGTGATGTTGGTCAGCGGCTTGCGCTGGATGGTCACGGGCACGGACTGCACTGTGAAATCGTTGTGGTTTTTATCTCCCACAACCTTGTAATAGACGGTATAATCCCCCGCTTCGGTGGCCTGAGGGATGGCCGCGTCATACCTGCTTGTCGCGCTGTTCAGCGCGTACAGGACCTCGCCGCCGCTGGTCGTGCCTGGGACCAGGAGCTCATGAGGCTTGCCGTCGTAGGTGATAACAGCCGCGGTCGGGGCCGGAGCAAACACAATATCCGCCTTTTCGATCACAAATGTCATCGAACCCGTCACGGTGTAATTGCCGTTCGGCTTATCGATGATGTTGACCGTAGCGGTATTACCGGCGTCTGTGTTGTTTTCGTAGCGGATCTCATATTCGCCCGCATCAATAGGCGTACTGCCGTCAACGACTGTAACCTGGGGCTCTTTGGCACTGCCGTCATAGGTATAGCTGACAAGTGGGTCCCCATTCTCGTCAAACAGCGTGATGGTGGGGTCCTTCACCGTCTTGGGAGCGATGGTAACAACCACCGAGCCCACATCGGAGTCGCTGTGGTTGGCGTCGCCCTTCACCTTATAATGTACCGTGTAATCTCCGGCATCGGTCTTGGTGGGGATGGTTGGCAAATAGGTTCCGTTCTCACCATCCACAGAGTAAACCATCGTGCCGCCGGTCCCGGAGCCCGCAGTCACCAGCTTCTGGGCCCTGGTATTGAAGACAAGCGGTTCGCCCGCCGCTTCCGGGGCGGTGGTGACTTTGGCCTTCTCCTTTTCGATAGTAAAGTCTTTTGTTACATCGGTAAACGAGTAGTTGCCGTCAGGCTTGGCGATGACGGTCACGGTGGCGGTGCCCACGTTGATATTGTTGCTGTACGATACTGTATACTCACTGGTCGGGATTACCGTAGTACCGTCGGCCTCAGTCAAAGTGACAACCGGCTCCTTGGCGTTGCCATCATAGACATAGGAGTAAGTGCCGTCGGGCTCCACCGTCAGGCCCTCGCCGCTCAGCTCAATTGTGGGATTCACCGGCTTTTTGGCGATCTCCGCCTTCACACTCTGGGGGGCTTCGCCGGTATAATTGTCCGTCTCCTGAATGCGGTACCAGACGGTATACTCGCCCGCGTTGGTGCCCTCCGGGAAGCCGATGGAGTAGGGACCGTCCTCGCTCAGGGCGTATTCCACAACTACGCCAGTCGTGTTTACCACCGCCCCGGTGGCAATCAGCTCCTGCTCATTGCCGTTGTAGGTTAGCGTTGCGGCAACAGGCGGGGTTGTGATCTTGGCGACCGCCTTGTGGATGGTTGCCTTGACGGTGGTGCTGGAGTAGGAAACGGCGTAGTGTTCAGAATTTTTGCCAGTGATATTCGCTCCCGTTATATTTACGGTCACCGTTTTATCCACACCGGCGTTTTCATCATCAAAGGTGCCAGTCAGACCTTGAATATCGATGACATCCCCGGGCAGAACGCCCTCTTTCACATCAGCGTGGACCGTGGCGGTCATTTTGCCGTCATAGTCCTTATCCTCCGCCGTCACGATGGCGGTGACAGACTTCTTACTCGCTTCAAGCGTCCAGGTCGCGGTGGCGTCCGCATAATTGGTCAAACCGGTGACAGGGTCCTTACCGGATTTGGTAGCTTTCACCGTGGCCTTTCCATCGCCGACGATGGTGACCTGTCCGCTGTCCTGACCTACCGCCGCAACAGTTACGCCGTCAACGTCTATGACCTCCCAGGTGACTAGACCGTTGCCTGAACCGCCGGACGTACCCAGTGTAAACTGATCCCCGTAAATGACCGTCCTGGGCTGGCCGGTGATGGACAGGGCCGCTTGCTCCCGGAGGGTGATCTGGAATGTAACCGTAACCGCGGTAATGTCATAGTTGCCGCCCGTTTTATCGGCAACAATTACCTTTGCCGGTTTATCCGCAGTGCTTACGTCCCGGTTGTTTTCATAGGTCACGCTGTACTCGCTTGTCGGCAGAACGGTATCTCCGTCCTTGACTGTGACCGCAGGCTCTTTCCAGTCGCCGTCATACTGGTATTTCGTCTGGGACAGCTCCACAACGGGGGTGATCGGCTTGCGCTGGATTGCTACGTCGCTGACCTCCGCCGGATTTGGGTTCGGTTCGACGTAGTTGCCGGTCAGCCCGACCACTTTATACCAGACACGGTAGCCCGTCCCCGCGTTGGTGCCGGTGGGGATGGCGGTGGAGTAGGGGCCGTTTTCATTTTCCGAAAATTGGATCTCCAAGCCGTCACGCTTTGCCGCAGGGTCCAGCGTGCCCGCAGTCACCAGATTCTGGGCGGTGCCGTTGTAAACCGGCTTTGCGGCTTTGGGAGCCGTGACAATGGGGCTGATTTGGTTGATCGTCAGGGTGATGGGGGCGCTGACAGCGGCCTCAAAGTTCTGCATCTCCGGGAGGCTGACAATCACGTCATAGGTGCCCGCGTTGGTGGGCAGGCCGTCGGTGTAGCCGGCATCCCCCTGTTTCTTGTAGGAATATTGGAGATATTGCTGCAAATTATCTTCGGTGGACAGGATATTGATCTTCACAGACGGGAGGTCGCCCGTCTGGGCAGGTGTGCTGGCCTCCACCGGCTCGCCGTCATAGTCCACCTCTACCGGAGCGGGCTTGACAGAGGTATCCCAGACAAGGGCAGGCCGGTCCGGGTCCACAGTGTAGGTCTTGGTAAAGGTCCCGTTGAAGGTGATACCGGTAACTGTCACCCTAATTTCTCCGGCGTCCTTGCGGGGCTCATATTTGACCTCGTAGTCAGTCCCCTTCACCAGCGTCTTGTTTGAACCGTCGGTCAGGGTAACCGTAATCTTTACATCCTCCGGTTGGATGGTGCCGTCATAGACCAGATTGGTCAAATCATCCTCGTCCACTTCAACGGTGAGGGTATTGCCGCACAAGCCGCAGGTCCCGTCCTTGTCCTGGAAGTCGAAGGTACATACCTCCGTCTCTTCCGTCCCGCAGGCCGGACAGGTCCAGGTGTGCTCTGTGGTGCCGGGGGTATGTGCGTAGCTTTTGCCTCCATGGTCGGTACACTCGCCTACTACAACCGTCCTTGCCAGCGCCATATCCGCGGGCAGGATCGGACTGCCGTTTTCGTCAAAATAGGCACAGCCCGGCGCAAGAAAGTCAGAAAAATTCTCATCTGCCGCCTGAATAGCGGCAATTTTTCCATAATACCTGCCAGCGGAGAGCTGCACAGTCACGCCGGAAGCAATATCCAGTGCATATGACCCACTGTGGACGTCCGTTCCAGGCTCCGTAACGCGCAGAGTACCGCCGGTCAGAACCTCCACACCGACCGCCTTCGAGTCAACCTTGCCTATAAGTTCTAAATCGCCGTTTTCGGTGACCTGTATAGCACTGGAGCCCGTTCCAAACAGGGTAAACTCCTTTGTGTTGATAATTGTGAGGCCCGACACCACGTGGGGGGAGGTAAATGTCTCATTCTCCGACAATATATAGTTATATTTGTCGTTCTGCGCCGCATCGTTCAGCATGTCTGCCTGCTCCCACAGGGAAACACAGGGCGACAGGTCCACGAGTTGACACTCGTCCTCGGTCAGTTCGTCGTACAGGGCATAAATTTCCTCGATCTGGGCTCGGACCCGCTCGCTGTTGTGTACTGAAACGCTGTGGGGCAGCTCGCCGATCAAGTCCTCAATGGGGCAGATCCGGCAGACAAACCCGCACGGCGCACCGGGACTTTCCAGAACATAGCCGCAGACGGCGTCGTGCTTGTGAAGGCAGCCCGCTTCCGCTGAAGAACAGTTGTCATCGTGGTTATGGGTACATTCCTGCCCCAACACCGGCGGCAAATATCCACACTCGTCTGTATGCGCCGGGTGATGCGGGCACAGCCCGCTGTCTCCCTCAGCAGCCAATACCCACACAGGGCACAGGTTCAGGCACAGAGCCAGAGTGATTACAAGACTTAGTACTCTGCGTTTCATGCTACAACCTCCCAAAACTTATGAGGAAACCGCGCCCAGTGCGCAATCCCCCAATGGAACATTTTTAATCTTACAACCAAAACAGTAAATTGTCCATCGCTTAAATAACAGTTTTAAATGAGGATAGGAGTATTGAACCGCTAAATCGGACTGTCCAATATTTCTATCCTCATTTCAGGAATACAACCTTGCTTCAACGGCATTATACCTGTACATCCAAGCCTTGTCGATAACCGTCCAGGACGCTTATATCAAAGGGCTTGCCCCAGTCCCAGCCGGGGTTTTGCCGGTGAACACACTCGCCCAGCCGAACCGCCTCCTTGTGAAACAGCTCATTCAGTGTCCACGACACGCTGAGCCGCTGCTCCGGGGCCAGAGACATAGTACAATCCCAGATGACCCAGCTGATATTCTCTCCGTCGCTCACCCCATAGCCGTTTTTCATGTGGTCAAACACAATCTGTTTGATTCGCTGCGCCACGCCTGCGTCTACAGGGATTATTTTCTGATAATCCCCTGCCCCGTTCAAGCTCATGCCCGGCGTGCCATAAGGATTAACGTGCGGCTGGCCTTGCGCTTCCCGAGAAATTTCACCAATCCGCTGCCGCTGTTGATTTTGCGCCATTTGCGTGACCGCCAATAGAATAACCTCCTGTCCGCTGATTTTACAAAAAACATAGTGTTTTCAATACCTGTTCAGGAAAAATTTAACCCTTGATTAATATATCGACACTTTATTATAGAAGTTAAGAGCTTCGGCAATAACGCAATTGGCAAACAGCAAAGAGAAATCCACTGTGTTCCCCGGCTAACTGGTAAAAATTCAAGGAGGTAAATCCCTAAAAAACCACAAATGCCGCAGACTCTCGGTCTGCGGCATCTAAAGTGGATATTTACTCTGGAGCGAGTGACGAGGCTCGAACTCGCTACCTCCACCTTGGCAAGGTGGCGCTCTACCAGATGAGCTACACTCGCAACAACAGTGGCTATTATAGCCTCATCTGAGCCAAAAGTCAACCCCTATTTTTCGAAATTTGGAAATTTTTTTACACAGCCGCCTCACTCAAAATCCCTTCCAGCAGGCCCTGATGGACAGGGCGCAGGTTCTGGATCTGACACAGGTCCGCCGGACGCAGCAGAGTGGGAGGCTTTGGCAGCTCCACCGCGCCGCAGCTCTCCAGTAGCCCCGCCACAAACTGGGAACAGAAATAGTGATGCCGCCGCTGGAAAGACAGATGGAACCAGCAGGCAAGCACTCCCAGCACACTATAGTGATACTCCTCCCGCTGAGCGTACATGGAGCGCAGCTGATCCCGCAGACGCAGGTATGTCTCCTCGCTGACTGTCAGCTCATACAGGCAGCATGGAACGGTGGTACGGTATACTGTGACCTGCTCCTCCACCAGCCCGGCAGGCAGCGCCAGATATCGGTATTTTCGGGCGAAGCTGTAAAAAGGGCCGTCTGGGCCGTCCAGGCCGATGGAGGCGTGAGTGTAGCTGTCACGGGTGGCAAAGTGGATCAGCCGGGAGAACCAGGTCCCCGACCGGGTGAGCAGTATGTAGATCATGCGTTCCGGCATGGAATGCGCCTCCTTTGATCTGAGTTTGCTGTTGTATCAATGCTAGCACGGAAATTCTAAAATGACTTGAAGGAAAGATTAAGATTTTCTAAAATATAGAGACAAAATAGTAAACCAGCAAAAATTATAGTTGACAAATGAAAAAATGAATTGTATACTATGGAGGAAAACGGCTTACAATTAAAAGGGAGCGGATCAAATGATGGAAACGAGAGCAAAAAGCAAGATTTATGTCCTGACAATGACTGCGGTGATGGCGGCAGTCATCGCGGCGGTGGCCCCCTTCTCCATTCCGGCGGGTGAGGTATCCTTTACCCTTTGTACCTTTGTGCTCTACCTGACGCCCTATATCCTGGGCTGGAAGGGGGCGGCAACGGCCACTTTGGTTTACATCCTGGTGGGAATGGTGGGTATGCCGGTGTTCAGCGGCTTTAAGGCGGGGCTGAGCGTGCTGGCCGGACCCACCGGAGGCTATATTCTGGGCTATATCCCCATGGTGGTTCTGACCGGGCTGGTGGTCAAGATATTTCCGAAGAACCGGGCGTTCCAGCTGGGAGGCATGATCCTGGCCACCGCAGTCCTCTATACGTTTGGGACTGTTATGTTCTGTGTCCAGACCGGCGCTTCGGTGGACAAGGCCCTTTGGGTCTGTGTTATCCCCTTTATCCCCTTTGACCTGGGAAAAATGGTGTCGGCGACCGCACTGGGTCCCGTTCTGCGGGAACGGTTGGTAGAGGCCAACATCCATCCGGAGGGCTGAGCCGTGCTCTCTCCCCGCTGTCTCAGATATATTCTGGGACAGCGGGATTTTTTCTTGCTTTCCGGGAAAATAAGCCATATAATAAAAAAGAAATATTTTTTAGAAAGCGTGCGATAAAACATCCCTTTCGCACGTTCCCTATATGACAGGAGAAATGGATATGCTGGCTCTGCTGGGAGTTCAGACAATGGAAGAGGTCGGCCGGGGACGGGAACTGGACCAGCTCCTGCTCCGGGTGGGGCAGGGAGACCGGGAAGCCTTTGCCCAACTGTATGGCCTGACCCGGGGAGCGGTGTACGCGCTGGCGCTGTCTCTGCTCCGGGACGCCCACGAGGCCCAGGACCTATCTCAGGATGTCTTTGTCCGGGTGTGGGAGAGCGCCCCGTCCTACCGGCCCCAGGGTTCGCCCATGGCCTGGCTGCTCACCGTGGCCCGGAATCTGGCCCGGTCCCGCCTGCGGCAGAGCGGGCGGCTGACCGGCCTGGACGAGGAGGAATGGGATGCCCTTCCTGCCGACGCCCCAGCCGTTGCCCCGGAGGACCGGGTGGTCCTCCAGGACGCACTGGCTCGGCTGGGGGCGGAGGAACGGCAGATCGTCCTCCTCCACGCCGTCACCGGCCTGAAGCACCGGGAGATCGCCCAGCTGCTGGAGCTGCCTCTGTCCACTGTCCTGTCCAAATACCACCGCGGGCTGAAAAAGATGAAGGCCCTGATGAAAGGAGAGAGCGACCGATGACCGACCGGGAACTGGAACGGAAGCTGGCGGATGCCGTCACATGCGCCGCCCCCGACGATTTGGACGCCATTCTCTCCCGCTGCGGTGCGCAAAACGGGAGTGTGATGGAATTGAAAGAGCTGAGATCCAATGAAAACACGAAAATTGCCCAGGTGAAGCCCAGGAAAACTCTACGTCCCTGGCTGGCCGCCGCTTGTGCGGCGCTGGTGCTGCTGGGAGCCGGCGGCGGCGGGCTGGTGTACAGCCAGAGCTATGCCGTAGCCTCGGTGGTATCGCTGGACGTGAACCCCAGCATTGAGCTGACCGTCAACCGTGGAGGACGGGTGATCTCCTGCAGCGCCCTCAACGAGGAGGCCGCTGCGGTGCTGTTCAGTATGAACGGCGGCAAGGATCTGAAGGGCACCAAGCTGGACGTGGCGGTGAACGCCATCGTGGGCGCTCTGGTGCAGGCAGGCTATATGGACAGCATCTCCTCCGCCATCCTCATTTCGGTGGAGGACAGCGACCAGGAGCGGGCCCAGCGGCTCCAGGCGGAGCTGGTGGCCTCGGTGGACGGGGTACTTCAGACCCAGGCCCCCGGCACCTCGGTGCTCAGCCAGGTGCTCACGATGGATGCCGGGACAAAGCCCGCGGTCTATGGTGAGGGGCTCTCCTTGGGTAAGGCTGCTCTGGTGGATAAGGTGCTGGCTATGAACGGCGCAGGTGAGAAGGCTTTTGACCAGCTGGCCGCACTCTCCGTGGAGGAGCTGAACGACCTGCTGGAGGCGGGAGAGAAGCGCATCCCCATTGGCAAGAGCGCCGCGGCCACAGCCGCGGAGACCTATGCCGGTACGCTGGCTCTGGATTCGGTAATCACCGATGTGGACCCGGAGCTGGACGAAAATCCTCCCCACTACGAAGTGAAGGTGAAAACCGCCTGGGGCGAGTTTGAGTATATGGTAGACGCCTTTACCGGCGAGGTGCTCAGCGGACAAAAGAACCTTTTGAATACCACTGGCCCCAACAGTCAGGGCACAGCCGGCACGATGCTCACTGATACCCAGGCCTTTAACGTTGCTGCGGAGCATTTTGGCGCACAGTATCCTGCTCTGAGCGGCAATAATATTCTGAATATCCTTACGAAATTGGACTGGGAAAACGGCCGGCAGGTTTATGATGTGGATTTTATTGTCAGCGGCTACGAGTTTGAATATGAAGTCGATGCCTACACCGGCGCGGTGCTGAAGTGGGACACCGACTACAGAACTCCTCCTGTGGTCTCTGACCCGGCCCCCACTACCCCCACTACCCCCAATACCCCCAATACCCCCAATACTGGCAGTCAAACGCCTGGCACCTCCACTGTCCCTGGCACATCGTCTGGTGCAGCCAGTTCCTCCAGCCAGGATGTAGGACAGGAAGCCGCCAAGCAGTCCGCGCTGCGCCACGCCGGACTGTCCGCAAGCGACGTTACCGACTGGAAGATCGAGCGGGAGTGGGACGACGGCCGGCTGGAATATGACATTGAGTTCTGGTGCGGGACGTCGGAATACGACTATACCATCGACGGGCACTCCTGTTCGGTACTGAAACACGAGGTGGATCACCACGGCAGCTACAGCGGGCACCACGGCACAGAAACTACTACGGATATCGGAGCGGAAGCGGCCAAGGCCGCCGCCCTGGCCCACGCTGGGGTGTCTGAGATCCAGACCACCAAGATGGAGGTGGAGCGAGACTGGGACGATGGCCGACTGGAGTATGAGGTGGGGTTCGACGTGGGCCGCACGGAGTATGAGTACACCATTGACGGCGCCACTGGGGCCATACTAGAGTATGAGCAGGATACCGACTGATCGCTGACAGCATAATAAATGAGCGCCGGAGTTCCGGCGCTCATTTATTTATTATTTATGACAGAAGAATCCGGTCGTTATCCAGCGCCCTGCCTGCGCCAGCTTTGAATCTTTTCAGCAGGTCAACCACCGTAAGGCCCTCCCGCTCTTTGCCGCCGATGTCCAGCACAATATTTCCGCTGTCCATCATCAGGGTGCGGTTGCCCAGTTCCAGTGCCTGCTGCATGTTATGCGTCACCATCATAGTGGTGATTTTATGCTCAGACACAATATCCCGGGTGAGCTTGAGTACCTTCTCCGCCGTACCCGGGTCCAAGGCAGCCGTGTGTTCGTCCAGCAGGAGGAGCCATGGTGGATTCATAGTGGACATCAGCAGGGTCAGCGCCTGACGCTGTCCGCCGGACAGCAGGCCCACGGGTTGCTTCATCCGGTCCTCCAGACCCATGTCCAGCAGGGCCAGCCGGTCCCGGAACCGCTTTTTGTCCCCCTGACTGACGTGGGACAGCCAGCCGCCGCTCCCCGCAGCCAGGGCCAGATTTTCCTCGATGGTCATGCCTGGGGCACTGCCCCGCATGGGGTCCTGGAACAGCCGGCCAATGTGCTTGGCCCGTTTGAACGCTGGCATAAAGGTGATATCCTGCCCGTTCAGCACGATGGACCCCGCGTCGGTGAAAAAATCTCCGCAGACAGCGTTGAACAGGGTGGACTTCCCCGCCCCGTTAGAACCGATGATCGTGACAAAATCACCGGGGGCCAGACGGAGAGACAGTCGGTCGACAGCCTTCTTCTCATTCACCGTGCCGGAGTTAAAGGTTTTAGAGATGTTGACAATGTTCAGCACATCAGTCCCCTCCTTTCCCCGCGGCGGCCTGCCGATAGGACAGCCGGCGATAGATGATGGGCCACTGCTGCTTCAGATGGGGCAGGGCGATGGACAGGGCCACGATGACAGCGGAGATCAGCTTGAGCATGAAAGCGGGCAGGATGTCCAGCCGCAGGGCGATGGCATAGACCAGCCGGAAGATAAAGGCACCCGCCACCATCCCCACCGCCCGGGTAAAGATGGACCCCCGGCCCATGAGGGTGGAGCCGATGAGGAGTGAGGCCAGGGCGATGGTGACCATGCCGGTACCAATGTTAATCTCCGCCTGCTTCTGGGACTGGGCCATGAGGCACCCGGACAGGCCGGTGAAGGCGTTGGCCACGCACAGCCCCACGATGGTGGTGAATGCCGGATTGATGGAGGAGGAGCGGACCATGTCCGGGTTGTTGCCGGTGGCCCGTATGGCAAGGCCCAGCCGGGTGTTGAGGAAAATGGTGAGGAAGGCCACCGCTAGAATAACAGCTATTGCGGCCACCACGATATTCTGCTGTCCCGCCAGGGGGGTGCCCGCCAGCAGGTCCTTTACCATGGTGAAGATGGTGTCCTTCTTGTTCAGGTTCACCAGGGCGGACCCGGCCATCACGGCCATGTTCACCGAGTACAGCCCAGTATTGACGATGATGCCGGCCAGCAGGCTGTCGATTCCAAATTTTGTCTGAAGCAGGGCGGTGACAAAGCCGGAGGCCACCCCCGCCAGCATGGCGGCGGGGATGGACAGCAACGGGTATCCCGCAACGGCCACCATGGCCCCCACGGCGGCCCCCAGAGTAAAGCAGCCGTCGGTGGACAGGTCACAGACGTTGAGCATAGAGTAGCTCAAAAACAGGGCCAGCACTGTAAGCGAACAGATCAGCCCCAACTCCAGGGCGGTCTGCCCCACGGTCAGCAGTGCGGATGGGTTCATGGCAGTTCCTCCTTATATTGCGATTCTGCTCCCTTGCCAAAAGGGCGGGGGGATTCCGTCTATTGGAAATCTTTTGCCGCAACGGAATCCCTCCCGGCGGCGGCCCCCTCCCTTTCATAAGGGGGCTCTTTTAGCCCTCCAAATCCCCGAACTCCTCGGCAGTGGTGATGGGCTGGACCTTGGTGCACAGGTTCTGGGAGGTGAACAGCTGGGCGATCTCGTCGTAGTTCAGGTTCAGGGCGGCACAGGTCTCGGTGTTGATGGTGGCGGTGTCATTGTCAAAGGTTTTCACGGGGGTGGAGGCGGGGGAGGCACCGTTGTACAGGATGTCGAAGATCATGTCGGCGGTCTCCCGGCCCAGGTTGGCATAGTCCACGCCGTAGCCCAGAAAGGCTCCGTTAAGGGCAAAGGAGTCTGCTCCGGTGTAGTGGGGGATGCCGGCGTCCACGAAGGTCTCATAGACACCCAGGTAGGACTTCATGATGGTGTTGTCGGTGGGAGTAAAGACGGCGTCCACCCCGTCGGCCACCAGGGCCTGGGCGGCCTGGGCCACCTCGGTGGCGTTGGTGCCGGTCCGCTCCACATAGGCGATCCCCTTGGCGTCCAGATACTCCTTGGCGTGGGCGATAGGGGTGGCGGAGGAATCCTGGCCCACATCGTAGAGGAAGCCGATCTTCTTCACATCAGGGTTGACGGCAAAGATCAGGTTCATAATGGAGTTGGTGTCCAGATAGTCGGAGGTGCCGGTGATATTGCCGCCGGGGTGTTCCAGGCTGTCCACCAGGGCCACATTTTCCGCCATGGGGTCGGAGACGGCGGAGAAGACCACAGGGATGTCAGTATCCTCGGTGGCCGCCTGCATAGCCACAGCCACGGGAGTGGCAATCCCCACCATCAGGTCAACCTTGTCGGCCTGGAAATTAGAGATGATCTGGTTCATCACGGCAGGGTCGGCCTCAGGATTTTCGTAATAGACAGTAAAGGTGACGCCGTTCTTCGCCCCCAGCTCACCCAGCCGGGCCTGGATATTTTCGTTGATCTGGTTCAGAGAGGCGTCGTTCATATAGTTGCAGATGCCGACCTTAAAGACGGTGCCAGGCTCCGGCATCTGGGCGCTTCCGCTGGCGCCGCCCACGTTGGACCGGGAGCCGGAAGTCTGGGAGCCGTTCTCTCCGCCGCAGGCGGTCAGGGTGAATACCATAGCCAGAGACAGGGCCAGGGTCAGGATCTTTTTCATTTTGTTGTTCTTTTTCATGTTGGGTTCCTCCAATTAAAATATTTAGGCGGCAGATGCGGGGCCTTGCCAAGGCCCGGGCTTGTTAGAGTTTCAGCTTCAAGCTGTCTTTTTATTTTGGAGCAAATAAAAAAACAGCCTCTCATCCCACATGGGACAAGAGCTGCACTCCTGCGATACCACCCAAATTGACGTTTTGGAAAACGTCCGCTCGCTTCACGCGCCATCACGCATGCCCGATGGATAACGGGTGGGTCCCCGTCGACATCTACTTAGGAGCGCACAGCACTTCCGTTCAAGCCGCCCTCGAAAGTCCATTCACTCGGCTGCGCCCCGCCCTGATCCCACCATCCAAGGCTCTCTTCACGTTCCCCTACGGGGACAGGTTTGCAAAACCGGCTACTACTCTTTCTCACAGGTTTATCTGCTGTTCATTTGTTGTAGCCATTATAGCGTCTTCTCCCCCATTTGTCAACCCTTTTTTTAATTCACTAAAGAAAAGTTTGTAAGAGGCACGCCTTTCGGCGTGCCCTTGAAACTCAAAGTGCAGAATATCCGTATTTGTCCACTACGGCATCCAGTTCCTGCTTCTCCCTGCACATCGGACACTCCTCCGGGAAATAGCTGGCGTAACCAGGCAGGTCGTTGGTGTCGAAGAGGGAGACCACCGGAATACCATTGATCTCCTTCTGGTAGCTGTAGATGGCGGCAATACCCGCCGTGCGTCCCTGGTAATACTCAATGCACTCCATGCCTTTCTGCACCGTATTCCCTGTAGTAACAGAGGCCAGCAGCAACAGAATATTCTTTCCCTCCAGCATGGGCCGGGCATTGTCCCGGAAGATCAACTTTCCGTTGGTGCCCAAGTGCTCTCGAAGAACATAGATCTCCTTGCCCGCATTGATGGAACGGAACCCTCTTTCGGTCAGTCTTTGGGCCAAGCAGGTACCAATGACCCGGGTGCCATCCATACAGAGAATGGTGTCCACTATCAGGCTCTGAGTCAGGCGCTGGGCAAGTTGCTGAGCCGCCGCCTCGGCGTCGCGGATACAAGACTGCTGTCGGGTCACATCTACAAAGTAATTCGTATGACTGTTTCGGGTAGCAAAGTGGCCCTTAGCCACTTGAAGGGACACATCACCAACAGAGGTTGGGATTTTAAAAAACCTGGGCTCCATTGCAATTCCTCCTTTTTCTTAACGTCCGCTTAATGGCTCTTTTTAAATATACCATATTTTCGAAGTTCTGTCCAGATAATTTTATACATTTTTTACAAATTTGTAAGGTGTCAGAAGAGGCGCACCAGACGGTGCGCCTCTTCTGTTTATTCCACTCATCCCAGCGCCGCGGCGCTGGCCTTCAAAATACATCAGGTTCAGACCTTCACTGATTCTTCTTGTGTCTCCCATATGCTCTCCTTCTTTATTTTGCAAAAAGGACGGGCCAAAGCCCGTCCTTTTGTAAGGTGAAAATTACTCGTTGATGCCGATAACCACGCCGGAGCCAACGGTGCGGCCGCCCTCACGGATGGCGAAACGCAGGCCGTTCTCGATGGCGATGGGGGTGATCAGCTCCACGTCCATGTCCACGTTGTCGCCGGGCATGCACATCTCAGTGCCCTCGGGCAGAGTGATGATGCCGGTCACGTCGGTGGTACGGAAGTAGAACTGGGGCCGGTAGTTGTTGAAGAAGGGGGTGTGACGGCCGCCCTCGTCCTTGGACAGGACGTAAACCTGGCCCTTGAACTTGGTGTGGGGGTGAATGGAGCCGGGCTTGCACAGCACCTGGCCGCGCTCGATGTCAGTCTTGGCGATACCGCGCAGCAGGCAGCCCGCGTTATCGCCGGCCTCGATGAAGTCCAGGGTCTTGCGGAACATCTCCATGGAGGTGACGACGGTGGACTTCTTCTCCTCCTGCAGGCCCACGATGTCGACGGTCTCGCCGGCCTTCAGCTGGCCACGCTCCACACGACCGGTGGCCACGGTGCCGCGGCCGGAGATGGTGAACACGTCCTCCACGGGCATCAGGAAGGGCAGAGAGTCGTCGCGGGGAGGATTGGGGATATACTCGTCGACGGCGTCCATGAGCTCCTTGATGCAGGCGTACTCCTCGTTGTTGGGGTCGTTGGACTCGCAGGTCAGGGCGTTCAGGGCGGAGCCCTTGATGATGGGGATGTCGTCGCCGGGGAACTCATAGAAGGACAGGATCTCGCGGACCTCCATCTCCACCAGCTCCAGCAGGTCGGGGTCGTCCATCTGGTCGCACTTGTTCAGGAAGACCACGATGGCGGGCACGCCCACCTGACGGGCCAGCAGGATATGCTCCTTGGTCTGAGCCATAACGCCATCGGTGGCGGCGATGACCAGGATGGCGCCGTCCATCTGAGCAGCGCCGGTGATCATGTTCTTGATATAGTCGGCGTGGCCCGGGCAGTCCACGTGGGCATAGTGACGCTTCTCAGTCTCATACTCCACGTGGGCGGTGTTGATGGTGATGCCGCGCTCGCGCTCCTCGGGGGCCTTGTCGATGGAGCTGTAGTCGGTGTAGTCGGCCTTGCCCTGGAAGGCCAGCCACTTGGTGATGGCAGCGGTCAGGGTGGTCTTGCCGTGGTCGACGTGACCGATGGTGCCGATGTTTACATGGGGCTTGGTACGCTCGAATTTTGCCTTAGCCATGGGATTTTTCCTCCTTATATTACATTATGCTTTTCATTGGGACCGGGCTGTGGACGTATTGTGGATATTCTATCCTATTTTGTCCATAATTGCAACCCTAAATTTTCCTGTGCCCGCCGTCCCCACAGGGGGCGGCGGCAGGAAAAAGGCGGAGTAAGATCATTCCTGATTGCGGCCCCGCTCGGCCACAATCTTCTCAGCAATGTTCTTGGGAATCTGGACGTAGCTGTTGGGCTCCATGGAGTACTGGCCTCGGCCCTGGGTGGAGGACCGCAGGTCGGTGGCGTAGCCAAACATGTTGGCCAGCGGCACCAAAGAATCCACCTGGGTCGCGCCGGTACGGTTCTCCTGACCCTGGATCTGTCCGCGACGGCTGTTCAGGTCACCGATGACGTTGCCCAGATAGTCGTCGGGCACGATGACGCTCACCTTCATGATGGGCTCCAGCAGCACGGGACCGGCCTTGCGGCAGGCCTCCTTGAAGGCCATGGAGCCGGCAATCTTGAAGGCCATCTCAGAGGAGTCCACCTCGTGGAAGGAGCCGTCATACAGGGTGACCTTCACGTCCACCACGGGGTAGCCGGCCAGCACGCCGGCCTGCATGGCCCCCTGGATGCCCTGGTCCACGGCGGGGATATACTCCTTGGGAATTGCGCCGCCCACAATGGCGTTCTCGAACACGTAACCCGCGCCCGACTCGTTGGGCTCGACACGGATCTTGACATGGCCGTACTGGCCCTTACCGCCGGACTGGCGGGCGTACTTGGTGTCCTGCTCCACCTGCTTGGTGATGGTCTCCTTGTAGGCCACCTGGGGCGCGCCCACGTTGGCCTCCACCTTGTACTCGCGGAGCAGACGGTCCACGATGATCTCCAGGTGAAGCTCGCCCATGCCGGCGATGATGGTCTGACCGGTCTCCTCGTCGGTGTAGGTCTTAAAGGTGGGGTCCTCCTCGGCCAGCTTCATCAGGGCAATACCCATCTTCTCCTGACCGGCCTTGGTCTTGGGCTCAATGGCCACCCGGATCACGGGCTCGGGGAACTCCATGGACTCCAGAATGATGGGGTGCTTCTCGTCGCAGAGGGTGTCGCCGGTGGTGGAGTTCTTCAGGCCGATGACGGCGGCGATGTCGCCGGAGTAAACGGTGTCGATGTCCTCCCGGTGATTGGCGTGCATCTGGAGGATGCGGCCGATGCGCTCCTTCTGCTTCTTGGTGCTGTTCAGCACGGAGGTGCCGGTGTTCAGCATACCGGAGTAGACCCGGACGAAGGACAACCGCCCCACATAGGGGTCGGTGGCGATCTTAAAGGCCAGGGCGGAGAAGGGGGCGTTGTCGTCAGCGGGGCGCTCGTCCTCCTCCTCGGTGTCAGGGTTGACACCCTGAATGGCGGGGATGTCAATGGGAGAAGGCATATAGTCCACAATGGCGTCCAGCAGCTTTTGAACCCCCTTGTTCTTGTAGGAGGTGCCGCAGACCACCGGGACCAGAGCGTTGTCGATGGTGCCCTTGCGCAGGGCTTTGCGGATCATGTCCTCGGGCACAGGCTGCTCGTCCAGCACCAGCATCATGATCTCCTCGTCGATATCAGACACGGCGTCCAGCAGCTTGGTGCGGTACTCCTGGGCCTTGTCCAGCATGTCGGCGGGGATCTCCTCCACCCGCATATCCTTGCCCAGGTCGTCGTAGTAGACATCGGCCTTCATTTCCACCAGGTCGATGATCCCCTTGAAGGTCTCCTCGGCGCCGATGGGCAGCTGAATGGGGACGGCGTTGCACTTGAGCCGGTCATGGATCATGTCCAGCACGTGGTAGAAGTCAGCGCCCATGATGTCCATCTTGTTGACATAGATCATCCGGGGGACCTTATAGTGGTCGGCCTGACGCCAAACGGTCTCGGACTGGGGCTCCACGCCGCCCTTGGCGCACATGACGGTAACAGAGCCGTCCAGCACCCGCAGGGAGCGCTCCACCTCCACGGTGAAGTCCACATGGCCCGGAGTGTCGATGATGTTGATCCGGGTCTGGGGGAACTGGGTCTTGGTGCCCGTCCAATAGCAGGTGGTGGCGGCGGAGGTGATGGTAATGCCCCGCTCCTGCTCTTGGGCCATCCAGTCCATGGTGGCGGTACCCTCGTGGGTCTCGCCGATCTTGTAGTTGACGCCGGTATAGTAGAGGATACGCTCGGTAGTGGTCGTCTTGCCCGCGTCGATGTGGGCCATGATGCCAATGTTCCGGGTATTCTCCAAAGAAACTTTTCTAGGCATACTGTCTTTGCTCCTTTGTTACCAGCGGTAGTGGGCGAACGCCTTGTTGGACTCGGCCATCTTGTGGGTGTCCTCGCGCTTCTTCACGGCGGAACCGGTGTTGTTGGCCGCGTCCATGATCTCGCCGGCCAGCCGCTCCTTCATGGTCTTCTCGCCCCGGTTGCGGGCATAGGTGGTCAGCCAGCGCAGACCCAGGGTCTGCCGGCGCTCGGGCCGGACCTCAATGGGCACCTGGTAGGTGGCGCCGCCCACACGGCGGGCCTTGACCTCCAGGGAGGGCATGATGTTCTCAAGGGCCTGGGTGTAGACCTCCATGGGTTCCTTGTCGGTCTTTTCCTTGATGATATCAAAAGCCCCGTAGACGACCTTCTGGGCGACGCCCTTCTTGCCGTCCAGCATGATGCTGTTGACGAGCTTGGTAACCAGGACGGAGTTGTAAAGCGGGTCAGGTAAGATCTCCCGCTTGGGTACATTTCCTCTTCTGGGCACTTTGCTTCCCTCCTTCATATATAATTGAAATCATAGGTACTCGTACCCCGGACGTTCTGCTGTCCGGACTGCGTGTAATGCCTGTCCGAGGTTTACCCATAATATATGGTAAACGCCCGGCAAGGCTGTTGCCTTGCGCAAACGCACAATGCAAATTCGGTTGGCGGAAGAATTACTTCTTGCCGGCCTTGGGCCGCTTGGCACCGTACTTGGACCGGGCCTGCATACGGCCGGAGACGCCCTGGGTGTCCAGAGTGCCGCGGATGATGTGGTAACGCACGCCGGGCAGGTCCTTGACACGGCCGCCGCGGATCATCACAACGCTGTGCTCCTGCAGGTTGTGGCCCACGCCGGGGATATAGGCGGTGACCTCCATCCCATTGGTCAGCTTCACACGGGCGATCTTACGCAGAGCCGAGTTAGGCTTCTTGGGGGTGGAAGTACGCACGGCGGTGCAAACGCCTCTCTTCTGGGGAGAGGGCAGGTCGGTGCTCCGGTTCTTCAGGGTGTTCAGACCGTGCTGAAGAGCGGGGGAGGTGGACTTGTACGCCGCCTGCTCGCGGCCCTTGCGTACCAACTGGTTAAAAGTAGGCATAAATGGGTTTCCTCCTTTCCTCGATTCTGCCCCATGTCGGGGCGTGATATATATTTTAACAAAATTGGGAATTTTTATCCCTCTTTCGTTAAAACCGCCACTGCGGCCCCCACGGCGATGCCGCAGGAGGCCCCCAGCTCCTTCATGGTGGGCACCTGGCTCACCGGCACCTGCCGGTTGACCGCCTCCTGGACCAGGGGCTGGAGCAGACGGGGATCGGCGTCCATGGCCATGTACAGCCGGACGGCCTGTCCGGCTCGCAGGGCGCGCTTGACCTGCTTGGCCCCCACAACCTTGTTGGAACCGCTGAGTTCTGAAATCATAATCGGCAACCCTCCCCGCTCCCGTCCGGAGCTTTCATCGGGTAAAAGGGCGCAATGCCCCTACCGCCACGAAACAGTATTATATCATAGGCCCCGTCCTTCCGTCAAGGACAATCTGCCTGAAAAATTCCAAAAAAATCTTCAAAAAAGCGCAACCCGTCCCGGCTGTTTTCGTCTATATAGGCAGAACCGCAGAAAAAAGGAGGTCTTTTTATGAAACGCACCCTTGCCCTGCTCCTGGTCTGCGCCCTGGGCCTCGGCCTGCTGTCCGGCTGCGCCGGACCGGGCGTCTCCCCGACCTGTGACGGCTTTCCCGACCCGCCTCCCTCCGAGCCCTTTGCCAAGCTGGTGAGCCAGGCCTTTCTCCCCTCTTCCAGCCCCCGAGTGGAGGCGGCTCTGGCAAATTTCGGTCTGGAGCTGCTGAAGCAGTGCCGGACGGCCAACGGGGAAGCGGCTATGGCCAGTGAGATGGACCACGCCCCCTTCTCCACCCTGGTCTCCCCCTTTTCCGTTGCAATGGCCCTGTCCATGACCGCCAATGGAGCGGAGGGAAACACCCTGGCTCAGTTTGAGGAGGTTCTGGGCGGCGGCGCGGACATCGGCGAAATCAACGCCGCCTGGGCCCAGCTGACGGGGGACTACCACGCGCTGGGCGGCTCCACCCAGTGCTCCATCGCCAACAGCCTGTGGAAGGACCATAACGGGGGCATTTATGAGGACTTTGCCGCCAAATGTCAAGGCGGCTATGGCGCTCAGATCTATGAGGCGAATCTGTCTGTTCCCCGCATTGTGGACGACGTAAACGCCTGGGTTTCCGATCACACCAACCAGATGATTCCCAGCATCATCAATCAGCCCTTCTCCGAGGAGACCGCCTGTCTGCTGGTCAATGCTCTCTATCTGAAGAACAAATGGCTCCAAGAGTTCGACCCCCGGGCCACCCGGGAGATGGACTTCCACCACGCCAGCGGCTCCGACAGCCGGATGGACTTTTTGTCCAAGGGCAGCACGGAGCTGTCCTATATTCAGGACAAGGGGGCCCAGGGGGTGGTCCTGCCCTACGACGACGGGCGGCTGGCTTTCTTCGCAATTCTGCCCGATTTGTACCCGGATTCCCCTGATTTGGGCGAATGGCTGGACGATTTGGAGGGAAACAGTCTGGCGGAGCTCATCCAATGCCGGGAGGACACCCAGTTCCTCCACTTCGCCATGCCCAAGTTCACGGCGGAGTGGAAGGGCAATCTGGAGGAGGTCCTGCCCCTGCTGGGGCTGGAGGACGCCTTTCTTCCCGGCATGGCCGATTTCTCCAAAATGGGGGACAATTCCGCCGGATATTACCTCGAAAAGGTGATTCACGCCACAAAAATCGAGGTAAACGAGAAGGGCACCGAGGCGGCCGCCGCAACGGTGGTGGCCGCGAACGGCAACGGTATGCCGCCCCAGGAGGGGGTCACCCTGGTTCTGGACCGGCCCTTCCTCTACGGCATTGTAGACCTGTACACCGGCGTGCCCCTGTTTCTTGGAACTTACGAATAACTTTCCCCGGAACGGGGAATACTGACAGGACTTTATGGTTAAGGAGGTATTCCCATGAAGGTCCATGTCAATTCCAGCTGCATCAGCTGCGGCCTGTGTGTCAGCACCTGTCCCAACGTCTTTCTCATCACGGACGGCGGCACCGCCGGAGTCTACAGTGAGGAGGTCCCGCCGGAACTGGAGGATCTGGTCCAGGCGGCCGCCGACGCCTGCCCGGTGAGCGCGATTGAGGCGGGGTAATTTCCCCGTCTGGGGCCCTGGCCCCTCCCGCCTTCTGGAACAGAGGGAACGCCCCGCAGGTTCTAAAAACCGCCTCTGCCATTTTTTCGGCGGAGGCGGTTCTTTATGTACCTATTCGCTTTCTTTTTCCGGCTCGGGGGCCAGCTTCTTTACCAGGGCCCACTCCACCCGGCGGTCGCACAGCTCCTCCACCTGGATATGGAGACCCAGGGCCTCCACCACCGGCCGGCTGCCGTCCTCCGGGATGACGGACAGCTGAGAGAAGACCAAACCGCCCAGGGTGTCATAGTCCATCGCCTCATCCTCGGGCAGCTGGAAGTCCATGGCCTCGGCCAGCTCCTCCAGGTCGGCGGAGCCGGACACCCGCCAGCGGCCGTCGTCCAGGCGTATGATCTCCTGCTCCTCCTGGGGGTCAAACTCGTCGTAGATGTTGCCCACCAGCTCCTCCAGCAGGTCCTCCAGGGTGACCAGGCCGCTGGTGCCGCCGTACTCGTCCACCACCAGGGCCAGATGGGTCTTCTTCCCCTGCATATCCCGGAAGAGTACGTCGGCGGCCACCGTCTCCGGCACAAAGTAGGCCGGGCGGAGCAGCTCCCGCAGCGGTTTGGGCTCGGGCTCCCGGAAGTTGAGCAGATAGTCCCGGGTGGACAGGACGCCCACAATATCGTCGATGTCATCCCCGCACACGGGAAAACGGGACAGGCCGGACTGCCGGATGGTCTCCAGGATCTCCTCCTCCCCGGCGTCCAGGGGGAGCGTGACCATATCGGTGCGGTGGATCATCACATCCTTGGCAGCGGTGTTGTCAAATTCCAGAACATTTTCGATAAATTCCTTCTCATTGCTCTGGATGGCGCCCGACTCCTCGCCCTCCTCCACCATAGCCATGATGTTGTCCTCTGAAACCTGGTCCTTCCGCCGCAGGAGCCTCAGCACGGGCCGCCACAGCAGCTGGATCAGATTCACACACAGGCTGACGAAAAAAAGAATCAGCCATATTGGGCCCTCAGGCACAGAAATAACCTCCTTTTAAGGGTAAAAAATACATTGACACGCCTGCATCATAGCACAAAAATCCGGGTATGGCAAGAGGCCACAGATTTTTTTCGCCCAAAAGAGATTTATCAGGTGCAAAATGCTCCCGGATATGCTATACTTTGCTTATTCTTCCACCAGGAGCTGGCGGGCTCCGGGCGAGAGAGGGGGGGGCGCGCTATGCCGCGGCTGGCTGAACGTGCGCGGACGCCTGTCAGGGCGGTCCTGATCTTTGTCAAATGGCTGCTGTACTCCTGCCTGATCGGCATCATTGTGGGTCTGGTGGCGGCGGCCTTCCATTGGGGCATCCACTGGGGGAGTCTGCTTCGGGAGGAGCACCCCTGGATCATCTTTGGTCTGCCCCTGGGGGGCGTAGCCATCATCCTGCTGTATCGGGTCTGCGGCATGGAGAAGGACCGGGGCACCAATCTGGTGCTGGTGGCGGTGCGGGACGCAGAGCGGCTGAAGCTGCGCACAGCGCCGCTGATCTTCCTGTCCACCATCCTCACCCATCTGGTGGGGGGCTCGGCGGGCCGGGAGGGCGCGGCCCTCCAGCTGGGGGCCTCCCTGTCCGCCTATATCGGCCGGGAGCTGCGGCTGGACGAGAAGGACGAGCGGGTTGTGGTGATGTGCGGCATGGCCGCCGCCTTCTCCGCCCTGTTTGGAACCCCGCTCACCGCCGCCGTCTTCGCCATGGAGGTGGTCAGCGTGGGCACCATGTACTACGCCGCCCTGGTCCCCTGCCTGACCTCCTCCCTGACGGCAGTGCTGGCCGCCCGGCTCTTCGGCCTGGGCGTGCAGGACGGCTACCTCGTCACAGATGCCCTGGAACTGGCCCCTGTCCCGATCCTTCAGGCGGCTCTCATGGGGGTGCTGTGCGCGGTGCTTTCCATCCTGTTCTGCGAATCCATGCATCTGTCCCACCGGCTCTACGCCAAATACCTGCCCAACCCACTGATCCGGGCGGCGGTGGGGGGCGCGCTGGTGCTGGGCCTTACCCTTCTGGTGGGGGATCAGACCTACAGCGGTGCCGGAGACGGGGTCATCCGCCGCATGCTGGCGGGAGACACCATCCCGGAGGCCTTTCTTCTGAAAATCCTCTTCACCGCCCTCACCCTGGGAGCGGGCTTCCGGGGCGGCGAGATCGTCCCCGTTCTGTTCACCGGCTGCGCCTTCGGCACCTGGACGGGACCTGCGCTGGGCCTGCCCCACGGCTTCGCCGGGGCACTGGGGATGGCCGCGGTCTTTTGCGGGGCCACCAACTGCCCCATGACCTCCATTCTGCTGGCCTTTGAGCTCTTCGGCGGCACCGGCCTGCCCCTGTACGCCCTATGCTGCGGGGTGTCCTACATGCTGTCCGGCTACTATAGTCTTTACAGCGAGCAAAAGATCCTATACGCCAAGCTCCGCCCCGAATGGGTGGATAAAAAGGGAAAATAAGAAAGGAAATCCGCTATGACAGCCTTCTATCACTTCAACTTCAATGTTCTTGACCTGGAAAAAAGTCTCGCCTTCTACCACGAAGCCCTGAATCTGTCCCCCCTGCGGGAAAAGGTCTCCCCCGACGGTTCCTTTAAACTGGTCTTTTTGGGGGACGAGGCCGGCTCCCCCTTCCAGCTGGAGCTGACCTGGCTCCGAGACCGGACGGAGCCCTATAACCTGGGTGAGTGCGAATTTCATCTCGCCTTCCGCACCGACCAGTATGACGCGCTGTATGAGAAGCACAAGTCCATGGGCTGCGTCTGCTTTGAAAACCCGGCTATGGGCATCTACTTCATCACCGATCCCGACGGCTACTGGATCGAGATTGTTCCGGAGAAAAAATGATGGCGAAGGGAGACCGAAATTCCGGCTGGCCCGGCTTCTTCCGGACGTTTACCGTGCTGTGCGCCATCATCCTGCTGCTGTCACAGCGGTTTCAGGAGCTGGCGGAGGCGGGCTCCGGGAGCCGGCAGACGCTGTTCGTCTATGAGGGGTTGACCCTCTGGACTGTCCCCGCCCTGTTTATGCTGTGGGGGATGTTCGCATTGGAGGAGGACAAGCCTCAGGTCTCCTCCGCTCTCACAGGTCTGGTGCTGCCCACCCTCTGCCTGCTGGTGTTCTGGGGGATGGTGTATGCCGTCGCCTCGCCCCTGCTGGAGGGCAAATGCGGCGATTTCACCCTGGGCGGGCTTCTGGATATCCTGACACTGGTGATAAGAGGTGATACTTACCGCCATCTCTGGGTGCTCTACCCTCTGATCGGCCTGTACCTGATCCACCCGGTGCTCCACCGATTTACCTCCGCCGCCACTCAGGGGGAACTGCGCTACTTTCTGGGGCTGTGCTTTTTGTTCGGCTCCCTGCTCCCGGTGTGGACCGCCCTCTGGCCAGACAGCATTGCGGCTGGGCTGCTGACCCGGCTGCGGGTCCACTTGGTATCGGGCTGCTGGATCGGGTGCTACGTGGGGGGCTGGTACCTGCGGCACTATACCATCAGCCGGATTTCTGAGTACATCCTGTACCTGTTGGGCGTTCTCGGCCTGGCCCTGTCGGTTCTGTCCTCCTCGGAGGCCTTCCCCGCCCCGGCTCCGCTGCGGCAGTATGGCGCCCCCAATGTGCTGCTCACCGCCGCGGCCCTCTGCACCCTGTTCCGCTATGTGCTGGGCATCAGCGAGGAGCGCTCCCGCCGCAGGGCGGTTTCCGGCCTGGGGACCTGCGCCTTTGGCGTCTACCTGATTCACCCGCTGTGGATGATCGTCTTTGACCGGCTGGGCGTCTCTCCGCTGTCCTTCTCCCCCGCGCTGTCGGTCCCCCTCTTCGCCCTGGTGTTCTTCCTTCTGTCCCTCCCCCTCGCCTGGATCATCAGCCTGATCCCCAGAGTGGGCCCAAGGCTGACATAGAAAAGGCCCGGAACCGTATCGGTTCCGGGCCCTGTTCCGTTACAGCGCCTTTTTCAGCGCCTGGGCGATCTGGTCCGGGCAGGAGGTGGGCTTCATGCCGCAGCGAATCCCCTCCATGCGGGTGATGGCCTCCTCCACCTTCATTCCCTTCAGCAGGGAGGACAGGCCCTGGAGATTGCCGCTGCATCCGCCCTCTACCTGGACAGACTGGATTACGCCCTCCTCCACCTCGATCTGGAATGCCCGGGAGCATACTCCCTTCGGCGCGTATTGGATCGTCATACAAGCGTGCCTCACTTTCCAATTTCAGCCGGGATTCGACAAGGTTCGGCAGCTTCTGCCCCGCTCCGGCTGTATAATGGGATAATAGCAGACTTTGGGAAGAAGGGCAAGCCTCTTTTCCTCAAATTGTGTTCTTTCTCCGCTCCAGCTGAAGCCGGTCGGCGATCATGGCGATAAACTCGCTGTTGGTGGGCTTCCCCTTGGCGTTGGAGACCGTGTATCCGAAATATTTCTGAAGAGTCTCCAGATCTCCCCGGTCCCAGGCCACCTCTATGGCGTGGCGGATGGCCCGCTCCACACGGCTGGCCGTGGTGCCGAAGCGCTTGGCCACCTCCGGATAGAGCACCTTGGTCACCGCGTTGATCACGTCCATATCCTTGACGGCGATGATAATCGCCTCCCTCAGATACTGATAGCCCTTGATGTGGGCGGGTACCCCTACATCATGGATGATTGCGGTCACCTGGGCCTCCAGCGCGGCGTTGTCGTCCCGCTCCGGCTCCAGCCCGCCCGAGGTTATCAGCTGCCGGAGCCGTTCCCCCACGGAGGATAACCGGCAGGGCTTGGTGATATAGAAGTCCGCTCCTCTTGCTGCTGCGATATCCACCACATTCCCCTTGATGTAGCTGGACAGGACCAGCACCTTCGGACGGCTCGTCAGTTGACTGAAGGCTTCCAGCACATCCAGACCGTCCATACCTGTGAGTACCATTTCCATCACTACAGCGTCCGGTTTCAGTTCCCGTGCCAGACGCAGCAGTTCCGCCCCGTCACCCGTCTCTCCCACAATCTGGAAACCGGGCTCTTCTGACAGCGTTCGCACCAGGCTTTTCCTAAATTCCATCCCAGTATCCGCCACCACAATCCGTTTGACGCTTTCCATTGTCATTCTTCCTTTCATTTAAAATCTGTGACGGCCGGCAAAAGCTCCCGACTTTGTTGATTCCCGGTTCATTTCGACCAGCCGCCTACAATCTATCACAGAATGACAAAATATGCAAGCTATTTTTACAATTTTTATGGTACTTTTTATCGGTATTTTCGACCATTTTCTTTCATAAACAACATTAATTCTTATATATGCGGGCTTCAACAGCCCGCTTGGATTTCTGCGCCTCCACGGCCGTCCCCTGCCCCGGCGAACAGCCGGGCAGCACCTGTACCGCGCGATGAGACAGAACCGCTCGCGGGGACCGGGGGTCCAAACCTTATCGCTCCTCCCGGTCAGCGAGGCGTATCATGCCCTCCAGCACCTGGCAAAGGCAGCGAAAAGCAGGTCCCACCGAATCAATGTCCAGACACTCGTCGGTGGTGTGCATGTGAAACAGGCGAGCTCCCGTGGCTACTGCGTCCCGCAGAGTGGGGCATACTGCCAGAATATAGCCGCACTCACTCCCCGCGTGCCGGGAAATGATCTCCGGAAATCGACCATTCAGCTGGAAATATGTCTCTTCACAGACCTTTCGGATGGGAGAATCCTCCACATATTCCCAGCACGGGAAGCTCTCGCCTGCCTTACCGTGAATGCCCAGGGCTTCCGCCACAGCCTCCATCGCAGGCAGATAGTCGCTGGATAGCAGGGATGGGATGGAGCTTCTCGCCAGACAGGTGATCTCTGCAGTGTCTGTCCCACAGGTGAGCACACCCAGATTATTGGAATAGACCGCCTCTCCGGAGTTGAAATCGTGAAGCAACGTACCGCTTGGAACCAGCAGAATACACCGCAGCAGGCGGCAGGCGGCGTCTTCTGTCAACACCTGGCGGCAGTACTCCATCTCCTCGCACCGTACAGTTACTCCCCCATCCGTGTTTCTCCACTCCCGGGACAGAAGGTCCTGCCATCGCTCCAAAAATTCCCGCAGCGCCTGTCCGTCAGATACATTTACCCTGGCCTGGGCCCGGCGGGGAATCACATTGGCCTTCCCTTCCCCCTCCACACCGACAATTTCCGCCGCCATAACAGCCCGCAGATCAGTCAGTATCCGGGTCATCAGCCTGATTGCATTCCCACGCCCCTTATCAATCTCCGCACCAGAATGGCCGCCTCTCAGGCCGTCCACCACAATCCGGAAGGTTTTATCTTTTCGGGATACTGTCCGCCCCAAGGGCATCCGAAAGGAAAACCACTGTCCGCCCGCGCAGGCCACCGTCAGAGAATCCATCTTGCTGTCCAGGTTGAGCAAGTGCTCCGCTGTGATAATCCTCCCGTCGAAGCCTCGGATACCGCTCATTCCGGCCTCCTCATCGGCGGTCAGCAGTACCTCAAGCCGCGGGTGGCACAGCCCCTCAGTGTCCAGCACCGCCAGCAGCAGCGCCACTCCAATCCCGTTGTCCGCCCCTAATGTCGTACCCTTGGCCCGGAGATACCGTCCGTCCCGGTAGAGCTTCAGCGGATCCCGCAGAAAATCGTGTTCCACTCCCGGCACCTTTTCGCACACCATGTCCAGATGAGCTTGCATCAGAAGAGCCGGAACCCGCTCATAGCCCGGAGACGCCTCTTTTTTCAGCACTACATTATAATGTTCATCCTGAAAGACCTCCCAGCCTTTCTCCCTTCCCAGACGGCAGATAAAATCAGACAGCTGCTTCTCATTTTTAGAACCGTGGGGTATGCTGGCAATCTCTCCAAAGTAAGAAAATACCTTTTGAGGCTCCAGGCCCTCCAGGGCCTGTGCGTTCTGCCTGGTCATATATGATTCCATTCTTTTCCCCCATAAAACAGATTGTTATTTTTACCATCCCGTCTGTTGCTTTGCCTATGACCATGTGACCAGATCACGCACCACCTCCCGTCCAGGCGCCGGCTCCAGCTTCAGTCCGGCAGAGGGGTCCACCCTGGCGGTACAGGCCAAGGCCGCTTTTCCATTCACAGTCAGCAGACATCTGCCACAGATTCCATGATTGCAGGCACTGTGTCTGAAATAACCAAGAGTCGGGTCCAGATGCTCACTGATGTAGTCCAGAACATCCATAACCGTCAACTCATCTGCCGGGTCTGATGGAACCTCAAAGCACTCTGAACAGGAGTCCTCACCTCGGGTCCGCAGGATTTCTACTAACATATCCTCACCTCATCTTTGGCCGCAAGTAGTTGTATCGCTCATTGAATAAATAAGAAATAATCGTGTCGTCCTTCCCTTCAGGCAGCGCGAATCTGACAACCCGGGGCCGGACCGCCTCCATTTGGAAGCCCTCCCCCTGGGGGCGGAACACTGTGCGGAATAAAAATTTGTCGTGGTCCACCTGGGGAAAATCAACCCGAATGTGGGAACCTCTGCTCTCCTCGCGCCGCTCCGCCGCCCGCAGGCCCATTTTCAGACAGAGCAGCAGATTTTTCAGGGAAAACCAGGAGAGTATCTCCAGATTATAGACCGGATTGGGATCAGTTATGGTCAGTTCCAGCACAACCTCCCGCTCAAACCGCTCCAAATCCTCCAGACTTTTTCTGATTTGATCCCCGCTCCGCACAAAATTAAAGCCATAGTCCGCAATCCGCTCCATCAGACGCATTCCCTGGATGGGCGATAGGCCGCCCCTCTTCCCCGCTGGAAGCCGGCGCAGTGGGTCCTCAAACAGGCGGCCGCACCGCTCTGGCAGAGGGGCGCAGTCTTTCGCATATTCTGCTGCGGAACGGCCGGCCCGGCTTCCCTGGACCAGCATCTCCACCAACCCGTCTCCCGCCCGCATTGCACCGAACAGTCCACTGGTCACCTCTCCTGCGGCAAACAGCCCGGGAACGCCGGTGTCCATCCGCTCGTCCACCAGAATTCCGCCGTTGCTGTACTCACACCCAAGACCGACTTCCAGCGCGCCATCCTCTCGGATTTTTTTATAAATGCCGCTGATGTCGTCTCCCATGTAGAAGCCCTTGCGGTGCCAAGCTGACATATACTGGATATAGCGCTCCAGAATTTCGGTCCGGGTCTTTTCAGGATAGCCAGAGTAGTCAAAATAGACTCCTCCGCCTTCGCTGCCCCTCCCGTCAAAAATCGCTCTGCCCCAGTAATAACAGCTGGTGAGCTTTTCCATTTTGCTGCCCCTTACCAGCTCATATACCTCCTGTGGCAGCTGAATTTCCCGCCATTGCCCATCCCGGACCACCGGCGGCATCCCCCATTTCCCCATCAGAACCTGAAACAGGTAGGGATATATAGACCCTCTGACAGCCCGGGGAGAGAGTGCCGTTGGGAAACACAGCATAAACTCCATATCCGCCAGAGACGCCCCGGCCCGGAAGGCCATCCCCAATCCATCTCCCGTCATATCCGTCACCGTGTTTTTCAGGGAGAAAGGCTGGTAGCCCCCTGTGGCCAGAACAACCGCTCTGGCCTGAACCCGGACGCGCTCCCCGGTATAGACGCAGTAGCCCACCGCACCCACAACACGGTCCCCGCTCCGGACCAGTTCTGTCACATTGCAGTCCTCCAGAATCTCTATCTCCGGGTGCGCTTTTATGGATTCCTTCAAGGCGGCCCCCCAGGAGCGTCCCACCGAAAACCATTTTCCTGGAGGCAGAAAGGCAAATTTCTGCCCCGCTTTTTCCCCAAACCGGACCAGATCATAGACTACCTTAGGACTCTCCTCCACGAACTGCTGTACAATTCCCTGATCGTTGAGAAAATATCCCTCCTTCACCAGATTATCAAACACCACATCCTTGGTGACCCGCTCATCCGCTTGCTCATAGCCAAAGGCCTTTGCGGACTTCCCGTCGATGGAAAAACTCCCGCCGGCCATAATGGCATTCCCGTTTTTTCCCAGTCTGCCCTTACTCACCAGCAGAACGCTCTGGCCCCGCTCTGCCGCCGAAATCGCTGCTGAGATGCCGGCTCCCGAACCGCCAATCACCAAGATATCCGTCTGCCGGTTCATCTTCCTTCCTCCTGTGGGGGGCCGCTCACAACTCTCACAACGCAATAACTGTCGCCATCCAGTTGGTTCTTGTCGTGGTAGCAGGTCAGCTGGTCGGAGTAGCTCCTATATTTCGCCTGATCAATGCAGCAGTATATTCTGCCCCACTTTTCAAAGCCCAACTTCTTCCATCGGTCGGCAAGGGGACAAAAATTCACCTGACTTGCCACCGCATTCGGGTCCTCCAGGGGAACAGACTCCTTTTCCCAGCCCAGCGAAGGCAGATCCTTGCCCAGCCGGTAATTTTTGAGGGTCACAGGCAGTCCCATAGTCTCCACTTTCTTCCGCACCTGTTCACCGCAGTCCAACCCGTAACGCTGAATGGCCCGCCGGACAATACGCTCGGCGATTTCCTCGTCCACATCCTCCAGTATGCTCTCCACCATGAAGTAATTGCCACAGCTCACAAATTTGTCATCGGCGCCTCCAGTATGATCAGCGGGATGATCAGCAACGCTTTCCCGGAATTTCACCGCTGCTACCCTGATATTCAACTGACACTGGTAGAAAATCACTCTGAGGATTTGATTCAGCTTTTGGCCCGAAAAAAGCTGGACATGGCGGTTCTGGTTAGAAATGGGAACGAATTGGACGGCACAGAGCGGACCTTCGAGCTTCTTGTATCTCAGCCACGGCTCATCGTGGTATCCAAAAAGAATCCGCTCGCCCAACTGTCCAACGCCAACAACGCTCTGGACCATCCCCAATACCTTGACATCCATCTTCTGGCAAATCAAAAGCTGATTGCCGGCAGACAGGGACAGAAAATATATGCGGACATCACCCGCATGGTGAAGGAAAGAAAAATTCCTATCCACAGTTTTCTGGAAACCCAATCCATCGAGACCATGGTCAGCTTCACCCTTCAGGACTATGGTGTCAGCTTTATTCCAGCCTTCTACCTTCGGCGTTTTTCTCACCTTCAGGAGTTGGTCTTTTTTTACTCCAATCACCCGGAACTCCAGTGGGCCCTCACATTGGAATTCTGTTCTCATGAGCTCACGCCCCCGGAGCGCCGTTTTACTGACATTTTGAAAAAGGTATGTCAGTACTAGCCCCTTTGCCCATTGATAAAAGCCTCCTCCGGCGTGCGGCAGCACGTCAGAGGAGGCCTTCTTATCTCAGCAGCGAACCTTCGAAAGGGCTATGAAAAGAGACTGCTGTGTTCAATATTCGTCAAAGTGGTAATCAGCGCGTTGATATGGTCATACATCAGCTTGGACGCCCTGTCTGGGTCGTGGGCCTTGATCGCTTCAAATATCTGTGCGTGGAACAGGGTGGAGCCCACCAAGGTATAGTCCATAAAGGAAAACTGGATATAGGCAGAATTCTGGGTCAGGATCAACTTCAGCAGGTTGAAGATGACAGAATTATCCGCAATTTCAGCAAGCTTATAATGAAATTCCAGGTTTTCATTTTCCGCCGGCCTGCCCATCGCTCTGGCATTCCGATGCCGCTCCAAAATCCGCTCGATCTCCTGAATATCCTCCTCAGAGGCCTTGAGGGCAGCTTGTTCCGCCGTCTTTGTCTCCAAAAGGAGGCGAGCCTCCAAAATATTCAAATAGACCTTCTTGTCATTCTTCGCATAGAGCTCCAGTAAAACGTCCACGTACTTTTTAGACTCCACATTTTGCCGCAGCTGCTGAAAATAGGTTTGGCCCTTCTCTGTCAAGACCCGGCCTTTGTTGCTCACCTTTTCCACGATTCCCCGCTCTTCCAGCGCATGGAGTGCCCTGCCGATGTTTGCCTGAGGGGCGTCCACCTGGGCGCAAAGCATACTCGCCCCTACCGGCGTGTTGATCTGCGCCATTTGCTCCAATATGACATACTCTAAATTTCGGCGAGCCATATTATCCCTCTTCACCCTGAAAATTTCCAAACCCCGGCTCCAGCAGCCCAACGGCCGGACGGCGTCCGGTTATTCTTTATCATAACGAAAAACAGTCGCAATTGTCAACTATAAAAGTGCGTCTATTCCCTCTCAGCACAAAAATCCGGGTAAAACTGCTCTTAATTTCTTCTGATCGCTCAAGTCAGGCATCACAGATGTTCCGCCAATGTCAGCAGCCCGGAAAGTCCCACCAGAGCATACACTGCTCGCTGCATCATTTTCATGTCAATGCGCTCCAATATCCGAACGCCCGCCCATTTCCCCGCTGTGATTCCTAAAATCCCCAGCACAGTCAGCGGCAGAAAGCTCAGTGAGTAGAACCCCTTCTGGATCCGTATTGTCAGATTAATGACAGACGTCAGTGCGAAGAGAAACTGAAGATTTGCCGCATAAACCTTTTTCTCCTCTGTAACAGACAGGTAATATACCGCCATCAGGGGACCGCCGATTCCAAACAGGCCGCTGGACATCCCCGAAACCATGGCGCACACCGCTGTGCTCATCAGGCCTCCGCTCACCCTGACCGTGGGAAAGGGCAGCAGAAAATACAGAGATATCAATATTAAAAACACGCCAAAAGCGATGCCCAGCCCCTCCATATTCAGCCCTCCGGCCGCATGGAGACTTGCGATGCTGCTCACCTCATACAGAACAGCCGGCAATACAACTAATTTCGGCCTGATATATTCCCGGAACTGCCACGCCAGAGCCACACTCGCCCCTAGGGTGATGGAGGAGGCCAACGCCGGCGCCTGAAGCATATCAAAGAAATATGGGAGAACCATCATCAGCAGAATGGCCGCTCCAAATCCCATCACTGCCTGAAGCACTCCGGCCACCGCAGAGGCGAACAGCAAAACGACAACTATTACTTCCGTAGCTAAAGATAGGAAAGTGCCGAGTGGAGGAAAAAGCAGGACACGAGAGGCGGATGATGCTGCAA
>JBCLQX010000020.1:0-57634 GCA_041223805.1 Oscillospiraceae bacterium 44-34 | reverse complement strand
CTTAAGTCTATATACTCCATACTCTCTATTTTAGCACTCTTGATCCATCTTTCCTAGCTTTTTTCTCGAAAGTAATAAAAGAGCAGCTTTGAACGGTGTTGTACTGATTTCGCTGAAAGTTAATAATCTTGCCTAACCCATCAGACTGGATTAAACGAAAATTAGTTCCATCCCTTTTGTATCCCAATGGCTTGCAGTATTTATGGAACAGCTCCTTAACCCAGTTTTCCATCAGGCCACTGGGGGACAGAGGCGGCGGAGCAGGAAGTTTAACCTTTGGATATCCAACAAAAGGAATCTTTTCTGTGTGATGAAGGGCGAAATCAGTAAATGTCACCAACAATAAATCGTATATAACCTGATCCGTACAGTCCGTTGGTTTTTTATATGATCGCCGCTCTCTCGCACTCAGATGCTCATATTCTATTGAATTGAGACCGGCTGCCTCGATTTGATCTATCAGCCTTCCATATGTATTTCTTGCATCTGAGGTAAAATCCGGCCAATTATTCAGTGTATCCCTTAACAGTCTGCACTGCTCCAAATGCCGCAGGCCAAAGTTTCGATTTCCATTTCGGCAGGATTCATCCCTTAGATTCTCTACCGCCCGTAACAATTCACCTTGAAGAAAGTCCGCCGGTCCTGTTGCGGGAACCAATTCTTTCCACAGCCTCCGAAAGTCATCTAAATTCCGAATGCGGCGGTGCAGTTCTTCCTCCGCCGCTTTTTCTTTATAAGCCTGTTTCAATGCCTTCTTGCGCTCGTTTGAAATATCCATACTTCACCTATCGATTTTACAGCAATGCTTTCCAAAATTATCAATAGTGCGTCCCATTCTGATACCACTCATAGGTGGGCTTGACGCCAGTGGCCGCCTCAAACTCAGCTTCCAGGGAGCCGCAGAAATACCACTCCAGCAGCGTTTTGAAGTCTGGCGCAGCGGACTGTCCGTGGAGCAGGCCATCCTCGCCCAGATAGTTCTGCTCCCACTCGAAGTCCTCATGATCGAACCATACCACAGACCAAGTATCTGCATTTTGGTAGTCTACTTTTCCCTCTCTGGACAAATCCAGGCATAGCGGCCCCCAGCCAGCACCCCAGTCCCCAATGGGAATGAGATAGCGGAAGCTCTCTTCTGGCAAATCGCAGTAGTCCCGGATTTCCTGGAGAATCTCCATCCACTTTTCCAATTCTTCCATCGTCACCGCGCCGCGCAGATCCAGCCAGAGAGGTCCGCCGCCATATCCCCAATCTGGGGCGGGGGCTCCCGTGATAGACATGATATACTCCCGATCTGGGATGCGATAAGACGTATGTATAACCAGCCTCGTTGAGCCGTTTTATGAATCTGTTCAGCCGCAGACCCATAAATATCCACCAGCAGAAAAATATTGCAATACACTGCATAATCCACAGTACAACCTTGAATAATATCCCGCTGAAATCCCAGCCGCCGTGATGGGTCAACAGCCGAGCTATGACCGTCAGCAAGACCGCCCATAGAAAAAGAGAGAGAATACCCATCGCACCCTTGTTCTTATGTTCCTTCAAGTCATGAACCTCCCAACTCTTCCAGCACCGGCATGGTCAGGCCGATGATTCCCTCCAGCTCCTTCAGAGCGGCGGGGTACTCCTCGTCCACCAGCTCAGGCAGTCCGGTGATCTCACGGAGCAGGTAGTAACCCTCCCACTTGCTGTCCGCGTACAGGACGGCCTGACGCTTCTGGCCGTTCTCCTCATAAACGGTCAGCTTGCAGGCGGCGTCCAGATCCTCCCGGTACATCTCGTCATCCACGCCGTCCTCGTAGACCTGCCCCGTTGCGGCCAGCTCCTGCTGGCGGGCATCAACCACCGCCTTGGCGTTCTCGCCGGGGACGATGGTGGCGTAGACCCGCAGCCCATGGGCCTCCGTCCGGATTGCCTGGCCACCGGCGGAGTAGATGGGCGAATCGCTGTAGGGGACGTACACATCCACAAAAGCGTCGTGTCCAAAGAGGTCGGTTTTCAAATAGGCCGCCGCCATATAGGTGCAGTCCCGCACCTCGGAGACGTGGATCTGGGTCTGATAGTTTTCCTCTGTCACCACGGGCCCACCAAAGCGGACGCTCTCCAGGGTGAACATCAGATTTGCCAGAACATCCTCACTCTTGTCGGAGGCGTTTTGCTCTGCCTCCATGGTGAACAACGTCCCGTCATCAGAGAGAACGGCGGCGGTATGGAACGCCTGACCGTCGGTGAGGTATACCGAAACGATATTGTACCGGGATGTCTCATTTAGAGGGGTCAGAGGCTCCTGATCCAGATATGCCGCGTCAAATCGGTCGTAAAGAGGGGAGATACGGTATTCGCTGATATGCTGGCTCAGGGTATTCCAAGCGTCGCTGGCGTCCACACCGTACTGAACATAGGCCCGGTATAGAGTCCCGGTATTACCGTCCAAGAAGGTGCGGCGGCTGTACTTGAAGCCGCTGTCCACCCGGAACCACACCTCGGACATCTCATATTCCGTGATCTGTTCCGGCACCCTGGCGGAGATGCTCTTGACCTCCGGCTGTGTGCTCCCCTTCGGCGCGGAGTCCGAGGTCTGGGGCCGGTTCCACGTTGGGCCGACATAGACAGACATATCCAATGCCCAGATTCCGGCGATGAGCGCCGCGGTCACCACAAAAGAGAGAGGGATGAAGATCCAGCGGGCGGGTGTCGGTCCCTGGGAGCGTTCCAGTCCGGAGACGGGGCAGAAGTCGGGATAGCCCTTGCTGATCCGCAGCTTTTTCCGCTTGCCGTCTTCGGACTCATAGAAGCATTTCCAGCTCCAGCTGTCCTCCTTCTCCACCTGGAGGTCTTTCAGCTCTGTCACAGCGCCGGGGCCGTAGCTGGGGGTCTCGCCGTCCAGCAGGCAGCTAATCTCACACAGTACATCCCATTTGATGGCTGCCTGCTTGCTGGAGGATTGGCTCCACCAATTCTGTACGCTGCAAAAATGCTGCAAATCCACCCGCCACAGTTTTCCTCCGGCCCGGACGAACAGAATATGGAACGCGTTGCACAGTTGGAGCGTAGGGATCGACCAGCAGAGCAGGAACACCCCGCTGATAAATCCGCCCAAGACGATGGCGGTCATCCACCGGGTTTCCTGGATAAACGCGGTGGCGATAAATCCGCCCACCGATATGGCCATGATCACCAGCAGCGGTACAAAAACGCTCAGCCGCAGCGGACGCATCCAGTCTTTCCGCAGGGCGTAGAACTCCCCCTGGATGGGCGGCTGTTCATCCGGCTTGGCGGGGCCTTCCGGACGTTTGACCGGCTCACGAAGGTTGGAGATGAGGGTTGGGATGCCGCCGACCAAGGTAAAGAGGTATTGCAGCGCCAGTTCTCCCAGGAAAATTCGTCTCAGCTCACTGTCCTCCAGAAACAGCCCAATGCTCTGATAGATCAGAAAAAAGCTGACCTCCTCTGTGGCGACCTCCATCACCGCAAGGGCAAAGCACAGCTTTGTGGCTATATAGGTCATCACAAGGATGAAAAGGCCGGAAATGACCGCGCCCTGCCTGGTGAGTTTCCCTCCCAGCAGGGCATAGCCCTTGATGGCGCACACCGCCATCACCACGCCGGACACCGCGGACACATATCCCAGCTTGTTGAAGATCACGATACAGGCCACGCCGATCAGGGAGCCTAAAAACGCTCCCACAGTACCCGCGATCACATTGTCACGGGGGGTCTCCCGTTCCCATTCCAAATCCATGCTGTTTCCTCTCTTTCTGTTATTGGCTGTGCCGGCCCAGGTCTTCCATCACAGAGACTTCGATGCCGCAGGTGGTCTCCATCTCCTTGAAAACCGCCTGATATTCGCTGTCCACCTCCTCGGGCAGACAGGTCATCTCCTTGAAGAGATAGCACCCCTCCCTCTCCTCTATGGCCACCAACACCGTGACGCGGGTGCGGCCCCCGTCGTAGTAGACCGTGAGACGGCAGGCGTTGTTGCCCTCGGCGTTGTAGGCGTCCTGGAACAGCGTCTGTTCATCGTACTGCCGCCCCGCCGCTTTCAGATCCTGATACGCCTGCTCCACCACATCCATGGCGGTTCCCTCGTTTGGAACAATGGCGGCGGAGACCCGGAGACCGTGGGCCTTGGTCATCATAGAGATACCGCCGTCGTAGTAATTCATCTTTCCGCCGCAGGGCATGAAGGTGTCCAGAAACACGTCGTACTCAAACATCCCCTCCGGCGCCTTGAAGAACGCCTGGCCGCAGTAGTTGAAGCCCATGTTGACAGCCGGGCGGAGCTGTTCCTGATAGTTTTCCTCTGTAATGGCCGGTCCGGTAAACTGGAGGTTTTCCAGCATATACAACAGGGTGCCCCGCGCCAGCTCCTCCTCGGCATCGTCATCGTGGACGCACTCAATGATGATCAGCGTACCCCGCTCGGACAGGGCCGCGCCGGTGTGGGCAGTCTGCTCGTGTGGGAGCTGCACCGTCCGAAGATTGTAGCGATAGGTGACCCCGTTGTCCCCCATGCCCCAGAGGAATTCCTCACTGTCCGGGCGGAGGCAGCGGACATTTTCTCCCTGCGTTCTCCCCAGAGAAATTTGGGCGGCTTCCTCGCCTACACCGTATTGCAGGGATATCTGGTAGGTGAGGCCGTTCTCCTGGTCCTCCAGCTGGGTTGTGGACGCCTGGAAGGCGTCATCCGTCCGGAGGATCAGGCCGTTTAAGTAGTAGTCCCCAATGACCTCGGGGGCGATGGCCGTGGTGACGGGTGTGGAATCCTTCGGGTCAGGCACAACAGACTCCACCGGGGGTGGCTCTGGCGGGAGAAGCGCGGCCCGGCGTTCCTCTTCCAGTCCGATGTGAATGCCCACCGTCAGACAGAACACGGTGATCACCAGAGTCATCATAGGATTGCGCCACCAAACCGGCACAGCCTCTTTGAGTGGTTCCGTATCACCGGGAACCGGGCTGAATTTGGGATAGACCTTTGGAATAGGGGCTTTGCGCCCCATGTCATTGGATATGACCCATCTCCATTTGTTCTGGTATTCGAGACTGGGTCTGCTGATCTTGACGGCAATGTTATTTTCTTTTGAAAGCAGAGAGGCTATGGACGCCTTGAAGCGGGTCCGCTGGGTCTGCGGCAGTTGATCCCATATCTGTGCCAGCTTTGGGAACCGCACATGAAGGGTGGCATCCTGGATGCGCTGCATCGCAATCAGCCAAAGCTGTCCGTCCTTTCGGGCGTACATCACCTTACGGGCCGCAAGAATATGCCCGGATGGTCCAGGCAGGGAAGCAATCGCCAAAAAACTAAAGCCCATACCGCATAGGGCGTAGAACAAGGCCAACTCATGTCCAAGCAGATCCGGAAGCCAGACAAGGAGAAAGAGAACCGTCAGCCATAGTCCTTGGGTGATGCGCCTTTGCAGGAGCCAGGGACGTATCCAGGCGTGCTTGGGCAGGTAGATATCCAGATCCGCAGGTGGCGCTTCCTGGGGAGGCTTGCAGGGGCGGGATGCCCGCTCCAGAAATTCCTGCTCTTTCTTTGCGTCACGGAATAGGGTAGTCCAGGAACCCAAAGCTGCCGCTGACAATCCAGCCAACTGAAACCAGTAGTTGGTGCCGCCTGTGAAGAACAGTGGACTGAGGAACGCCTGTTGTATGCCTGCTGGATCGCCAGGAGCGGCAGCGAGGGCGAAACTCAAATGGTTGACAAAAATTCCCCAGAGAAGTGTTGGAAGGAGCGCCAGCAACGCCACGGCTTGGCTGTTCCTGCCAGCAAACAGCACCCCACTCTTGACCGCCCAGAACGCGATTGCTGCTCCGCAGAGTAAGGCAGGAATCCCGCCGATCAGGTAATTCGCCGCCAGAAAGCAGTCCGCTCCCAGCGCCGCGCCCAGGAACGCCCCGGCCAGTGCCGCGGCGGTACGGGAAGACTGCCGCCCCTGTTCCCATTCCAGTTCCATGCTCGCCGCCTCCGTTTTTATATTTATCGTCTGGAATCACTTACCATACCTTGTGTGGAAGGGGGCAGAATATAGCAGGAATATCTATCAGTTCCAAACAAAACTGTCCGCCATAGCCTGGGCCGCCTCGTCTGCGCTCTCGGAGCCGGTAAAGTTGGTCAAGTGAATCAGGCAGTACCTTTTGTCACCCACAATGTAGAACTGTTTGGTCACCACATCCTCTTCGCTGATAGTGAAGATGTAAAGGACATCCTCCTGGTCTGTAAATGTGCCCTCCCCGGTCAACTCAGCGCCAACTCTGCTGGCCTGCATAGTGAGCTGCCGGACAATGGCATCCCGAAACTCCATGTGATCCTCTGCGCTGTACCGATTTGTTTTCACCTCAACAGAAATGTTGTCGGGCAGTTCGTCCTCCTCGTGGCCTTCCTCCGCATAGAAGATTTTATCCTCTGTGGAGTATTTCTCCATCTTGACCCAGCCGTCCGGTACTATATAGCTTCCTGGGAAGTCCAGATTCGTTTCGCTGTCTGATGGTGAGACGCCCTCACTCGTTGACGCATTTTCTTGCGAACTGTCCGATGGAGACTGCTGATTGCTACAGGCCGCAAGCGACATAAACAGCGAAAGCCCCAGTGCAACTGCAAATAATCTTTTATTCATGCTCATAGCAAATTCCCTCTAAACATAAGCAATACTTGGTATTGATTGGGGTGCTTTATCACGCCCGGATATTCACCCCGCCGCCAATCGCTGTAAGGAAGTCCTGCCAGCGGTTTACATACTCCTGATAGGTAGAACGCTGGGGCCTCGGGGGTTGGCCCGCCTGAATCAGCAGGTTATTGATTTGAGTGTCCAAACGCGAGGGGGTCCGCTCCTCCGGGGTTTTGTAGAACTCCTTCCAGTAGTGCTCCTGGGAGATGCCCCAGCGCAGGGCCTGGGGGTTCCGGGCGGCAGCCTGGGCGGCCATGCTGTCGCTCACCAGCCCCTTGGAGATCATCGTCTCTGCTTTCATGTCCGCCAAAGACAGGCCCAGCGCCAGCGTCGCCTCGTTCCGTCCACAGGAGGACGCCCCGGCGATCTCCGCCCGGTAGTCCTGGGCGATCTGGCCGGCGGCGGTGAGGTCCTGCACCGAGTACCGGGCCGTACTCTTGCCTGTCTCGCCTGCCGCCCGGAGCTGGGAGGCGATGTAGGCGTCGTGGTTCTTCAGCCACACGCTGTCCGGGCCGGTCTGCTCCACGGCCGCATGCACCTGTCCCAGCGCCGAGCGGTAAGCATCCACCTTCTCAGACAGGATGGCGGAGAAGCTGTCCCGGACCGCCTGGGCGTCGCTGCCGGACAGGCCCAGATTGTCCTGCAAAAGCTGGGTGTAGCCCTCGATCATCCCGGACTTCCCGGCCTGATAGACCTCCTCCAGCTTGGCACGCTGGGCGGTCAGCTCCTCGCCGCTGTAATTGCGCTCCAGCTTATCCAGCGCCGCCGTGTAGCGGGAGGCCAGATAGTCCAGCCCGTCCTCCAGTTCCTCCGGGGTGGTGGTCTGGAACGCCTCCAGCTCACGGGTCAGGCCGCTCCAGTCCACAGCACCGTCCAGACCGTTCTGCCGCAGGGTGTCTATGTAGGCGGACAGCTCCGCGTCGGTGGGCTTCATGGTATAGCTGCCCTGCCGCACACGATCCTGCATCCGCTGGATGCTGGCGGAGTCAAAGAGGTTGAAGTTAAAGTTCTCCTGCTTCCACAGGCTCTCCGCCGCGTCCCGGATGGAGTAGTCCTGCTGCCAGCCCTTGCGGTCAGAGAGGTCCAGGTTGAGCAGCGGCGCAGAGCTCTGCGATGTACTGTTGCCGGAAGCCGCAACGGCACTGGGGTCGCAGCGGAAGCCCGCCTGGGGTGCGCCGGTGGTGATCTGGTTGGCAATGTTGGGGATGTTTCCTAAACTTGAAATGTTCATAATGGTTCCTCCTAAAAATAGATTTATGGGGATTGCAGAATTGCCTGCATTCATTTTTCATCAGGCTGATAAACTGGAATTTGGATACTACGATTCTATGAGCGATTATCGCTCACCGTAGGTTTTCTATAAAATCCTCCAAAAGCCTTAAAAACAAAGGATTTTTCACAGTTTGTTCGCCTTATCCCTTTATTCGGTTTCACACAAGTTTACCCTTGCCCTGGCTGCTCATAAGGGCAAAAGCAAGGGCAAGAAAATCTCGCAACAGGATATGACAACGTGTGGCAATCGGAGAACTGTGACGTATGTGCAAATATATTATAGCGGAGGATTTCACTATGGACAAGTACATTTTTAACGTGACCAACGGCCTATGGTATGAACTCGTTGGCGACTACTATTTTCCTTGTTTGACTGTACCCACTGAAGAAGAACAGCTTGTTGGCGTATGGGGTCAGCGGCACAAGCGATTTCTCAAAGAATGCCGTCCAGCTCTTTATAACGCCTTGCTGTTGAGCGGAAAGCTGAACGGCTACCTTGCAGACATTGACCGGCAGGCGCAAGAACGGTTAGATACCGTCATTGAACAGATGGCCCAATCCCAAGGTATCACCGAGGCGCTGAAAGTTACCGACCAGATGGTGTGGGTTGGTAAGATGAACAATATCCGGGCAAGCGCAATGGAGATTGTGAATATGGAACTCATATACGCATAAAGCACAATGGCGACGGGGATATGTCCTCGCCGCCATTGTCGTTTGCCAATGCGTGGACTTGCCCTCATCGTCTGCGCCTGATACAATAGACTTCAAATTGAGAACTAAAATTTTCCGAAAAATCTTGTAAGGTTTTAGAGCATTTCTCGTCTTATAGGGTGAAGGAACCTTCAAACTACGGAGAGGAGGTATTGTGTTGGAGGATAGGCAAATTATAGAACTATACTGGCAAAAAAACGCAGACGCTATATCGGAAACCGCCAGTAAATATGGTGCGTACTGTTTCACGATTGCTGAAAACATCCTGCACAACACCGAAGATTCCGAGGAGTGCGTCAATGATACATGGCTTCATGCCTGGAACGCGATACCACCGCAAAAGCCTAACATACTTCGGCTATTCCTGGCGAAGATTACTCGTAATCTTTCCTTTGACCGATTCAATGCACGAAATGCAGAGAAACGGGGCGGCGGCGAGATTGCCCTCGTTCTGGAGGAACTGGGAGAATGTTTTGGCGGCGGTGCGGATACAGAGGCTGCGTACGAGGCCAAAGAACTGCGGGAAGCTATCCAGCGTTTTGTGCGGGCGCTGCCGGAGCGGGAGGGGAATGTGCTGGTGCGCCGGTACTTCTTTGTCGAGCCTGTGGCGGACATCGCAAAGCGATATGGTCTTACCGAAAACAATGTAATGGTTATACTGAGCCGGACGCGCAGAAAACTGAAAGCCCATCTTTTGAAGGAGGGATACCTATGAACAAAAATGATTTGTTTCGAGCGTTTGACAATGTGGATGATAATATTTTGGAACGGAGCGAGACCCCTGTGGGCCGCCGGAGGGCGCCGGCCTACCGAAAATGGCTGGCACTGGCCGCTTGTCTGGCCCTGACGGTGAGCCTGGTAGGGGTAGCTTTTGCCGCCGAAGCCAGGGAGTATGGCGCGGCGGTAGCGTTCTTTGACGAAAACGGGCTGTCTACCGAGGGCCTGAGCCGGTCAGACGTGAAAGCTGTCTACCGGGATATTACCAGCCAACATTTCACCTATGACAAGACGGCGGAGGTGATTGAGCGGGCGGTGCCGGGGCTGGAGATCTCCCAGCGGGAGCCCACGCCGGAGGAACTGGCGGCGCTGTGGGATCGGAATGTGTGGCGCAGCACCCGGCCGGAAACCGGGATCAGCTACCGTCTGGACTATGCGGAGAAGCTGGACAAAACCCTGGGCTTTGACGTGCTGGATAAGAGCATTCTGGCGTGTTACCGGGACAGCGAATTGCTGTGGACGGCGGAATTCCCTGACCTCTATGTGGAGGGCAGCGTCCACACCTCCGCCGGAACAGCGGTGTGGGGGTACAATGATACCTGGTCCAGCGAACAGCCCAAGTACTCCTGTGTGGCCCGGGTGGACGAGAGCGGGAACATTCTGTGGCAAAAGCAGTTGGAGCATGGCTTTGAGCGGGAATATATCGCCGCCGTGGTGGACAACGGGGACGGCACCTGGGCGGTGTTCAGCCGGGGGGACTTCCGGCACCTCTGCCTGAGCCAGTACGACATGGACGGGAACGAGCTGTTCAACTACGACGCTGAGGTGGGAAACCTCGGCATCTGGAACGTGGTGTGCCTGGGGGACGGCTACTTGGTACAGCTGGGGAACACCACGGACGGCGAGACTGCCCGACTGGTGAAGCTGAGCCGGGATGGAGGCACACTGGACACCTTCATTTACGAAGGGGAGGACTGCGATTACACCATCACCGATATGATTGAGTTTGGGGGCCGGGTGTACCTGTCGGCCTATGCCGTTCCCAAGCAGACAGACAGGGGCGGACGGTATGAAATCGCAGATATCCTGGCCTACCTGTTTGACAACAACATTTGGGAGATTTCCAGCGAGGAGCTGACCCCCATGGTGCGGGATAATTACACAGCGGTGCTACTGCTGTGCGACCCGGAGGGCGGAGCGCCGGAGACCTTCTACTCCGTCAAGGGTTCCCTGGGTGGAAAGCTGGCCATCAATAACACCGGAGAACTGGCGTGGGACGTGGAGAGCGTGGTGGACACCTTCTTTTCCCCCGCTACCAGCTCCTTCACCATCGGCGGCACCTGCCAGGTGTTCCGATATACCTTTGATGAGGCCGGAACCCTGCTCCGCCAAGAGGACACAGGCGAAACAGTACCGTATCGTAGATAACACTTATGCAATTTGTCTATGTAGGCACCGCATGGCCTTATGGCTGTGCGGTGCTTTTCATCTGCCGTCAGTCTTTCGCGTAAGCGTCCACGATACGTACTTCCAACTCTCGGTTCCGCTCTAATGCCCTGCGGAGTTCAGGCACTTCCAGCAACCCCTTGGCGTTGGCGATGATGAGGATACGGTTGAGACTGGCCCCCACCCTACGGACTTCGTAGATCAGCTTTGGCACATCGACTGAGGGGGCCTCCCGGATGGCAGCGCCGCTGATACACTGCCGGATGAACCTCTCACGGGAACCCCGTACCCTGCTGACCTTTTCGTTGAGGTCGGCAAGTTCCCCGTCAGACAGACGGATGATGATTTGGTTCGTTCTGCTTCGCATGGATTCTCCTTTCTCCGGGGTCATAGGGGTGGAACCCCTGTCAAGCGGTATTGTGGCCCCACAATACGTTGCTTGCTAAGACTGTACCACTTCTGCCCCGACGTATTTTGCGGGTGCGTCCCCGCCGCCCCGGCTGCTCTTTTCAGCCGGTGAATTTTGGGAGGACACGCCCAAAGTACGTCACTCGACCCGGCGGACGTCGCCCTCCCGGAGCAGGTTCCGCCCCTGGTTGACGGCCATAAACCGTTCCAGCGTGTCCCGCCGGATGATGGCTTTCCGGCCCACCTTCAGCACCGGCAGCTTGCCCCAGTCCACCAGCTTCCGCATGGTGTTGCGCCCAATGCCCGTACATTCGGCGGCTTCCTCGATGGTCAGCCCTATTTTAAATGCGCTCATTCTGCACGCCCCTTTCTGTTGAACTTATTTCGCAACTTCAACACCGTTATTATACTTAAACCGCCGCTGCTTGTCAACTTGTTTTAAGTCGTTTCAAAAAATAATTTTAAAAATATATGAAAAATATGGTTGCAATTCAAATCCGACTGTGTTATACTCACACTCGATAGGAGGTGAACTTCTTGGATAACGCAGAAATGCTCACTCCAAAAGAGGTCGGCAAACGTATCAAAGAGCGTAGGAACGAGATCGGTATCTCCATGCCGGAGCTTGGACGGCGGGTGGGGGTCAACAAGTCCACCATCCAGCGGTATGAAACGGATGGGGTCAATCCCAACCGCAGCATGATCATCAACGGCTTGGCGGAGGCTCTGCAAACCACCCCGGAATGGCTCACGGGTCTGTCCGAGGAAAAAGAAGTCAAAGACGTGGATGGCCGAACCATCTGCGAGGGAGAGGTTTTAGACCATCTGAACAGCTTCTTGGACGCTGTAAGCAAGACGGTACAGCCGGAAGTCCAGCGGCGGTTCCTCACGTCCACACTTTGCCTGCTGATCGACCTGTTCTCTATCACCGCCCAGCACTACGGCAGGACGCTGAACGAAATCGACCGGCTGGCTGGGGATGAAGCCCTCAAAAAATCTATTCAGCAATACACCATCCACGTTGACGACATCATCGTGCCGGTCTATCGCCGGGAGATGGAAGCTCCTATCGAGGATATGAAGCGGTTCCTGGACGGACTGCTACATATCTTCGACAAAGGGCGTACCAGGGTCGATACAGTTTACCTGTATAACATCCTGCATGACGCCCAGGTGCGGCTGAACGCCGCCAACGATTCCGTGGCACCTTGACAACATAATATGCCGGGAAAACCCAGCAGAAATGATGGAACGCACATCATACGTCACAGGCCTGATTGCCACGGATAGAAAGGAGCATTTCATCTATGGCAAAAGGTTCTGTACGCAAAAAGGGCAAAAAGTGGTACTATCGGTTCTATATTGAGGACGAGAGCGGAAACCGGGTGCAGAAGGAGTGCCCCGGCACCGAAAGCAAGTCCGAGACAGAAGCCCTTCTCCGTAAGGCAATGGAGGACTACGAGGAAAAGAAGTTCGTGGCGAAGCCGGACAATCTAACGCTGGGCAGTCTCCTTGATCTGTGGGTCGAGGAAGAACTGAAACCCGGAAATCTCAGCAACGGCACCGTGATGGCCTACCAGGGGACGGTCAACCGTATCAAGCAGCACCCCATCGGAAATCGCAAGCTGAAAAGCGTCACCCCCGACCATCTGCAAGCCTACATCGACCTGCTCAGCTTCGGCGGGACAAACCCGGACGGGACAGCGGCAAAGGCGCTCAGTAAAGGGTACTTACGGCAGTATTCGGCAGTCCTGCAAGGGGCGTTCCGCTTTGCGGTGTTCCCCAAGCGGCTCATCAGCTTCAACCCCATGCAGTATGTGATTTGGCGGGGCAAGAAAGAGGAATACGAGCTGTTCTCCCAGGAGGACGGGGACGCCCCGGCTGTGCCTACCCTCACCCATGAGCAGTTCCGGGCGTTGGAGGACTTTCTGAAAAAGAAAGAAAACCCTGCCCTTCTGCCTATCCAGATCGCCTATTACACCGGGCTTCGCATCGGGGAAGTCTGCGCCCTCACCTGGCAGGATGTCAACCTGGACGAGCAGTATCTCACGGTGCGGCGCAGTATCCGCTACAACGGGGCAAGGCACAAGACGGAGATCGGGGCCACCAAGCGGAAGAAAGTCCGTACTGTGGATTTCTGCGACACGCTGGCGGCGATCCTGCGGAGGGCCAAGAAAGAGCAGATTGGGAACTGCCTGCGCTATGGGGAGCTTTACAGCCTGAACTACTGCATGGAGGTCAGGGAGAAAGACCGGGCCTATTACGAGGTCTATACCCTGCCCAGGACGGCGGACGTGCCAGAGGGGTATCGGGAGCTGTCCTTTGTCTGCCTCCGGCCTGACGGGGCCATTGAGACGCCGGGGACAGTGGGTATCATGTGCCGTCAGGCAAAGAAGAAAGTGCCGGGGCTGGAAGATTTTCATTTCCATATGCTCAGACACACGTTCACCAGCAATCTGCTTTCCAACGGGGCGGCTCCCAAGGACGTGCAGGAGTTGCTGGGCCATGCGGACGTCAGTACCACGATGAACATTTACGCCCACGCCACAAGGGAGGCCAAGCGTACCTCCGCCCGACTGCTGGATAAGGTAGTCTGCGGGGAGTAAAAAACTTTCCCTTGTTTCAGCCCATAAGGGCAAAAACAAGGGAAATTACATAAGGTTTGAACATTTAATCAGTGGAAAGCCTTGATATATCAGGGTTCTAAGGGGATTTGACAGATAAACTGGAATTTATTTTCTCCATCCTTTTATTCCAGTAATAATTCCTATCAAAGCAAAAATCGCCGCAAATCCGAAAAGAAAATATTTTACCAAGTTGCTTAAGTCCAAAAGGCCGCTCCCAGTTCCAGTTAAAGCAACATAGATAGCAATTATAACAAGAAGCGCCATTATGATACTGGTTGCTTTGTATATGCCCTTTTTCATTCTAAGCACCCCTTACAAAATTCCGATTTAGAAATCTGTGTGATAACCTAATTTTGCTTGTCCTTCGGATGCCGAACCACCCACAGGATGAACGCTCCCATAATCGCAACACCCAGTAGCGTTCCCACACCGCGCATATTCCAGCTGATGCCGATGGTCGCTTCTGCCAAGACGCCCACCACAAGGGTAATGATAGCCGCACCAATTTCCATTTTTTACTCCTCCTCAATCTCTTTGGCACTTTGCCGGAGTGTATTCCAGATGTCCTCATAAATGTCCTGGAACATGGCGGTCCGCTCCACAGTGCTGTCCTGTTCGTCAAAACGGAGCTGGTGGTAGGGCTGATCCGCCTGACCCCGCCGCTTCAGCTCCGCCACGATACGGGAGGCCCCCTCCCGGCACATGGAGCTTACCTTTTGAGCGGAGGCCAGGGCGCGGTCGATCTCCCCATAGATGTCCCCGGCGGAGGCGTCGATGCTCCACCGAAGGTCGTGGCCGTCATCCTGATCGCCCGCGACCATCTGCCAGGCTTTCTCCGTCAAAGCGGGGCCCTCGCTTCCGGTGCGGTTCAGCTCCTTTGCGCCTTCCTGCAAAAACTGTTCCCGCGCCGCCCTGGTGCGCTCCAGCAGCATGGAGACATCCTCCAGCTTCATCTTTTGGGGCAGCTCCGCCTTGCCGTCCAGCATATCCTGGTATTCCTGGATGGTCTGGTCAAAGGCGGAGAGCTGGTCCCGATACTCCATCAGCGCCGCCTCGTTCTGATGGCTCAGGTTGGCGGCGACCTTATACTGGTTTAAGTACATCTCCAACAATTCATTGGGCATCTCGCTGAGGGCGGAATCCGTCTTGCTGTCCGCAGCCTCCGCCGACAGCTCCAGCGTGTCGAACCGCTTCCACAAGTCCTGTCCCTGCTCCTGGGCCGTCAGAAAATTTTGGGACAGCCGGTGTAGCGTATCGCTGACCAGCGGCTGTCCGAGCTTTTGGCCCAGCGGCCGGCTCTGTTGAAAGATGCTGTTCTGCTGAAAGAGGTTGGATAAATTCGATACGTTCATGATGGTTCCTCCACTGTAATGAGTTTGCAGATAAGCTGGAATACTTACTTCTTTTTCTTATCATTAAATATTGCTACGATTACCCCTGTGCCTATCGCGATCAGGGAACAAAGCATGATCAATCCGAAGTTTTGAATCAATTTTCCTCCTCCTTATCCTAATGCCGCCCCTACGCTTTCACATCAAAACCAGCAGACGCATCGCCGCTCACCGCCGGGGCCGCTATCTGTTTGCCAGTGGCTATTTCCGCCTCAGCCGCCTTGTACGCCTCACGGTAAATCTGATTAGATTTATACTGGAACCGTGTTTCGTCTTTTGTGGGAACATCGAACCAACCGCCGGATTCACGATAACCAGCAATCATTTCGCCATTTTTATCATAGATTTCCGCCGTCTTGCCAAAGAGAGCCCCGTTGTTGATGGTGGCGGTAAAGGGAATGCTTAACAAGTCAAAGAGATTTTCTCCTGGTCGCAAAACAAGGTTTGGATTGTTGAGCATGGTGGACACTTGCGAAATGGCTCTACCCCGATCAGGGGAAACGTGCTTCCCCATCTGAGCATCCCGCATCGACGCATAGCCACTACTGACCATGTTTGTACCATCTGCGGCGGCTTTGCGGGCACACGCCTTGATCTGCTCAACATACTCGTCAGACAGGGCTCCGCTGACCTTGCTGCTGATCGGCTCAAATAAGCCGTCCTCGCTGACGGAGATTTTGGGTGCGCTCACGCTGGTGGTTCTGCTGGTACCTCTGTAAGAGCCATAAGAATTGTAAGCGCCTGAAATACTGTTGATTGACATAGTGATTCCTCCTCTTATAAACTGATGTTTTCACTAAATCTCCCTAACTATTTTTATCTTCTTCAATTTTCTTCAGAAGAGTAGCTATATCCGCGCATATTTTATGGATACAAAGGCAAGCTGCAAATGCAAAAATGCTTATTGATAAAAAGAAAAGGAAAGCTGTTTTATTGTTATGTGAGCAGCTCCACAATCTCCTGATAATATCCATTCATAATGCTGCGGAAATCCGTTGTTGCCGCGCCTCCATATGCGTACTGGTTCCTGACACAAAACTGATTGATTTTTGCGGAAACATCCCCACTGGACAGACTTGACTGGGAAAACATCTGATAAGCGTAGGATGCCTGATCTGCGATGTAGTCACGATAGTCCTCCGGCAGTGTACTGCTGACACCCGTTTTGCTCCACTCATTCCACTTCTGGACGCTGCTCTTTGCACTGTTATCAAACAACCTTGTGAAATTGTCCGCAAATGCCTTGCCAACGCCAGCGGATAGCGTATTGGCGTACTTCACCGCCGCCGATTTCAGCATCCCCTCGGCGGCAAGGCCGACATACATACTGGTTCCGATACTGCCGTACTGGTTTGACTGCTGTGAAATTTTCTTTCCGACCTCCACCATATCGAATAGATTGGAAACGCTGACCTCTTCACCGCAGAAGGAGAAGGTGGTTTTCAGTTCCGACAAGGCAGGGGTCCGCCCGGTCTCCAGTATCCCCGCATATTCGCGGCATACCGCCTCAAAGGCCTGAGCAACAGATTGGGTATCATCCTCCGAGAACCACTGGCACAGCCCCTTGACAAAAAACTCTGTAGCCGGGTGGTAGGGGTCATACCCTTCGCCGCTGACAATGGCCTTGGCCTGCTGCTCAATGTCATCCGTGCGCAGCTCAAAGAAATAATCCGTCACCGCGCCGTTCTGTGCCCGCTCCTGGGTGAGATAGTAGTCCCTGCCGGAGAGGGCGTTGTAATAGACCCGTATTTTCGCGTCGGGGTCCCGGGCAGGCGCATCCGGGCCGGCCTCAATGGACATGGCGGGATCACTGTATATGTGCATCGCCCCATTTTCGCTGATGGACACCTTATCAAAGCGAGGGAGGGCATCGCCATGAATTTTCTCCGCAGGCTGGCCGGTTTCGGCGGTCTGATGCATAGGGTCAAAGTCAACCTGCTTGACAAAGGCGGCGTTATTCACCAGTTCGGCGGGGAGCCGGTTCACTGGCTTCTGTGATACGATCAAAGACATTGTTTTTACCTCCTATTTGTTCCTTATTTAATTACGCCTGCCTATCCACGCCCTGCCGGTAGCCGTCCAGGATGCTGGTGTCAAAGGGCTTGCCCCAGTCCCAGCTGGGGTCCTGCTGGTGGACGTACTCACCCAGCCGGGTGGCCTCGCTGTGGAAGATTTCATTCAGCGTCCAGGAGGCGCTGAGCCGCTGCTCCGGCGCAAGAGACATGGTATAGTCCCGAATGACCTCGCTGATGTCCTCGCCATCGCTGACCCCGTAGCCGTTCTTCATGTGGTCAAAGGCGATCTGCTTGACCTGCTGCACCACGCCCTCGTCCACGGGGACCATCTTCTGGAAGTCGCCGGCGTCGTTCAGGCTCATGCCGGGCGTGCCGTAGGGGTTGACATGGGGCTTGCCCTGCTGCTTCTGGGCCAGCTCCCCGATGCGCTGCTGCTGGCGGTTCTGCACCATCTGTGTGATTGTCATAAAAATAACCTCCTGATGATTTGATGATTGCGTTTCACTGATGTTACCCATTACTCATAAATAGAATCAATCATCTGCTTCAGCTCCTCCATGGTGATGTCACCGCTGATACAGCACTCTGCTGGACCGTTGGCCCAGAGTGCCACAGGGCGTCCAGCATTGGTAGTAAGCAGATGTGTGATGCCCCCCGCTTCGTAGGGAATGGGGTCCCCTTCATCCTTTTGGAAATTTCCGAAACTATCATATACACGTTCTTCGTCTTCCAGGTAAATATTTACTTGGATCACCAAAGGATTTTTTTCCCACTGATACAAAGCATAAAATATGATGAGACTACCTTTCGCTGCCGCCTCTATATCTAAGTGGATCTGCACAAACCCCTCCGGCAGCCATTTGGGAACTACAGAACGGTTTAGGCCATAGGCCGTCAGCGCCTCCTGGAGATCGGTATACTCTCCCGGTTCCTCCGGGATATGGAGGTCGTCCGGGTCTATGTATTCGATCTGCCCCGGCGCGAGGGTGATCTTCTCCGCCGTCCACTCGGCCAGCATCCGCCATATATCATAACCAGCGGCGGCGGTTGCCACTGTGAGCAGCAGCAGGAGCGCTACCAGCGCCGCGACAAGCTGCCCGGTCCGCAGCAATCTGTGCCGGGCAGGATGGTCAGCCTGACGAATCAGATTCTTCATCTTTCGCTCAAACTCCGGGGAAAAGTCATGCTCCGGCAGTTCCTCCAGAAGATCACCGTACTCCAGACGGGCCGCGTCCAGCATTACCCGGCGGGCCAAGTCGTCCAATGCCTGATCTGTCATGGGAATCCCTCCTCTCTCGTTGTATCGCACTGGGGCGTGACTGCCCGGCAGCCACAAAATCCCCCTCTACTATGAGTAACGCAGCGAGAGGCCGGATTCTCACAGGATTTTCAAAAATTTTTGAAAAAATTTTCTCTGAGCTTTGACGCCCATATCCTGGTTCCTTTACGGGCTAAGCAAAAATCCGCCCCTCACTATGCTTAACGCGGTGAGGAGGCGGATTCTCACAGAAAAACCCAAAGTATCTGAAAAAATTTTGCGGTCTTTTGGCGCGGAGGATATTCTACGCCTCCAACAAGAACCCCTCCCGCTCCACAATATCCCGCAGAAGCCGGCGTCCCCGGCTGATCCGGGTACTGACCGCCGTTTTACTCAGGCCCAGCTTGGCGGCGATCTCTCCATCGGAGTACCCGGACAGCAGTTTCATCTCCATGACGGCCCGGTAGGTCCGGGGAAGCCGGGCAAAGCTGTCCACCAGCGCATGGTAGTCGCTGATGGACTCCGACGGCTCGGCAAGGCCGTCCCAATCCTCCAGCGTGGCTTCTCCCTTCTGCTTCCTCTGGAGCGAAATGGCTTCATTTCTGGCGATGACCGCAACCTGCGGGGCCAGATCCTTGGCCGGAGTGTTCTGAAACCTGGAAAATTTTTTGATGATTCGCAAAAAAGCGTTATGCACCGCGTCCTCCGCATCCTGGCGGTTGTGCAGGATGCCGTCCGCTACCTGGTACATAAGGCCGCGGTATTTCAGATAAATCTGCTCAAACCGCACTTTTTCCTCCGGCGTGTCGAGCATTTGCAGATAATAGACCAGCATCGGCTGTACCTCCCGTTCCCGGAATCTGGGCATGGTTCAGGTATATAACCTCTTATCTATTATCGGCAAATGACGTGAAAAATTAAGTTTTGCAGGGGATGGGGGGGAGTTATGCTTATTTATGTCGCATCCGGTTCGTTGGGTTCGTCCAGGTCGAAGTCTGGGATGATGGTGGTCTCGGGGTATTCAGCGGAGACGCTGCCCTTGTCAGAAATATCATCAAGGCTGACTGTGATATTTTGTTCTACGAATGTTAGTGTATCATCATTGCGCTCCAGTTGATACAGGACAAAGTAATTACCCAACGAGGTTGGATAAATTTCGGTTCCAGCAATCGACCAAGGCTCATTATGAATTTCCCTCAAAACAAATACAGAATGCATTCCTTCGTGACATCCAGATAACCCAGGGGCTGGAACCATGTCTGCGTCTAATATTTCGTTGGAATTGCTTGCGCAAACAACATGAACCTCTGAATCAGCAGTTCCGCTCAACACTTCCTCCACTGCAATCGTCATGGTGGTGATATACCATGCTGTGTCGGAATCCTGCACACAAACACTGTTTAAGGAAGTAACAGTCCCTTGTACTGCTGTATTATTTTTAATGGTCGTTATTATCTGTTCCTCTGTAACAACCGGCATCTCGCTTTCATCAAAAAGGTGGGGAGCAACAATCTCTCTTGCTTCCAGGTTCATTTCTTTCATATAGTAAAAAAGAGGAATCAGGCTACTGACCGCAGGCCCAGGGCCAGGAGTGGGAATCTTTTCCGACCTCTGCAAAATCCCCGGCAGCGTCGTCAATGCCACTGTGAGGAGCAAGCCAAAGCACGCCGCCACAGTACCCCATTTCAGCCAGCCGCTTTTCTTCTTGCGCTCACAGGAGGCGGTTTCGCTACGCTCCAGAATATCGTCATCCACCGCTCGCATAGCAGTGTATAGGTCTATGCTTCTCATAAATACCCCTCTTTCGCAAATTTGACTCTGAGCTTCTTTCGGGTTCGGCTGAGGATCACTGCAACATGGTTCTCCATCAGACCGTACTGTCTGGCAATAGAGGACACCGGCTCCGTGAAAAAGTACCGGCGCACGAACACATTCCCGTCCCGCTCCGGCAGGCCCCGGACGAAGCGCCGGATACACTCCTCCAGCTCCTTGACCTCGTATGCCGCCTCCGCATCCGTCCCGCCGGCCAGACAGTCCGCCAGTTCATCCAGAACAAGAATGATCTCCCCGCCGCCGCGTTTCTCCGCGCTGCGGGCGTTGAAGCGGTTGACGGACAGATTGCGGGTGATCTTTGCCAGGAACATCCGAAGCACGTTGGGCTTTTGGGGCGGCATCGCGTTCCAGGCGTGGAGCCAGGTGTCGTTGACGCACTCCTCGGAGTCCTCCGCATTGTTCAGAATGTGATCCGCTATGGTGAAGCAGTAGGCCCCGTATTTGCTGGATGTCTCGGATATAGCGTCCGCATTCTTCTGCCAGTACAGCTCTACAATTTGGCGATCTTCCATGCGATCCCACCTCTCTGTCCTTTTGAAGGTCCCTTCATCTTATAAGACAGCAAAGAACCAGAAAACCTTACAGCAATTTTTCAAAAAAATTTCAACTGCTATTTACGTCTATTGTATCAGACGCAAAATGTGGCGGGAAGTTCATACTTGCGCCAGATTTTCTACATGAATCAGGCCCTTTTTCTCTCGTTTCATGGCGTACTCCACCAACTCCCACGCATTGCTGACCGTATATCGGGCATAGGCGATGAGGAACTGACTGTTGTCCACCATGTATCGGTTGGCCCGGACGATTGCCAGCTTCCGCGGGACTGTCTCCATCCCTGGCGGATAAAAGGAGCCGTCGAAACCGGCGGGAGTAAAGGGCCGCTCCGCTGGATGGTAGGGCCGCAGATAGAACAACAGGATATCCGGGTGCTGCTTCTTCGCCTTCCGGACGGCATGTGCCGCCAGCAAGTCAAACCTACCATAATTGCCAACCACAAACTGATCCACGCCATCCTCCACGATGCGTGTCTCTATCGCGGCGGACAGGGAGGGGAGTATGCTGTCTGGAGCATCCCGGTGACCAATGAAAAAGCAGGTACTCATTTTTCTCCATATCCTTGTCAGATTTTTCTCCGTAACTATGCCTATAAAGTCTGTTGCACTTACAGGTTATTATAACATAGCCAAGTTGCACTTACAATACAAGTATCTAAAAATTCGGGGGATACTTGCGGTATGATTGACTATAAAACGGTTGGGCTGCGCATTCGTGCGGTACGCCTGGAGAAAAAACTGACGCAGGAGAAGCTGGCGGAGGCCGCTGGGGTAGGGGTCACGCATATCAGCCACATTGAGACCGGCAACAGTATCCCCAGCCTTCAGGTCACGGTGGATATTGTCAACGCACTGGGCTGTTCTATGGACGAGCTGCTGTGCATGGACGTGGAGCAGGCCCGGCCTGTGCGGGACAGCTGGCTGGGGGAGCTGGTAGCGGATTGCAGCGATGAGGAAGTCAAGCTGATCACCGACACCGTTCTTGCGTTGAAAGCCTCCCTGCGTCGGCTGAACATCACGGAGCGGTAGATCTCTTTTCTCTGTGCTTCATCCCGCTGTTTCGGATCGTCCCTTTACGGGCTTGCATATCTATCAGGAAGATGATATACTAAGGGCATAAAAATCATAGGAGGGAGCAGATATGACGATCAGACCGTCCACCGCATTGCGCAACGAATATTTGCAGATCTCACTTTTGGCTCGTGAGTCCGGCGAACCGATCTTCATCACCAACAAGGGCGAGGCCGATGGCGTTTATATGAGCATTGAGGCGTATGAGGAGCGGGAGAAGATGCTGGCGCACCGGGCAAGCATCCTGGCGGCTGAGGCGGCGCGTCTGGCGGGGGCGCCGGCTGTCACCCAGGAGGCGCTGGACGCCAAGGTGGAGGCGCTGCTGAATGGCAAGGTATAAACTGGCGTACCTGCATCCGGCAGAGACGGATATTCTGGGGATCGTCCGCTTCCACGCCGAACAGGTCGGCCCGGCGTCTGCCAGGGAGATCTATTGTTCCATCCGTGAGCAGATCGGACGGCTTCAGGACTTTCCGATGCTGGGGCCGATCCACCCTGATCCGGAGCTGGCGGCGCTGAACTACCAGAAGCTGGTGCTGACAAAGACCTATGTTGCGGTTTACCGGCTTATTGATGATACGGTGACCATCTATCGTGTGGTAAACGGGAAGACAGACTATCCCAAACTGCTTAAATAGATAAAAGTACGGATATCCCGACGGATATCCGTACTTTTATTTTGAATACAAATATAGGCATTTTGGTTTTCCAATTGTAATCACGGCGAGCCGGAAGTTGATGAACAGTCCTAAAGGAGTGTATCGTAAAGGAACGGGGACACCCCGAAAACAACAGGCAGTCAGGCCGCAGGCGGCACAGGGGCGCGGAAAAGGACGCGCCGAGGTAATTTTGACGGTAGTATATCACAGACAACCGAATATGGAAAGGGGGCTAATCCTATGCCGACAGTAACAGCAGACAGGACGATTGAACACACCGACAAGCCGCTGCACATCACAAAGCGGATTGGCTCCACGACCTACAAGGTAAGCGTCCATTTCAGCAGGACGAGCAGGGAAACCATGAGCGATAAGCTGGTACGCCTGATTGAAAGGGACGCGGTGAAACAGTGAAAACGACACCGAAAACCGCAGCGCCGGACAGCCGGAAAGAGGGAACCATGAACGACAACAAGCTGACTATCCTTTACGAGAGATTAAGCCATGAGGACGGGAGGGAAAATGAATCCCTGTCCATTGAGCATCAAAAGGAGTATCTGGAGGAATACGCGGCCCGGAACGGCTTTAGCAATGTTGTCCACAGAACCGATGACGGGTGGAGCGGCACTCGCTGGGACAGGCCCGGATTTTTGCAGATTATGGAGGACATCGAGCGCGGCAACGTGGGCCAAATCCTGATTAAAGACATGAGCAGATTGGGCCGCGACCACCTGCGCGTGGGGCTGTTTTTGGAGCAGTTACGGGAGCGGGGCGTCAGGCTGATCGCCGTGGCCGAGGGCATCGACACCGCCAAGGGCGAGGACGATTTTATGCCCTTCCGAAACATCTTTGCGGAGTGGCACGCAAGAGATACCAGCCGCAAGATACGGGCGATTTTCGGCGCGAGGACGGCGGCGGGAAAGCACGTCACCGGCGCACTCCCCTACGGCTATCTGCACGACCCGGACGACCGCCAGAAGTGGATTTTGGACGAGGAAGCCGCCCCCGTTGTCAAGCGCATCTTCCAGGGTGTTATCGAGGGCAAGCCCATCGCCAGAATTGCGGAGGAATTGACCGCCGAGCGGATACTCACTCCCGCCGCCCATTGGAGGGCCATCGGGGAGCGGGTGAGCATGGGCGCGTCGGGCGCAGACCCCTACAAATGGGCCACCGCCACCCTTATCCAAATCCTCAAAAAAGAAGAATATATGGGCTGGACAGTCCTCAACAAGACCGCCACGGAAAGCTACAAATCCAAAAAGCGGGAGGCCACCCCGCAAGAAAACCGGCTGATTTTCAAGGACACCCACCCCGCCATCGTTGACGAGGAAACATGGAATGTTGTTCAGCGTCTGCGGGAAACCAAGCGCGTAAGGGAGCGCATCGGCGGCGAGCCGAACCCGCTGACCGGCGTTCTGTACTGCGCTGACTGCGGACAGAAGATGTACCACAAGCAGGGCAGCACCGGCAGGCCCGACCACCCCCACCATGAATATGTCTGTTCCAGCTACCGCCACTATTCCCGAAGCTGCACCTGTCACTATATCCGCGTCAGCGTTGTGGAAAGCCTGGTGCTGGAAGCCATACGGCGGGTCAGCGGATATGTGCGGGAGAACGAGGCGGAGTTTATCGAGCGTGTCCGGGAAAAATCCTCGTTACAGCAGGAGGCGGCGGTAAAGGAGAGCCGCAAAAAGCTGTCAAAAGCCAAGCGGCGGCGGGAGGAAATCAGCGGCCTGATAAAGAAACTTTATGAAGCCTACGCCACAGGGAAGATACCCGAAAACCACTTTTCCGAACTGCTGACCGGCTACGACACCGAGCAGAAAACCCTTGACGGGGAAATCGAGAGGTTACAGGCCGAAATTGACCGCTACAACACCGACAGCGTGAGGGCTGACAAGTTTATCGAACTGGTGAAGCGGCATACCGAGTTTACCGAGTTTTCCGCGTCCCTGCTGAATGAATTTGTGGAGAAGATAATCGTCCACGAGGCCACCAAAGTAAACGGCGTGCGGGAGCAGGAGGTTGAAATCTATCTGAACTTTATCGGCAAATTTGACCTGCCCGAACAGGAGGAACAGCCGGAGGAACCGCCGGTAAGAAAGAGCCGGAAAAAGCGCCGCCACGAAATGACAGAGGAACAGCGGGCGGCTTTGCGTGAGCGGGACAAGGTACGCTATGCCCGAAAGGTAGCCGCCAGGAAAGCCGCCGAGGAAGCACAGAGGGCGGCAATTTTGAAAGGCACAGCCTACGAAATCAGGCCGCAGGAAGCAGGAGCCGCCCATGCCGCCATCTGAACCCCACCGAGCCGCCATGCTGAAAAGGAGCGTGGCGGCTTTTCCATTCCTATCCATTCCAGACCGAAAAAATGAAAGGAGTATTTGACAAATGGCAAAGACCAAAATTGAGAAAATCGCAAGCATCGAGGAAGAAATCAAGCAGCTTGAAAACAAGAAAAAGCGGCTTATCCAGGAGCAGAAAGAGCAGGAGCGCAAGGACAGGACGAACCGCCTCTGCAAGCGCATGGGATTTATCGAGAAGCTGCTGCCCGACACCATCCCGCTGACCGAGGAGCAGTTCAAGACCTTTGTGGAGCAGACCATCGCCACCGAACACAGCCGCCGCATACTGGACGGCTTGACCGCCCAGAACGCCGCCACAGCCCCCGCACAGGGCGTAGGAGCGGCGGGGAGGGGTAACACCCAGCCCGCCGCCAAAACCGCCCAGACAGCGCAGGAGGGCGGCGCGGACGAGAGTGCGGCGCAGGGGTAATGGGCTTGCGGAGCGGGGCCGGGGGTACTATCCATCCCCGGCCTTGCTGGGCATTACTGCTCAATACCAGTGGAAATCTTCTCTTGCGTATGCTATAATGAGGTCGTAGTATTTTGTAGATTGGAGGGCGCATCATGAGATACCGAAAATGCCTTGCTATATTTGCTGTGTCCTTGCTGTTTGTGCTGACCACCGGCTGTCGCCATACAGAGGATAAACCTTTGTGGCAACAGTTGGACGAAGCGCAGTATAACAGATACAAGCCGCGTTTAGACCACATGATTGAGAAGTACGGCGAAGAATTTACGATGGATAACTACGGAACGGTTTTCTCCGTGGAGCATCCAGATTGGGATTTTAATGTTAAGTATTTGGAGCAAAAGGGCTGTATCGTAGATAACTATATCGTGTTTCTACGCCGCGACGAAATCAGGAGCGAAATAGAACACATCTTAACGGACATTTATGGGGACTGCAAAATCTCGGTTTTACCGGAATGGTTTGCACCGCCATCCACGACCAAAGATACCACATCGGCCGAATTGCTGTCCGCAGCTTTTCAAGGTGAGGCTAATTGTATGGTAATTGTTTGCTATACCACTGCACCCATTGAAAATAGGGACGCCGATTTGATAGCTGCAATTCAGGCTATCCAAGAGAACGGATACGCATTTACATTTTGTGTTCGCTACACAAATGAAGAGATTTTTGAGGAAATTCCAGACGAGCATTATAGAGAATTTCCTCTGGATATGAAACGGTATTATTGTAAAACCCGGTCTTACATTTGGAGTAAATCCTGCTGGGATTATGAATGGGAAGAAGGGCAATTATCCGATGTGGAAGAAGCTAATCCAGAACAGTAATTTTCACTCCAATCTACGTGTACCATTGATATTTAATTGTATCAGCGGTCACTTTTATCATACAATCATCACCGTAATGTCCTGTTGGTGCTACTAATGTACCGCAGATAATTACACATCTATAACCGCAGTAAAAATCATACACTTCAATATTGAAATGATATGACTGTAAAAACTGTATCCATTCACCATCGTAATATTTAACTATTTCAATGCCTGAGTGCGATTTTTTCCGCAACTCTACCGATAGGTCGGCCTCGTCAAGTTCAAAGAATGTAAGAACACAACCGCGATATTTCCTGTGCTTATTGTAGTAAAGTGTTGCTTCCAGTGAGTGTGGCTCATCAAAATGCAAATCTTCAAAATAAAATGACAGCGTTCCAGAGGACAACTCGCTCCGTGTTATTTTTTGGTCGTGCATGGCATCCAAAGGGAAAATTTCATATAGATTATATTTTTCTTCCATAGTAGTAGTCCCTTCAACATTGTTTCCATTTAGTCTACCACAACAGCCGCCATTTTTCCACCATCATCAATCAAAGAATTTCAAAACATCAACCTCGCTCCTGCCAAAATCGGTGGGAGCGTTTTTCGTTGCAACTGCCGCCAAACCGCCCATCCAGCACAGGAGGGCGGCACAGACGAGAGCCAGAACGGGGGCGGGGAGCAAGGGTAACGGGCTTGCGTCCCTACTTTTTTCCCCGTAGGGCGCACTTATATACCACATGAATGTGGTATGTGCGGTCTTGCAGACGGCGTTTTGTGCCTCTCGGCACAAAAGGACGGGGGAACGACCCGCAGAAAGGAGGACAGACCATAGCAATCTACCATTGCAGTATCAAAATCATCTCCCGCGGCAAGGGCAAGTCCGCTGTTGCCGCCGCCGCTTACCGGGCGGGGGAAAAACTCACCAACGACTTTGACGGGGAAACCCACGACTACACCCACAAGGGCGGCGTAGTCCACACCGAGATTTTACTGCCCGACCACGCCCCCGCCGCTTTTTCTGACCGGGCGGTTTTGTGGAACGCGGTGGAGAAAATCGAGAAAGCGAAAAACGCCCAGCTTGCAAGAGAAATTGAAATTGCCCTGCCCCGTGAATTGACAAGGGAGCAGGGCATTTCTCTTGTCCGCGAGTATGTGAAAGAGCAGTTTGTCAATGCTGGAATGTGCGCCGACTTTGCCATCCATGACACAGGCGGCGGCAACCCTCACGCCCATATCATGCTGACAATGCGCCCCATCCAGCAGGGCGGCGCGTGGGGAGCGAAGCAGAAAAAGGAGTACATTCTTGACCCGCAGGGCAGGAAAATCTATGACCCGAAAAAGCGGCAGTACAAATGCAAGGCCATCCCCACCACCGACTGGAACGAGCAGACCAAGGCCGAGGAATGGCGGGCGGCGTGGGCGCAGCTTTGCAACCGGGCGTTGGAGCAGTACGGACACAACCAGCGCATCGACCACCGCAGTTATGAGCGGCAGGGCATCGACCAAATCCCCACCGTCCATTTAGGCGTTGCCGCTTCCGCTATGGAGAAGCGCGGCATCCGCACCGAGCGCGGCGATCTGAACCGGGAAATCGAAGTGACGAACCAGAAACTCCGGCAACTGAAAGCCCGTATCGCCAAGCTGCAAAAGTGGCTGAAAGAGGAACAGGAGAACACCGAGCCGCCCACCCTTGCCGACTATATCCAGGGCATCCTGTCACGCAGGGCGCGGGAGGGGAAATCGCAGGTTTCCCAATCGCTCTATAATCTCAAGGACGCGGCGAAAATGCTGAATTTCCTGCAAGCCAACAACATCATGGATATGGCGGGGCTTGATGAAAAATTCAAGTCCATGATAGGGGAACAGCTTGACATTCAGCATAAACTGAAACCCATTGACCGACGGTTAGGCACTTTGAAAAAGCACATCGAGCAGGCCGACATTTATTTCAAGTACAAGGGGAAAAAGCCGCTGACCGAGGCCGAGCAAATCCTGTTCACGGCGGCGCACGACTATCTGAAAGGCGTGATGAACGGCAAGACCGCCCTGCCGGTAAAGGCATGGAAAACGGAGTATGCCAAGCTGACCGCCGAGAGGGAAACGCTCAACCGGCGGTATCTTGCGCTGAAAGAGGAAGTGAAAGAAGCCGAGCAAATCCGCAGGAGCGTTTATAGCATCTTGCGGCAGGAACAGCGAGAGCAGCAGCCCCGCAGGGCGCAGGATATGGAGCGGTAACGGACAGGGCGGCGGTCTTGAAATCCGTTGTTTCAAAACCGCCGTTTGGTGTTCGTTTTTGTTTGGGGCGCGTCAATAGCCAGCCGCCATCCAACGGTTTTTTTATATGTCGTTTCCGTTGGCGGCTGGGGAGTTGCTATAAATACTTATATATTTTGAATTGCATTATATTTTAGAATAACATATTTCTGCTAAATGATATTCAAATTCCAAAGTAACAGTGGGGACACTTCTATACAAATTACAAGCATCTTTCAGATATTTTGCATATTCATCTAAATCTCCCTTTTCAAAGGCTTTTATCGCCATGTAAAAGTAGGCTTGCACTTTTGCTCGTTCTCGTAAAATAGGAGGACACAACTCTATTTGAGAAAGCATTGCCTCACTGTTGCATTTTCCCACTAAGAAACCTGCTACTGCATATTCAGAAGATAATGCTGTTTGCTTTCTTAAACGTGCGTTGAGCAACTTTTTACTTTCCTGCTTTGCTTTTTTGTCATTCAGCATTATTGCTTCATAGTACAAAAGGCTTGGAACTCGTGTCCGGGGAATATCTTGATATGCGGCATGACTACCATCTAAAAGTGCTTGTATTGCGTTCTCATATTTTTGAAGTTCAAAATATCCAATACTAAGCGCAATATAATACATAGAGGAACTTCTATCTATCTTTTGAGAGCTTTTCTGGACTTCTTCGTTCATACTCAAACAAAAAGAAATTAAAGTTTCATATTGCCTTGCCCCTATCAGAGCGATAATATAATTTCCTGGTATTAAATCTACATATTCAGATTGACTTTTCCTTAAATGCGATTTATCTAAATATAATTCACAAAATTTTTTATATTCTTTTTGCTCAATCAATTTGAATGCTCCCATATGTTTCGCTCTCCATTTCGATAACTAATTTGTTGTCTCCTTCGGGACATTTTGTCCCAAAGGGCCGAACAATCCCAAACAAAACTGTCTGCCATAGCCCACGCCGCCGATTGCTTTATATTTTCTGGATACCCATTTGCCTCATCCAATCTTGCGGTTTCTTCATGGAAAAGCGAGTGACTATTTTGGATCGCCCGTTTTAAGACGGCGTTCCACAATTTTTTCGATTTCTTCAAGTGTATAATTGTCAACATCAAATCCGTCTAAAATTTGAGCCTCAGTAAAGAAAATATAAGTGTCATTCGCTCTCGGCTGAACAAACAGATTGCAGTTGAGTTTGTCTATGCTACTGAGAAAATCTAATATTTGTTCTGCATAAGACTTGGCATCTAAATCATTTCCAAGATAGAGCGTAAGCCTAATGTATGCACCGCTCTCTGAAAGGAATTTTTCCAGGCCGTCATCGACAGTCCATGTATATGCTGTTTCGGGCATTTCTAAAGAAATGTTTTGGTCAATCACATAATCTTTACTTTCGCACAGTTCCAAAATCGGAGCCTCAGCCTTGTCTTTGAAAAAGTACACAGCATAGCTGTCCCGAACATCTTGATACATCGTCTGAGATACAAGAGCGGTTGTCACTTGTTCCGGCGCGTCTATCGGCGCAACATCGCAGGTATAAGTGGCCCCGGCAAATGCTCCATAGTTTGTTAAATCCTCGTCACCGACGACAGTAAATTCTATCCCATATTTTTCTTGTAACTGCGTCAGCAAATATGCCCGCGCAGACTCCAGATTGTTTTCAAACGGGCCGCCCTGGTGCTCGGCATTGTGAATATCGTCAAGGGCCTCTTGAACACCGCCGCCGATGACTTCCAAAGTGTCGTTTGCTTTTCCAGCGGCCCACTCCGTCAATTCTTCGCCCATACTGCATCCAGACAGCAGGAGCAGTAATAAAAAAGTGCAAAACATAGATTTTACTTTCACGCTGTACCCACTTTCTTTTTTCTATTCTTACGCCATATCAAGCACCACACAACCGCATACAGCAGGACATAAACAGCCGATAGGCTCAATGTGACGATGTATTTTCTCCGCAATCCGGCGGTGTAACTCTCGGCGGTTTGGTCGGGCGCCACGGTGATGTAAGTGCCACGGTCTGGAATGCTGAGTACCCGCCGCTCCACAGTGGCTCCCGCATCCACTACCGCCTGTCCCATTTCCGGGGTGATTGCCCGCTCTTTCCACCGATAGCCGCTCCCGCTTACGTCACGATAGCAAACTATGTAAACGGTTTTGGTGGGGTGCATACGCCGCTCCCGGCTGTCCGCGCTGGTGTTCTTTACCTGCTCGGACGCTACTTCATAGGGGACAAATGTATAAACGCCTCTATCCGTGTAGCTGTCAGCGGAGGGCATAGTAAACAATTCTTCAATGGAGAAATAGCCCACCGCCGCCGCTAAAATCAGGAGCATCACCCCCGCTACAAAGACGATTGATTTTAGTTTTGCCATACATACCTCCGGGAAGTACCAGCCGCCCACTTTCATCTTTTTTTCGGTTCCAGTATAGCACATCTCCCTGTTAAAAACAATCTCTGTTCTATATCCGTTCCGACTATCCAGACAGTCAAGGGCCGAGTAGTATTTTTTGCTTCGCAAAAAATACCCACTCTTACCCCTTGACTGTCTGGATTTTTGCCGTTGCCATTTCGCCGCCGAAAACGGGGAACAGGATTTGACAACCCTGCCCCCCGCTTTCGTCCGCTCCATTTTAACGGCAAAACCGTCTGCACTACTGCGGCGGTTGCCGGTAGGTTTTGCGGTGGCTCTGCCCCCGCGCCCCCGGCCTCTCCCAAAGAACAGAATAAGAGCAAATGCGTACCGGCGGGCGTGGACATTTAGACTTGCGGCACAGCCCCCAAACCCGCATGAATACGGGCGTTCTGTTGCGCTCCAAGCCCCGGTGCGGGGCGGGGTAAGGGTTTTATACTACCCACCCCCGAAAACGGCTTTTAACCGTCCACGGGGCTTTTCCCGCCTGGTTTTTCCCATCCCTTGAAAAGTTCCTCTTGACAAAAAGCCTAATGCTTTGTTAGTGACATGACATCACCTTTAGAAAAAGGCTATCATCCTCACCCGCCGCCCAGACTGTGTGACCGAAGTGCGCATGGGCAACACCGGCCTCACCGTTTCCGGCTGATGTCACCCGACTTTGGATTGATTTATGGTGCTTGCTATTGCGGCGGTCATTGCGGCAAGCACCAAATATACCGCAGCTTTTTGAACGGCATCAAAAGGCTGCATTTGAAACAATCCATACTGAACAGATACAAATATGTAGCGAATAGCCAAGCTGTCTACAATCAAATGGGATAGCAAACCAAGGGCAGTTATCTTGTGTTCATCCTGCGGAGCAACATATACTAAATGGCCTCTATTTATGCCATTCCTTGCCTTGATTGCCGGTGAAATGAACAGCCAGCACACAAAATCACTCCGTATTCTAAGAAATGCATTCCATCTTAATGTGTCATAGTAAGCGCAACTTTGCCTACAAAAATAAAATGCACCAAATGAAAAGAACAGAGAACCGCCAATTACTATAAATCGTTCAGCCATTGTCCGCCCCCTACTCATAAGTGGATTTGTTTTAAGTCTAAAAACTGCCATCACTCAGATTATGTGACCGAGGTACGCATGGGCAACACCGGCCTCACCGTTTTTTCTTTCTCCAGCGAACAAAGAAATAAGTCAGCAAATAAATGACGGTGGGAATATTCCCCCTACTCAACCCATACCATGCAGTAGAAATATCAGGTGCCATCGTGCTTATATACAGAATAAGGCCAAATGTAATACCAGGCAGAATCAAGCCCAGCCATGGGTTATCTGCTTTACTAAGAAATATCTGCCAGATAAATGTTCCGAGCCATACCACAAACACAGCAGCAATGCCAGCCAATAAAAAAGCGGGAAGAAAAAACACGATTTATTCCACTCTCCTAATTTTATACAGCGTGTAGTTTACCACAACAGCTGCCATTTTTCCACTACTAACCATCAAACAATTTCAAAACATCAGCCTTGCTCCTGCCAGCGGGAGCATTTTTCATGGAGAGCGTATGACAAACCAGCGCAGACGGGAGCCAGAACGAGGCAGGGGCGCAAGGGTAACGGGCTTGTGCTCCTACCCTTGACAAAAAGCCTAACAGAAATTTCAGATGTATGATGGCTCCAGCCGCAAAACCCACGCCTCCGGGACAGCCTCCTCGATGATTCCCCGGTTCAGGTTGTACCAGCTGCCGCACTTGTCCAGGATGATTGCGTCTGTGGTGACCACGTTCTCCAGGCGGGAGAGAACGCCGTCCACGCTGAGGTGTAGCTCCACCCGCACTTGGACGCTCCGCTCCGCCGCCTTGTCCAGTAGCAGCGCCCGGAGGCGGCCGGAGTTGGACACCTGCTTGTCCAGATAGAACAGGGCATCCTTTACCCCCAGGGCCTCCATCCGGCCCAGCAGCAGTTCCACCGCCTGCACCGTCTTGTCCACGATGCGGTAGCTCCCCCGCAGTCCGGCCAGGTCCCGGATGGTGCCGTCCATCCCCTCCAGGAGCAGAGAGCCGGACAGGGCCACCTCCAGGGTGATGATGGTGTTGAAGCCGTCCAGCACCAGGGCCGCCGGGGCCTCCCGGAGCCGCTTGCGTTCCCGCTCCTCCAGAGCGGCGCGGGGCGAGGTGATCCGGGCCAGAGCCAGCCGCTGGCGCTCCGAGAGCAGGTGGTGGTTGCCCACGAAGGTGGAGGCGGATTTGGTGTCGTATCCCCGGTCCAGCAGGAACGCCAGCTCCTGGGCGGCGCCGTTCAGCTTGGCCGCAGCCTTGGAGCCAAATTCGATGGTATCTTTCGGCACATAGCCGCGTTTGACAGTCTCCATGGTGGGTTCAGTCCCTCATAGTCAGTTTTCCGATGAACGGGAATTGCTTTTCTCCATCTCATTCAATATCGAATGTCAACTCATCCTCATCGTAAAGTTCGCCGCCGAAAAAGCAACGTACCAAATCTTCAAATTTATTAAAGAACGGAAGCGCCCATCTTAGAATATCCGCTCTGGTTTCTTCTCCTAATGTTGGGCGAACTCGCGCCATGTCCACTTGATACACCTGTTCACTTTTTAAGTCAAGTAAAACGTAATATTCTTCGTTATATAAGCCAAGGTATAGGAATCCGGTTCCGTGAAATATCGTATTGCTTCGTTCAAATTCGCTCAAGTCCTTATTGGGAAACATTAACGGTAGCTGGAGAATTGTCGTTGCAATTTCTTCTTCTATCTCAAGTTCACGCCATCTGCCTGTTTCTTCACAATATGTCATTGAAAAGTCCCCCAGCATTTTCCCCGTAACAAATGGGACGGACAATGTATAAGACCGAAAATAATCTTTTACTGCATTTGGTATGATAATATTTAGCCTGCTTTCAAGATCAACTATATCTTGATCTAAAATTATTGTTCTTCTCAATTCCACTTCCGGGTGTTCGATTCCAAATTTTTCTATTGTAGCTTGAATATAGTTTTTTCTATCCATAATATTTGCCTCCGCAACAAATCAGGATTTATTGTTCTTCCCCTTAAAAAACCTTGTAATATCAGGCGTTTCCGCTTGCTAAATCCTCAAACTGTATGTACTTTCCCTTGTTTTTTCCCTTACGGGCTGAAACAAGGGAAAGTTTTTTACTCCCCGTTGACCACCTTATCCAGCAGTCGGGCGGAGTTGCGTTTCGCTTCCCTCGTAGAGTGGGCGTAGATGTTCATTGTGGTACTGACATCCGAGTGTCCCAGCAGTTCCTGCACGTCCTTCGGAGCGGCCCCATTGGACAGGAGGTTGCTCGTGAAGGTGTGACGGAGCATATGGAAATGGAAGTCCGCCAAGCCCTCTACCTTCTCCTTTGCCTTGCGGCACATGATGCTTACCGTACTCGGTGTCTCAATGGCCCCGTCAGGCCGGAGGCAGACAAAAGCAATCTCCTTGTACCCCTCCGGTGCTTCCTCCGTCCTCGGCAGGGTGTAGACCTCGTAATAGGTACGGTCTTTCTCCCTAACCTCGGCGTAGTAGTTGAGGCGGTAGAACTCACCATAGCGCAGGCGGCTCTTGCTCTGTTCCCTCCTGGCCGTTTTGAGAATTACCGCCAGCGTATCGCAGAAGTCCACAGTACGGACTTTCTTCCGCTTGGTGGCCCCGACCTCCGTCTTGTGTCTCGCCCCATTGTAGCGGATGCTCCGCCGAACCGTCAGATACTGCTCGTCCAGGTTAATGTCCTTCCAGGTGAGGGCGCAGACCTCGCCAATCCGAAGCCCGGTGTAATAGGCAATCTGGATGGGCAGCAGGGCCGGGTTGTCCTTCTCTTTCAGAAAGTCCTCCAACGCCCGGAACTGCTCGTAGCTGATGGTGGGCACCGTAACAGCGTCCTCCATGTCCTCGGAGAAAATGTCCGCCTCCTGTTTCCGTCCCCGCAGCTTCACATACTGCATCGGGTTGAACGTGATAAGCCGTTTGGGGAATACGGCAAAGCGGAACGAGTTTTGCAGTACCGCCGAGAATTGGAGCATATAGCCCCGGCTCATGGGAGGGGAAGTCGTGCCATCGGGATTGGTGCCGCCGTAGCTCATAAAGTCAATGAAGGCTTGCAGATGGTCGGCGGTGACGGTTTTCAGCTTCCGCTTGCCCAAGGGGTGCCGCTTGATACGGTTTACTGTCCCCTGGTAGGCCATCACTGTACCGTTGCTCAATGTACCGGGCTTCAATTCTTCCTCCACCCACATATCCAGCATATCGCCCACGGTGATGTTTTCCGCTTTCGCCACGAACCGCTTTTCCTCATAGTCCTCCATCGCCCTACGGAGCAGGGCCTCCGTTTCGGACTTGCTCTCGGTGCCGGGGTACTCTTTCTGCACCCGGTTCCCGCTCTCGTCCTCAATATAGAAGCGATAGTACCACTTTTTGCCCTTTTTGCGTACAGAACCTTTTGCCATAGATAAAATGCTCCTTTCTATCCGTGGCAATCGGAACTGTGACGTATGATGTGCGTTCCATCATTTCTGCCGGGTTTTCCCGGCATATTATGTTGTCAAGGTGCCACGGAATCGTTGGCGGCGTTCAGCCGCACCTGGGCGTCATGCAAGATGTTATACAGGTAAACTGTATCTACTCTGGTACGCCCTTTGTCGAAGATATGTAGCAGCCCGTCCAGGAACCGCTTCATGTCCTCGATTGGAGCATCCATCTCCCGACGAAAGACCGGTACGATGATGTCATCCACGTGGATGGTGTACTGCTGGATGGATTTTTTGAGGTTTTCATCCTCGGCAAGCCGGTCGATCTCATCCAACGTCCTGCCGTAGTGCTGGGCCGTGATGGAGAACAGGTCGATCAGCAGACACAGCATAGATGTAAGGAACCGCTGCTGGATTTCCGGCTGTACCGTTTTGGTTACAGCGTCAAGGAAGTCGTTCAGATGCTCCAAGACCTCGCTCTCACAGATGAATCGGCTATCATCTTCTTTGATTTCCTTTTCCTCGGATAGACCTGTGAGCCATTCCGGGGTGGTTTGCAGGGCGTCCGCCAAACCGTTGATAACCATGCTGCGATTTGGATTGACCCCATCCGTTTCGTACCGCTGGATGGTGGACTTGTTGACCCCCACCCGCCGACCAAGCTCCGGCATGGAGATACCAATCTCGTTTCTGCGCTCTTTGATGCGTTTGCCGACCTCTTTTGGAGTAAGCATTTCTGCGTTATCCAAGAAATTCACCTCCGATCAAGTGTTAGTATAGCACAAGCGATTTTAATTTGCAACCCTATTTTCAAATTATTTTATAAATTTCTCTTAAAATGAGTTGACAAGTGGCGGTGGCTTGATTATAATAAAGTGTCAGTAGTTGCAAAATAAGTACATCGAAGGGGGTTGACATCAATGACGACGATTAAAATGGGTATGACAATCGAGGAAGCCGCCGAGTGCAGCGGCATCGGACGCAACACCATGCGGAAGCTGGTGGAGTGGAGAAAGCTGCCTGTTCTCAAGGTCGGGCGCAAGACAATCATCCGCAGCGACACACTGGAGCGGTTCATGTCGGCCAACCAGGGGCGGAATCTACTGGTCAGGGACGATGTGCGGGGCGTGGAGTGATGGGGGCAAATCAAAAGGGCGTGAGCGGAGCGAACGCCACCACAAAGGCCTCGCCGTTTGAGAGCGAAATACACCCATCGCACAAACCTTCGGTTTGTACTCTGTGTATTTCGCCCTGCCGGGGGCTTCCGCCGCTGGCGCGGCGGTGCGATTTGGGGCAGTCCGCACAGCGGCAGACTGCCCCAAATCGCCCTTGCGTTCCGCTGCCGCTCCACGCACCGGCTGACACAGCCGGAGAAGGGACGGAGGCATGACGAGACACAGCTTCATCCAAATGTCGAAGCTGTCCAATGTCAAAGGCCGCATTTCCTATATCACCAGCCCCGCCAGACAAGAAAATCTATACGCCACCTATAACACCGCCGATGCCGCCTTTTGGACTTCCCTCGCAAGGGAAAACCAGCAGGAGTTCAAGCGGAGTGGCACCAAGGGGACGTGTATTGAGGCGCGGGAGTTCATCATCGCCCTGCCGGAGAAGTTCACACGCTATGACCCGCAGCGGGTTCTGGCAAAGTTCACGGAGGAATTTCAAAAGCGGTACAATGTAGAGTGTGTGTCCGGCCTGCACCACAACAAGGCCAAGACCAACTACCACATCCACCTGATTTTCAGTGAGCGGCGCTTGCTCCTGGAGCCGGTGGTCAAGATTGCCACCCGAAGTATGTTTTATGACGAGGCGGGGAGGCACGTCCGCACCAAGAAGGAGATCACCGGGAAGGACGGGCGAATACGCCCCGGCTGTACCGCCATTAAAAAGGGCGAGGTCTACGAGAGCCATATGTTCAGCGTTAAAGACACCCGCTTTAAGCAGGAGGGCTTTGTGGCCGAGGTCAAGGAGTTCTATACCGGCCTTATCAACCGCTATATCTCAGACCCAGAACAGCAGCTAAAGGTATTCGACCCGCAGAGCGTATATCTACCCACCAAAAAGATAGGCAAGAACAATCCCAGGGCGGAAGAAATCAAAGCGGATAACGCCGCCCGTCAGGAGTGGAACCGAACGGCGGACATGGCGCTCCTGACGGGCATTTCCGAAGCGGAGATATTGGAGGTCAAGCAGGCTGAGATACACGAGAAGGTGCGGCAGTCTATCCACCAGGCCGGGTGGCTCCCCAGCCTGTTCCGGGCAATCGTAGGCAAAGCAAAGGACTTCCTGCAAGGGTTGATCCGCCAGCGGGCAATGCCACCGAAGCCCACGCTGGACATTGATATGGCGGAGTTCCGAGCCATGCGGGGCCTGATGATACGAGTGCGGGACGAGGCCAAAGGCATCCGATACTTGCAGGAGGATGTGTTGCCAGACTTGAAACAGCAGCTTGCCGCCGCCACGGGTATCTTTAAGACCAAGGAACGCAAAGACATCGCTGGGCAGATACAGCGGACGGAGCAGGAGATCGGCCACAGGCTGGACGCACTTCCGTCCATCGTCCAGGCGGAGGGCTATCCCGATGTGCAGGCGTTTACGACCACCTACCGCAAGGCCGAGGCCGTTGTCAGCCAGTATAACCGAGAGATGGCCGAGTGGGAGCGGAAGGTGCAGGAGCGCCAGCGGCCCGCCGTAAAAGAGCGTTCCCCGGAACCGAGAAGCGTCCGGGAACGGCTGCGGCGGTTGCAGGACGAGGGTAGACAGCGACAGCCACAGCCACGCAGGAGGGTCGTTGACAGGGACAGCAGATAAAAAAGCACCGCACGGCTTAGTTCGCTGTGCGGTGCTTACATTGACTATAATGCTATAAATTATACGGGTAAATGTTTGAATGGAAAGAACTCAAAGGGTTCCAAACCATCATCGAACTCCACTGTTACCGGATCATCGTAGCCTTGGGTGTAGTAATCGGTTGCAGTAAAAACACCCTGTTCCGGGTCGTATCGCTCAACAGGGAGACTGAATGTACCGCCTTCCAAAACATGAGTCCAGCCAAACTTTTCCTCATAGTAGGACTTCCTGACGTTGCCGACCTCAATAATGCCGTTGTTGTTGCGATAGACAATAACACTTTCAACTCCGTCTCCATAGGTGCTATTGCAAATCAATTCAGGCACACCATCGCCATCCAAATCCCGGCTCCATGCTTCAGGCCCGTCATAGCCAAACTGTTCCGCCACACATACGTCCTCGCCATCCACCTTAACGTAGTAGTGCCACCTGTACTGGTAAGGGGCAATTTCCTCCATCTCAATGCGGCATACGCCAAAGCCCAGTACATCGGTCAGCGTAGCTCCAGACTGATTCCCGCCGATTTCAGCTTCACCCAGAACCAGGTCCAGATAGGTGTAAATATCCTCCGGTTTATCAGAATGGATGGATAGATTGTAGGCCACGTTGTCCAAAGTAAACTCGGCCCGATAGAGGAACGGCTTACGATTGCTCCAGCCGCTTTCCTCCTGGTAAATTGTTACCTCTACATCGCCATATTGGGTTACCGCATAGGCTTCGGCGGAGCTTGTTTGCTTCCCCTGACCGTTAAAATTGCAATCCATGATAAAGTCCTGGCCGTTGTAATCTCCTGTGACCGACAGAGTGTCCCAAGCGGCAGGGTCGGAGGCATCCCCGCCCTTCGTATAGCTCAGGCGGATACCAGTGGTTCGAACGCCGGGGGCTGACAGCCGTTCGGCCAGCAGATGATCGCCGTAAGACGCCGCCGCTTCCTCCAGGCTTCCAATTTCCTTTACCGCTACCTGTGGGCCTTTAGGCCAAAGAAGTGCCCCCACTGTCAGGCAAAGGCACGCCGCCAAAGCCCCCCACTTTAACCAGCCGATTTTCTTTTTGGCAACTTCGCTTTGCTCTAAAACGTCATCATCCACTTTGCCAATCGCATTATATAGGTCTTTACTGTTCATAAATACCCCTCCTTTGTGAGTTCAACTTTAAGTTTCTTCCGTGTCCGGCTAAGAATTACTGTGATATTGTTTACAGTTAAACCATACCGTTCTGCAATTGCGGGTATTGGCTCGGTAAAGAAATAGCGGCGCACAAATACATTTCTGTCCCGTTCCGGGAGTGTCCGAACAAAGCGGCAAATACACTGTTCCAATTCCGCAGCCTCATACGCAGTCTCAACATCCGACCCGCCAGCAACACATTCTCCCAGTTCGTCCAGAACAAGAATAATTTCACCGCCACCCCGCTTGTCAACACATCTTGCATTAAAGCGATTGAACGAAAGGTTGCGGGTAATCTTTGCCAAAAACATCCGAAACACATTGGGCTTTTGCGGCGGTATGGCGTTCCATGTGTGGAGCCAGGTATCATTGACGCACTCCTCGGAATCCTCAGCACAGTGCAGGATGTTGTCGGCTATCGTGAAACAGTATGGGCCGTACTTGTTGGCGGTTTCAGATATGGCGTCCGCATTCTTTTGCCAATATAGCTCTACAATTTGACTGTCCTCCAATACAATCTCCCCCTTTCCCATGCTTTGAAGGTTCCTTCAACCTATAAGACAGGAAATATCTGAAAACCTTACAAGATTTTTCGGAAAAATTTAGTTTTCAATTTGAACTCCATTGTATCAGGCGCAGCCAATAAGGGCAAGCCCACGGATTGACAGGTAACAATGGCGGCGAGGATATATCCCCGCCGCCATTTAGCCTTATGCGTATATGATTTCCTTGTTCACGATTTCGGTTGCCGATGCCCGGATATTATTTACCCTGCCAACCCATGCCATTTGGTCGGTAACTTTCAGTGTCTCGGTAATGCCTTGAGCTTGGGCCATCTGCCGGATGATGATGTCCAACCGCTCCTGCGCCTGCTGGTCAATATCGGCAAGATAGCTGTTCAGGCTGCCGCCGAGCAACAAGCTGGTATAGCGGGCCTTGCGGTATTCCCTAATGTACCGCAGGTGCCGTTGGCCCCATATGCCGACAGGTTGTTTTTCTTCAGCGGGTACAGTCAGACAGGGAAAGTAGTAGTCGCCAATCAGCTCATACCACAGGCCGTTGCTTTCGTCAAAAATGTACTTGTCCATTTTGAAATCCTCCGCTATAATATATTCGCACATACGTCACAGTTCCCCGATTGCCACGCTGTTTTATAGTTTGTTACCAGCTTTTCCTTCCCTTGATTTTTCCCTTATGCGGGGTCAAGTTAAGGACAACAATGCGTGAAATCAGATAAAGGGATACGGCGAGGACAATGCGAAAAATCCTTTATTTGCAAGGCTTTCGGAGGACTTTATTAAAAAACCACAGTGGCTAATGAATAGCTATGAAATCATGTGGTTCAAATCAGGATTTATCATCTTGATTATACCAGCATCCCACTTCTAATTCAATCCGATTTCTGATAGAACCGTCCAACCTCCCGCCTTGACAACCCCGTTGGCAAGGTCTACTATAAACGCAGAAAAGCGCCAGTGGGCGCTGTTGAACGGGAGGCGGTTTTATGAAATATGTCAGGCGCATTGTTTACTGCCTGTTGCTGACGGCGGCGGCAAATGCCCTGCCGCTGGTCTGGCTGTTGTACGCCAAATGGTCAGTTTCCGGTGCCGGGTGGCTGTTTCTGCCTCTGGCGGCGGCGTTTCTCTGGGTGAATCTCCGGCCTATTCCGAAGTCCGGCCCCACTAAGCGCATCCAGCGGTTGGCGGAGGGCTGTGAGCTGCTGCGGCTGTTCTGCGTGTCCGCCACGGCCACTGTCCTGCTCCAGCTCCTCTGGCTGAACGTACTGCGTGCCGATATTGCGGAAAATAGTTTCTTGGATGGCTGGGCGGTCTTTGGGGGCGCGATGGGCCTGCTGCTGGCGGTGCTCCTGCTGGCCGTGGTCTTCTGGAACAGCATGATCCGGGTCTACCTCACCTCGGTTCAGCTGGGGATCAAGCACCGGGTTCTGGCGGCTCTGTGCGGGTGGATTCCTCTGGTGAACCTCTGGTATCTGGTAAAAATCATCCGCATCTGCGGGGACGAGGTGGAGTTTGAAACCCAGAAGTGGGAGCTGGACGTGGTTCGGGCGGAGAGCGAGGTCTGCAAAACGAAGTATCCCCTCCTGATGGTCCACGGCGTGTTCTTCCGGGACTTCCGCTACCTCAACTACTGGGGCCGCATTCCCAGGGAGCTGATCCGCAACGGGGCCACGGTCTACTACGGCCAGCAGCAGTCCGCAGCGGCGGTGGAAGACAGCGGGAAGGAGCTGGCGGAGCGCATCCGGCAGATCGTGGAGGAAACCGGCTGCGGGAAGGTGAACATCATCGCCCACTCCAAGGGCGGGCTGGACAGCCGGGCCGCCATCGCCCACTGCGGCATGGCTCCTTATGTGGCGACATTGACCACCATCAACACACCCCACCGGGGCTGTATCTTTGCCGAGTACCTGCTGGGCAAGGTCCCCCAGGCCGCACGGCTGAAAATCGCCGCAGCTTATAATGCGGCCATGAAGAAGATGGGCGACCCCAACCCGGACTTTCTGGCGGCGGTGACCGACCTGACGGAGAGCGCCTGCCTTGCCCGGAACGAGGTGACGCTCGACGCTCCCGGCGTGGTGTATGAGAGCGTCATGTCCTACTGCAAGAAGGCCCAGCATGGCAAGTTCCCGCTGAATATGACATACCCCATCGTCAAGCACTTCGACGGCCTGAACGACGGGCTGGTGTCGGTGGAGTCAGCCAAGTGGGGGGAGCGGTTCACCCTCCTGGAGCCCCAGGGGAAGCGGGGCATCTCCCACGGGGACGTGGTGGATCTGAACCGGGAGAACATCCGGGGCTTCGATGTGCGGGAGTTCTATGTAAAGCTGGCGGCGGATTTGAAACGCCGGGGGTATTGAGCCAAATAATAATAAACACATAGCACAAAAGTGGGAGGAGGTTCTAATGATGAATCGGGACAATTTTTTGGAGGCACTCAATATAATCAAAGAACGTGTATTAGCGGCAAATGGTGAAATTTTTGATTTTGAAATTGGTGAACCGGTCAGCAGGGAATTGATTGACGAAATCGAACACAAATACGGAGTGCCGTTCCCTGCCGATTTTGTCCGCTTTCTGACGACAATCGCGGGGAAAGTGGATATTTCATGGGGGATTTATACGGACGATTGGTTCAAACGGGGGCAACAGCTACCGTTCAACTGTCCGGATAATGGGCGCCTTTATTGGGATGCGGAACAATATTTCCGTGGCGAGATAGAATGGTACACACAAAATCCAAGAAATCTTCCGTTTTTACATCAAAAATTGTTGCTAAGTCAGGTGGGCAATGGGGATTTGATTCTGTTTGACCTTGCACCTGCTGAAAGTAAAAAACCCATTGTTTATTGCAGCCATGATGCGGACTATGAGGGACTTCCCCAGGTAGCTACTTGCTTTGAAAATTACGTGGAAAGTCTTTTGAAACTTGGATTAGTGGGAGATGATTTCTATAATCTTGAGCCATTCCTCAATTTTGAAACTGGCAGCATAGATGCAGAACAGCCAAACGCTGTGGCCTGGAGAAAATTGTTCGGACTGATGTAATATTTCTGCTTTTTGCTGTTGAAGCAGGCCAAAACACAGCTTGCAACCCACAGTTGCGGAATAGTTGGTAGCAGCAACACGGCCTGATGCCGTAAAATCGCCCCATGGGGAGGTGATTTCATGGCTGCGGGATTTTGGGGTATGTACGGCTTACAGTTCTGTCAGATCCTTGTCTGCTTTGCTTGGCTTTCTGTCAGAGCAGTGTCTATCCTAACGACCGTTAGAGCGTTTTTGTCATTTTCTCTGTCTTAAACTCTCCCTTAGAGTGGGCCCTTCTGGTCGGTTCCCAGTGACCCCACCCTCGGTTCTCCGCCAGGGCGCAATGACCCCCTGGCGGAGAACTTATATTTTTTTGCACTACTTCAGCCGGTATAAATTTGAGCTGAGGCTCCCGTTCTCCCGAAAGCGCCGCTCCTTAGAGATTAGCTCCGCCTTGCACAGATCATCCAGTGCCCGCTTGACGGTAGATCGGGACAGCCGCAGCTCGGCGGAGATCGTGCGTATCCCCGGCCAGCACTTACCCTTGCTGTCGGCGTGGTCCTTCAGGTACATATACACAGCTCTGGCCCGGTGGTTCAGGTCGGATTGATAAATCTTCTCAAAGTATCCCATAGGCTACTCCTGCCCCTCATCTGTGCGGACAACCACAGGGGGAGGCGGCTCCCGCCTGGTGCGTCTGGCCTGAGCGTAGGACGCGCCGCCTCTGGCAGTTGGAGTTTTCGGCGGGACTGGGGGAGCGGGAGGGGTATCGCTCTCCGCTGGCTGTGCATGGTGACAGCGGAAGATCGCCTGCTCCAGCTCCTGCTTGTTGGCATAGGCAACGGTACGTGCGGCCCGCTCCGGCAGCAGATACGGATCACCGAAGGAGATGCCCCAGTCCAGGAAGAGCCTGAGCCGTGTCTGCATGGGGTGCGTCCCCGTCTTCATCACTACAAACTGGCCCTTGGGGATGGACTTCAGCTCATCCGGCGTCATGAGAGGCCGCTCCATCATCTGGAGGGAGCGGCTGGCGCTGTCTTTCCCGCCGCCCTTGCTCACCGAACCGCTCATGACGGTGCGGCTGCCAAGGGCCTTGGACAGCACCTCGGCGGTCTGGGAGTTGGGGGCGAAGCCGCCGAAGATCGTATCCTGCGTATTGTCGACTATGATCTCCGCGCCCTCCTTGCCGTAGTTCTTCTCCAACTGGGCGAGGCTCTGGATGATCGGCACCAGGGTCAGCTTGCGGGAGCGGCCGGCGCTGAACAGGGGGAGGATATCAAAGGCGGGCATGGTGCCCAGCTCATCGCAGAACAGCACCACACGGTTGGGCAGCTTGCCGCCGTTCTCGTCCGCTACGGAGAACAGCTCACGGGACAGCGTCTGGATCATCAGGCCGGCCATGAAGTTCTTACTGGGGTCTTCTTCCGGCAGGACGAGGAAGATGGCGGACTTCCGGGAGGCAAAGGCTTCCGCGTCAATGGCGCTGTCGAAGCACAGCACCTGCTCCAGCTCAGAGTCCAGGAAGGCGTTCAGCCTGGACAGCACCGTGGACATGACCGAGGCCATGGCCTGTTCCGCCGAGTTGAGAGCGGCGCCGGCAAACCACCGGGCCTTGTGGGTGTCGGGGAGCGTGTCCATCATGACCTGAAAGCCGTTCTTGCCCTTGGTGGTCTTGCTGGGAGCCAGGAGATCCTGCACCAGCTTGAACACACTGACGATGTGCCGCCGCTCCTGGGGAGTTTCTTCCGTGGGCGGCAGATACTCCGCCAGCAGGAGAACGACTGCTGTGAGCAGTCCCTCAGCGGCGTCGTAGAAAAATGCGTTCTGCCCGTAGTTTGAGGCGTCTCCCTCCGGGTTTATGATAGTTTTCGCTAAGATTTTAGCGTACTTCTCCGCTTTGGCTCTCGCCGCCAGATTGGACGGCTGTTCCCGGCAGATATCCATATAGCGGTTGATGAGCGTGAGGAGGTTGTACCCGTCTGACCTGGTAGGATTGCGCAGGTCGATCACCGCCACCTTGTAGCCGTAGTGCTGCAAGGCCACAGCGCCATAGTTCCGGGCCAAATTTTGCGATAGGTAATCCTTTGAAGTCATCTCCAGATTTTCCCCCGCTTAGCACCGTGCGCGATAGTTTCCCATCACACGGCGCCCCATCAATGTTTACCTATTTACAATTTTACAGTTGCCAGCCAATTCCCTCAGTTTGTTCAGTCGGGTCATGTTCAGCTTGCAGGATTTCAGCCTATTGAGATACTTCCTCACGGTTTCTTCTTCCGTGGCATGAATTAACTGATGTACATCCGGTGTGACAAGAATAAGATTTTCATAATTGTCCTCGCCGCCTGCCCGCTTTGGCGTGATATGGTGAACAACGATGTTTCGCAATGTCAGCGGTTCCTTACTGATTGCGCACTTGCCATGCTGTGCTACAAACATAGATATCCGGTTGTCATTCAGCTCTGCACTTGCTCCCCGTATCGGATTTTCCATAAGCTGTTGCAGCGCATGGGGATTTACCGCATTTTGCAGCGCATGGATTTTTGCTCTGCCCACCTCTGTGTAGTTGCATATATCCTGTGAAAAACACATTGGCGGCTTGGTTTTGATGCCGTTGATAGGGAACATAGCGAGTTTTGCCACATAAAAAATTTTGCCGTGGAAGTCTCCGTAGAATTTCTGAAATGCCTGGCTTCGCAGACCCGCTTTGTTTCGGTATCTTTTCGTTCTGCACAAAAGGCTCTTTCGGACATCAAAGGCAATTTGGTCAAAGTCAGTATATACATAGGTTGCGACCTTGTAATAGTTGTGCAGGCCAAGTACAGTGGCGTTGAATTGCATAACGTTGGGTGTACTTGGATTTCTACCTATTCGCCGGATTGCTTCTCGGATGGTATCCTTGCACTTGAGAAATGCTTTTTCTGTCATCTGAGACTTGACCACCCATTTTCCGCTTTTGGGACGCAGTTTCAGCTTGAAGCCCAGGAAGTCCGACCACTGTTTCTTCAAATTGACGATTTTGGACTTCTCCGGGCTGATTTCCAGGCCCAAACGCTCCATCAGCCATTTCTGTACCGCAATAAATATGCGCTCCGCCTCGCTCCTTGTTTTGCAAAAGAGTTTGAAGTCATCAGCATATCGAACAATGAAAACTTTCTTCAAACTTGTACTTCTCAATGCTCTATATTGCTCTGATGGGCCGTAATATTGTTTGCGGGACTGAAATGTTTCCCACTGATTGGATATCCACCAGTCCAGCTCATTTAGAACGACATTCGCCAATAACGGGCTGAGAATCCCGCCTTGCGGCACGCCTTTTTCCGGTATTCCCACACCTGCGATGGGCGCTTTCAGCATTTTGGAGAGGACACGCAATACCTGCTTGTCCTGAATGCCCAGCGTCCAGAGCTGTTTCAACAGTTTTCCATGATTGACGTTGTCGAAGAATCCCTTGATATCAACATCGACTACAAAATGAAAATCTGATTGGTTTGCCAAAAACATGGCTCTTGCAATGGCGTGGTGCGCACTGCGGTTTGGGCGAAATCCATAGCTGTGCTTATAGAATTTTGCTTCACATATTGGCTCCAGCACCTGTTTGATACACTGCTGGATGATTCGGTCCTCTATTGTAGGTATTCCCAGGGGGCGCAAACGCCCATCCGGTTTTGGTATCTCCACTCTGCGGACCATATGAGGGTGAAAATTTTGCAGTCTTTTCCGAACATAGGAAATCAATTCATTCGGGGCCTTTTCTCCCATTTGGACAATGGTTGAATTATTTGTACCCTTTGTCTTGCTCCCCTTGTTCTTCTTGATTGAGCGGTATGCCAGCATGATATTTTCTTCACTGGTTATGATATCCATCAGTTGTGTGAAGCGTTTTCCATGTAAGCTGTCCTGATAGAGCTGGTCAAAGCATTTCTGGGTGTTATAATATTCGCTGTTGCGTATGGACTGCTTTTTCTTTGGTTTCTTGGCCGCCATAAGTCGGCTCACTCCAATTTCTTGAAGATTTTGCCTCTCTTAGTCATACTCGAACCTTATGCAGAATGATTTGTGTCATTTGAACTGTAAAATTATTTTAATGTAGAACACTGACTGGTGGCTATCCCTCCGCGGCTTTATTAGCTCCGCTTCATTGGTACTGTGCCACCACATTCCCCGGCATAAGGGCAGGTTATATCCCGCAGGATTTTCCCTGCCGGCGCTTCATAGAAATCAAGTTCTCCACGCTGCCGGCTTTCCACGTTCCGATTGTTCTATCCATATTCAATACCCTTAGGTCTCCTCTATAAGCCTGTCTGCTTGCCGCCGCCTGTAACGGCGCAGGGACTTTCATAAAGGGCGAGTCTTACTCATCCCCACAGACCTCACTCGCTGGTGATATTCGCCAGTTAGACGAATACACTATTTAGACCCGTACACTCAAGGATACGTCTCATGTGCGCTGTAACGCACACGATTCTAACCATAGGTATTGTTGAACTCCCGGCCTATCACGCACTCGACCACCTCTGGTTCGCTGTTCCTGTACCGTTTTCACGTCTTTAGGATGCGCTCTCAGCCGACTTCACCGAGCTTATGACAATCCAGTTCTTGATAACCGTCATGCCATTCGGAGTATCAGAGCAGGCGTTTCAGGGCGTTACCCCGTCATTCCACCTGTCGAACAATCAGTTCTTTGAAACCGTTTCTTTCAGAAGCTCCTTTCAATCTTCGTTTCTTTCGGCTCCACGCCTGACCTTTTCAGTCAGGAACGTGTCGCACCCCCTTTTGTATCAAGGGCCAGGAAGCTCAACCCGCTGGCGCAGGCGTACTCCATGTTGGGGTAGAGAAAGAACGCCGTCTTGCCCACGCCGGACGCGCCGATCATCAGATAGCGATAGGTAATCCGCCGCTTTTACTGCCCTCATGAGAGAGCAGCAGTCAGAGCGGATTTTCCCCCGCTTCGCACCGTGCATGCGACTTTCACCGCACACGGCGCTCCATCAATGCAGATTGATTGTTGCGTGTATGTGAAATAACCAGTTTTTCCCTATAACCGATGATTTTATTTTGAGCTTTTACATCAAATTGGTTAATATCATAGTTGGGGTCATTTACCGCCATAAAGCATTTCTTATGGAGCGAAACCAGATTGTTGACCCTGTTTACCTTGTTCAATGGGAGATTAGGGTTAATGCGATGGGCATATGGAGTACCAGAAATGAGCCACCCTCCGCAGACACGGCATTTAAGCTTGTCGCGGTTGAGGGCATAAGCCCTGTTCATGATAAACTCAAAATTATTGAGCTTGTTCCATTTCCCGTGGAGAATGATTTGAGCTGTTTTCTCCGAATACATTTCGTCAAGCCGAGCCTGGATTTTCTTTTTCTTCGTTCGTTCAAAGTGTATCTGTCTGCCTTCTTCAGAATAAGGTGTTTCGGCTTGATTTTTACCTGGAGTGCGTTCCCATCTGCAAAAGGTAAGCGCGGTGAAGCCTACATAAATATCGCGGTATTTGATTGAGGGAATCTTTTGCTTATATTTCTGGTGGACACGGGGAAGATTTTGTACTTCATTTGCCGGAATCCATTCCCCTTTATACTGCCTCAGTCGACGCATTGCTGTGAGTTGCAGCCGCCTGCTGTGTTTCTGCATGGATATATTTACCCATGTGCAACACTGGTAGTATTGGATAATCCCTCTAATCTGGCTGTTGATGCGGTTCATTGCGCCAATCATCTGTTCCCGGCTGTAATTGCGCGGGATTTTCTTGATGTCCTCCGCGATTTTATCAGCTTTCCGCTTTAGTCGGTCCCGGTCCGGAATCGTCCGTGGAATGTAACCCCGGCGGGACTTCCCCCGAACCATTTTGAACTCATAACCTAAAAATTTGATGTGTTTCTTTCGGATATCTGTTATCAGCGTTTTTTCTTGAGATAATGTCAGTTTCATTTTGTTTTGGAGAAAAGTTTGTAACCGTATCTTCCAATTCTTGGCGTGGGCGCGGGTATCAGTGATGATAACAAAGTCGTCTGCGTATCTGACAAGACAGCCTGGTATCAGATGCGTTCTCTTCCGCATAGCGGCGTATCGGCTTTGTACCTGTGCGTATTGATATTGTGTGTGTTTTAATTCCCATTGTTTGGTAATCCATTCATCCATGATATCCAAATAGACATTTGCCAACAATGGGCTAATCAATCCGCCCTGAGGTGTTCCTTCCGCATTTACCTCGCATTCGTCCATGACCCCGGCTTTCAGCATAGCTTTGATGATTTGCAGTACCCGCCTGTCCTTCACGCCCATGTGGTATAGGCGTTTTAGCAGAATAGAGTGATCTATGCGGTCAAAGCATTTGCTGATGTCTCCCTCGACAATCCAGTAATAGCCTGTGTTGAATACAAGTTCTTTTGTTCGTTCTAATGCCATAGGTGCGTCCCGCATGGGCCGAAAACCGTAGGAATGGGCAAAGAACTGTGCTTCAAAAATAGGTTCCAGCACGATTCTCATGCATTCCTGTACGATTCTATCCCGTATAGTGGGAATACCCAGCGGACGCTTTTCGGATTTTCCTGGTTTGTCGATGTACACCCGGCGTATTTTCTGTGGTTCATAGTGTCTGAATGCGTTCTGAATATCGTTAACTACCCAGGAAAAAGGATTATGCAGATAATCATTGCGCATAGTTTTGGAGTCCACACCGGGAGTTTCACTGCCGTGGTTGCTTTTAATGTTGTGGATTGCTGTGATAATGGTTACTTCTGCTGACATGATTTCCAGAAGCCCCTTAAACGCTGGGCGGTCACCTGCGTCACGAGCTTCCTTGCTGTGCTGATACAGCTTATCCTGGATTTCGCGTAGTTGGGTTTCGGTTTTCGGGTAGTCGAATTGTTGTGCCATACGCACCGCCTCCTTTCCGGAATTGGTGTTTCTGGTTTTAGTCAGGTATGCCTACGGCTTCCTCGACTTTCTGTTCACATACAATCTACACTGACTATGCCCCTTCGCTCCGTCCGCCTTATTATTGCGGACATCATCGCTACTACGGGCTGCTGCCCCATGGATTAGCAGGCCATTTCCTGCCTGCGCGGCAAAGGTGCCACTTTACTTACTTCAACAGAATGAAGTGCCGTCCATGGTTCCTTCGTTCCCTATGCTTTAGCTTTTCATATCGGTTTTAGCCCGTCCCTTTAGCCCGACTGCCATCTTTGGCTGGTGTGAGCTTCTGCCAAAGACATTCGACCTTTTCGGTTTTCTGCCGTTTTCCACCATTGCAAATTTCAACGGCGGCAGTACCCCGCATGGGGGCGGATGGCTGTATTACCATCCTGACATTTACGAGCCGTACACTCAGGACATATGTCGGTTGCAACAAAACATACTGGACATGACCGATTTATAGCCTCCTGCGGGCATGGCCGTCTCAGACCACGTATCCGCTCTTCACCGAGCTCCGTACGTCCCATATGACACTATGGGCGCACGTCGGAGTATTAGAGTTTTGATTACCCGTCACACCGGGGTTAGCAGGCACTTCCCCTGCCCAATCAAGCATAGAGTTCAGATTCCTTGCGAAATCTGTCTTGTTTTATTGCGTATTTCTACGCAGATTGTCAAGAAACGAAGCGCACGCAGTGGATGTCATCCGTGTCCACCAGGGCGGTGACGGCGTTCTTCTTCCCGACACAGCCCAGCACCAGCCCCTGCGCTTTAGGCAGATTCTTGCCGGAGCGCCACTCGCTCACATGGAAGGGGATGTGCCGGTAGGTCTGCTGGATCTCCTTTTTGTTGGCCCAGCGCGCGGTTCCATGCTGGCCGTCGCCAACAGTCTTGGACTTGATATTGTCCAGATTTCCACTTCCAGAGAAGTGCGTGGCGGCGGCGATGAGCAGAAGCATCCCGCCCGCCAGTAAAATTAACATGATCGTCTGCGGCGTCATAAATTCACCCCATTTCTTGTTGCAGTGCCGCTTGTTCCTGTTTCTGCTGCTGTTTCAAAACGTCCGCCTCATACTTGACGGATATCTTTGCGCAGGACAGCGCCAGCTCCAGCCAGCCTTCCGTCAGCTGTCGTTTTTCCGCCTCACTGCGGATGCCAGGCTTTGAGGCCAGCTTCAAAACAGCATGAGCCTGTTCCGCCAACACAGCGGTGCGGCTGTTCAGGCTGCTCCGATTCTGGTGGGGATGGATACAGCTCCGCAGTTGCTCCAACAGTTCCTCACTGCTATGTGGTTCACCCAGCTGTCGCAGCCCCCGGCCATAGGCGTACAGAGCCAGCGCGGAGGCCAGCTCGATGCAGGTCGTGGCTCCCTCCGGGTAGTCCCTGCGGAGATTCATCTCATATCCGCAGAGCGCATTTGTCAGCTCCCGGCCTACCCGTTCTGGAACGACACACTCCTCCATGTAGACTCCGATCCTGCCGCAGACCTCCGAGGCGGCAATGAGCTGGGGATGCTCCTCCGCCTCCTGAGCAGGGAGACCACGCCGGGCCTTGAGATCCTCGTTCCAGTCCTTGTGTTCGGACTGGAGCATCCCCACATCGTCATAGCCGTGTTCATGGAGGAGCTCTGCCAGCCGCCCGCTGGCCTCGATGCCCGCCTCGTCGTGATCCAGGCAGAGGCAGACGGCGCGAAGGCCGGGGTTCTGCTCCAGCATCCAGAGCATGGCGTGTTCCGCTGTTCCGCACAGGGCCACATAGCTGTGTTCCTGCCAGCCTCTGGGATACCGGGAGAGGAAGGACATCAGGTCAATGGGCGCTTCGAAGACATAGAGGCGGCTGCTGGTCCCGGTGTAGTGAAAGCTGCACCGGGGATCGCTGCCTTCCACGTTGATGCGGAAGGTTTTGCCGAGGCTGTTGAGGCTGCGCTTGTGGGCGTGGCGCGGGACGCCGTTTTCATCCTTACCGACGAAGACGGCGTTGTGATACTCTCTGTCCTTGAATTTCTCACAGCTCTCATACAGCAGTCCAGCCCGGACAAAGGCATTGACCACGTTCCGGTCCAGGAATCGGTGCTTGAGCAGGTAGGCGTACATCCGCCGCATCTCCCGGCCGGCAGAGGGCAGTGCAAATTCCTTCCTGGGCTTCTCCTCCTGCTTTGGGGCGGAGGCATAGACGGTCCCCTGCTCTCCGCCCAGCAGACGGGTAATGGCCTCTGGGTAGGAGAGGTTATAGAACTGCTGGACGAAGGAGATAGGTCCGCCTCCCTCCTTCACAGCGTGGTCGTACCATCCATTGCCCCGGACGGTGACGCTGTGGTCGCTGGCCAGGCGGTACTCCGGCCCGGAACGGATCAGCTTCTCCCCCTGATGGCGTAGGAACTCTACCAGATCCACCTCGCTGGCCCGGAGCTTCTGCTCCTCGGTAAAATGGATATAGGGCACTTGCTTCACCTCCTTGACAAAAAACTCAGAGCGCCATAGGGCGCCCTGAGTTTGCATTTCATGTGTTCAGTTTTCTCGTTTGTAGTGCGGCTTGGGGACATAGTCCTCATTTTTATACTTCTGATATCGTTCTCGCCGCCGTTGCGCTGATTCAATTGATTTTAGAGAGTCTTCATCATAGAGGATCGGTTCATCGCAGACAGCGTCCAGCAGGATTCTCTCCAGATGCTCCCGTTCTGCGTATTGTTCTAAGCTGGCCATAACAAAGGCGTCCCGGACGTATCCAGCACTTTCCGCCATTAGCTCCTGGTCCATATAGTAGCCATACTGTTCCACAAAGAAGGTCAACATCATAACGACTGTTCTGGTGTTTCCTTCACGGAACGGATGGATCTGCCAAAGCCTTGGAAAGCACTGCGCAAGGTAGTGGACAAAGGCATCCCGAGGAAAATACTCCCACTTGAGTAAGTGAATCGACTGAAACGCCGATTCCAAGTCCTGCGGGATATTCTCATCATTGCTATACCACACACTTCGTCCACCCAACAGGCGTTCTCGCTTTTCGATATTGATGATCCGATACTGCCCGGCCCATGAGTAAACTCCATCAAACAGGAACTTGTGTATCTCACACAGACCCGCTGGAGAAAAATTCTGGAATCCTCTTTTGTAGAGGACCATCATCTTGGCCCGAGACTGTTCCGCCTCCACCAGGTCGAGGGTCTTTTCATCCAGAATATCCAGTTTGTTTCGCAGAACGGTACTGCCCTCATAGAGATATGGATCAGCCATTCCGCCGCACCCGCTCCGCTAACTTTTTGTGAGATTCCAAAAGAGCGGACAGCATATCATCATCGCCCAGTTCCCCTCTTGCCCAGCGGTAGGATAATTCTCGGGCATACTCAGAAACCGGCACACCCTCTATCGCGTTGATAGCGTCCGCTGTTTTAACCGCCGCGACCCGCTTCTGCTGCATCGTCATTGGAAATCACCTCACCGTCAGTATATCACAGGTGATGATAAAAATAAAGTGTCATTATTTCAGTGCGATACCTTGCTCCTCGTGGTCGTCGGGCTTGTGGCCCATGGCGATCTTCTTCTCTCTAATCTTTCTCCTCAGCTTACTGTCCACAAAGGAGATCCCGCCGCTGGGGGGCGGGGCCTGCTCCTGGAAGATGCGGCCCATGTGGTGGAGGAGCCGGGTGGCGCTGGTGAAGAGGGAGGGTGAGTCGTCCATGTGGTCGAGAAAATATCGGGCGTACTCATTGCCCTGTTCCGCCGCAAGTGTGAACCAGCGGACGGCGGATTCTCTGTCCTGCGGAACATCCTTTCCCAGCAGGTACAGCTTGCCGAGGGCATACTGCGCATACTGGTTTCCCTGTTCCGCAGACTCCGTCAGCCAGCGGACAGCGCCCGCTGTATCCTTTGCCACGCCATCGCCGCACAACAGCAGCTTGCCCAGCTGGTACTGCGCGAACTGGTTTCCAAGATCGGCGGACTGTCGGAACCAGCGCCGGGCAGCGGCGGGATCGTCTGCCTCCAGACGCAGCTTGCCCAGGGCGTACATGGCGTACTGATTGCCCCGCTCGGCTGCCTGGGAGAACCGGATCACCGCCTGGGTCATATCCTGCGCCACCGGCCCGCCGTCACGGTACAGCTTTCCGAGGGCGTACTGAGCGCAGTCCAGTCCGGCCTCCGCCGCATGGGTCAGCCAGTCCACCGCCTGACGAGTCCGCTCCCGCTTGGCAGAGGGATTTGCGAGGATGTGCTTTGCCATCTGATACTCCGCATAGGTGTTTTTCAGTTCAGCGGACTTCTCCAGCCACTCCAGCGCAGCGCTCTCATCCTGCTCTGTCCCCACGCCATGAAGGAGCATCCAGCCGATGCGGTACTCCACATAGCGGTTGGGGCGCTGCCTCTCCACGGTCTGGAAGGCGGAGAGCGCCTTGGCATACCACGCATGGGACTGCTCCACGTCAGCCTCCACGCCAGTGCCGTCCACAAACATCCTACCCAGGTCATGCATGGCCAGGGCGTTGCCGTCGAGGGCCTCCTCCATGAAGAGGCGGCAGGCTTGCTCGTGATCCTGGGGCGTCTCGTCATCTCCGTACAAAAAAGACCGTGCCCGCTTGTATCGGTCACTCCATACCACGGCGGGCGGCGCTTCGCTGGCCTCCTCCGGCACATCCGAACCTTCCGACTCCGCTTCCGGCTCGGGGCCGACGTCCTCGCCGGCCTGGGGTGGCTCCTGGATATCCGCCGGCGTGAACACCTCGGTGTGCTCACCAAGCCGCGCCGCCTCCTCTACCACCACATTCTTGATCCGCTTGAACTCCGTCTGCCGGGAGAGAGGGAGCCGGTCTGGAAGGTCATCCCGGTACGTCCGCAGCACTTCTTCCCGCAGCTGGTACCACAGGTCATAGGCGGAGGAGACACGGGCGTCCTTCGCCAGCTCGTCCACGATCTCATCCACCACAGCCTTCAGCGGCGCCTTGAGGTAGCCGTACTGTTTTTTGCCGGAGGTGCTTTTCAGCCGTTGGGCCAGTTCGCCCATGAGTTGCGCGATGCGGGGATTCTCCAGCGTGCCGGAGAGCATCTGCCGGATCAGCTCCTTCATGACCTCGCCAGACTGCCGCACCAGCTCATCCCGGCGCTGGGTCTGCTGCCGGTAGATCTCCGTCAGCTCCTGGCGGAAAATATTCTTTGCCAGTCCGGACTTGATCCTGGCGATGCCCTCCTTATCCAGAAAACCGGAGCGCCCGTCCGCACTGTAGCAGACCATGTGGACATGGGGATGCGCTCCCTCGTCGTGGTAGGAGGCGTACCACCGAAACTGTTCCCACGGGATATTCATAGTGTCCGCAATCTGCGGGGCGTAGTTAGAGAGGAGGGCCTGCCACTGTCTGGCGTTGTCGTAGCCAAGGCGGGCGGCATCCTCCCGGCGCAGGGAGATAATAGGCAGCCACACATTGCCGGGGTGGTTCGCCACCTCCTCCGCGATCCTGGATAGCTCCAGCGCATCGCCTGTGCCGTTGAACAGACCATGTGCGCCGAGCCGCTCCGCACGAGGGCGCTGGGCAATGTAGCTGACGTAGTTCTCCCGCTTGGCGATCTGATCGTAGTTGTCCTCGATGGCTCTGGTGATAAATTCCGAGGCGGTGGCACGGGTGGGGGAGGACTGGTAGTCCTCGTACTCGAACATCCCGCGGCACATGGGGAAGTCCTGGAGGAGCCGCTCCACCATGGCCCGCTGTTTTTTCGTGGCGGGCTGACCTGCCTTGTCCGGCTTGAGGAGATCTGTACCGTCACGGGTAGCGACGTAGCGGACGTAGTTGTTCAGGTGTGCGGCGGCTCTCTCTGTCCCCGGTTTGATGTAGGGGCACTTGAATATGATCCGGGGCATGGAGCGTCACCGCCTTTCTGTCACACGCCGCCCCGCTGGTACTCCACCGCCTTGTCCAGCGTGATGCTGCCGCTGGTCTTCTTCACGTTCTGGACGCACCGACCGCGGAGACTGCGGAGCGCGTCGTCGCTGATCTCCATCCCTGCCGCCAGCACGTTCATCACCATGTCCAGCTCCACCGCCAGCTTGAAGAGCAGACGGCAGATGCGGTTCTCCGTGTCCTGCACAGTACCGCGCAGGACGGAGGCCAGTGCGGGCGGCAGGTAGGCGGTGGCCTCCTGACCGGAGACGTACCCAGCGTAGAACCGGATGGCCCTCTCGATAAACTCGTTTTGGGTACGGCAGTTGTCCCGCGGACACATCTCCTTGACGAGCTGCTGAGTCTCAGGTGAGATCCGCAGCGCGAACTTGATTTTTTCTCTCGGCATGATGTTCCTCCTGAAATCCGTAAATATCCCCGCCGGGAACCCGCAAAAAGCGGGCAACGGCGGGCTTTTTGTGAAAGCAGACCCCCGAGCTGACCCCAGGGGGTGAAAAATGACCCCCGCCGAAACGTCCCCGACCCGCTCTGCGGGGCGGTGTTCCCTGCGGGTCGGGGCGCTTGCGACCCCCGCGCTTTATCCTGCACTTTTTTCGCCCCCCCGGTTCACGTCGTCACAAGCTCCGCATCATTCGCCTCGCCGTAAGCGGCAAGGCTCACTCGCTTCGCTGTTCCTCCTCTCCCAGCCGAACCCGTTTCGCTGGGCTTCGGCTGGGGCCCCTTGATATTTCCGGGACGCCGATTTTCTCTCTTTCGCCACACGGCCGCGCAGGGCGGCGTGTCAGTCGGGAGGGGCAGGGATGCTGCCCTGTCGGGCCGGGCGGCACACAGGGGCCTCGCTGTGGCGCACAGCGGGGGAACAAGAGCGAGGGCCGCTCCGCATCTGGAACGGCCCTTGACGCACCCCGCTACACCGTCAGCTGCATCCCGCTCTGAGCAGGTCCCTGCTTCTGACGCAGCTCCAGCCACAGCGGGTTGTACTCCACTGCCGTCTGGCTGCGGTCAGCGTCGAAGGTGAGACGCGCGGCTGCCGCAGGGCAGCGGGAGAAGACGGCGGACAGCGCCTGAGTCATATCTGGATCGCCGCCCACCAGGATCTTCTTTGCACCGCCGTTGGCGTCCAGCACCATGTCCGTGGTGAGCGAGAGCAGAGCGTCTGTGACGGAGATCTGCCGGTCGTGAGCGTACTGCCGCGCAGACCGCAGAGCAGTATCAGGATCGAACGTGCCGAAGTGCAGCGTGTGGAAGCACCGGCTGTGTCCGCCCTCTGTCACAACACACAGCGCCAACGGACTGAGTTCCTCCACGTCCCGCGGCCAGTGGAAGCACATGAGCGATCCTGCGTCCGCCATCTTAGCGACGTCCTGGAGTGTGTTGCCGTTCTCCAGATACACAGCTGCCGCCACCATTTCACCAGGCAGGGCCGCCGAGCCGTGTTGGATGATCTCGTAAACGCTCTGCGTGGTCACGGCGGAGAAGTGCCGGGAGACAAAACTCATGCTGTTGAGCAGTTCCCGCACTCCGTCGCAGGCTTCTTCCTGACCCAGCTCCTGCCCAAAGGCAAACAGCGCGGCAGTGATCTCAGGGTCAGGCTGGGGTACCAGAGCGTTGAGTTTTCCCTCAAAGTCTTCTTTTGTCATTTAGCATCCTCCATTCTATCTGAGAGGGGCGCTCCTGGCAGGAGCGCCCCTCTGCTGTTGGTGTAGTGATCCAGGGATCAAGGTGAGAGCATCTGACCCGGCTGTCCGGCGATATGGTCCGCTTGTCAATGCCAATTTGAAATTGTAAGAAAACGCCGAAGAAATTTTGTAGTTTTTCGGCGGGGGGGGGTAACAAAACT
>JBCLQX010000019.1:0-58748 GCA_041223805.1 Oscillospiraceae bacterium 44-34 | reverse complement strand
CCCTCACCCCTTACTCCCTATTTTATCATCTTTACATGAAAAAGTCTGCCTCTTGGCAGACTTTTTCGACAGGCTGGTACCGGCGCAGCCATAGGGCTGCGCCGGTTTGTCTTTATTTTACGATGATGATCCGGATTCGGCCTCCGGCGGATTCCGCTTTGTCGAACCATGCGGTGAGTGTACCCTCGCTCTGCTCCGCCCGGGCTAGGGTAGACAGGTAGTACTGCCCGTTGCGGTACTCATAAACAACCACGCTGTCAGACAAGGTATATTTCTGTCCGCCCGCCGTGAATTGGCTGCCGGTGAGCTGTCCGGCCTTGGTAGCGGTGAGAGGGAGCAACCGGTCAGGGGAGGCAGGGTTGCCCACCACCTGGATGGGACCGGCAGACACAGGCCAGCGGGTTGTGGTGGGGGGGACGGCGCAAGTCTGATCTCCTATCATAAACTCGTAGCTGTAGAACCTGGACATGTCCTGTCCGCTTTCATCCAGGCTGGTGAGGATACCATACTGATGCATGTCCCCGGTGACATTATTGAGAATCAGGGTCTCGACCTCACCCTGAGCGTTTAGGGAGGAATAGCGCACCTGGCCTTTGGTCAGGGTAAGCCCGGCCAGGCGGCTGGGGTAGAGGACCGCGCCCTGATTGCCGCTCACATCCAGAATTTCCACGTTCTGGGAAAAGGGATGTTGCTCCAGCTTGGTGCCGGAGGCGTTTACCTTTCCGGTGAGGGGGGCGGAGGAGAGGGTGCGCAGAGTGACCTCGCCCCCTTGGGCGGACACCGTGGCCCGGATCAAAGCGCCCTCCTTGACACCGGAACCTTGGATCTGGTATTGATAGGTCTGGCCGTCCGCAGCCAAAAGGGTGACGGTCTGGGCGGAGTAGCTCCCGCCGGCCCCGTCAGAGTAAGAGGCGCTGGATACATCCGTCACCACGCCCACCCGCTCGCCGGCACTGGCAGACACGTCGGCTACAGCGGCCACGCCGCCGCTCCGGCCCAAAAGGAGCGTGACACTGTCGCCCAGACGGTATTGCCCCAGGTCGGACAGGGCATAGGCGGCGGCGGAGCTCTCCAGGGGATAGGTCCGTCCGGCTACCGTCACCGAGGTGGGATTGGCTCCGGAGGGCTCAATGGCCTGGATGGTCCCGGTGGCCTTCCGGGCATAGGACCATACTGTCCTCATAGAGGCGTTCCAGTAGACCACGTCGTAGTCCTGAATGGCGGCTAGAGAGGCGGCAGCGCCGTTGCGGTAGACCTTTACAGGGGTAAAAGATATCTGAGACTGCCAGCCCGTGCCGGCCACCACAGGGCCCTCCATCTCCCCGTTGATCAGGGAGACCAGATCGGGTCTTCCGGAGGCATCCAAGGTGTGGCCCAGTTGCTGGATGTAAGGGATCCCGTCTTTTGTCCGGGCGGACAGAAGGTTATAGAAGAGGTATGCCGTGTCCTGACGGGTGAGGGGGTCGGCGGCATTGGCTGCGGATATGCCCCGGTCCAGCTTCAGATTGTGGTACAGGGCCAGCTGGCCGGTGGGGTATGCGCCGGAGAAATCGCCGGAGCTGTAGCCCAGCAGATTTAAGGCAATGACAACCCCCTCGGCCAGCTTGATCTCCTGTTCGGGACGGAAAGTGCCGTCACTGAAGCCGGAAATCAGTCTACGACTCACCGCCGCTTCTACATAACCGCTGGCCCAATGGCTCCGGGGCACATCGGGGTAGGGGGAGGAGGCCGCCTGTCCCACGCTGCCCCCGTCTGGAGTGGCCCGGATGGCCATAGTAATGAATTCAGCCCGGGTCACACGGCGGGAGAGCCCCAAGTCCCCGCTGCCGTCTCCGGACATGATGCCCAGGGCGGTTACCACTTGGACGGCCTCGTCCAAGTCGGCGGCATTCCCTGCCGCCGAGGCAGTCAAAACCAGAGCGAGGGTCAGGCAGAGCACCAAAAGTGCGGAGAAAAAGCGTTTTGTTTTCATTATGAAACTTCCTTTCTTGCTTAGGGTGTGGGGCGTGACACCTTTGGAGTGCCGTTTTATGCAAGCGGCGTGCCCAGTGGTCACACCCCACAAGCGCTCAATCATACCGCAGTGCGTCGATGGGGTTGAGCTTTGCGGCCTTGTTGGCGGGCAGATAGCCGAAGAGGACGCCGATGCCCACCGACACGCTGAAGCTGAGGAGGATCGCCCCCATGGTGGGGGTGGCGTCGAAGACGCCGCCGCCCATATTTTCAGAAAGCATTCCCCCCAGCACCGCGCCGATGCCCTTGGCCAGCATCCAGCCGAAGCCGATGCCCAAGATGCCGCCGATGGCGGAGGTGGTGCCCGCCTCAATGACAAACTGGCTGCGGATGTCCCGGCGCTTGGCTCCCAGAGACTTGCGCACGCCGATCTCCCGGGTGCGCTCGGTGACGGACACCAGCATAATGTTCATGATTCCGATACCGCCCACCAGAAGGCTGATGGCGGCGATGGCCACCAGCACGCCCATAGCTACCCCCATCATGGCATTGATCTGGTTGGCCTGCTCGGCCATGGTCATGATGTAGAAGTAATTATACATCCCGTCGTCGGTACGGAAAAAGTCGTTGAGATAGGCCTCGATGACCCTTTTGCCGGCGTCTGCGGTCTCGCCGGAGGTGCTGGTGAAGATGTACAAATTGACCCACCGGCTGCCCATAATCTCCAGGGCGGTGGTGTAGGGGATGTAGATCTGATCGTCCTGGCTGCCGGGGAGCATTTCCAGCTCGGCGTTGCGCTTGAGCACCCCCACCACCGTGAGGGGCCGGCCGTCGATAGAAAGCTGTTTCCCCAGGGCGTCGCCGCCGAAGGCTTCTTCCTCCAGATAGGCCCCGATCACACAGATGTTTTCCCGCCGCTCCACGTCCATGTAGCTGATGAAGCGGCCCTTGGCCAGCTGCTCGCCGTCGATGGTGTAGCCGGTGGCGGCGTTGTACATGATCTCGCTGACGCCGTAGAGGCTGGTACGGTCGAATTTGTCGCTGCCGTGGCGGACCACGGCATTGACCCCCAGATAGGGGGATACACCGGTGAGAATGTCCGCGTTTGCCTCCACCAGGTCATACATATCCTCCGGGTCGGGCAGCATATCCGCTGTGCCGCCGAAGAACTGGGCCTGGATCATGTTGATGCCCAGCTTATCCACCTGCTGCTGGACCATTCCGGTGAGACCGTTGCCCAGGGACAGGATGACGATGACCGCCCCCACGCCGATGATGATGCCCAGCATGGTGAGCAGGGCCCGCATTTTGCTGGTGGTGAGGGACTTGATGGCCAAGCGGAAGGATTGGGTAAAGTTCATGCGCCCACCTCCGTGTCCTCTTCCTCCTCGCCGTGGGGCTGGACCACCGCCCGGGGGTCACGGGAGTCGCCGTCGTAGATGATTTTCCCGTCCTGGAGGCGGACAATCCGCTCGGCCTTCACGGCGATGGAGTTGTCGTGGGTGATGAGGACCACCGTATTCCCCTCCTGGTGCAGCTGCTTGAGAAATTTCAGCACCTCCCGGCCGGTGCGGGAGTCCAGGGCGCCGGTGGGCTCGTCGGCCAGAATCAGGCTGGGGTCCCCCGCCAGCGCCCGGGCGATGGACACCCGCTGCTGCTGGCCGCCGGACAGCTGGGAGGGCAGGTTCTTCCCCTTGTCCCGCAGGCCCACCCGCTCCAGGGAGTTCAGGGCCCGCTCCCGGCGCTCGTCCCCGGGCACCCCGGCGTAGAGCAGGGGTAGCTCCACATTTTCCAGCACGGTGAGCTTGGGAATCAGATTGTACTGCTGGAAGATAAAGCCCAGCATTTTGTTCCGGATTTCCGCCTGCTGGTCGTCGTCCATGGTGGACACGTCCACACCCCCCAGGCGGTAGGAGCCGGAGGTTGGCACGTCCAGACAGCCGATGATGTTCATGGCGGTGGATTTGCCGGAGCCGGAGGAGCCCACGATGGCCACGAACTCCCCCTGGTCGATGGTCAGGTCCACCCCGTCCAGGGCATGGACCGTCTCCGAGCCCATCTGATATATTTTATAGACGTTTTTCAGTTCAATGAGGTGTTCCACCGTTCATCAACCTCCCGCAGGCGCAGCGGCCATTACTCCGCCGCCCATGCCGCCCTGAGCCTGGAGGGGCACCAGAACGGTGTCCCCCTCGCTCAGACCGGAGGTGATCTCCACATACTCCCCGTCGCCGCCGCCCAGGGTGACGGTCCGCTCCTCCATTTTGGTGGGGTCGATCACCGAGGCTCCGTCGGGGGACAGGCAGCCCTCCAGGGGTACCAGCACGGTGTCTCCACGCTGGACCGCGGATGCGGGAATGGACAAGGCGTTCTCCACCCGCTCCACCACGATGTCGGCGGACACGTTCATGCCCGGGTTCAGCCCGCCATAGTCCTCCAGGAGGATGGTGGCGGGATAGGTGGTGAAACCATTGGTGGTGGTGCCGTTGATGCTCACCCGGTCCACTTTGCCCTCAAAGACCTGGCCGGGGATGGCGTCGGCGGTGATGTCCACTTTTTGGCCCTCCGCAATCTTGCTCAGGTCCAGCTCGCTGATGTTCATCTCCAGCTTTAAGTAGCTCAGGTCATAGATGACAGCCAGGGCGCCGGCTTCGATGCTGTTCACGTTGTCCCCGGCCTTGATGTTCTTTTCAATCACAGTGCCCGAGATAGGGGCGGTGATGGTGTAGTTCTCCAGAGCGTCCTGGGAGCGCTGGAGGGAGAGGTTTGCGTTCTCCAGGGCGATGGACAGGTCCTCCAGAGAGCTTTGGACGGCGGCCCCGCCCAGGGTGGCCAGAGCTGACCCGGCGGACACCTTGCTGCCGGCGGTGACGTTCACCCCGGTGACCTCGCCGCTGGCCTGGGCCACCACTGTCTGGCGGAGATTCTCCTCAAAATTGGCAGAGCCGGCACAGGCCGCGTCCCCCACCGTGGCGGTGGCGGCATTGGCGGCGGTGAGCGCGCCGGGGTTGCTTACCCGGATCTTCACCTGCCGCACCAGGGCGCCTCCCGTTCCCACCAGGTCGGCGGAGGACACCGATTCCACCGTGCCGGGCAGGGTCTCCATGGTGCCGGCAATGGTTACCTGAGCCCCCTGGCCGGCGGCGATGCCCTGTGCGTCAGCGGAGTGGAAGGGCAGGGTGACTGTGAGGGTGGAGGTATCGGCGATTTCGGCAATGGGCGTGCCGGGGGAAACCATGTCTCCCTTCTGGACCAGTACCTTCTGGACAACTCCGCTGCCGCCCGCCCGGACGGTGAGGTTGGAGGCCAGGTCATCGTAGCTCTTCCGGGCCTGACGGACGGCCAGCTCAGCCTGAGCGATGCTCATCTCCGCATCCTTGGCGTCCAGACGGTAGAGCAGCTGTCCCTTTTCCACCCGGTCGCCCACCTCGAAGGGGGCCTCCAGCACCTCGCCGGTGACCAGGGGCTTGAGGAAGTAGGAGTCAATGGGGGTGACGGTCCCTGTCCCGGATACGGCCGAGGTCAGGTCCCGGCGCTGTACGGCGTCCGGGGTGTACTGCCCCATAGCGGGGACGCCGCCTCCCTGCCCGGAGCGATTCACAAACCAGTAGGCTCCCAGGGCGATCACGGCCAGAACAGCGATTCTGCGGATCCATTTCTTCCGCTTCGGGGGAAGGCGGAGGGCGGGAAATTTCTTTTTTGGTTTCGGTGCAAGCTCTGTCGTAGTTTCTTGGGCGGGTATCTGGGTGGTTTCCATAGTGTTCCTCCTTGCCATTATGTCTGCTTACGGGACCTGCCCGTTCTTTTAAAGTCCGGTGCCCCGGTCTTTGTCTGGGAATTATTGTAGCGGGAAAATCTTACATTTCTCAGAAGAAAAGATAAAAGTTTCATTAAATTTTACCGCCTGATCCCGGCTCCTAAACGATACCGTTGAAGGGTAAAGGAGTCGGTAAAGAAAAGCGTAAAGATTTGGGAAAGATTCCGCTCCGCCGTCCCCAGTCCAGGTTTACCATACACCTTCCCCCAAGTGGAAAGTCAAGGGAATTTTTTGGCATGGGAAGAAAAATGTAAAATGAGCATAAAAAACAGCGGGGGATAGAGGGTCCCTCGCTGTTTTTTATCGCAGTAAGCCTGTAAGCCGGGTTCTGTCTTTTAAGACAGCCATCTATCTCGACGCGCCATTGCTGACGCGCTCCAGCCGCCTCCCCGGGACGGCCGGGCCGGCCTGTATGTCCCTCCACGGCGTTGCTCCGGATAGAGTTTACAGCGATGGGCGCTTTCACACGCCATCGGGTGAGCTCTTACCTCACCTTTCCACCCTTACCTCGATGCAGGAGCGGGAACGGCCGCCAAAGGCGGCGGTCCCGCTGCCCACACCCATCCATAGACGGGTGAGGCGGTATATCTCTGTTGCACTTGTCCTAGGGTCGCCCCCGGCGGGTGTTACCCGTTATCCTTGCCCTGCGGAGCCCGGACTTTCCTCACAGGCAGGCCTTTCGCCCCGCCCGCGCGGCTGTCCAGCTTACTGCGGACACTATCATACAGGAAAAATGGGACGTTGTCAAATCTCTTGGAAAATTTTCTCCTTCGGGTTGAGAATCAGACAGGGATGTGTTAGAATAACTTACTATGGTAAAATGTGATTGGTATGCCCCATAGACTTCTATAATGAGGTGTTGATATGAAAATACTGGTATTGGCGGGCGGCTTAAGCCCGGAGCGCAACGTTTCCCTGTCCTCTGGCGCTATGGTGTGCGAGGCGCTTCGCAAGCGGGGCCACCAGGTAGCGCTGATGGACCTGTTCTTTGGACTGGATGGGGCTGTGTCGGGCCGCGGACTGTATGTAGCCCCGGTGCCCGATTCCTTCAAGAAGGTGAGCCGGGAGGCTCCAGACCTGGAAGAGGTGCGGGCCCGGCGGGGGGATGACAATCCTTCGGTCATCGGTCCCGGCGTTTTTGAAATGTGCGCCGATGCGGACATTGTCTATCTGGCGCTCCACGGAGCCTGCGGTGAGGACGGCCGCATTCAGGCCGCCCTGGATCTGCTGGGCGTACCCTACACCGGCTCCGGCTGTCTGGGCTCAGCCATCGCCATGGACAAGGACCTGACCAAGCGGCTGGTGGCCGACAAGGTGAAAACCCCACAGTGGGAGACGGTCACCGTCACGGAGGAGAATCTGGAGGATCTGATGGAGCGGGTCAAGTTCCCTGTGGTGGTGAAGCCCATTGCCAGTGGCTCGTCCATCGGGGTCCATATCGTTAAGAAAAAGGACCAGTTGAGGCTGGCCCTGGAGGAAAGCGTTCGGCTGGGCGGACGCACCGTTCTGGAACAGTATATTCAGGGCCGGGAGATTCAGGTGGCGATACTGGGGGATAAGGCGCTGCCCTCGATTGAAATCATTCCCAAGGAGGGCTTTTACGACTACGCCAACAAGTATCAGCCCGGCGCGGCCAGCGAGGTATGTCCCGCAAGAATCCCCGATACCTTGGAGAAAGCCTTGGGCGACGCGGCTCTGACGGTGTTTAAAACCATTGGTCTTTCTGTCTATGCCCGGGCCGACTTCATCGTTACCCAGGATGGAACCCCCTATTTTCTGGAAATCAATACCCTTCCCGGCATGACCCCTACCAGCTTGGTGCCCCAGGAGGCGGCCGCAGTGGGTATCAACTACGGCAACTTGTGCGACACGATCATTCAAAAATCCCTGGAGGCCCGCAAGGAGGGACTGTAAATGGAGACCATTACGCTGGCTCAGCTGATTCAGGCGGTAAACGGACGGCTTCTGGACGGTTTTTCCGATCTAAGTTTTCCTGTTGCACGGGTAGAAACCGACAGCCGGGCCATTCACCCCGGCGCTCTGTTTATTCCCTTGGCGGGAGACCGGTTTGACGGCCATGCCTACATCAGCTCCGCCCTGAGAGGGGGCGCCGCAGGCTGCCTCACTGCCCGGGAGCCGGACGGCTGTCTGCCGGGAAAATTCTATATTAGAGTGGCTGACACCCAACAGGCCCTGTTGGACCTGGCGTCTTGGTACAGGAGCAGGTTCCATATCCCCTTTATCGGGGTGACTGGCAGTGTGGGCAAGACCACCACCAAGGATATGCTGGCCGCTGTTCTGGGCGTCAAATATAAGGTGCTCAAGACAGAGGGCAATTTCAACAACACCATCGGCCTGCCGCTGACCCTGCTGCGGCTGGATTCCAGCCACGAGATTGCCGTGCTGGAGATGGGCATGGACCGCCCTGGAGAGATCGACTGCCTAGCAGGCGTCGTCCGTCCCGATATGGGGGTTATCACCAACATTGGAGACGCCCATATTGAACGGTTGGGCAGCCGGGAGAACATCCTGAAGGCCAAGTGTGAGCTGTTGCCCTATATCCAAAAGGACGGCCTTCTGATTCTCAATGGGGATGATGTTCTGCTGAGCTCTCTGCGAGGGAGGACCCCTGTCCCGGCCATCTTCTGCGGCCAGGGGGAGGGATGCGCCTGCCGGGCCCAGGTCACCGGCGGGGACGGCGTCAGCCACATCCACTGCCGCCTCATCACCCAGGGCATGGACCGGGAGGTCAAGGTTCCCGCTCTGGGGGAGCACATGATCTACCCCGCCCTGATCGCCGCCGCGGTGGGGGAGCGGTTCGGACTTACCCCCGACCAGATTGAAACGGGCATCGGCCAGTTTGTCCCCACCCGGATGCGGATGAATATTCTGCACCGGGGAGCGGGAATCACCATTTTAAATGATACCTACAATGCGAACCCCCAGTCCATGAGGGCCGCCATCAGCGTTTTAGCGGACAGTCAGGGCAGCTATAAAGCGGCGGTGCTGGGAGATATGCTGGAGCTCGGGCCCTTCGCTCCCGCCCTCCATTCCGGTGTGGGGGAGTATCTGGGTACGGTTGGCATTCATGCCCTTGTGGCAATCGGTCCGCTGGCGGAACACATCGCTCAGGGTGCCCGGGATGCAGGCGTCCCTCTGGTGCTCCACTGTCAGGACCGGGAGGAGGCCAAAGCCGTCCTGTCCCAGGTGGTCCGTCCGGACTGTACTATCCTGGTGAAGGCCTCCCGGGGCATGAAGCTGGAGGAGCTCACCGCCAAGCTGTTGGAGCTGACAGCGGAGGGGTAGCGTTAGAGGCGGTGCAGCTCCATACCGATGGATAGTCCCGCCCAAAATGCGCTGTGGCGGTCCAGACAGGCCAGGATCGTAAAACCGTCTTCAATGCGCTGGGCCGCATCGCCCATGCCACGTATCTTCAGTTCTTCCATTGCGTTGCGGACCATCTTCTCATTTTCTTGCCGCTCCTCTGTGTCGCGCAGAGAGTATGTATCGAAACGGTTTGTCATTGCGTAGGCGTAAAGGGCATCAAATAAGGATTCCATAAAATTTCCTCCCGGCTTATATTGCGAAGTCTTATTCGTGTCTCTATAATAGCACGAAGAACTATTCGTTGTCAAGAGGGTGTAAAAAAATTGTCTGTTTTTTCTGAACGGTTGATTCAACTTAGAAAGAGTAGGGGAATCTCTCAAACTGCGCTGGCAAGAGAGGTCGGTGTTTCTTCCCGCATATATCAGGAGTATGAGTACGGAAAATCTGAACCAAAAATGAGCAATCTGATCAGTATTGCTGACTTTTTTGGCGTTAGTATGGATTACCTGTCCGGCAGAACAGACATGCCCTAGCGAATAAAAAAGCCTCCCTCAAAGAGGGAGACCTCATCCTGCGGGCGGATGATATCCGCCCCTACACGAACAAAGCAGCCAGTTTCCGGTCAAAGGGCGGGCGGAGGACGCCCCGCTCGGTGATGACGGCGGTGAGCAGGTCGTGGGGGGTCACGTCGAAGGCGGGATTCCAGGTCTGTACGCCGAGGGGGCCGGTCTGGACCCCGGCGAAGCAGGCCACCTCCTGGCCGTCCCGCTGTTCCACTGGAATATGGGAGCCGTCGGGGATGCTCAGGTCGATGGTGGAGGAGGGCAGGGCGGTGTAGAAGGGGATACCGTGGTGCTTGGCCAGGACGGCCAGGGAGTAGGTGCCGATCTTGTTGGCAAAATCCCCGTTGGCGGCCATGCGGTCACAGCCCACCACCACCAGGTCCACTTTGCCCTGGGCCATGAGATAGCCGGCCATATCGTCACAGATCAGAGTGGCAGGGATCTGGTCCTTTACCAGTTCGCAGGCGGTGAGCCGGGCCCCCTGGAGCAGGGGGCGGGTCTCGTCGGCGTAGACCATGGACACCTTCCCCTGGGCGTGGGCCCCGCGGATGACCCCCAGGGCCGTCCCGTAGCCCCCGGTAGCCAGCGCCCCGGCGTTGCAGTGGGTTAGGATGCGGGCCCCCTCCGGGACCAGCTCCGCCCCCGCCTTGCCCATCGCGCCGTTCATCTCAATGTCCTCCCTGTGGATGGCCCGGGCCTCCTCCTCCAGGCGGGGCAGGTCGGGACCGGCGGTCTGCCAGCACCGCTCCATCCGGTCAAGGGCCCAGAACAGGTTCACCGCCGTAGGCCGGCTGGCGGCAAGGACCGCCTTGGCCTGGGACATGGCGACAGGGAAATCTCCTTTACAGACATTCTCCTGAGCGGCCAGCACCATAGCATAGGCCGCCGTGATCCCGATGGCGGGCGCGCCCCGGACCACCATGCTTCGGATGGCCCGGGCGACGGACCGGTACTCGGTGTACCGCAGCCAGCGTTCCTCGGCGGGCAGACGGGTCTGGTCCAGGAGATAGAGCGCGTTGTTTTCCCAGCGGATGGCTTCCATAAAAAGACCTCATTTCTAAGTTTGAATGAGATATTTTACCACGAAACACCCCCTGTTTACAAGCCTGCGAAAGAAGGTATCTCCGTGATGTACCAGCGTGAACCCTTCGCCGCCCACCTGGACACTTTGGTGAAGGAACTGAAAAAACAGGCCTTTTGGAAGACCGCCCTCTTTGGGGTGGTCCTCTTGGAGCGCCAGTGGCCGGTGTATGAGCGGCTGTCCATAGGGCGGGAGTGGGGCGCCGCCAGGGAGGTCCGTAAGGTGCTGGACCGCCTCTGGAAGGGGGTCCCCACCGGAATGCGCATTGGGGATAACTTCTGGCTGCTGCTGGAGGACAGCCCGGTGGAGCCCGTCTCCCAGCCCTGGGACCGGGTGGCGGCGCTGACGGTCAGCGGCGGCCTGCGGCTGATGGAGATTTTCCGGGAAAAGGACAAAAAAGCGGCGGGGGAGCTGGCCGAAGGAAACCTGATGTTCCTGGCCCAGGCCCTGTCCGCCCGCGGGGAGGAGGGCAATTTTACCCACCCCCTGTTCCAGGCGGAGCTGGACTTCCAGACCGCCCTGTGCGCCCGGCTGTGCGGGGTGCCAAACAGTGAAAAAGTGGAATTTGTCAATGCCTGTAAAGGGGAAACGGCTGACAGCATTATGGGAGACCTGTGGTTTCCCGATTACCCGGATTATAAGCCCCTCAAGCGGACGGCAAAGAAGAAAAGCGAGATCCGCTACTCCCACATCCGCTACGACGAGTGGTTTGTGAAGCTGCGGGAAAAGGACGAGGACGGTCTGGACGCCTGGGATCATATCAAGGAAGAGCTGCAACAGAACGACGCTTGGCTGACCTGGCAGGAACGGTGGCCAAATGATAGCCTGGACCAACAGGGTAACATCAGGCGATGGCCCATGCCAGAAGGTCTGGCTGATTTCTACAACTGTGAGAGCTTGTCCCTGTATCTGGACGCGGAGCACTGCTACGGCTGCCGGGGGGATACGGAGCTGACACGGGGGCTGCTCTGGCTGGCGGCCCGGTCTCAGGAGGGGTGCTACGCCCTTTTAGAGAAGGGCTGGCCCTGCTCTGAATGGCTGGACTACCGGAACAGCATGACGAAAAACCTCTTTGTCCCCGCCGCTTACGCCATCTGCGCCGGGGACTGGCAGCTGGCGGAGCACCTGCTGGCCCGATACCACAGGCCCGTCAAGCTGCGGACCAATACCGCCGTGTGGCTTTTCCCCTGGGAAACCAGGGTCTGGCTGGCGCTGGTCCGGGGCGACGACGAAAAAGCTGAATTTCTGATGGAACAGGGCACCAAAAGCAAGCGTCCGCCCACCGAAGAGGAAAAGCTGTGGCCCCATCTGTACCCCTGGTGCGGCTGGGAGGAGGCCTGTGAGGTATTCCGGATGCTGCTGGACCGGGATGTTGCCGGCCTGCGCAAGCATATTCTGTCCGGCGTTCGGGGAATGCGGAGCAGCTATGAGCAGATGTGCTCCACTTTGGGATACTATGAGATAGCCCTGCTGAAGCTGGCCCGCCGCCGGGGAATGGAGCTGAACCTGCCCCGGGTGGTGGAAATTCCAGACGGCATCTGGGAGGACGTGCCCCTGGACGGGGAGAAATGGAAGCTCCCCGGTCAGGCTGTTCTGGACCGGGCCCTGGGTCCCGACGGGGACAAGCTGCTGGCCCAATGGAAAAAGCTGGCGGAGGAGAAAACGAAATAAGCGAGGAACCCTAACCATGATCGACATATCAGTATCCGGCCTTGTGAAGGAGTTCGAGGTCGGCAAAAAAATATTGGACGGGCTGACCTTCCAGGTGGACGCCGGGGAGCGGGTCGGGCTGCTGGGCCCCAACGGCTGCGGAAAGACCACCTTCCTGCGTATTCTGACAGGTGAGGTCCATCCCGACGAGGGGGACATCGTGGTGGCCCCCAACAAGCGGATGGGGCTGATCTCACAGATCCCCGTCTACCCGGCGGGCTACACCGTGGAGGACGTGCTGGACACCGCCTTTGCGCCCCTCCGGCAGATGGAGGAGGAGATGGGAGCTCTGTCTCAGCGGATGGCTGAGGGGGAAAGCGATCCCACTTTACTGTCCAGATACGACAAGCTGTCCGCCGCCTTTCAGGCCGGGGGCGGCTATGAGACTGACACCAATAAAAATAAGGTGTGCAGCGGCCTGTCCATTCCCCTGGACATGCGGGAACGGCCCTTCGACAAGCTGTCCGGCGGGGAGAAGACCCGGGTCAACCTGGCCCGGCTCATTCTGGAGGACACCGACATCCTCCTTCTGGACGAGCCCACCAACCACCTGGACCTGCGGGCCACCGAGTGGCTGGAGGAGTATCTGGAACGGTTCAAGGGCACCGTCCTGGCCGTCTCCCACGACCGCTACTTTCTGGACAAGGTAGTCCGGCGGGTGGTGGAGATTCAGGCGGGAAAAGCGGAGTTTTACTCCGGAAATTACAGCTTCTACGCCGTGGAGAAGGAGCGGCGGTATGAGGAGAAGCTGCGCCAGTATGAGAAGGAGCAGGCCAAAATCCAACAGCTGGAGAAGGCGGCGGAGCAGCTGCGTATCTGGGCCTACTCGGGCAACGACAAAATTTTTAAGCGGGCCCAGTCCATGGAGAAGCGCATTGAGCGCATCCGCCAGACGGACAAGCCCAAAAAGGACCGGAAGATGGCCGTCCGCTTCGGGGAGCGGGAGTTCCGGGGGGACGAGGTGCTGTCCATCAAGGGACTGGAAAAGGCCTTCGGGGAGCGGAAGCTGTTTGCGGACGTGAATCTGGAGGTGGAGGGGGGCGAACGCATCGCCCTGCTGGGGGACAACGGCACCGGCAAGTCCACCCTCATCAGGATCATCATGGGCGAGGAGGAGCCAGACGGCGGAAAGCTTAGAAAGGGACCTACTGTAAAGGTAGGATACCTGCCGCAGATCATCCACTTCGACCACCCGGAGCGCACCCTGGTGGACACCATGCTCTATGACTTGGACTGCACTGCCCAGACCGCCCGGAACCGGCTGGCCTCCTTCAAATTCCGGGGGGAGGACGTATTCAAGCCGGTGTCCGCCCTGTCCGGCGGGGAGCAGTCCCGGCTGCGGCTGTGTATGCTCATGGACAGCAAAATTAACCTGCTTATCCTGGACGAACCTACCAACCACCTGGATATCCAGAGCCGGGAGTGGATCGAGGAGGCGGTGGAGGAGTATGAGGGCAATCTGCTTTTCGTCTCCCACGACCGCTACTTTATCGACCGCTTTGCCACCCGCGTCTGGATGCTGGAGGACGGCAAAATTACCGATTTCAAGGGCACCTATCAGGAGTATCTGTCCGCCAAAGAGCGGGGAAAGCTGGCTGCGGGGCTCGACGGTCCCGGCGCGCCGCCGGTGAAAAACATACCCCCGGAGAAAAAGGAAAAGCCCAAGCGCCCCGGCGGCACCAAAAACCTGGAAAAAGAGGTCAACGCCGCCGAGCGTGCGGTGGCCTCCGCGGAGGAGAAAATGTACGATTTGGAGCAGGAGATTCAGGAGGCCTCGGCGGATTATTTGAAGCTCCAGGAGCTCTACCAGCAGCGGGAGGCCCTGGAGGACGAGTTGGCCCACTTGTATGCCGTGTGGGAACGGCTGGCAGCAGATCTGGAGGAGGCGCGGGGATGAGTGGACAGAAGCCGAAAATCGAGGCAGACAGCCGCAGGGGAAGGCGGTTCCCTCTGATTCTGAAAATTTTCCTGGCTCTGACACTGACAGGCGTCCTGTGCTTCGGGACACTTTTGGGGCTGGTGCTGGCCGGTTCTCACGACAGCGTCGCAGGCGACCCCCAGGTGATGATTATTTTAGGCTGTAAGCTGGAGGACTGGGGGCCCTCCTGGATGCTCCAGGATCGGCTGGACAAGGCGCTGGAATATCTGGAGAATCATCCGGACATGACGGTGGTGGTGTCCGGCGGGCGGGGGAGCAACGAGCCCGACACCGAGGCCCAGGGTATGGCCGACTATCTGGTGGAACACGGCTTTCCCCGGGAACATATCATCCTGGAGACCATGTCACATAACACCTGGCAGAATCTGAGCTTTAGCGCCCGGTGTCTGGAGGAGGCTGGAATGGACCTGAAGGCCGGCGTGGTGATTGTCTCCAATGGCTTCCACCTCACCCGGGCCAGGATGCTGGCCGGACGGGTGGGATATGAAAACGTTTCCGTTCTTGCCGCTCCCTCCAGCCATCTTCCGTCCCGGCTGAAAATGTATATCCGGGAGCCCATTGCACTGGTAAAATCTTTTGTGCTGGATCGCTAGAGACGGCTCAGTTCCAGTCCGATGGACAGGCCCGCCCGGAAAGCCCCCTGACGGTCCAGACAGTTGAGGACGGCAAGCCCATCCTCCAGCCGCTCCGCCGCGTCGTGTAGCCCGTTAGCGTTCAGTTCCTCCCGTGCGAGACGTACCATTTTTTCGTTTTCCTGTCTCTCGTCCTGGCCGGAGAGAATACAGCCGTCAAATCGGTATTTCAGGGCGTAGTGATAGAGGGCTTCCAGTAAGGATTCCATAGTGATACCTCCCAAGCAAATGTTGCGATGTATTCATCGTAATACTATAATAAGCGATGAATACATCGTTGTCAAGAGGATGTGACAAAAATGTCAATTTTTTCTAAGAGGCTGATTCAACTTCGGAAAGATAGGGGTCTGTCCCAGGTTGCACTTTCTAAAGAAATCGGTGTTTCCTCCCGCGTTTATCAGACGTATGAGTACGGAAAATCGGAGCCTGGAATGGGCAACTTGATTAGTATCGCTGACTTTTTCGGTGTAAGCCTGGACTACTTGACAGGGCGGACAGACACGCCCTAGAGGGCACCCCAAAGGAGCCTTACCGCCTGCGGGCGGGATGAGAGAGAAGGAGGTCTGTCCATGCTGGACAAGCTGAACGCCATTGAGGCGAAATACAGTCAAATCGAGGCCCAGCTGGGGGCGTCGGAGACCTACTCCGACCCGGAGCTGGTGGCCAGGCTGAACAAGGAGCAGTCGGAGCTCCAGCCCCTGGTGGAGGTCTTCCGCATCTACCGGCGAACCCTGGACGCCAAGGCCCAGGCAGAGGAGATGATGTCCGACCCGGAGCTGAGGGAGCTGGCCCAGGAGGAGCTCCAGCAGGCCCTGGACGATCTGCCCCGGCTGGAACGGGAGCTCCAGATCCTTCTGCTGCCAAGGGATCCCAACGACGGCAAAAACGTGATCGTGGAGATCCGCGCCGGCGTGGGCGGGGAGGAGGCGGCCCTGTTCGCACACTCTTTGTTCCGGATGTACGCCATGTATGCGGAGGCCAAACGGTGGCACACTGAGGTTGATTCTGCCAGTGAGACGGAGTTGGGAGGTGTAAAGGAAATCGTCTTTACGGTTGAGGGGGAGGGCGCATGGTCTCGATTTAAGTTTGAGAGCGGTGTTCACCGGGTCCAGCGGGTGCCTGAGACCGAATCCGGCGGCCGGGTTCACACTTCCACGGTGACGGTAGCTGTTCTGCCGGAGATGGAGACGGCAGATGTCCAACTCAGCCCCTCCGATATCGAAATGCAGGTCTTCCGCTCCTCAGGGGCGGGGGGACAGCATGTGAACAAGACCTCCTCCGCAGTCCGGCTCATCCACAAGCCCACCGGCACGGTGGTGGAATGCCAGCAGGAGCGCAGTCAGTTCCAGAACCGGGACAAGGCTATGCGCATTCTGGCCTCTCGACTGTATGAGGAGGAGCAGGAGAAGATATCCAGCGAGTACACCGCTCAGCGCCGCAGTCAGGTGGGGTCCGGTATGCGCAACGAGCGCATCCGCACCTACAACTTCCCCCAGGGGAGAGTTACCGACCACCGCATCGGCCTGACGCTGTATAAAATAGACCAGGTGATGGACGGCGATCTGGACGAGATCATCGATGCCCTGGCCGCTGACCACCAGGCGGAGCTGCTGAAGGAGCAAAACTAATTGATAAGGAGAAACAACCATGGAAATGTATATCCATTATAAATCCCTCCCCGAGGGGAAGGACCTCCACGACGTGGTGGGGGAGCTGAACGAGGTGCTGGACGATGTGGGCGCGGTCTGCGGCGGTGAGGCCGGTCGCATTGACCTGGACCTGGAGGATGAGCGGGCCAATCCCAAGCACGCCCAGATGGCGGTGAAGGCCTACCTCCAGCGGGCGGAGTTCCCCAGAGACACCACTGTGGAGATCGGCTGTATGGAAATCGGGGTCTACGAATAATATGTATAAACACATCATTTTTGACCTGGACGGCACCCTCCTCAACACCCTGGAGGACCTGGCCGCCGCTGTAAACTGGGTATGTGCCCAACATGGCTGGACCGCCCACAGTGTGGAGGAGTATAAATACTTTGTGGGCAACGGTGCGCCCAAGCTGCTGGAGCGGGTGGTCCCGCCGGGCGTAGAGATTACCGAAGAGCTGCGCCGGGTGACCCTGGCGGAGTTTACAGAACGGTACAACGCCCATAAGGAGGATAAGACCACGGTGTATGCCGGGATGCCTCAGGCGCTGGCACGGCTCAAGGCTTCAGGGCTGACTTTGGCGGTGCTGTCCAACAAGCCCCACGAAGCCGCCCGACCGGTGGTGGATCGGTATTACCCGGGAATTTTCACCGCTGTTCAGGGGGCGCTGCCCGATCTGCCTGTGAAACCAGACCCCACCCTGCTGCGTAAACTGATGGAGAAGCTGGGGGCCGTCCCGACGAACACCCTCTTCGTGGGGGACAGCAATGTGGACATATGGACCGCAAAAAACGGCGGCCTTACCGGCTGCGGCGTGCTGTGGGGTTTCCGCACCCGGGCCGAGCTGGAGGCCGAGGGAGCGGATTTTATCGTGGAGACCCCGGAGGACCTGACGGAGCTGATCCTAAAATGAGAACAAAATGCTGATTTTATCTCTGCTATTGGATAAAATATTTGATACAAAGCGGATGGAATATGATGAAAACAAAACTCTTGACATGTAATGAAACCAAGCATGCCGCTGAGATTATCAAGGCCGGCGGGCTGGTGGGCATCCCCACCGAGACGGTGTACGGCCTGGGGGCCAACGGGCTGGACCCCATAGCGGTACGCAGCATTTTCCAGGCCAAGGGCCGGCCCCAGGACAACCCCCTGATCCTCCATATCCCGGACCCCTCCTGGCTGGAGCGGTACTGTGAGGATATTCCGGACACAGCTTACCGGCTGGCGGAGAGGTTTTGGCCCGGGCCGCTGACCATGATCCTCCGGTGCAAAAGACGCACCCCACAGGAGTTGGAGGATCTGAAAAACGGCCCGGTGTGCTCCTGCACCCACCTCGGCCCCCGGATAATTCCCGACGTGGTCACTGCGGGGCTGGACACGGTGGGGATGCGGTGCCCGGCTCACGCCATCTGCCGGGCGGTGATCCGGGCGGTGGGCGTGCCTGTCGCCGCTCCGTCGGGAAACACCTCCGGCAAGCCAAGTCCGACCACCGTTCAGCATATGCTGGATGACATGAATGGGAAAATTGACGCCATTCTCGATGGCGGCGACTGTCAGGTTGGGGTGGAATCCACCATCATTGATCTGACCTGTACGCCGCCGTGCTTGCTGCGTCCCGGCGGCGTCTCTCTGGAGGAACTGCGGGATGCGCTCAAGGAGGTGGAGGTGGACCCTGCCGTAGTCCAACCCTTGGGGGAGGGGGAGAAGCCCCGGGCCCCCGGCATGAAATACCGCCATTATGCACCAAAAGCCCCGGTCACTGTGGTGAGCGGGGACCCTCTGCGCAGCGCGGAATATATTTTGGATCATATTTCCGACAGCTACTGGGAGGGGGTCATCTGTTTCAACGAATTTGCCCACTGGTTTGAGGACCACCCTGTGGAACGGCTGGGCGGGTCCATGGACCGGTTTGAGCAGGCCCGGCGGCTCTTCCGTGCTCTACGGGCCATGGACAACAGCGGCGTCAAGCGTATCTGGGCACAATGCCCCGACAACGCCGGAATCGGACTGGCTGTGGTCAACCGGCTGAGCAAGGCGTCTGGCTTCCATATTATTCAAGTTTGACCGATTATCCCGCAAAAATAACCGACTGTCCAAAACCCCTTGCACACTGCCCCGCTTTCCACTATGCTGGTGCTATGGAAAGGAGTGGAAGGTATGAATTGGGCAAACCTGCTTTGGATTTTCTATTTTGCGGCGCACACTGCCGCCGGGATACTCTATCTGCTCTTGGGAATGGTGATGTACGGAGTTCGTGAGGCGGGGCTTTGGAACTGGACCGTCCCCGGTGTGTGCCTGGTGCTGCTGGTGATGGATCTCACCGGGCGGATCAGTCTGCGGGGAAGTGCGGCCAAAACGCTGGCCGCCCTGTTTCTCCCACTGCTTTGCAGCTATGTGGAGTTGCTGTTCTGGGACGATTACGGCTTGGACGGCGCCACACCGGCAGCAGTGGCATGGGTGTTTGCCAAGCTCCTGCTGGCGGCTTACGTGCTGCTGCGGGAGGAGAAGCCGAAGGCTCCGGAGGTCCTCCTGGAACGGGGGAGCGCCATGGGCGTGGCGGGGGCGGTGTGGCTGGTGGGGATGGCTGGAGCGGTCCTTTTTATGGCCTCTTTCGGGCTGCCGGTCTCCCTGCTCGTCGGCGGGCTTACCTCCTCCCGAAACAACCTCTTGGATTACTGCGGGGTGAAGGGGATCTTGTCGGGGCTGCTGGCGCTGTATGTTCTCCAATGCCTATGGTACTGCCGGGGGGCCAGGCTGGTCCGGGGAGATGAGCTGGAGCGGAATGACAGTATTCCGCTTATCTCCCTGTTCATCCCATTTTGGAACCAGGCCCAGGCCCGAAAGCTGGCGCGGCTGCTTCAGATGCGGGGCGTGAAAGGCTATTACTGAGGGGGCGCGGAGATGGGAGGAATCGTAGAGGCCGCTTTCTGGGGTATCGCCGGCCGGCTGGTGATTTGTTTTGTCCTGCTTCCGGCGGGGCTCATCCTGCTGGGATATCTGATTTTTATATTCGGGGCGACTCTCTATGAGCTATGGAAGCAGAGGAGAAAGTGACTATGCTTAATTTGGGCATTACGGGCCCCACCGGGGCGGGGAAGACAACTCTGCTCCGTGAGGTGGAAAAGTTGGGCGGCGGAGTTATCGACTGCGACGCCGTCTACCACGGATTGCTGAAAGGTGAATCTGCTTTACAGTTGTCGCTGGAGAGAGAGTTCGGTCCACTTCGGGATGAGGCAGGGGCCATCGACCGGAAGAAGCTGGGGGCAATGGTGTTTCATGACCCGGGAAAGCTGGAGACCCTCAACGCCATTGCTTGGGAGGCGGTGGTGACCCGGACAAAGGCCCTGCTGGAGGAGCAGAGAGAACAGGGAAGGGTGCTCACCGCTGTGGACGCCATCGCTCTGCTGGAGAGCCCCTTGGGGGAGATGTGCGATATCACAGTGGCCGTCCTGGCGCCACCCGAGGCGCGGGTGGCGCGCATCATGGCCCGGGAGGGCATTTCAGAGGACTACGCCTGGGCGAGGGTGAAGGCCCAGCGGCCGGATGCGTATTTTATCCAAAACTGTGACTATACTTTATATAATGACTGTTCCAGTGCGGATGAATTTTCGCAAAAGGCGCGGGAATTATTGCGAGAAATTCTGTATAATTCACATAACAACCTAGAAGGAGGTCTCATTATGAGTGAGGAAAAGAAGGAACAAACCCGGGGCGAGCAGCTGCGCAAGGCGCTGCTGTACGAGAAAAAGAACGGCTATGACCGGCTGATCCCCGGCGAGCTGGAGGCCATGGAGGCCTACTGCACCGGCTACAAGCAGTTTCTGGACGCAGGCAAGACAGAACGGGAGTGTGTGGACCGGACCATTGCCCTGGCGGAGAACGCCGGCTTCCGGCCCTATGTCCGGGGCGGTGAGCTGAAGCCGGGGGACAAGGTCTACCGGGTGAACCGGGGCAAGGCCGTCACCCTGGCGGTCATCGGGAAAAAGCCCCTGTCGGAGGGGGCATATATCGGTGCGGCTCACATTGATTCCCCCCGCCTGGATTTGAAGCAGAACCCCCTCTATGAGGCGGAGGAGCTGGCCTATCTCAAGACGCACTACTACGGGGGCATTCGCAAATATCAGTGGGTGACCATCCCTCTGGAGCTCCACGGGGTGGTGGTTTTGAAGGGGGGACAGACCATTCGGGTGTCGGTGGGCAACGGCCCCAACGACCCGTTGTTCACAATCGGCGACCTGCTGCCCCATCTGGGGGTGGAGCAGTCCAAAAAGCCGCTGGGGGAGGCCATTCCCGCCGAGAGCCTGAACATTCTGGTGGGCAGCCGCCCCCTGGCGGACGACGAGGGCAAGGACCGGGTGAAGCTGGCCGCGCTGGAACTTCTGAATCGAAAGTACGGCATCACCGAGGAGGATTTCATCTCCGCGGAGCTGTCCGCCGTCCCCGCCTTCAACGCCCGGGACATCGGCTTTGACCGCTCTCTCATCGGCTCTTACGGCCACGACGACCGGGTGTGCGCCTACGCCTGCCTGGCCGCCATCCTCCAGCTCACCGCACCGGAGCACACCGCTGTTTGCATGCTGGCCGACAAGGAGGAGATCGGCTCCGAGGGGGTCACTGGCATGAAGTCCGCCGCTTTCGATACCTTTATGACCGACCTGTGCGAGGCCCAGGGGGTTCCTCTGCGGGCCTGCTATGAGAGGTCCTTCTGCCTGTCCGCCGATGTGACCGCCGCCTACGATCCCAACTTCGCCGATGTGTATGAGAAGCGCAACAGCGCCTTTGTCAACTACGGTATGGGCCTGTGCAAATACACCGGAGCCCGGGGCAAGTCCGGAGCCTCTGACGCCTCCGCCGAGGTGGTGGCCCGGGTGCGCCGGGTGCTGGACAGCGCTAACGTGGTCTGGCAGATGGCCGAGCTGGGCAAGGTGGATGCTGGCGGCGGCGGCACCGTGGCCGCCTATATGGCTGAGCGGGACATCGACACCCTGGACGCCGGCGTCCCTGTCCTGTCCATGCACGCCCCCTTCGAGACGGTGGGCAAGCTGGACTGCTATATGACCTTTAAGGGCATGAAGGCGGTATTTGAGGCGCTGTAAAGAGAAAAGGCCTGCCAGCTGGCAGGCCTTTTTCCCTTTCATTAAGCGTTTGAAATTGGTCTTGAGATGTAAAGCATAAGTCCTTCCGCCCCGCTGGAATAGGCCAGACTGAGGCCGGTTTCTTCCTTTAAATAGACATTTGCGATAGAGACAGAGCCGGGGGATGGCTCCTCCTCAAGCTCGGAAATGGGGGAGAAGCCGGCATCCTCTATCGCCTGCAGGTATGCTTTGCAGTCCTCCAGGGGAATGTCAGACAGCTCCAGGCTGAAAAAACCATAATTAGAGGAGGTACCTTGGGAATAGCGGACAGGGGTCCCTGTTACTGGCTGAGGAATATTCCGCGTGAATTCGTTGTTGGGCCACTGGTCGGATTCGGTCCAGATCAGCTCGGCGTCTAATTCGAAAACCAGCTTTTCAGCGGGGCTGCAGGCAGTCAAAGAAAACAAGGCAAAACAGAGCAGGACCGCAAAAATATGTTTGGAATGAAAAGTCATAGGATAACTCCTTTCAATATCACTTCAATTTCTTCTCCAGCCGCCAGACCTTAACGGCCAGGACGACGCAGACGGTGAGCAGGAGAAGGGGGACGCCCAGGGAGAAAAAGGTTTCCAGAGGGTTGAGCGTGCGGGTGGCAGTTATGATGGCGGTGGGGCCGTCAGCTCCGCCGATGATCCCATAGTCCGTCAGAAAAAGAGCCTCGTAGAGCTCCACCCATACCTGGCCGAAAAAGGTGGTAAACAGCCACAGCAGACTCAGAGTTCCGCCGCCAGTGAGGAACCACCGGAACAGCCGAAGATACCGCCGGGCGGTGGTTTTCTCTGACTGGCCCATGGCCTGGGACACCGCCGCATCCGCCTCGGCCACGGTGAGGGTGTCTGCCTCCTGCCGTCTCCCCTGCATTAGCTCCACCAGGGACACCCCCAGTTCCCGGGCCAGCGGCTCCAGCAGCTTCAGGTCGGGGAAGCCCTTGCCTGTTTCCCACTTGCTTACCGCCTTGTCGGTGACGTTCAGCCGGTCGGCCAGCTCCTTCTGGGTCAGGCCCCGCTTCTTCCGCAGCTGAGTAATAAAGGCCGCAAATCGTTCGGTGTCCATGCAATTCACCCCTTTCTTTGCCACAAGTCTAGCGCAAAGGCGGAAAAAATGCAACCTACGAAAAGTAGAGCGGCTTTTTGTGGGTAAAACCTCCCTTTTTGCGCAGACTATAGCAGAAAAAGGAGGGGTTATCCCATGGACGAAGAACAGGAGCAGATCACCGAAAATCCAATCGAGGACTTTGGGTCGTCAATCATCCGCACAGACCGGGGGACAGTCTATGTGCTGACCATCGTGGGGCAGATCGAGGGGCACCAGCTTCTGCCCCCCACCAGCAAGAGCACCAAATACGAGCACGTCCTGCCCCTGCTGGCTACCATCGAGGGAAGTGAGCAGATCGACGGACTGCTCATCCTGCTGAACAATGGCGGGGGAGACGTGGAGGCCGGGCTGGCTATCTCGGAGGTGATCGCCTCCATGTCCAAACCCACCGTCTCCCTGGTGCTGGGGGGGAGCCATTCCATCGGCGTGCCCCTGGCGGTGTCGGCAAAAAAATCTTTCATCGCCCCCTCGGCCGCCATGACCATCCATCCGGTGCGCCTCAACGGACTGGTAATTGGCGTGCCCCAGACCTTCTACTATTTCGAGCGCATTCAGGAGCGCATTTTACAGTTCGTCACCGCCAACAGCCGTGTGAAGCGGGAAGCCTTTACAAAGCTGATGCTCCAGACGGGAGAGCTGGCCGCCGACGTGGGCAGCGTCATCTACGGCGAGGAGGCGGTGGAGCTGGGCCTCATCGACCGAATCGGCGGCCTGTCCGACGCGCTGGAGTGCCTGTATGGGATGATCGAGGAGAAAAAACAGTAAAATGGCGGGGGAGACCCCGCTATTTTAATTTGCATAACATCATACAACATGGAGTGTCCCATTCGCGGATTTTCATGTAAGGGCGCAAAGTGTGCACCCCTACAAAGCAGAACACTTCCTCATAAATAAAAACACTGGAATTTTTCCCCGGCTTGTGATAATATAATATTTAGTGATTTTATGGGCATCTGCCCATTTTAGGGGGTACAACAGCTTTGACCTATTTTATGTCCGCCATCCTGGGCTTTGTCCAGGGTGTGTCTGAGTTTCTGCCCATCTCCAGTTCGGGCCACCTGACTCTGTTTCAGCATTTTTTCGGGATGCCCGAACCAGACCAGTTGTTTAACGTCCTGCTCCACTTCGCCACCCTGCTGGCGGTGTGCGTGGTCTACTGGCAGGACATCTGGGAGATGATCGTGGAGTTTTTCCGCTTTTTTGGGGACATGTTTTCCCGTGAGGCCCGCAGGGGGCATCCGCCGGAGGCCAGGCGGATGGTGCTGCTGATTATTGTGGGCACCCTGCCCCTGTTTCTGGTACTGCCCATTCAGGACAAGGTGGAGGCCCTGGGGAGCAACCCCGTTTTCGTCGCCTGCGCCCTGCTGGTGACGGGCTGCATCCTGTTTCTCTCCGACCAGATGGCAAGGGGGCATAAGACGGTGCGCAGCGCCACCCTTCTGGACGTGCTTCTGGTGGGCATCGCACAGGGAGCGGCCACAGTGCCCGGGCTGTCCCGCTCCGGCTGCACCATTTCCACTGGGATGGTCCGGGGCTTTGATCGAAAGTTTGCCGTGCGGTATTCCTTCCTCATGTCCCTGCCCGCCGTGCTGGGGGCCACCCTGCTGAAGGTGCTGGACGTGATGGAGATGGAGGGGGGCTTTCCCAAGGAGAATCTGCCCAAATATCTGCTTGGTATGGGCATCGCCGCAGTGGTGGGTTATTTCTCCATCCAGCTGGTGAAGCTGCTGGCCAGCAAGGGCCGCTTCGGGGCCTTCGCCTTCTACTGCTGGGGGGCGGGCGCGCTGTTCCTCCTGCTGAACATCATGGGCTGGACGCTGCTTCCGGCAGGAGCCTGACGAAAAGCAGGCCGCTGAGGACAGCGGTCTTCACAAAGTCCGGAAAGGAACGATGTACATATGGCAACACAGAAGAAAACAGGGGGGAGCAGGACGGCTTCCGGCGGGAGCCGTGTCTCCTCCAGCGGCGGAGGAGGCCGCCGGACCGCGCCCTCCGGGAAAAGCGCCGCCAAAGGCCGGCAGGCCCCACCGCCCGGACAGCCCTACCGCCGGGAGATCGGGGCGGTGGTCTGCTTTCTGCTGGCGATATTTTCCAGCTTCGGCTACTTCAATATGGAGGCTATCTTCATCGACCTGTTCTGCGGCCTGATTAAGGGGCTGATGGGCTACGGCTTCTGGCTGACCCCGCCCGCCCTGTTGATGGCGGCCTATATCCTTATGTTCCACCGGGGCCGCCCGGTGCGGCTGCGGGTGACCTGCACTCTGTTGCTGCCTCTGATATTCTCATGCTTTTTCCACGCCCTGCTGGCCCAGCCCCTGGAGTGGAACGGACAGCTGTGGGGGGCGCTGGTGGAAAGCGGAAAAGCTTTACAGTCCGGCGGCGGCCTGGGGGGCGTAATGGGACAGGGCTTTGTCTCCCTGTTCACCAGAATGGGAGCGGCGATCGTCTCGCTGCTGGCCGGGCTGCTCATGGGGCTGACCGCCTTCAACCGCACGGTGATGGATGTGGCAGACTGGATTTTCAGCCGTCCCCGCTATGAGTACGAGCCCGAGCCTGAGCCTGCTCCCCGCCGGAAACGGGAGCCCCGCTATGAGGAACCCGTTCCGTCCAGGCCCCGGACCGCCTCACGGGCCGCCATCGACATACCGGTGGACGATGGCCCTCCGGCAGACAGGGAGCCGCCCAGAGAGGAGAAGAAAAAGAAGGGATTCTTCAACCGCAGCCCCCGGGTGCCTTCTCCCGACCAGCTGCTGCGGCCGCAGGAGGAAGCGCAGGCCCAGGAGACGCTGGCCCATCCGGAGAAACCGGAGGAGCCGCTCTCCCGTCCGGCCCCGGATTTTCCCGGCATCTCCAAGCCGGAGCCCATCACTGCTCCGGGACGCGCCGCTCCCGCCGCAGGGACGTCTCCCGCCTGCCCGCAAAATACCGATGTACCGCCCGCAGAAACGGACGCCCTCTCCTTGCAGGATACGGGTGTACAGGAAGAGCAGCCGGCTGACAGCCGGCTCAGCTCTCCCGCGTTCAACGCCAGTTCCCAGCCTTCGGCCCCTGTTCCAGAGGCCCCTCTGCCGCCGGCCTCTCCCGCGGCGCGGGCGTCTGCCCTGGAGAAGGTGACCGCCAAGGAGGCGGCCAGCGAGGCCGCGCAGCTGGACCAGGAGATCCAGCAGGCTATGGGACAGGAGATTCCGCCCTATCAGTATCCGCCCCTGTCCCTGCTCCGGGAGAGCGGAGGGGAGATCGGGGGGGAGGCCCTGGGCGAGCTGAACGCCAACCGGCAGCGGCTTGGGGACACCATCCACTCCTTCGGCATCGACGCCAACATCATCAATGTGGTCCGGGGGCCGTCGGTCACCCGGTATGAGCTGGCCCTGGAGCAGGGGGTCAAGCTGAACAAGCTGACCAACCTGGCCGACGACATCGCACTGGCCCTGGGAGCCACTGGCGTGCGCATCGCTCCCATCCCCGACAAAATTTCCGTGGTGGGCATCGAGGTGCCCAACAAGGTGGTCTCCCCGGTGAGCATTCACGAGGTCATCGGTTCCACCAGCTTTACAGGCAGCAAGTCCAAAACCTCCTTCGCCGTGGGCAAGGACATCAGCGGACAGGCCATCATCGGCGACATCGGCAAGCTGCCCCATCTGCTCATTGCCGGCACCACCGGATCAGGTAAGTCGGTGTGCACCAACACCATCATTACCTCTCTGCTCTACAAGGCCACCCCGGAGGAGGTCCGCCTCATCATGGTGGACCCCAAAATGGTGGAGCTGGGCATCTACAACGGCATCCCCCATCTGCTCATCCCTGTGGTCACCGACCCCAAGAAGGCCGCCGGGGCCCTCCAGTGGGCCGTCACCGAGATGATGAAGCGCTACCGCGCCTTCTCCGAGGTGGGGGTGCGCAAGCTGGAGGAGTACAACGCCTACGCCGCCCGCACCGAGGGTGTGGACAAGATGCCGGCCATTGTGGTCCTCATCGACGAGCTGGCCGACCTGATGCTGGTGGCCGCCAAGGAGGTGGAGGAATCCATCTGCCGGGTGGCCCAGATGGGCCGGGCCGCCGGGATGCACCTAGTGATTGCTACCCAGCGGCCCTCCGCCGACGTGATCACCGGCCTGATGAAGGCCAACATTCCGTCCAGAATTGCCTTCGCCGTGGCCTCCGCCATGGAATCCCGGATTATTCTGGACACCCAGGGCGCGGAGAAGCTGGTGGGCAGAGGCGATATGCTCTTCGCCCCTCTGGGCTCCGGCAAGCCCACCCGTGTTCAGGGCTGCTTCATCTCCGACCCGGAGGTGGCCGCTGTGGTGAATTTCGTCAAGCAGAACAGCGGTGCGGCCCAGTACGACAACGCCGTGATGGAGGAGATCGAACACAACGCCGCCGAGAAGGACAAGGGTTCCAAGGGCGTGGGCGGCTCCGTCCCCGAGGATGTAAGCAGCGAGTTTGACGAGCTCATCGACGCCGCCGCCGAGGTGGTGGTGGAGACGGGGCAGGCCTCGGTGTCCATGCTCCAGCGGCGGCTGAAGCTGGGCTACGCCCGGGCCGCCCGATTGGTGGACCAGCTGGAGGAGAAGGGCATTGTGGGCCCCTTTGAGGGCTCCAAGCCCCGGCAGCTGCTTGTCACCAAGGAGCAGTGGCAGGAGATGAAGTACCGCCAGGGCATCACCACTCCCGGCGATACATTGACACCTCCCGCTCCGGTCCCCGCCCCGGCGGACGAACCGCCCTTCGACACAGAGGACGCCTTGGACCGGGCGGAGGAGGATACTTTATAAGCCCCCCTTGTGAAAGGGGGGCGCCCCCACAGGGGGCGGGGGGATTCTAACAAAGGGAACGTTTTATGAAACAGAATCCCCCAGTCACGGCTTCGCCGTGACAGCCCCCTTTAGCAAGGGGGCCTTAAAGGAAAGAGAGATTGTATTATGACCCAACAAAAACGCCAACAGGCGGTCCGCCTTTTCGCAGCGGTACTGGCCCTCACCGCACTGGCCAACGGGCTGGGGAGCAACATTTTTTCCAACTACTTCAACGAGGTCTTTCACATCGACTCGGTTCAGCGGGGGTTCATCGAGATTCCCCGGGAAAGTCCCGGCATCCTGTGCATGGTGCTGGTGGCGGCGCTGGGCTTTCTGGGCAACATTTGGATGTCGGTTGTGGCCCAGGTGCTGGTACTGGTGGGGCTGGTCGTCATGGGCTGGATGTCCCCGGATTACGGGACCATGCTGGCCTTCCTGTTTATCCACTCTCTGGGGATGCATCTGTTTATGCCCCTTAACGACGCCATCTCCATGGATCTGGCCGAGAAGGGGAAGGTGGGGGAGACCCTGGGGAAGCTCAAGGGGGTCAATACCCTGTTCTCCATGGCGGCGGCGGTGCTGGTATTCTTCGGCTTCCGGACGGGCTTTTTCAGCTTCCGGAGCGGGACCATCCTGCCCTTTGCCCTGGGCGCGGTGACGACGGCGGCGGCCGTCGTGCTGCTGGTCATGATGGTCCGCGCCATGCCTCGGGGGGAGGGGGTCAAAAACCACAAGCTCCTCTTCCGCAAGCGGTACATGCCCTATTACATGGTCACCCTGGCCTACGGCTGTCAGAAGCGGATCAAGATCGTCTTTGCCCCCTGGGTCATCATTAACCTGCTGGGGCAGGGGGCGGACACCGTGGCCCTGCTCACCATTGCGGTCCATCTGGCGGGGACCTGGCTGGCCCCCGTCATCGGCAGGCTGCTGGACAGGCTGGGTGTGAAGAAAATGCTGTTGGTGGAGGCCGTATACATCGCCGTCAGCTTCTCGATAATGGGATGGCTGGCCGGGATGCTGGCTGGGGGGAGCTTTGGCCTAAGCGACCCACTGACCTGGCTGGTATACGGGGCCTATGTGCTGTGCGTCCTCTTTGAGCAGTTCAACATGGTTCACTCCTACATGATGCGCTCCATCGCCCTGGACCCTGGCGAGGTCACTCGGACCCTGTCGGTGGGGCTGAGTGTGGACCATGTGATGGCCATTATCGCCTCTCCGGTGATGGGGATGATCTGGCACACCTGGGGGGTGCAGTATGTGTTTGTGGCGGCGATGCTGTCCGCCCTGTTCCAGGTGGCCGCGGCGGCCATGACGGAGGCGTGAAATATTTCATTTGTATTAAATTTCGTCAAAGCTCTTTACATCGGCAAAGTTTTGGAGTACACTAAGCAAAAAGATACGTTTGGGAGGTACAAATATGGGAGAGATGGACTATACCCGCAAATTCAGTCTGGGTGACCAGCGGGACATGGAGATCAAGGCCATCCTGACCACGGTGTATCAGGCTCTGCAGGAGAAAGGCTACAACCCCATCAATCAAATCGTGGGCTATATCCTGTCTGAGGACCCCACCTATATCACCAACCACAACAACGCCCGGGCGCTGATCCGCAAGGCAGACCGGGACGAGCTGCTCCAGACCCTGGTCAGGTACTACCTGACCCACTGAGTTGTGTCTAAAACGGCCCGCCGGCAGGCGGGCCGCTTTTCGTAGGAGGGACATACATGAATATCTTAGTCAGTCACTGCTTTTTGGGGGAGCCCTGCCGGTATGATGGGGCCAGCCGCCTGGACCGGCAAATCATCGAGCTGCACCGGGCGGGACACAACCTGATCCCTGTCTGTCCCGAGGTGCTGGGCGGGCTGGACGTGCCCCGGAGCCCCGCTGAGCTCCAGCCCGACGGCCGGGTAGTCACGGAGGACGGACAGGATGTCACCGCCCAGTACCGGGCGGGGGCGGAGCGGGCGGTGGAGCTCGCCAAAGCCAACGGCTGCACCGTGGCCGTCTTGAAGGCCCGGTCCCCCTCCTGCGGCTGCGGGGAGGTCTACGACGGCACCTTCACCCACACCGTGATCCCCGGTTGGGGGGTGGCCGCCCAGCTGCTGCGGGAGGCGGGGCTGGAGGTCATGGACGAGGAGCACCTCCAGGCCCGGCTGTTCCTGTGAGAAAAAATATTTTTTCCCGTGACCCCGGGTGTTTTTCTGCGTCTATATAGACGAGAGGCAACCGGGAGGAGGTGGAGCGGATGAAAATGGCGAGCCTCTATGCCGCCGGGCACTTCTGGGTGGACTTTTCCTGCGCTCTGCTGATGTTCTCCCAGCTGTCTGGAACGGGGGAGTGGGCTTTGTGCGTGCTGCTGTATAACTTCTGTGCCTTCGCCCTTCAGATGCCCATTGGCCTGCTGGCAGACCGGCTGGACCGTGAGGGACCAGTGGCCGCTCTAGGCTGCGGCCTGATGGCAGGGGGCTGGGCCCTGGCCCCTCTCCCCCTTGCCGCCGCAGTGACGGCGGGGCTGGGCAACGCCTGCTTCCATGTGGGCGGCGGGGTCTACACCCTCCGGAGGTGGGGAGACCGGGCCGCACCCCTGGGGGTCTTCGTGTCTCCGGGGGCCTTCGGCATCTACTTCGGTACTTTGCTGGGGCAGCGGGACGGATTTCCCGGCTGGCTGACCGCCGCGGGACTGCTCCTCTTTGCCCTGGCCCTTCTCCTCACGGAGGACCGGGCGCCCATCCTGAAGGAGGGGCCCGCCCCGGACCGGAACGTTGTACCGGTTCTGGCCTGCTGCTTCCTGGTGGTGGTGCTGCGCTCCTACCTGGGGATGGTGATGTCCTTCCCCTGGAAGAAGGGGAGCTGGGCCTTTGGGGTGGTGTGCGCCCTGGTGTTGGGCAAGGCGGCCGGGGGCTTTCTGGGGGACAGGCTGGGCATGGTCCGGGCGTCCGCACTGTCCCTGGGGCTGTCGGCGGTCCTCTTCCTCCTCAGCGGCTCCCCCTGGGCGGGGACGGCGGCGGTCCTTCTCTTCAACATGACCATGCCCATCACCCTTTGGGCGGCGGCCCGTCTGCTCCCGCCGGGGCTGGCCTTCGGGACACTGACCTTCGCACTGTTTCTGGGCTTTCTGCCCTCCTGGCTGGGCTGGCCCCCGCTGCTCACCGGTAGGGCCGGATACGCCGCCGGAGCACTGTGCTCCATGGGACTGCTGGTCCTGGGGCTGAAACGGGGGCGGCTGTGATGGAGCTGTTTCTCTCCCTGGCCGTCTCCCTGGCCCTGACCCTGGCGCTGGAGCTGGCCTTCGCCCTGGTTTGGCGGGTGGAGCGGTCCGACCTGCCGGCGGTGGCCCTGGCCAACTTGCTCACCAACCCCGTTGTGGTGCTGTGCCGCCACGGGGCCGCCTGGTATTTTCCCCGATACCTGATTGCTGTCACGGCGGCCCTGGAGCTGTGGGCGGTGGGGACGGAGGGGGTCATTTACCGCCGCCGAAGCCAAATCAACCGGCCCTGGGCTTTCTCCCTGTGCGCCAATGCGCTCTCCTTCCTCTCCGGACTGATGATTTGAAAGGAGTATTGACATGAAACGAAGGGTATTTACGCTGTTCCTGGTCGCGCTGGCCGTCCTGTCCCTGGCGGTTCCCGCCTCCGCCGACCTGATTTGGGAGCCGGAGGATTCCTTCTATGAGAAGCACCGGGACGAGTGCAATTATGTCAACCGAAGCTATGAGCTGGCGGGGTACGACGGCAAGGTGACCGTCTTCACCGCCCCCGACGGCATGAACAAGCTCACTTTGGACAACGGGCTCCAGGGGACCATCCAGTTTACCTGGGAGGGGAAGGGGACCGTCTGGGGCTACCTGATCCGCTGGGGAGACGCCCCGGGGGAGGGCTGGGTGTCCATGGACGACCTGTCCCTGGTCTACGACAGCAAGGAATTTTTCAAGGACTACGCCGGGGAGATCGAGGAGACCCAGCCCGTCCCGGTGGACTTCCATGAAGCGGTGCTCTACAACTACCCCAACGGCCCGGCTTGGGAGAACACCTTGAAGGAGGAGACGGACTATATGCCCTTCGATGAGCTGTTCACCCAGGTCTACACCGATGAAGCCGGCCTGCGCTGGAGCCCTGTGGGTTACTACATGGGACATGTGGATGGCTGGGTCTGCCTGGACGACCCCATGAACCAGGGGCTGAACGACGGCATTGTGCCCGTCGCCCCCTCCGCCGCCCAGCTGCGGGGCAGCGCCACCGTCACGGCAGGACCGCCCGCTCTCCTCATCGCCGCCGTCCTGGTCGCCGGTGTGGCAGGGATGACGGCGTACCTGCTTCTCAAGTGTAAGAAGCGGGTACAGCCCTAAAAATCCATCGAAATCCGTCTGACGATAAAAAATTTAGGGCGGTCCGCCGCCGTATGAAAGACCTCCCCCCGGAAATACTGGAAACAGTATACCGGGTGGGGAGGTCTTTTACATGCAGCACAAGGTTGAGATATGCGGGGTCAATACTTCCAAGCTGAAGGTGCTGAAAAGCAGTGAGACACAGGCACTCCTTCTCCGAGCCAAGGCGGGGGATGCCGCCGCCCGGGAGGAACTGATCGCTGGCAATCTGCGTCTGGTGCTGTCGGTAATTCAGCGGTTTTCCAACCGGGGGGAGAACGCCGACGACCTGTTTCAGGTGGGGTGTATTGGCCTTATCAAGGCCATTGACAACTTCAACACCGACCTGGACGTGAAATTTTCCACCTACGGCGTGCCCATGATCGTGGGGGAGATACGCCGCTATCTCCGGGACAACAGCACCATGCGGGTGTCCCGGGCCATGCGGGACACCGCATATAAGGTCCTGCAAGCTAAGGAGGCCTATATGGCCCAGCACCAGAAGGAGCCCTCCATTGAGGAGATTGCCAAGATCCTGGACATCAAGCGGGAGGATGTGGTCTTCGCTCTGGACGCCATCCTGGAGCCGGTATCCCTCTACGACCCGGTGTACTCCGACAGTGGGGACACGGTGTGCGTCATGGACCAGGTAAAGGATAACAAGAACAACGACGAGATGTGGGTGGAGCGCATCGCCTTGAAGGAGGCGGTGGGCCACCTGACGGAGCGGGAACGGAAAATTCTCTCCATGCGTTTTTTCCAGGGCAAGACCCAGATGGAGGTGTCCGCTGAGATCGGTATCTCCCAGGCCCAGGTTTCCCGACTGGAGAAAAACGCCCTGCGGCAGATTCGCAAGGAGATGTGAGCGCACCGGCCGCCTGGAGAGGTCAGTCAAAGAAGCTCAGCTGCCGGTCGCCATATCCCCGTGCCGCGGCGGAGACGATGTGGCGCATCTCGTACAGCAGGCCCAGCTCCCGGCACCGGGCGGAGAACAGCTCCCATAGCTCTTTTGCCCTGGGGCTGGAGCAGTAGTACCGGGCGCAATATCGCTTGCGGTATTGCGCCTCCATCCCAGGGAAGGCCCGGTCCAGGCCGTTGAGGAAATAGTCCCGCTGGCCGTCCCGCATGGTGACCCCGAAGGAGGCGTAGACGAACCTGGCCCCGGCCCGGGCGGCGCTGTCCACCACCGACAGGATGTTCTCCGGAGAATCCTCCACAAAGGGCAGGACGGGCATGAGAAGCACCCCAGCGAAAATCCCGGCCTCAGACAGCTCCCTCAGCGCGGACAGGCGGCGGCTGGGGGAGGGCGCATGGGGCTCAATCCGGGCGGCCAGGTCATCGCCGGTGGTGGTAACGGTCAGCTTGCAGATCACCGGGGAGTGGTCCTGAATCAGCTGGTACAGGTCGATATCCCGGACAATCAAGTCGCTCTTGGTGGCCACCGCCACCCCGCACTGGTAGGCGTCGATCAGCTCCAGGGCGTGTCGGGTGAGCTGGAGCTCCTCCTCGAAGGGGTTATAGGGATCGCTCATGGAGCCCATGGTGATGAAGGCAGGCTTCGCCTTCCGGGCCAGGTCGTCCCGGAGCAGGCGCAGGGCGTCCGCCTTGACCTTCACCCGGTCGAAGTCCGGATTTTGGTAGCAGGAGCTGCGGCTGTCGCAGTAGAGACAGCCGTGGCAGCAGCCCCGGTAGAGGTTCATGGTGTGGTCGGTGCCGAACCAGCTTGTGGATTTGCTCCGGTGGAGCAGGTGCTTGGCGGGGATGGCTTCCATCACCACAGCTGATAGCGCTCCGAGACCATAAAGGCCCGGGACATCGTCAGGTCCTCCAGCTTACTCCCGTTGTTGACGGCATTGTTCAGGGCGTGGAGCATGGCGCTGGTGCCCGCGATGGACAGAATCTGGTCCTTGGTGGGCCGGTCCTCGTGGAAGTGGTCCATGATGGCGCTGTAGACCGGGGCCCAGGCCCGGCACTGGGTAAACCAGACCGAGGTCTGCCCGTGCCCATGCCGGCTGAGGCTGAGCTGTCCGGTGACCTTCACCTGGGGCCAGACGACCTGGGCCGTCAGCTCGGGCAGGAAGCCGAACACATCCTCCGCCAGGGAGGGGTCGGGGGAGGATTTTTCCAGTTCCTCCGGAATCCGGTCATATTTCGTCCCGCCCTCAAACAGGCGAATGGCCTGCCGGGTCAGTTCCTTGACCTGCTTCCAGGTGTAGGGGCAGGCGGGGCAGGTGCCGCCGTCCTGGACCAGCACGACGTACTGCTTGGCAATTTTTACCGGCGCGCCCTCCAGCGGCCAGCCCTTGGCCAGCTGGACCATGGTCTCGGTGAGCTCCGGGACGATCCAGCCGTTGACCCGCACCTCGCAGGAGGTGTCGCCGCCGTTGATGTGGGCCATATAGAGTTTCACCCAGTAGACCTTTTGACTGCCCAGGCAGCCCAGCACCGCCTGCTCCATCCGGCTCCACAGGTCCCGCCGCTCCAGCGGCTCCCGGGCGTTGGTCAGCAGCACGCCGGACACGCTGGCCCGAAAGCGGTGGGTCCGGCCCCAGAGCTCCACCGGCGGCACGGGCTCCCCCTCGCCCCGCAGGGCGGGGAGCAGGGCGTCCAGCACAGAATCCACGATCTGCCGGGCGGCGTATCCGGCCTTGTCCTCGTCGCTGTCGGCCACCCCGGCGGTGGATTCCACCAGCGGACCGAAGAAGTCCGGGTGCTCCAGAATGGCCTCCATGCGGAACTGGGGGCCGTCCAGGTCGGGGAACTCCACCCTCATGGTCAGCCCGCCGCAGTCGGGGAACCGCAGACGGTCTCCCTCCAGCGCCGCGCCGGGGACCAGCTCCGCCACGCGCCGCAGGACGCGCTCCTCCAGAGAGACGCCGGCCTCCGGCGATTTCTGCTCCGCCTGGACCGCAGGGGCTTTTTTCTTCAACCATCCGAACATCCGTGACACCCGCCTTTATCATTCTGATTAGGGATATCTTTATTGTACCACCCCCTCAGAAATTTGTCAAGAAAATTAGAACATTGGTTTGACTTTTTTCCGGGCATGGTATATAATGCTGCGGTAGGGGAGGTGCGGACGGTGGACCGGGTCATTTTTCACTGCGATCTGAACAGTTTTTACGCCTCGGTGGAGCTGCTGTCCCACCCGGAGCTTCGGCACCTGCCTGTGGCCGTCTGCGGCGACCCGAACAGCCGCCACGGTATCATCCTGGCCAAAAACGAGCCTGCCAAGGTCTTCCAGGTGAAGACGGCGGAGACCATCTGGCAGGCCAAACGGAAGTGCCCCCAGCTGGTCCTTCTGCCGGCCCACCACGGGCTGTACCAGGAATTTTCCCGTAAAGTAAATTCCCTTTACCAGGAGTACACCGACCTGGTGGAGCCCTTCGGCATCGACGAGAGCTGGCTGGACGTCACCGGCACCCTCCACCTCTTCGGCGGGGACCCCGCCGCCCTGGCGGACCGGCTGCGGGAGGAGCTGCGCGGCCGCTTCGGACTGACCATCTCGGTAGGGGTGTCCTTCAACAAGGTGTTCGCCAAGCTGGGCAGCGACTACAAAAAGCCGGACGCCACCACCGTCATCACCCGGGAAAACTTCCGGCAGGTGGTATGGCCCCTGCCGGTCACCGACCTGCTTTACGTGGGCCGGGCGGCGGCACAAACCTTTCAGAAATTCGGCGTGCGCACCATCGGCGACCTGGCCGCCTTCGACCGGGAACAGCTGTATACTCTGCTGGGCAAAAACGGCGTCCAGCTCCACGAATTCGCCAACGGAGAGGACCGGTCCCCTGTGGCCCCCGCCGGGCAGTACACACCGCCCAAGTCGATTGGGAACGGCTACACCTTTCCACGGAATCTCCAGGGAAGGGAGGAGGTCAGGGCGGGGGTGGCCCAGCTGGCCGATCAGGTGGCGGTCCGGCTGCGCAGGCACGGCATGAAGTGTCAAGGAGTTTCGCTTGCCATACGGGATCCGGGCTTCCGGGACATCAGCCGTCAGTCCCGGCTGGACCCGCCCACCGATCTGGCCCGGGAGCTGACCCAGGCGGCCATGGAACTGGCGGACAGCTGCTGGAATATGGCCAGCCCAGTGCGGGCCCTGACGGTGACCGCCATCTACCTCATCCCCGCCGACGAGGCAGGGGCCCAGCTGGACCTCTTCTCTGCCGGGCAAGAGGAGAAGCGCCGCCGTCTGGAGCGGCTGGAGGGGGCCATGGACGCCATCCGGGCCAAGTACGGACCCGGGGCTATCGCCCCGGCCTCCGTCCCCCGGGACCCGGGACAGGAGCGCCACGCCCCGCCGCCGGGGGGCGGGAAATAGCGTGGTTGCACGCATCCTGCAGGGGCGGATATTATCCGCCCCTGCACACCTGTGCTAACAAAGGAAAAATCCGCATAATCTGGGACATGGAGGTGTTGTCCATGCCCCAGTCTTTTGTTGCCTTTTTCGAGCAAATGGCGGAAAATCCGCCCCTTTGGGGCGTTACTCTGCTCACTCTGGCCGTCCTGCTGGTCAACGGCTGGACCGACGCCCCCAACGCCATCGCCGGAGCGGTGGCGACAGGTGCCCTCCCGTTCCGGCCCGCTGTGGCGCTGGCGGCTGCATGCAACTTCCTGGGGGTGCTGTGCGTCACGGCGGTGAACGCCTCGGTGGCCGAGACGGTCTACTCCATCGCCTCCTTCGGCGGGGGACCCGGGTCGGCACTTACCGCTCTGTGCGCCGCCATGGCGGCCATCGTCCTGTGGGCGGGGCTGGCCTGGTATTTCGGTATCCCCACCAGCGAGAGCCACGCCCTGGTGGCCGGCATCTCCGGAGCGGCGGCGGCCCTGGAGGGCTCCCTCTCCTGCGTCCGCTGGGACCGCTGGATGAGGGTGATTTTCGGGCTGATTCTGTCCGCCGCCGCCGGCTTCTGGGCCGGACGGGCTGCGCAGGGCTGCCTCAAGACTGTAAAGCTCCCTAACCGTACATTCCTTTTGGCTCAGCTCCCCGGGGCGGCAGCCACAGCCTTTCTCCACGGGGCGCAGGACGGACAGAAGTTCATCGGTGTCTTTCTTCTGGGGGCGGCCCTGGCACAGGGGAGGGCCGACGAGCAGACCTTCGCCATCCCCCTGTGGCTCATGGCTCTGTGCGCCCTGTTTATGGCCCTGGGCACCCTGATGGGGGGCCGGAAGATTATCGACACCGTGGGCCGGGAGATGGTCTCCCTGGGGCCGAGGGAGGGGCTGGCCGCCGACCTGGGAAATATCGCCTGCCTCGTTGCCGCCACCCTGCTGGGACTGCCCGTCTCCACCACCCACACCCGCACCTGCGCCCTGCTGGGAGTGGGCTCCGCCGGGGAGGACCGCCCCGACTGGGCGGTAGCCGGAAAAATCGCCCTGGCCTGGGCGCTCACCTTCCCCGGCTGTATGGCCATCGGGTACTGGATGGCAAGGGTGTTTCTCTCCCTGTAGGGGCGTACAGTGTGCGACCGCCCTTCTGCTGACAGCTCCTAAAAAGCGGGCAGGCAATGTCCGCCCCTACATACACCTCTAACCGCCCTCATACATAGCCTAATCTGGAAGCAGCCGTACAGGCGTCTTGCCTGCGAGTGCTCCAGAAAGGGTTCTTACATCGTGTTACAGGCACTTACCTGGGCCGCCGCCGGCACGGGCTTCACCGCCCTGATGACCGCCGCCGGGGCCGCCGTGGTCTTTTTGTTCCGCAGAAAAAACTCCCAAGCCCTTCACCGGGTCATGCTCGGCTTCGCTGCCGGGGTAATGATCGCGGCGAGCATGTGGTCGCTGCTCATCCCCGCCATTGAGAAGGCGGAGGAGCTGGGGCAGACGGGCTGGCTGCCCGCCGCCGGAGGCTCCGTCCTGGGCATCGGGTTCCTGCTGGTGATGGACTTCCTCCTGCCCCATTTCGGACCGGAATCCTTCCACCGCGGGGCCTCTCCCAGCCGGACGGCCCTGCTGGTGCTGGCCGTCACCCTCCACAACATCCCCGAGGGGATGGCGGTGGGGGTGTCCTTCGCCCTGGCGGTCCAGAACGGCGACGCCGCCCTGCTCACCGCCTCCACCGCCCTGGCCCTGGGCATCGGCATCCAGAACTTCCCCGAGGGGGCGGCCATCTCCCTGCCCCTGTATCAGGAGGGGATGGGGAAGGGGAGGGCCTTCCTCATCGGGGCGGCCTCCGGGGTGGTGGAGCCCGTCTTCGCCCTGCTCACCGTGCTGGCGGCCGGGACGGTGGAGGCGGTCCTGCCCTGGCTGCTGTCCTTTGCCGCCGGAGCCATGCTCTACGTGGTGGTGGAGGAGCTCATCCCCGAGGCAAATCTGTCCCAGGGGGGCCACTCTGGCACCCTGGGGGTGATGGCCGGGTTCCTCATTATGATGATTCTGGACGTGGCGCTGGGGTAGCCTCCTGCGGCTCTCGCAGCTGCTCCATCAGCCGCCGGGTGCGCTCCATGTCCTCCCGGGCACGCCGGTCCGAGGCGGCGGAGGAGACCTGCCGCTCCTGCTTCCTTTTGACCCGGTAGTCCTGCTTACTGAGCCAGGCCTCCGTGTCCCGCCGGACCGCCGCCCCCATGAAGCCCAGCGCCACCCGGGCTTCCGGAGACAGTTTGGAAAAGCATTCCGACACCTCCTCCAGGGTGACGGAGGGGTCCCGCCACACCCGGTCCGCGTAGACCATCAGGGCGGTGAACAGATGTCCTCTCTGCTCCGCCGGAAGGGAGCACACCATGGGGTAGTTGTCAAAGTAGATCAGAAATCCTTTTTTCGCTGCTGACATCACAATCAATCCTCCTTACTCCTGCAAGGGATTCGGGAGAAAGTTGTACGTTTTTGTGCAACTAAGGCGATCACATAGAAATAAATATTGAAACAGACATAGTCATTGTCACTGTCATAGTGCCGCCGGGTGGGCGGCGGAGGAGAGAGAGGGAAGCGGGGGAATCGAAAAGGCCCGCCCCGGAGGGGGCGGGCCTTCGTGTGGAAGCATTACTGGGCCAGGACCTTCTTCAGGCGGGCAAAGCGGGGGAGGGAGCTCTCAGTGGGGGCCTGGGCGTCGCCCTGAATGAGGGGCAGGGCGTAGTCGATGAAGGCTTGGGTGACGCCGTTGTGCTCGGCGTTGATCCACTCCAGGGGGACCTTCTTCTCAAAGTTGGCCACCTCGGACAGGTTGAACAGCTTGGTCTGGCACTTGTACTGACCGCCCTCCCGGGAGCACTCGAAGCCCACCATCTTGTCGGTCTCGCCGGCCACGGCGGCCTCCACGGCGGTCTTGCCGGCCAGGAAGGATTCGTCGATGTCGGTGCGGGAGGCCACGTGGGCGCCGCAGCGCTGGAGGAGGGACAGCTCGATGCCCCGGACCTTGGCCCCGGTCCTCTCCTTGACCACGTTGGCCAGCAGAGCGGCCAGACCGCCCAGCTGGGCGTGGCCGAAGCCGTCGGTGGCAGAGGTCTTGGCCTCGGAGACGAAGGTGCCGTCGGCGTAGTGGATGCCCTCGGAGACGGCCACGATGCAGTTGCCGTTGGCCTTGTAGATGCGCTCCACGTCGGCCAGGAACTTGTCCATGTCGAAGTCCACCTCGGGGAGGTAGACCAGGTCGGGGGCGCAGCCCACCACACCGGCCAGGGCGGCGGCTCCGGCCAGCCAGCCGGCGTGACGGCCCATGATCTCAATGACGGTCACCATGCCGGTGTCATACACCCGGGCGTCCTTATACACCTCGGCGCAGGAGGTGGCGATATACTTGGCGGCGGAGGCGAAGCCGGGGCAGTGGTCGGTACCGAAGAGGTCGTTGTCGATGGTCTTGGGCACGCCCATGATGCGGCACTCGTAGCCCACTTTTTGCATATACTTGGAAATCTTGTTGCAGGTGTCCATGGAATCGTTGCCGCCGTTGTAGAAGAAGTAGCGCACGTCGTACTTTTTAAAGATCTCCAGGATGCGCTTGTAGTCGGTGTCGTCGGCGTCGGGGTCGGCGATCTTGTAGCGGCAGGAGCCCAGCTCGGAGGAGGGGGTATTGAGCAGCAGCTCCAGCTCCTTGGCGTCCTCCTGGCCCATGTCGTACAGCTTGTCGTTGAGCACGCCCTTGATGCCGTGGGCTGCGCCGTAGACGGCGGTGATGTCGGGACAGTCCAGAGCGGTGCGGATGACGCCGTAAGCACTGGCGTTGATCACGGAAGTGGGGCCGCCGGACTGACCGATGATCAGGGCGCCCTTCAAAGTGTTGCTCATATTGATTACCTCCAAATTCAATTATCCTTTGCGGATGGGCGATTTTCAGAAACAGGGACATTATAGCAAAAACCCGTGCGGTTGTAAACGGGAAGAATAGCCGACCTTGCCTTGCATTTTGGCGCTGATAATGGTAAAATCAGAGTAGAAACAGGAGATAAGCCGCTTTGGGGATATGCTCTCCCGCAAATTGACGAACAGGCGCTGTTGGAAGGGATAAATGATATGAAGAGGAAATCTATCATTCTCATCATTTTGGTCCTCGCTGTGACTGCGGGGATCACAGGTGTCTATTGGCTGGCCCGGCCCACCGTATTGGGTAATATGAGCAGCAGGTATTCCGAGCAGGTCACAACAGCTTCCGACATCTCCTTCACGGGAGAAGCGGGCAGCAGAATTAAATTTGTTTTCAAATCGGATGTTTTGAGCGGAAATTTGGATGTGACGCTGTACGATGCGGCTGGCAAAGCCGTATATACCCTGGATAACGCGAAGGAGCTGGCGGCCTATTATACGCTGGAGCGTTCCGGCACATATACGCTGGCAGCCAGCTGCGATCAGTTTGTCGGAGCGTATAAGGTCATTGTGTATTTAGACAAAATCAATACGCCAACAGTTTCCAGCTAACGGAGGGGACTTCATCCTTTTTTGACGAAACCCCCGTTGACCGCTGTTCAAAAATCCCACAAAACCAGAGCCTACAGAGTTTACATTTACCGCCTAATCTGCTATAATACATTTAGCGGTTCAAATGGACCGAGCGGGCTGAAAGGAGCGTGCTATTATGTCGGATAAAGAATTGGTGGGCGTCATGATCGACCAGTATGGTATGTTACAGCGCATTAAAAAGGCAAATGGGGACCAAGTAAACAGCGAGCTTGACTATGAGTTAAAGTTAATTGTCGCCAAGCTGTCATCGTGGGGGGTGAATGTGGAGGATATCACACTGAACTGACATGGAACTTCCTCACAAATCCCACAAAACTCCTGCCTGTCCGGCAGGAGTTTTTTCCCGCTGGTATGTTGCAATCTGGGGAAAATGTGGTAAAATAGAAGGGACTTAATTATAAGGAGGTTATTCCCATGCCCCTTGTTACTTCTACCGAAATGTTCAAAAAGGCCTATCACGGCGGTTACGCCATCGGTGCCTTCAATGTCAACAACATGGAGATCGTCCAGGGCATCACCGAGGCCTGCCGCGAGGAGAAGGCCCCTGTGATTCTCCAGGTCTCCAAGGGCGCCCGGGCCTACGCCAACCACACCTACCTGGTGAAGCTGGTGGAATCCGCCGTCATCGAGTGCCCCGAAATCCCCATTGTGCTCCATCTGGACCACGGCGACAGCTTCGAGACCTGCAAGTCCTGCATCGACGGCGGCTTCACCTCCGTCATGATCGACGCCTCCTCCAAGCCCTTCGCCGAGAACATCGAAATCACCAAGAAGGTTGTGGAGTACGCCCATGACCACGGCGTGGTGGTTGAGGCCGAGCTGGGCGCTCTGGCCGGCGTGGAGGACGAGGTCAACGTCTCCGCCGAGCAGTCCCACTACACCCGCCCCGAGGAGGTGGAGGAGTTCGTCGCCAAGACCGGCTGCGACTCTCTGGCCATCGCCATCGGCACCAGCCACGGCGCTTACAAGTTCACCGCCGCCCAGTGTACCCGCAACGAGAAGGGTGAGCTGGTCCCGCCCCCCCTGCGCTTCGATATCCTGGAGGAGGTCGTCAAGCGTCTGCCCGGCTTCCCCATCGTGCTCCACGGCTCCTCCAGCGTGCCCCAGGAGTATGTGAAGATGGTCAACGCCAACGGCGGCAAGATGCCCGACGCTGTGGGCATTCCCGAGGAGCAGCTGCGCAAGGCCGCTGAAAGCGCCGTGTGCAAGATCAACATCGACTCCGACCTGCGCCTGGCCATGACCGGCACCATCCGCCAGTTCTTCAACGAGCACCCCGACAAGTTCGACCCCCGCGAGTATCTGAAGCCCGCTCGGGCCAACATCAAGGAGCTGGTCCGCCACAAGCTGGTGAACGTTCTGGGCTGCAACGGCAAGGCCTAAAATCCGTTTTCCAAAGGGAGCGCTTCGGCGCTCCTTTTTTTCGCACCGAAAAAGAGAGGACAGGGCAGGGGAGAGGCGTTATACTTTTAAATAAGGAGTTGAAATTGATGGATTGGCTGGAAAACTGGAACAAGGCATTGGACGAGCTGGAGCGAAGCCTGAACGGGGAAATCAGGCTGGAGGAGCTGGGGCGGCTGGCTGGCTGTTCGCCCTATCACTTTCAGCGGATGTTTTCCTACCTGGCGGGCGTGCCCTTGAAGGAGTATGTCCGCCGGCGGCGCATGACCCGGGCGGCGGCGGACCTGCGGGCAGGGGAGAAGGTGCTGGAGGTTGCCCTGCGCTATGGCTACGACTCGCCCACGGCGTTCAACCGCGCCTTTCAGGGGATTCACGGCGTAGCCCCGTCCCTTGCGAAGCAAGACGGGGTAAAGCTGAAGGCCTTTCCACGTATCCGCTTCAAATTTGTCCTAAAAGGAGATGTGGAAATGGAATATCAGATCGTGGGAAAGGACGCGTTCCGAATTGTAGGGTTCCGTACGCCCCTGACCATGGACGTGGAGGAGAGCTTTCAAGCGGTGCCCGGATTCTGGGGAGAGGTCGGGCCGAGAATCGGGGAGCTGATCCCCCTGATGAGCCCTGAAATGCCCGGAGTGTTAGGCGTAAGTACTTGTCATCATGAGGCGGAAAACAGCTACTATATCGCGGTGGCCTCTAACGCTCCAGTCCCGGAGGGGCTGTACGAATGGACCGTTCCAGCCGCCACCTGGGCGGTATTTACCGGCCAGGGACAGGCACCCATGGCCATCCAGGAGCTGCAAAAGCGGATTGTCTCCGAGTGGCTGCCTGATTCAGGCTATGAGTGGGCTCAGGCTCCGGACGTGGAGGTCTATCTGAACGGCCCAGACGCGGCGGAGGCTCAGTTTCAGGTCTGGCTGCCAGTTCAGCGGTCGAAAATTCAATAGCGGCGGCGGAGCCGGAGAACATCTGATGTTCTCCGGTTTTTCCACTTGCCCAACACGGGAAAACGTGATAGGATATGGAAAGACGATTCAGAGAGGAGGGAAGCTGGAGTGTCAAAAAGACGCACGGTCCCAGGTCAACAAAATGAAATTGAAGGTTTTGATGACCTACCACCATAGACCGAAGAGCGCCCCAGGCCGTGCCTGGGCTTCTTGATAGGGGAGAGCGCCCCAGGCAGGGCCTGGAGCGCTCTTCATGTAGGTCCAGCAAAACCGCTATTTTGTTGACCTGGGTTTGTAACACATATTTCGTTGTCCTGGTTGCTGATCCGTGCCGCTGTGGATCTCTGGTTGTGTTACGATTCCCATTTTTCTGTCTCTTGGTCTATGGCATTCTCTAGGGCTTTGGCTTTGGTAAACAGTTGGTTGATTGTGCCGCTGAGCTTGTAGACTTGATTTCTCATTTCCTGGAGCTGTTGTTGCTTCTGGCTGATCTCCTTCTCCAGCCGTTCCAGTTCCTTCTCTTTCTCTGGAAGCTCCCACACGCACCGGGTAACCAGATTCTCAAATTTCTCTGTGAAGGTCCTGCCCACCTGACGGTCTATCAGCTCCGCCAGCTCGTCCGAAAACCGGATGCTCCGAATGTTATTCTTCTGCGCCACGCTCTGCTCCTTCCTCCCCGTCTAGCCGATAGGTCAGCTCATTGTAACACAATTCTTCCTCACCGTGCGGTAGATCTACGCTGTTGCAGCTTCTCGACTGTGTTACAGTTCTATACCGTATACTCTGCTGATGATTCTCTTGATTTGGTAAGCGGTACTAATCCCGCCGTTCCATTTCACGATTGTCTCGAACACTTCATTCCGGCTAATCTCCCGGTCCCCGTACCGCTCCACGGTATACCCGAAGTCCTCCAGGGCCTCTACTTCTTGGAGCAGCAAAACGTCTTTCCAATCGTTCAGTGTCATCGTTTACCCTCCTTTTTCTCTATCGGATAGTAAAACCGGGATTTTACGCATATAGGCAAATCTTTCATATAGTTGATCGTTACTTCAAAGTCTGCCAGTATGCTGATCAGTGTGTCCAGGTGTGGCTGCGCTTCCTTGAAGCTCTTGAAACGGCGGATAGATGTACGTTCTTCATAGGTAAACATAGTTCGCTCCTCTCTCCGGGTCAGCACCCGGCTCCCAAAGTAAAAAAGTGGTGAAACGCTCGCCGGCGGCGAGTGTGTCAATACAGCACACCGGGCGATTAAACAGGGTCAAGACTGGCCGTCAGGCCACTTGCAAAAAAAATTCTCTGGCTCTTCGGAACCAGAGAAATTTTTTTGGTCTTGACGCTGTTTAATTATGTCCGGTGTATTTCATTCTTCTGACCGCACCTGACAGGGCAGGGGAGATGTTTGTAACACTCTTTTCCTTCAGCTGCCGGCTGTCCGGACGTTCTTTGTGTTACGGGAATAGGGAAGAGGAGGCTTTCGCCTCCTCTCTGGATTAGTCGTCTATGTCCGGCAATGGAAATGTTGCGGCCATGCTGACCTTTTCCGACCAGTTGATCAGCATGTTCACACCATTCCGGGTTTCCTCCAGGTTCTCTTCAAGGGTGTCCAATCGTTCAATGATTGGTTGGAGCTTCTGGTCCATCATTTGGGACATCGCCTGTAGCAGTTCCTGATCTGTCATGTTCCCGACCTCCTTTGTCTGGTGTTTCTAGTATAACATGGTTGTCAAGTCTGTAAAACATTTTTAGTGTGGGAGGAAACTGATAAAAGTGTCTCCGTCTAAATCTTCTAAATTGTCTTTTACATCATCATAGTATACATAATTGGAGGTATCATCTTTGTGTCTTTGATTTAGATTTCTTGCTGTTTCTTCGGAAAAAAATCCCGTTCCGCTTTTCCAGAATAATGCCAATAGTCCTATGAAAATTATTAGAATAATCAGTTTTGTTATTATTTTTAACCCATGAAAGAACTTTTCAATCATTTCTATCATTTTGATCCTCCGTTTATTGCTATGCTCTTATTGTTGTGTATGATGAAATTGAAGGCTCCACCATTTCCATGATTTTGTTTTGTCCACTCTGACAAAATCTTTTCTGCAAGTTTTGCCGTAGACCATTCAAGTTTTTGTGCTTCCTCCTGGAGTATTCTTTTTGTTTCGGGTGTGATTCTTACTGCAATTTGTTCTGTGCGCTTTTCACTCATGGTTAGTCCTCCTTTGGTACCATTGTAGTTTATTGGTACTTGACAAGCCACGAATTCAATGGTGCCATTGGTACTATATACGGTTTAGGCTGCCTGGGTGAAAGTGAGGGTGTGTATGGTTCCTAAGGAACATTGGTCTTTTTTGGATGTCCGGTCTTTGAGGTCTTTCTTTGTGAAGCATCCGTTTTTGGCCTTTCTTCTTGATTTTATTTTTTCGTTTTTTGTTGTTGTTCAGATTGCCGTGGGTATTCATCTTTATATTGCGCTTTTGGCTCAGGGGTATTTTTAATCCCCGTTTGATGATGTGTCTGACCCCTTAGCGGGTGAAGATAAATAAGCAGCTGGTTTAGGTCACATAAAAAAGCCACAACGAGGTTGGGCGTTTAGGTTAAAGGTTATATTCCTGTTATTCGCTACAGGAAGTCCTTGTAAATCGTCTGTAAAATGCGTCCGGAATGTGTAGACCTGCTAACGTAAAGGCTTTCCAGCAAGTAAGAAAGAAAGTGAGGATGATCGTATGGACAAAATGAAGATTGTAGGTATGCGTGGAGTATCGTTCAAGGATGACAGCGGCCGGCAGGTGGACGGCACATCGTTTTTCTACCTGATGGACGCAGATGGTGTGGCCGGTCAGATGGCTGGCAAGTTCTTTCTGAGCCACCAGAAGCGTGACGGCATGGACTATGTGCCCAACGTCGGCGATGAGGTCTGGACGTATTACGACCGGTACGGCAAGCCGAATCGTTTTGAGAAAATCGGGAAGTAGCTCCCGAATGTAACACGGCTTTGCGTGGCTGCGTCGTTGATCCGCTCCGCTCCGCGGCCACGGCTGTGTTACAAAGGCCTGTCGGGATGACAGCCCTTCTTAACCGCAGAGTGTGTCTTTTTGACCTCCGCATTGGAGGTCAGGGGGCACTTGACAAGGTAACGTAAGTCGGGAAGGGCTGAAAAAAATGATGTCAGGAGTACAATGTCCCCGGTATTCAGTACATTTTTACCGGGATGACGTTTATAAGCTGGTTAAATTCAAGAGGCCTCTGTTTCCTCATGCTTCGGCTCGGCGTGAGGATAGGGGAGAGGAGGTCCCAGCTGAGAAGCTGTCCCAGGCGGTCAGCCGTGCACGGTCTGTTGTTTATCAGGTGGCCTTCTGTAATGATTGGGATTTTTTCTTCACTGGTACGATAGACCCGGCTAAATATAATCGTTACCATTTGGCCGATTTTTATAAGTCGCTTACTCAGTGGATTCGGGACTATCGGAAAAAGTATCGTTGTGACCTCAAGTATCTCTTTATTCCGGAGCTTCATGAGGATGGGGCGTGGCATATTCATGGATTTGTTCGTGGTATCCCTGAAAATCGGCTCTGTCCTTTTATCCCTGGGCTTCACCCTAAGCATTTAGTGGATGGCGGTTTTATGAATTGGCCTGACTATCAGAAGAGATTTGGGTTTTGCTCTCTGGATGTTCCTCGGAATCTGGAGGATATTTCAGGCTACATTACGAAATACGTTACAAAGGATCTGGGCCGCTGTGTCTCTGAGTATGGTGGTCACCTGTACCGGTGCTCTATTGGTCTGGCCCGGGCCTTTCCCATGGGATACGTCTATCAGTCCTATGCAGCTCTGGACATATATCTGGACTATGATGGGATGTTCTGTTCCAATGGCTGGGTTCGGGATGTTGACTGGTCTTTCTGGCTGAAGTTTATTCCGGTGGACGGCGTTCTTCCTGATCTGGAGTATCCGGAGGAGCTCCCGGTGGTGATGTCCAATGTCGAGATGGAACAATTCGCTATCGCGGGATGGTGTAACGGCAGCACATCAGGCTCTGCACTTGAAAATGCCGGTTCAACTCCGGCTCCCGCAACCAATGAATGGAGTGAATGATGTGAAAAATTTTTGGCGGTCTTATTCTTTTGTCTTGACATTGGTATTTCTGCTCAGCGTCTCTTTCTTGTCTGTCTCCGCCGCTACTTCTGATGTAAATATTTATAGTATTGGTACTTCCGCAAAGTCTGTTTTGTCTTCGGCCTTTGAGGATGGTTTGAGGAGTTATTTTGGTCGCTTTTCTGGTAGTTATCCTGTAACTGGTCCTCTTACGTCCACTGGTGGTAGTACTACAATTAGCGTTTCTGCTTCGTCTGGCTTTATCCCTTATTTATCGAATTTGGTTGGTTCTATCAATCATACTGTGAATGGTACGACCAGAGCCGCTCAGGGTATTCTTACAAAAGTTGGTGATGTTGATAAAAAACTTGGTTATTTAACTAAAGGAATGAGCTCTACGAATGGTCTCATTGATATTTTATCTTCGCAGTCTACGACGGTTGATGTTTCGGGTATCATCAAAGCTATTGATGCGGATAGAGCGCAGGACCTTACTTATTTTAAGTCACTTGTTTCTGGTTTTTCAACTAATCATACAGATTTGACGGGTTTTAAATCTCAGGCTCATTCAGATGCTATTGCGATTGAGGGGGTTTTGCAATCTTTTAAACCTGAGCTTCTTTTTACTCTTCCTCGTGGGCAATATTTGGATTTCCATGGCTGGTCTGTATCGGGTACTAATGTCCCTGCTTATACTTATTTAACACAGGGATTTTTGGGTGTTGGTGCTAAAATTGACAGTGGTTTTTCTAATTGGACAACTCAGTTTCAGGGTGAACCTAGTTTTTGGGCGCAAGGTAATCTTTGGAATTCCTCTTCTGGTGAGGCTTATTCTGAAACATATGGAAATTTTGTTTGGATGCTTTCAGAGCTCATGTCTTTGCAGCAGTCTGACCTTGCCAAACTGCGCTATGTCCTTGCTAGTGACCAGGATATTGAGATATCCAAGAAGAATGAGCCGGTCAAGGACGCGATAGAGGATAATTTTGTGGGCGACGCTCCCGGTGCGGTGAAGCCTGACAGCGTGGGTGATATGGCCGGGATCTCCGGCGGTCTACAGGATTCCCTGAATACCGGTGCGAACGCTGGTGATGTCCTGGGCTTTCTCAACGGTTCCGATGGCTGGGGCTTCTGGTCTCAGGAGGTGGCCAATGATCTCCGCCGTGTGTCCGCCTCTGTGTCTGATGATGAAGTTTCGATTCATTACAAGGATGTAGCTTCGTTGGACGACCTCTCCGGGGTCGACTTCATCCATTTCTATGACCCGTCCGCTTTGGACGATTATCTGTCTCGGGGTGATGTATCTTGACACCATTTTTGGGCGCTCTGGAATTTTTTCTTGGGTTCTGGGTCTGTTTGCCCTATGCGATTCAGCAATTTGTTGGTTTTGTTTTCGCCTGTGTGCTCGGCGTAGCATGTATTCGGGTGGTGAAGGATGATTGAGCTCTGTTCTTAAGCTGTTTTGGGCTTTTCTGCCCACGCCCATCCAGATTGCAATTTTGGCGTTTTTTGCTCTGCTGGCGATTTTGCTGGTTCTCAAAATTATTGCCAAGGTCCTTGACGCAATTCCGTTCCTGTAGGGGGGGGGTGCTGTTGTGACCCGAGAGGCTTATGTGATTTTTCAAACTGTTATCCAGTCGGCCTGGTATCTGTTCACATCCTGGGACCTTCCCGGCACTCATGCCACACCTGCGGAGATGGGTCTTTTCCTTATCACCTGCTATGTTACGCTGCGCTTTTTCAAGCGGATTGGCAAGGTGGAGGATTCCAGTGTTTCGGATAAATCAGAGTAGGGGAGAGGTGATATTTTGAATGCGCGTTTTCGAAGGCTTTTCTGTTTCCTTGCTCTTGGCCTCCTGCTTCTTGCTCCTGTGTGTGCTGCTGGTCCTGGTGACGCTCCTGTGGATGAAGCGGAGGGTGCTGTGGTGGAAGTTCCGCCGCCTGTGGTGGTACAGGGTGCTTCCGCTGATGACCTGGCTTCTGCGCTGTCTGCGGCTTTAGCCGACCTCACCTGCCAGGGAGAGATGGAGGCGGTCCGGGCGGTCTCCGTCCCGATGGACGACCTGGAGGCGGGGATATCTCCGGCCTATGACAAGGACGATACCCAAACCGCCGAGCCGTCCGGGACCTTGAAGTCCCTGCTGGTGAAGCTCATCGGTCCCTACAATCCGGTGGTGGTGGAGTACAGATACCAGAACTATAACCAATCCAGCTATTCCTATGTCCGGGAGATTCAGCCTGATTATGTGTGGTTCGCCTCAGCTGGTCTCTTCGCTCTGATGGTGTTCTGTACGTTCCGTCTGGGGGGTGTGTTGTTACGGAAGATATGATGAATTTTGTCTCATGGTTCCTTGCGCAGCTCCCTGATTTCCTGCTTACTCCCCCGATTTCGGCCTTTACCGGCCTCGGTATCCTCTTCGTTGTGTCCCGGCTCTTTGGCCGGATGATACATATATAACAAGAAAGGAGTGTTTCTGCAGACTTCTTCTACCGCTTCTGTGACCACTATCACTTCCAATGTCACCAGCATCGTGACGGCGGCGGCGGGCTGGATTGAGACCTACGTCGGAGTTATCATGGATAATCCCCTGATTCTTACCTTCGTAGTCTTGTCCATTGCTGGCATGGGGGTCGGCCTGATCCGGCGCATGATTCGCCTGTAAGGCCTCCTCGGTGGTCCCATGGCGGTGAGGTCGTCTTGCCGCCATGGTTATTTTTTGTTTGATTTGGCTTTCTTTCATCCTGGGCCTCGGCTACTGCGCCCGGAAGTATTCCAATCCTTACAAGCTGATTTTCATCTTTGGAAAAAAGGGGGCAGGGAAATCCTGCTATATGGTCCACGAGATGCTTCGGCTTCAAAAGCGGGGTTGGAATATCTACACCGATATGAAGGACATTTTTATTCCCGGTGTGAGGCTTATCAGCCTTACTGACCTGGTTACAGGTGCACCGGAGCCGCGCTCCGCGATTTTCCTGGATGAGGTTGGAATCTCGATGGATAACCGGGATTATAAGACATTCCCTCCGGGCCTTCGGGACTTCTTCAAGTATCTGCGCAAGATGAAGTGCCGTCTGTATATGAATTCCCAGGCCTATGACGTGGACAAGAAAGTGAGGGATACCGTTGACAGTATGGTATTGCAGACTAGTCTGTTTAATTGTGTCTCTATTAGCCGGCCTATCATTCGGGCTGTCACTCTTACTGAATCAACGGCTCAGGCGGATTCCCGAATTGCGGATGATCTGCGATTTACTTCTATATTTTCTTGGCGGGTGTATTGGATGCCTGCTTATTTTAAGTATTTTAATAGCCTAGAGATGCCCCAGCGGCCCAGCGTGTCGTATGTGCTCACCGAGTGCGACAAGCTCCCGGATGGAAAACTAAGGAGGTTGTTTACCAGTGGATTCCAAAAATATAAACCGTCTCTGGATGATTAAGAAATTGAAGTTTTTTCGCTTTCTGTTTCATCTGTTCATTCTGTGTTCTCTTGTCAGCTTTACTTTTTTTGGTATTATTCCCGTCCTGCTTAGTCTTGGCCTTTCTGCGCTTTTCTATGCCCTTGCTGATATGGTGAGGCTGGACCTGGACTATCCGCCCACATGAGAGAGGAGAGCGGGCCGGCCGCGAAACTCGCGGCCGCGCGCTCTCCTCATTGACCAGCCCTGAGATTCATGCTATACTGATGCAAAAACTGAGAGAGGAGGAGCGTCGGAGGGTCAGGAAGATGCACAGCCCCAGGTCAACAAAATAAAAATTTTGTTGACCTGAGTGGAGGCTGAAGCCCCCAAAACCGGGTCACCTGACCTCCGGTACCCATATGGACTACCGCACTGAAGCGCCGCCGGTCCTGCGGGATTTCCTGGTCTATCACGAGACCATTCAAGGACATTCCCGCCGTACGGTGGATGAATATTACTTGGACCTGCGGAATTTTTTCCGCTTTCTCAAGCAGAGCAAGCATCTGGTCTCACCGGATGTGCCCATGGACAACATCTCCATCGACGACGCGGACCTGGCTCTGGTCCGGGACGTGACGCTGACAGACATCTATTCCTACATGAACTACCTGTCCCGGGACCGCGGTCTGAACAACACGTCCCGTGCCCGCAAGGTTGCCACCATCCGGTCCTTTTATAAGTATCTGACCAACAAGGCCAAGCTGCTGGAGACCAACCCGGTCCAGGACCTGGACTCGCCCCGTCTAAAGAAATCCTTGCCAAAATACCTGAATTTAGAGGAAAGCATGGACCTTTTGGACAGTGTGGACGGGAAAAACGCGGTCCGGGACTACTGCATCCTCACGCTGTTCCTCAACTGCGGCCTGCGTATCTCCGAGCTGGTAGGTTTAAATAAGACGGATGTTCGAGGTGATCAGCTTCGGGTACTGGGCAAGGGCAACAAGGAGCGCATGCTGTACCTCAACGACGCCTGCCAGAGAGCGCTGGAGGACTGGATCGTCCAGCGGGACGTCATAGCTCCGGCGGATCAGAACGCCCTGTTCGTCACCCTCCAGAACCGCCGGCGCATCTCCACAGCGGCGGTCCACAAGCTGGTAAAGAAGCACCTGTCCGCCGCCGGACTGGACAGCACGCAGTACTCCTCCCACAAGCTGCGCCACACCGCCGCCACCCTGATGCTGCAAAACGGCGTGGATGTGCGCACCCTCCAGGAGGTGCTGGGCCATGACCACCTGAACACCACACAGATCTACACCCATGTGGACAACGAGGACCTGCGCACCGCCGCCAGAGCCAATCCGCTGGGGCGTGTCAAACAGCGAAAAAAGCCTAAAAACGAGGAAAAAACTGACAATGAAAGCTGAAATATTGAACTTCAAATGTGCCGGCCTAAGCGACGGCGGCAAATTCCCCATCGAATACACAGGGCGCGGACAGGATATTTCTCCTGAATTTATCCTGGAAAACCTGTCCCCGGAGGCCAAAACATTGGCTGTTGTATTGGAGGATTTGTCCCACCCCATCAAAGAATTTACCCATTGGGTGATCTGGAATATCCCCGCGGCGGATCGAATTGGGCCGGCTATCCCGGCGGGCCGGACGGTCCCCTCTCTGGGGGGCGCGAAGCAGGGACTGGGCTATGGACTTCACCGGTATGCGGGCCCCAAGCCGCCCAGGGGAAAAACCCATGTGTACCGTTTTACGCTCTATAGCCTTTCCCAAAGGCTTGATTTGAGCAGCTATGCTGGTAAAAGGACTTTTTTGCGCAAGGCGGACCGGCTGATCCTACAGGCGGGAAGCATCACCGGAGCGTTTGAATGACCTGAATCAAGATGAGAGAGGTGTCAACATGTACATATTTTATTTTGCACTTGTGATGCTGGCCCCGGCGGCTATGGTGATTGTGGGGCTGATGTGGAAAATCTCCCCTCCCCCCTACCAGGCCAAGGGCCTGGCCTACAGCACGGAGCTGACCCGAAAGGACCCGGAGGCCTGGACCGCCGCTCACCGCCACTGCGCCAGACTGTGGCTGCGCATCGGAATACTCAGCGGCGGGGCCAGCGCCCTTTTGATGGTCCTCTTCCAGGAGAGCTATTCCGCGTTCTGGATGTGGCTTATCGCGGGTCAGATGGCGCTGTTCTGTGTGTCGGTGTTTATGATCGATCTGTTGCTGAAAAATACGTTTTCTGACGATAACAGCGAAAAAAGAAGTGACTAAATTGAAAATAACTATAATACACGGACAGAGCCACCAGGGCTCCACCTGTCATGCCGCAAGACTGCTGGCAGAAAAATTGAACGGTGAAGTGGAGGAATTCTTTTTACCGAGGGATTTTGGCGCATTTTGTACTGGCTGCAACACCTGCTTTAAGCAGTCAGAGCTGAACTGTCCCCATTATGAAAGGCTGGCCCCTATCACACGGTCGATGGATAACTCCGATTTAATCATTTTAGCCAGCCCGGTCTATGTCTACCATGTGACCGGCGCAATGAAGGCCTTTCTGGACCACTACGGATGGCGCTGGATGGTACACCGTCCGGAAGAAAGAATGTTCCAAAAACAGGCGGTCTGTATCTCCACCGCCGCCGGAGCCGGTATGAGAAGTACCAATCGGGATATGGCGCACAGCACCTTCTTTTGGGGTGTCGCCAGGACATACCGCTTTGGCGTTGCGGTAATGGAAACCTCATGGGAGAGAGTCAGTGCGACGAAGAAGGCGGCGATTAACAAAAGGCTTGCGCGGCTGGCTCAGAAAATAGTGAAAAACCAGGGATATGTCAAGCCGTCCTTTCAAACAAAGGCGTTCTTTGCGCTGATGCGTCAATTCAACAAACGCGGCTGGAATGAGGCGGACATGGCCTACTGGAAAGAAAAGGGCTGGACAGAGAAAAAACGCCCGTGGAAATCATAAAACGGACGCCGCAGGTAAAAAAATCCTTGCGGCGCCCGTTAATTTCTACGGGTGTTTTATGACAGCGTTTTCCATTTACATCTTAATCAGCTCATACGCCCGAGTGCCCAGGCCGATTTTCTCGGCGTGCTCCAGGCAGCTGCGCCACTCCGACTCCGGCGTAGAGTTGGTAAAGTGGTCGTGGTGGTCGTGGAACTCCGGGTCGGCCAGGTGGCGGGCCAGCTGACTGCCGGGCATGGGCTCGGCGGCGAGGCAGGCGTCCACACAAGCCTGGTCCAGGGCCAGAGGGTCGGTGGAGGCGAACATGCCCAGGTTGGGCAGGATGGGCACGTCGTTCTCCCCATGGCAGTCGCAGTTGGGGGACACATCCACGATCAGGGAGATATGGAACTGGGGCCGGCCGGAGACCACCGCCTTGGTGTACTCCGCCATGCGGCAGTTGAGGGCTGCCTGAGCGTTGTCGTTGGTGAAGTAGATGGCGTCGAAGTTGCAGGCCCCCAGGCAGCGGCCGCAGCCCACGCAGTGGGCCTCGTCCACGCGCATCTTCCGGGTCTGCGGGTCAAAGACAAGGCCGCTGTTGGCGCACTCCTTCTGACAGCGCATACAGCCCCGGCAGGCCTCGGTGTTAATCTTGGGCTTGCCGCTGGCGTGCTGCTCCTTCTTCCCCGCCCGGGAGCCGCAGCCCATACCGATGTTCTTGATGGCCCCGCCGAAGCCGGTCATCTCGTGGCCCTTGAAGTGAGTCAGGCTGATGAACACGTCGGCGTCCATGACGGCCCGGCCGATTTTGGCCTTGTCCACATACTCGCCGCCCTCCACCGGGACCTCCACGTCGTCGGTGCCCTTCAGGCCGTCGCCGATGAGGATGGGACAGCCCGCCGTAAGGGGTGTAAAGCCATTTTCCCATGCACACTCCAGGTGCTCCAGAGCGTTTTTCCGGCTTCCGGGGTACATGGTGTTGCAGTCGGTGAGGAAGGGCTTGCCCCCCAGCTCCTTGACCACGTCCACCACCGCCCGGGCGTAGTTGGGCCGCAGATAGCTGACGTTGCCCAGCTCGCCGAAGTGCATCTTGATGGCCACGAATTTACCGTCCAGCTCCAGGTCCTGGATGCCCGCCTTCCTGATGAGCTTTTTCAGTTTAGTGGGCAGGCTGTCGCCGAAGGCCTCGGTGTGGAAATCGGTAAAGTAAACCTTTGCTTTTTCCATAGTTGAATCTCCTTCTATGTAAATGTGTAAGAACTATATCATATAAAGTATACTTTAAGTCAAGAGAAAAATCAGGTTTTTGTCCGCTTGGATTCCACGATTCCCGGAACGATGGAGCACAGAGAGCCTGCCACGATCAGGACAATGCCCATAAGCATATTGAGGGAGAGCTCCTCGCCGTGGACCGCCCAGCCCAGGATGGGCGACAGGGCCGGCTTGAAGAAGTAGACCAGGGACACCACGCTGGCCGGCTGGTGCTCCATAGCCAGGAAGTAGGCGCAGAAGCCGACGCCCGCCACCCCCACCGACACAAAGAGCACGTAGGGCAGGTTTTGCAGCGTGTACCCCGCAAAAACGGGGACGTTGGCAAAGCTGTCCAGTCCCGCGCCCTGAAAGGCCTGGGCCACCGCCGGGATGTGGGAGAGGAGGATGAAGGCCAGCACAATCAGGCTCCCGAAGAGAAAGCTGAAGCAGGTGACCACCGCCCCGCCGAACTGGGCCACCTTTTTCTTGCCCATCACCCCGTACATGGAGAACAGCAGGGTGGACAGCAGGGCCAGAGCCACCCCGGTCATATTCAGGCGGGTGTTCCAGGGGTTGATAATGACGATGGTGCCCAGAATTTCCAGGACGAGGGCGGCGATGTGACGGGGCCTTATGGGCTCCTTCAGGAGGAAAAAGGCCAGGAACGCCACAAATACCGGGTTGCAGCTGAACATCAGCGCCGATACCGAGGAGCCGGTATAGCTCACCGCTATCTGGAGGATGGGCATACACAGAGCGATGCCGATGAGGCCCAGCAGGGCGAAGTAGGCCACGCTCCCCCGGTCCAGCCGCTGGCCCCGTTTTTTCAGACCGCGCAGGGCCACCGGAAGGAGGAACACAAAGCCGATGGAGAACCGGCACAGGGTCAGCTGGATGGGGTTGATCTGCCCGGCGATAAATTTCAGCACCACCTCGAAGGAGGTAAACATCACCACCGCCACGGCGATATAGAGATAGCCCTTTTTCATTGGGAGCATCCCCCCTTCTCTCTTATTTCAAAAGCTCCAGAAATTCATCCTCGGTGAGGACGGGAACCCCCAGCTCCTGGGCCTTGCGCAGTTTGGAGCCCGCCGCCTCCCCGGCCACCACATAGGTGGTCTTTTTGGAGACGGAGCCGGACGACTTGCCTCCCCGGGCCTCGATCATCTCGCTGGCCTCGTCCCGGGTGAATTTCTCCAGCGCCCCGGTGAGGACAAAGGTCATGCCGGCAAACCGCTGGTCGCTCCCCTGCTCCGCCGCCGTCATGTTGACCCCGGCCTCCCTCAGCCGCTCGATCAGGTGCCGGCTCTGGGGGCTTGCCATCCAGTCCATGACGCTCTGGGCGGTGATCTCCCCGATGTCGTCCACGGCGGTGAGCTCCTCCAGGGTGGCGTTTTGCAGATTTTCCAGCGTCTGGAATCGGGCGGCCAGAATTTTGCCCGCCTTCTGCCCCACCTGACGGATGCCGAAGGCGTAAATCAGCCGGGACAGGTCCTGTTCCTTGGACTTCTCCAGGGCCGCCAGCAGCTTCTTGGCGGAGCGCTTGCCCATCCGGTCCAGCTTGGCCACGTCCTCTTCCTTTAAAAAGTACAGATCCCCCGGCGTTTTCACCAGCTCAGCCCCAACCAGGTTCTCTACCACGGCAATGCCCAGACCCTCGATATCCATAGCGTCCCGGCTGGCGAAGTGGGCCAGGTTGCGCAGCAGCTGAGCGGGGCACTCCGCCCCGGTGCAGCGGGTGTGGGCCCCGTCCTCATCCCGTTCCACCGGGGCTCCGCAGACGGGGCAGGCCTTGGGCAGGTGGTAGGGCTGGGTCCCCTCGGGACGCTTCTCCCCTACCACCGACAGCACCTCGGGGATGATCTCCCCCGCCTTGCGCACCAGGACGGTATCCCCAATGCGGATGTCCTTGTCGGAGATAAAATCCTGGTTGTGGAGGGTGGCGTTGGTGACGGTGGTGCCTGCCAGCCGGACAGGGGTGAGGACCGCCTTGGGGGTGAGCACCCCTGTCCGCCCCACTTGGACCACGATGTCCAGCACTTGGGCGGGCTTAACCTCCGGGGGGTACTTATAGGCGGCGGCCCACCGGGGGAATTTGGCGGTAGAGCCCAGGAACTCGCGGTCTGACAGGCTGTTTACCTTTATAACGGCACCGTCAATATCAAACGGAAAATTTTCCCTGGTTTCCCCAATCTCCTCAATGTGCTTCGTAACCTGGGAGACCGTGGAGCAGCTATAATGCGGAATTACTTTAAAGCCCTTTTCCCGCATATAGTTCAGCGTCTCCAGATGGGTGGAGAAGGTCTCGCCCTCCGCCCATTGGATGTTGAATACCGCAACGTCCAGTCTGCGGGAGGCGGCTACCTTGGGGTCCAGCTGGCGCAGGGAGCCGGCGGCAGCATTCCGGGGGTTGGCGAAGAGGGCCTCTCCCCTGCACTCACGCTCCTCGTTCAGGGTGTGGAACACCTTTTTGGGCATATACACCTCCCCCCGGACGATGAGCCGGGGCGGAGCGCCAGGAATTTTCAGGGGGATGGACCGGACGGTGCGCAGGTTCTCGGTGACGTCCTCCCCCACCTGGCCGTCCCCCCGGGTGGCGCCCCGGACAAAGAGGCCGTCCTCATACTCCAGCGCCACCGACAGCCCGTCCACCTTTGGTTCTACCACATACTCTGCGTCGGGGACCACCCCCCGCACCCGCTGGTCGAAGGCCTCCAGCTCGGTGAAGTCGAACACGTCCTGAAGGGACTCCAGGGGGACCCGGTGCCTTACCTGAGTAAAGGCCTCCAGGGGCTGCCCCCCCACCCGCTGGGTAGGAGAATCCGGCGTCACTGTCTCCGGATGGGCCGCCTCCAGCTCCTCCAGGCGGCGAAGCTTGTGATCGTAGTCATAGTCGGACATGGTAGGCTTGTCCAGCACGTAGTACTCATAGCCCGCCTGGGTCAATTCCCGGCGGAGCGCCTGAATTTCTACTAAATCATCCACAATAATACCCTCCTCTGGGTTGACATTGGAATTTTTCGGTGAAGCTTGGGGCAATCGCCCGTAATAGCCAGTAAATCCAGAAGCCCGTCAGAGCTCCGGCGGTGTTCAAGATCACATCGTCGATATCGGTGCTGCGGCCGATGAAAAACTGGATAAACTCGATGGACGCTGAGGTGCAGAAGCCCGCCAGCAGGGACTTCCACCACCGCCACCTCCGCCATAGCAGAGCCGGGAAAAAGCCCAGGGGCATAAACATGATAATGTTGCCCAGCAGCATAAACAGCAGCCAGTAGCTTCGCCGGTTCAGTGCCCGGGATATCTCCTCAAAGGGCGTAAACATGCTGGACAGGTGCGCAAACTGCGACGCGGTTTCCTCCCAGCTGGGATAAAAGTCGGCTAACCGCCAGCCGCTGACACCCCACCCCCAATTCCAATAGTCCCGGCGGAAGACCCAGTCAAACACATAGGCCCAGAGGTTGGCGGGAAACAGGGTCAGCGCCGCCAACCCGGCACAAAACATCACAAACAGGGCCAGCGCGGTCTCCCGGCGGGCGGAGCTGACCAGATTCATCCCGCCGAGCCGCCTTTTTCGTACCGGTCGGAGGAGGAAAAAGACAGCCAGCGCAGCGGCTCCCAATGGGACCATCTGCCTTACATAACCTAAGGAAGCACTGATTAAAGCAGGTAAAAGCCAGGCAAACAGACGAAGGTAATAAAAACGACCAATAAAGGGCCATATTGGGGGATGAATTCCTCGCTTTTCCAGTCCCAGCCCGGTCG
>JBCLQX010000018.1:0-61306 GCA_041223805.1 Oscillospiraceae bacterium 44-34 | reverse complement strand
CTTAAGTCTATATACTCCATACTCTCTATTTTAGCACTCTTGATCCATCTTTCCTAGCTTTTTTCTCGAAAGTAATATCATGAAAACCGCCTTTTCTTCTCAATCCCACTTCGGCGGCCTCACTGTGAAAAACCGCCGAATGTGTCATAAGGCCTACAGCCGCTGGGCAAGGCGGCAGATTTTTTCCGCCCCCTCCCGCAGTGATGCCTCGTCGCTGGCAAAGGAGAGGCGGACATTTTTACCGCCCGCATGATCAAAGGCCGTGTCCGGCACAATGGCAACCCCCTCCTCCTCCAGAAGGCGCTGGCAAAACTGCGTACTGTCCATACCGCTCTGTCCAATATTCAGATACATATAAAAGGTCGCGTCAGGAACCACAAACCGGACAGCGCCGCAGGGCTCAAAGTAGTTCAGTAGAATATCTCGCCGTCGCTGATACTCCAGACGCATACACTCCACATCCTGCGCACCGTTTTTTACCGCGTCCAACGCCCCCTTCTGCACAAATGCCGACAGGCAGGTTGATGTGTACTGGTGGACCTTCAGCATCGCCAGGGTCAGTTCTCTGGGCGCAGCCGCATAGCCCAGTCTCCAGCCCGTCATGGCATAGGCCTTAGAAAAGCCGTTGATGGTCACTGTCCGATCCCGCATACCCTCCAGGCTCGCGATGGACACATGCTCCCGGCCATAAATCAGCTTTTCATACACCTCATCGGAGATGACAAGCAGCTCACGCTCCACTGCCAGGCCCGCAATCTCCTCCAACAGCGGCCTGGGATAGACTGCTCCCGTCGGATTGTTAGGAGTGTTCAGAATAATCATCCGGGTCCTGGGCGTGACAGCCCGGCGGATTTCCTCCACCCGGGGCAGCCAGCCATTCTCCTCCCGGGCGCGGACCACCACCGGAACCCCCCGGGCCAGCAAGATAATCTGCTCATAGCTCAGGAAGGCGGGCTCAATTACAATCACCTCGTCCCCCGGATCAATCAGGGCGTTCACCGCGCAGAAGAGAGCCTCGGCACAGCCGTTCAAAATCAGGATTTCCTCCCCAGGGGCATAGCGCAGGCCGTTATCCCGCTCCAGCTTTTCCGCCACAGCCTCCCGCAGCGGCAGAATACCCCGATTGGGCGTATAGTGGGTGTCCAGCGCCTCCAGCGAGGCCATGGCCGCCGCCACGGTGTGTCCCGGCGTGGAAAAATCCGGCTCACCCACCTGCAGCTTTATCACCTGCCGTCCCTGTCGCTCCAGAGCCGCCGCCCTCTCCCCGATCACCCGAATCCCGGACAGCTTGATCTGATCCATATGATTTGACAATTCTCTCATCCCCTGTTCCTCCTCTCCCATCAAATCTTGGCCAGCGCCTCATCCTTCAAAGCCACGTCATAGGTAATCTCACACAGGGCGTCACCCCCCAGAACCGACATGCCCAGGGCACAGCGGGCATGCCGTCCCTTCTCTCCAAGCAGCTGGACCAACAGATCGGACGCCCCATTAAGCACCTTTGGCTGGTCGTAAAAGTCCGGTTCCGAACTGATGTAACCTGTAACCTTCACAATGTGGTCAATATTATCCAGTCCTCCGCACAGGTCATCCAAAACGGCCAGTGCGTTCAGGGTGCACAGCCGGGCCGCCTGATACCCCTCCTCGACGCGGTCGGCTGACACACGCCCCATGTATTGGAGCACGCCATTCACCTTCGGCGTATTGCCGGCGGACATCACCAGAGCTCCGCAGCGGCTGGCGCACACATAATTTGCCATCGGCGCGGTAAACGGGGGCAGCGCAATCCCAAGTTCGGCCAATTTTTCCTTCACTGTCATCATCAATCACCCTTTAGTTTTTAATGTTCTTCGGAGAACCGTTCAACAGAGCGCGCAGGTTCTCCGCACTTTTATTAATCAGATTCTGCCGGGTCTCCAGCGGGGACCACGCCACATGGGGAGATGCGATACAGCGGGGGTGAAGCGCCAGGGGGTGGTCTTTGCCGCAGGGTTCCGGGTCAAATACATCCACACCAGCCATATAAATTTTCCCGCTGTCCAGGGCGTCCACAACATCCTGCGTTTTCAGCAAAGCTCCCCGGCCCACATTGATCAGAATCACCCCATCCTTCATCTGGGCAATGGTGTCTTTGTTGATGATATAGCGGGTCTCATCTGTAAGGGGACAGTTGGTACTGATGATGTCCGCGCTCTGAAGAAGGGTCTCCAAATCTACGAAGCTCAGCCGGTCGCATTCCCACTCCTTCACCGGCCGCCGACGGTAGGCCAAGACCCGCATGTCCATCGCCATGGCAACCTTAGCGATGGCGTATCCGATGTCCCCCATGCCGATAATGCCCAGTGTCTTTCCCGTAAGCTCCATCTGACGGATGTTGCTGACCTCTGGCTCGTTCAGGTTCTGCCAGCCAGTATTTTTCATAAAATCGTCAAAAAACTCAGTACGGCGGCAAATCTGGAACAGGAGTGCAATCGCCATTTGGGCTACCGCCCCGCGTCCATAGCCCGGGATGTTGCACACCGCCACACCGTGCTCTCGGGCGGCTCTGCAGTCGATAAAATCCACCCCGGTTCCGAAGGTCCCTATCATCTTCAGCTTGTCGGCATACTGGAATATCTCCGCAGGGAAGCGTACCCGGTTGGTAAAGGCGGCATCCACCCCCTTCAGCCGCTCAGCCAGCTGCTCCGGTGTGGTATCATCGTAGTAGATAACCTCGCCGATCTCTTCCAGCGGTTTCCAGGAGGTTCCCCCCGCATTGACCAAAAATCCGTCCGTAATTAAAATTTTCATTCTGTTTTCTCCTTACTTTTATGATGGATGTATCCTGCTCCGCCTGCGCACTCTTCCGCCCAAGCGGAATCCCCCAACAGAGGGCAGCCACCGCAAGATATAACCCGTACCTTGCAGCGGCCGCTTTTTGAGCTGAAAGCCTTCTTCTAAAATGCGCCGTCTCCCTCTACGCCCGGTTTCCCTGCCTTGCGGCTGTTCCTGATGACTGCCGCCGTGATGGAGACTATGCTCAAAAGAATCAGCACCAGGCTGATCGGCCGGGTGAACAGGGTGGTGAGATTGCCGGACGACAGCACCAGTGCCTGGCGGAGATATCGCTCCGCCATTGGGCCCAAAATCAGGCCCAACACCAGGGGCACCACGTCAAAGTCCAGCTTTTTCAAAATAAAGCCGACGAATCCAAAGGCGAGGGCGACCCAAATTTCAAAAGTGTTTCCTGAGGACGCAAACGAGCCGATCATGGCGAAGATAGCGATCCCAGGCACCAGATATTCCTTTCGAATCAGGGCAATCTTGGCCAGAGGCCGCGCCCCCAGCATACCGATGATGACCAGAACAATATTTGCCATCAGGAGACAGGCAAATATGGGATAGACAATATCCATATGCTCAGCAAAAAGCAGCGGCCCAGGGGAATAACCTTGAATCGTCAACGCGCTCAGCAGCACGGCGGTTACCGCATCGCCGGGAATGCCCAGGGTCAGCATGGGAATCATCGCGCCGCCGGTAACGGCGTTATTGGCCGTCTCACAGGCGGCCACCCCCTCCGGAATACCGGTTCCGAACCGCTCCGGCGTCTTGGAGGCCCGCCTGGCCTCATTATAGGACACGAATGATGCAATATTCGCCCCTGCGCCAGGGAGGAGCCCCACAAAGGTGCCAATCAGTGTGGAACGCAGCCATGTGGGGACCAGTCCCGTCAGCGCCTGCCTGCTGGGCAGAATTCTGCTCACCTCATTGGTCTTCTGTGCCTGACGCTTCATCCCCTGCTCAATAAGCAGGAAGACCTCTGAGACAGAGAACACCCCAATCACCGCAGGCAGGATGTTGATACCGGCCATCAGCTTGGGTATGCCAAAGGTAAAGCGGGTGGTTGCCACCATGGGGTCCATTCCAATCATACCGATGGCAACCCCCAGCACCCCCACAATAGAACCCTTTACCAAGTCCTTGGACAGGGAAAAGATAATGCTAAGGCCAAATACCGACACAGCAAAATATTCCTGAGCTGAAAAACGCAGGGCAAAGCCAGCAATGGTCTGGGACAGGAGGATCAGAATCACCGTGCTCAGAAATCCGCCGATACCTGAACTGATGGTGGCAACTCCCAGGGCCTCTCCGCCCCTCCCCTGCCGGGCCATCGGGTAGCCGTCCAAAAGGGTGGCGGCAGCCCCGGGCGTCCCCGGCGCGTTGACCAAAATTGCGGTGATACAGCCTCCATAAATCCCGCCGCAGTAAATGCTCAGCAGGAAAACCAGTGATGGGATCGCCTCCATCCCGAAGGTGAAAGGAATCAGCAGAGAGATGGCAAGGGTAGCCGTCAGACCGGGAATCGCCCCCACGACAGTCCCAAAAAACACGCCACCCAGCATGAGCAGAAAATTTTGAAGAGTAAACACCTGCATAAACCCGTATGTGATGAAGTCCATTCCGCACCTCCTTAAATCAACAGTCCTTCGGGAAGAGACACGCGGAACACCATGCCGAACACAACATACAGCAGAGCAGTGAAAACTGCCGAGACCAGAAGCTTAATCCACAGCTTTTGGAGAACCGGCTCCAGATTGTAAAACATCGCCGCAAGGTAGAGGAACGTCATCACAACGAATCCCACCGGCTTCATCAGAAAAGGGTAGGCCAGAGTCAACGCCATTGCGATCAGCAGGGGCCTGGCGTTTTGAATCACAACCTCCTGCGGCTGGCTCGCGCCCCTTCTGTAGCGGAGCAACTCTCTCACAGTCAAAATAATCCCCAACAGTACCAGCAATCCCCCTACAATCTGCGGAAACAACCCAGGTGGCGTACTGGCAGTAACGGGTGAGGGAAGCGCCCGGCCGGCCCAGACAAAATAGGCCCCAATTCCGGCCACTACGGCCCCCATAATAACATTGACCTTATTCAGTCCAACGCCTTTTTTCATACTTCAACTCCATTTTCTAATTCCAAATCCCATCAGGCAAGTCCCAGATCCTTCAGCACTGCCTCAACACTGCCATAAGATTCCTCCAGGAAGGTGTAGAACTCCTCCGAGGTCAGATACCAGGGATCAATTCCACCCTTGACGGCCGCTTCCTGGAACTCTTCATTGTCAAAAGCGGCCTTACAGGCCTCCTTCAGCTTGTCCACCACATCCTCAGGGGTCCCCTTCGGCACACCTAGGCCACGCCAACTGCTGTAAATCACATCGTAGCCCAATTCCTCAAAAGTGGGCACATCGGGCATCTGCGCAATGCGGTCGGAGGTCATAACGCCGAAAGCGGTCATGCTGCCGTCCCGCAGATACTCCAAAACAGTGCCGCTGGAGATGATAATAGCGTCCACATGTCCACCCAGAAGCGCAGCCACTTCCTCGTTGCTGCCGTCATAGGGCACATAGGTCACCTCAATGCCCATCTCCCGGTTGGCAACAGCCCCGGCCTGATGCCAGACCGAGCCGTCGCCGTTGGTAGCAACCCTCAGCTCGCCGGGATGATCCTTGGCATAGGCCACATAGTCATCCAGAGTGGGGAACCGCTCTGTCATCGCCACATACACAGTGGGCTGAATGGAGAAGGTGCTGATCAGCTCAAAATCCTTGAAGCTCAGGTCCGCCAGCCCCAGCGCCTCCGATGTCAAAACATCAAAAGTGAACAGGGCCACTGTATATCCGTCCGGGTCCGCAGCCTTCGCCTGCGTCAGTCCCACCGTACCCGAACCACCTGTGATATTGACCGCATTTATGGTGGCGTTCAGCTCCTTCTCGATATAGGAGGCGTACAGGCGGGTCGCTACATCCGTGCCGCCCCCCGCTGACCAGGGGATAACCAATTCAATATCTTTGGAGGGATACTCCGCCTGTTTCTGCCCACATCCCACAATGCTGAGCGCAATCATGACAGTCACCGCAAACAATAGGCCTCTTTTCATCTGTTTCATGTTCTTTACTCCTTTCAAAAGCATCATATATTCGACACAGGGTACCCCCACCGCTCCGGACACACACCCACCGGCAGGCAGCGTGCCAGATTCCTTGAGATACCCAAATATCGCTGAACAAGGAAAATACATACAGAATTTTCTCAAAACTTATCTTTACTCTTCATATTTAACACAATAACAACTTAGTATTAATCTTATATAGATTATTAATAATCTATCATTAATCATTTTTGATCTACACGAAATATATCACAGAACAATATCTTTGTCAACTGCCCCATTTTTATGAAGAAAGCAATAAAATCATTTTTATAAACAAAAGCAGCATAATTTCGACATCATAACCCACTTTTTGATGTGTATATTTATTTTTTATTGTTTTTTAAAAAATGTTCCACAAAAATTATGCACTTTCTACAATTCCAATCAAATCCGTTTAAGGATAGCATGTTCCCCTCCAAAAACTTCGAGGCCCAGGCATATACCCGGGCCTCGAAGTTCAGCTTCCTGTCGCCTGTCGAACCATATTTTCCGCCAGAATTCCATAGCCTCGAGTGGGATCGTTGACCAACACATGGGTCACCGCTCCCACCAGCCGGCCGTTTTGAAGGATGGGGGAGCCGCTCATCCCCTGAACAATGCCGCCGGTGGCCTCCAGCAAAGCCGGATCAGTAACCTGAATCATCATGCTCCGGGTTCCGTCTCCTTGAGGGTACAGGTGAGTGATTTCAACGTCAAATTCCTCCACCTCATCCCCCCGGATATTGGACAGGATTGTCGCCGGACCGGTCTCCACTTGACTGCGGGCTGCCACTTCCATTGGCTCTATGGCGCTACCCACCGTCTCCTGGGGCATCTGTCCAAAAATGCCAAGGTTGGTATTGGCGTACAGTGTGCCCAAGTCCCGGGTCAGATCGAACTGACCATGGAGCTCACCGGGGGCACCGCTGGCTCCCTTCTTTACCTCAGACACGCTCGCCGGCATAATACTGCCCGATTCCAGCGGCATGAGCATGGAGGTGTCCACATCGTTGATCCCGTGGCCCAAGGCGCCGAAAACTCCGCTGTCCGGATCATAGAAGGTCATGGTGCCAATACCCGCCATGGAGTCCCGCAGCCACACCCCCAGCTGGTAGACGCCTTTGCTGTTTTCTACCGCTGCCGCCGTCAGTCTGAGCTGCCGCTGGCCCCGCACCGCCTGAATGGTAAGAGGCTCATCCTCGCACTGGGCCACCAGAGCCTGGACCTCCTCAATGGTGTCCACCTCTCCGCCATTGATATGGGTGATCACATCTCCCGTTTTCAGACCGCAGTCCCGGCCGGGGTAGGAGGTCCCGTCATCCGTCTCCACTGGAGACAATCCCACCACCAGCACACCATCAGAAAACAACTTGATACCCACCGCTTTACCCAGCGGGATAACCCGGCGGGCAGAAGTCTGGCCGTCCTGGCCGCCCTGGACAGCCGCCACACTGTCCAACTCCACCGATGCGGAGGCCGCCACAGCAGCGCTTCTGGCCCGATTTCCCATCAGAGGAAGTGTCAGACAAACTGCCGCTCCCAGGGCAATCAATCCCACCACCCCCGGGCCTTTTTTCTTATCCTTTTCCATCATTCCACCCCCTTGCCAAAAATAAAAAGCGGGCGGTGCGAAACCGCCCGCCCTCTCATTATGGCCGGAGTTGTTATGATTCAACCGTGGGGAGAAATTACAGCTTTTCCTCCCATTCGCCTTGCCGGAATCCGATCAGCACAAAGCCGTCTCCCACCAGAAGGGGCCGCTTCACCAGCATTCCGTCAGTGGCCAGAAGCGTCAGCTGCTCTTCCTCACTCATGGCGGGCAGCTTGTCTTTCAAACTCAGCTCCCGGTATTGAATGCCAGAGGTGTTAAAAAATTTTTTCAGCGGCAGGCCGCTCTCCTTCCACCAGGCCCGCAGCTCATCGGCGGTGGGATTTTCCTCCTTGATATGCCGCAGGACGTAGTCCGCGCCATGCTCATCCAGAAATTTTTTGGCTTTCTGGCAAGTGGTGCATTTAGGATACCATAGAAACAGCATTACATACACTCCCTATTGACTCATTTGCAGTAAAATCAGGTTTCTTCCCGGCCATCGTCCGGCATAGATAAAATACCGCCGCAGAAACGGCAACACTCATAGCGTTTAAAATGATATCGTTAATATCAAAGCTTCGGCCAAAAATTGGCTGTAAAAGCTCGATAATCAGCGAAACAGCCACGCCTGCGGTCACTGTTCGTTTCCATCCACTGCCCTTTCGGAACAGGGGATAGAGAATCCCAAAGGGGAGATACATTTTTGAACCCCTATTGCTGTTTTAAGTAGGCCGCCAAAGGCGGCCCTATGGGCCTGTCCGGCTGAACTGCTCAGCCAGCATTTTCAGCTCCCCCAGGGTGGACACGGTAATGCTGCTCTCCAGCAGGCGTAGCTGGGCTTTGGCCGACATCTGATCCCAGTAGGACAGCAGGGCAGCATCGTGGCCCACCACGTCCTGGGGCAGACGGTAATATTGCTCAAATTGTTCCATAAAGCTCCCCTCCCGGCCACAGTTTGCCCGGGAACAGGAGTAATCATACGAAAAGGAGGCTGCCCGGACGGACAGCCTGCCTTACAAAACTCAGTCCTGTTTCTCTTCCTCTGTAACGGCCTCCACAGCGTCAGCTGCGGTCTCGGCGGCGGCTTCAACCACTTCCTCCACAGGCTCAGGGTCGCCGGGCTGCTTCAGCTCCGCGATGCGGTCGTTGTTGGCCTCGATAGCCGCCTTGGCGGCGGTGATCTTCTCGCAGGCGGCGGCATAGGCCCCGTCGGGCGTGGCGCCCTGCTCGGCGTAGTAGAGCTTGCCGATCTCCATGTAGGCCTTTTTGATGGCGTCCTCCTCGGCCATGTTGGCGGTTTTCAGCTTGGCGATCTCGGCCAGCCGCTTGGACTGGGCCACACCCGCCTGAGCCAAATCGGTGGCCCTATCCTTCAAATTCTCAAAGGTGCTTCTAAAATCCATGGTAGTAACCTCCTTAAATTACGGTCTCCCGTTTGGTGTCTCTATTCTATCCGATTTTCCACCGAGGCGCAAGAGGCTTTGTCGTTATTTAATGATTTTTTCATCTCCGCTTCAGGCTGCTTTTATTGTTTCGACAAATGACCGGCCTGTTAATACCGCCCGAAGTCACCGGAGCGGCCCTGGGTCACGTCAGAGCCAAATTCGTAGTCCTTGCCGGGGAGGATAGCATTGAGGGCGATGCCCGCGATGGCGGCGATGGCCAGAGAGGTAAGGGTGATAGAGGTGCTGCCCACGTTGAAGGTGAGGCCGGAGAACTCGTTGCTGAAGCCCCAGATCTTAAAGCCCAGGCCGCACACCATGATAACGGCGGCAATGATAAGATTCCGGGAGTTGGTGAAGTCCACCCGATTCTCCACCACATTGCGCACGCCGATGGCAGATATCATACCGTAGAGGATGAAGGACACGCCGCCGATGATAGCGGTGGGGATGGAGTTGATGACAGCGGCAAACTTGGGGGAGAAGGACAGCGCCACTGCGTAGACAGCAGCCAGCCGGACCACCTTGGGGTCGAAGACCTGAGACAGCTCCAGCACGCCGGTGTTCTCGCCATATGTGGTGTTGGCGGGGCCTCCAAACAGGCCGGCCAGGGAGGTGGCGACGCCGTCGCCGATGAGGGTACGGTGCAGGCCCGGGTCCTCAATGAAGTTCTCCTCCACCGTGGCGGAGATGGCGGACATGTCGCCGATGTGTTCCATCATGGCGGCCAGGGCGATGGGGGCCATCACCAGGATAGCCGTCAGGTCAAACTTGGCCAGCACGAAGGGCTGCAGGCCCACAACCTGCTCGGCCGCCACGGCGGAGAAGTCCACCTGCTTTGTCACCAGGGCCACCACGTAGGGCACCAGCACGCCCAGGAGGATGGGGATGATCTTGATCATGCCCTTACCCCAAATATTGGCCGCAATGATCACGGCCATCGCCAAAAGGGCCAGCCACCAGTTGGTGGAAGCGTTGTTGATGGCGCTGGGGGCCAGAGACAGTCCAATGAGGATGATGATAGGGCCGGTGACCACCGGGGGCAGGAAGCGCATCACCTTGTGAACCCCCACCGCCTTGATAAGCCCGGCCAGCACCAGATAGAGCAGACCGGCCACCACAATGCCTCCCAGGGCGTAGGGCAGTTTCTCCGCCCCGGACATACCGGCGTAAATGCCCGAGTCCAGCTCAGCCACAGCGGCGAAGCCGCCCAGGTAGGCGAAGGAGGAGCCCAGGAAGGCGGGCACCTTGAACTTGGTGCACACATGGAAAAACAGGGTGCCAATGCCGGCGAAAAAGAGGGTTGTCTGAATGGACAGAGGCAGACCGTAACCGTTGACCAGAATGGGCACCAGCACGGTGGCCCCGAACATGGCGAACATGTGCTGCAGGCCCAGGATCAGCATTTTGGGCAGGCCCAGCTGCCGGGCGTCGCGGATGGGTTGATTGTTGTTCATTTCGTTCTCCTTTCTCTCACGCACAAAAAAACGACCACCAATGCGGCCGTCAACAAAAAATAGAAACAGAGAGACTGTCAAGCATGGATTTGGAACCCTTCATCATGGCGACCCCTCCTTTTCTATCCGAAGCATTATACCAGAAACCGCCCATCTCCGCAAGGGAAACCGGGCGGTTTTTTCAGTTTTAGCAATTTTCACAAATTTTATTCCTCTTTCCCTCTTTTTCCCGTCCGCAGGTCGCTCCCGATGAGAGCCCCGCACCAGACAAGCAACAGGAGCAGAATAAGAATAGCGCAGTTTCGGAAGAAGTCCTGAGGCAGGAAGAGGATGATGGGATCGGTCTGCCAGTCAAAGATCCAGTTGTCCTTGCCGGGGAAGAAAATGCTGTGAAAGATGACAAAGGCCCGGTCAAAGTCCAGGGCGGCCAGTGCGCCCACCGTCAAAAAGGCGGCCCCCAGCCCCACCGCCGCCCAGAAGCCGGGTCCCCGGTTCCGGAAACGGTAGGGGCGGACCTGTTTCATCTTGCAGATAACCAGCGCCGCCGCCAGCAGGACCAGCGCCCCCATCAACACCCGCAGGTCCAGCAGGAACAGCCCCCGCACGTCGGCGAAGTGGGCCGCTCCGGACTGAGAGAAGGCCAGTACCCCGGCAGAGAAGTCCTCCCGCCTGCCCAGACAGAAATCCATCATCTCGTCGTAGGCAGTTTCGATTTGTTCCGGGGACAGGCCATAGCCCTCCAGTCCCATGGGGCCGATGTGGGCGTAGTAAAAGCTCCGGCACAGCAGGGGGACGGCGATAGAACCCGTCAGTACTGCCAGGGCGATCAGCACAGACAGGACAAGAGACAAGGACTTGCTGGTTTTCATAGGATCACCTTCGGTTGATTTTGTAGGGGCGGCCTGCGGCCGCCCGAACTTGGTCCATCGTATTATGGCGGGCGGCCGCAGGCCGCCCCTACATTGTATCACAACAAATTCCTTCCGGCAATCAGAAAGCGGGCCCGGTATTCCGGACCCGCTTTTTGCTCTGTTGGATGGAACAGGGTAGATTAGGCTTTCTTGTTCTTCTTGAAGAAGATGGTCTGGATGCCCTCCCAGGCCAGGAACAGGGCCAGGACGATGAGCAGGGCGCCCAGGATGGCCTGAGCATAGGTACCCCAGTCCACCTTGGCCAGCACCTCGGGGTTATCGCTGGTGATCTGGCCGATACGGTTGGTAACAGTCTGGAACAGGGACCAGATGGTCACGATCATCATGAAGACCATGGGGATGTAGAACATCTTGTTGTTCCGGCCAATGTTGCCCAGCCAGGCGCAGACGGTGAGCAGGGCCAGACCGGCCAGCAGCTGGTTAGCGGCGCCGAACAGGGGCCAGATCTTGCTGTAGCCGGTCATGCCCAGGCCCACGCCCAGCACCACGGTGATGGCGGTGGCAACGATGGGGTTGCACAGGGTGGCCTTGATGCCGGTGACGTCCTTATAGGTCTCGCCGGGCTTCAGCCAGAACTCCTGGAACATATACCGGGCCAGACGGGTGGCGGTGTCCAGAGAGGTCAGGCAGAAGGCGGAGACGGTGAGGACCAGCAGGGTGTAGATAACATCCTTGGTGGCGCCCAGGCCGGGGATGGTGGAAACCATGCCGGACAGGCCGCTGGCGAATACCACGGTGGGGGTGCGGGTGCCGGCCACATAGTCGGCCCACACATAGCCCACAGCGCACAGGGAAATCAGAGCCAGAGCGCACTCAATGAGCATGCCGCCGTAAGCGATGGGCTTGGCGTCCCGCTCGTGGTCCAGCTGCTTGGAGGTGGTGCCGGAGCCCACCAGGGAGTGGAAGCCGGAGATGGCGCCGCAGGCGATGGTGACGAACAGGGCGGGGAACATGGTGCCCAGGCCGGTCATGGGGTCCTTCCACTCGGTGAACATGGGAATCTCCAGAGCGGTATTCTGGCCCATGATGCCGGCGCCGATTACGCCCACAAAGGCGATGACCATCATGCCGTACAGCAGGAAGGAGGACAGGTAGTCACGGGGCTGGAGCAGAATCCACACCGGGGCCACCGAAGCGATGAGGATGTACACGCCGATGATCCACATCCACACGTTGTTGCTCAGATAGATGGGGTGGAAGTTCAGGCCGATGATCAGGCACAGCACAATGCCAATGACGCCGGCGATGGTGGCCACAGACAGGGGCGCGCCACGGCGGTAAACACAGAAGCCGAAGATGATGGCCATCACGATAAACAGGATGGACACCATGGCCACGGAGGCGTTGGCGTCGTTGTGGGCGCCCTCGGCGGTGAAGCCGTTGAAGGTGCCGGCCACGATGGAGGCGAAAGCGGCCACCACCAGCACCAGGGTCAGGTAAGAGAAGATGATGAACAGCTTCTTGGCCCGCTCGCCGATGTTGGCGGCCACCACCTCGCCCAGGGTCTGGCCCTTGTGGCGGATGGAGGCGAACAGCGCGCCGTAGTCATGGACGGCGCCGAAGAAGATGCCGCCGATGAGAATCCACAGCATACAGGGCAGCCAGCCAAAGACGGCCGCCTGAATGGGGCCGTTGATGGGGCCGGCGCCGGCGATGGAGGAAAAGTGGTGTCCCATCAGGACAGGGGCTTTGGCAGGGACATAGTCCATGCCGTCCTCCAGCTCATGAGCTGGAGTAGTCTTGGTGTCGTCCACGCCCCACTGCTCGCTCAGCCATTTTCCGTAGAAAATGTAGCCGCAGATCAGGATGGCGCAGCCAATGATAAGTACCAGTACTGCATTCATTATTTTTTCTCCTCTCCTAAATTATGATGATGCAGGAATGATGCGGTCCGTCAGCCGTTTCAGGTCCTTTGCCAGGGCTTTTCCGGCCCGGTTGACGGTAATCTCGCCGGTGGACAGGTCCACGGCGGCTATTCGAAACTCCATCCATCCATGGAGCGATAGCTTAAATTCCCGACGCCTCTTCAGCTTTTTCAGCTGCTCCAGAGCGTCCGGACTGGCACTGTCAAACAGCGCCACGGCGGTGAGATAGGTATACATATGCTGGGAGTGGGGCTTCACCCGGGGCTCGCCATCCTCCAGCGTGCGGCGGAAGATCTCCTCCACTCCGGCGGCGGTCAGCCCGCCCGCGTCCCACAGGTAGAGGTACTCGTGGTTTTCCGCCGCCCACAGCTCCGCCTTCTTCACCAGCACATACTGGCTGTCCCGCATGTGGTAGCCGCACCGGGCCTTCAGGGCGGTGCCGTCGTCGATCTCCTCGATGTCAAAATAGGCGGTGTAGGCCTTTTTCAGCCCTTCCAGAACCCTCTCGCTGCGCTGGGACACGGCCTTCCTCCCCTTCTCCGGGTCCCCGGAGGGACTTTGTGAATAAATTATGAAGCAGAGTTATCATACCAGATTCCCCCACTTTTTTCAAGGAAATTTTTTGGTGTATATGCACAAAATATGTATAAATACTTCATCTATTTACGGTTAAGTATACAGTTCCGTGAACGTGTCTGCCGTTGACAAGCGGAGAACAATCCAGTACAATACTTCAGGAATATGGGCGGCTGGCCGCCCAACGACATGGAGGTGATCCCCCTGGACAACGAAAGGCCCGCTCTCTGGGCAAAATGGCGGCGGCTGGCCGCCCCATCCCTCTTTCTGCTGGCTGTCATCTGCTACGAGGAGCTGTTTTTAAAAATATACTGTTTCCACGCTCTGTCTGTCCAAAGTGTGATCTTTACGTTTCTGTTCACTTTGCCTGTATCTCTGCTGCTGGGACTGCTGTGCGGAGGGATCACTCCCAGACGGGGACAGCTTCTGCTCCCTGTGTGCATCGGGCTGATCTCTTTGTGGATCGGGTCTCAGGTGGTCTATTACCACATATTCAAGACCTTTCTAACCATTTTTTCCCTCACAAAAATGATTATGGTAGCCCGCTCCTTCGGGGAAATGGCGGTGGGCAATGTGCTGGCCAACTGGTTCCCCATTCTGATGATGTGCGTACCCACCATTCTCGCCATCCTGTTCCGGAAGCGGCTCATCCCCGATTCCGGCGGGCCGGCGGTGCAGGAGCGTGGAGCGCTCCTGCGCTGGGCGGCCATGGCCGCCGCAGTCCAGTTGCTCTCTATGGGGCTGGTGTTGCTGTGCGGCGGCGGGACCCTATCCCTGCGCTACATCTACTATCGGGCCGCCACTCCAGAGCTGGAGGTGCAGAACTTCGGCGTTTTCACCCAAACCCAGCTGGAGCTCTGCCGGGTGCTCTTCGGCATCAAGCCCGACAGCCCTGACCTGCCCGCAGAGCCGGAGCCCGACAAGGCGCCTCCCGACCTGGAGCCCACCCTGCCTCCAGAGGACGATCCGCCCCCCGACGGCAGCGTCTTCCGTCCAGAGGTCATCCCCGGCTATCACACCCTGCCCATCGACTTTGGCAGCCTGATCGCCAACGAGGAGAATGAGGGACTGAAGAGCGCCCACCAGTGGTTCTCCCAGCGCACCCCCACCCCGGAAAATCTGTGGACGGGCTACTTTGAGGGCAAAAATCTCATTTGGATTGTAGCGGAGGGCTTTTCCACCCTGGCTATGGACCCGGAGCGGACCCCCACCCTATGGAAGCTGTCCCACCAGGGTTTTGTCTTTGACAACTTTTACACCCCGCTGTGGGGAGTGTCCACCTCCGACGGGGAGTACGTCACCACCACCGGCCTGATCCCGAAATCCGGCGTGTGGAGCTACTCCCTGTCCTCAGAAAACTACATGCCCTTTGCCCTTGGAACCCAGTTCCGCAGAAAGGGCTACCATACTTTTGCCTTCCACAACTACCTCTTTAATTACTACGACCGGGACAAATCACACCCCAACATGGGTTATGATTATTACGCCATCGGACAGGGTCTGGAGCTGGAGGAGATTTGGCCCCCCTCTGATTTGGAAATGATGGAGGAGATCATCCCCAGATTCATCCACGAAGACAAATTTATGGTCTACTGCCTCACTGTCAGCGGACACCTGAATTATACTCTGGACAGCAACGCCATGTCCACCCGCCATTGGGACAAGGTGGCTGATCTGCCCTACGGTGAGGAGGTTCGGTGCTACCTGGCCTGTCAGATGGAGCTGGAGTTGGCTATGGAGTGCCTGCTCAACCAGCTGGAGGAGGCAGGAAAGCTGGAGGACACTGTGATCGTCCTGTCCGCCGATCACTATCCCTACGGCCTCACCGACGAACAGTACAGCGAGTTGCTGGGCCATGAGGTGGACCCGGTGTTTGAAATTTTTAAAAACACCCTCATTCTCTGGAGCGGCGATATGGAGGGGGCCGCCGTCCATGTGGACAAATACTGCTCCAGCCTGGACGTGATGCCCACCCTTTCCAACCTCTTCGGCTTGGACTACGACTCCCGGCTCATAATGGGTTCAGACATTCTGTCCAATGAGGAGCCGCTCGTCATTTTCGCCAATTACAGCTTTATTAACGGTTCGGGCTATTACAACTCCGTTCTGGACCAGTTCACCCGCTGGGACGGAGAACAGCCCGACCCGGCGGAAGTGGCCAGCATGGTCGCAGAGGTGCAGAACCGGGTGGCCTACTCCGCTACAATTCTGGATACAGACTACTATCGCACCGTCCTGGGCGGCCCACCCAGGAGAAAGAAATAGCACACAGGCCCGCCGGCTAAACCGGCGGGCCTGTGTGCTGAAAGGAGAAGGAAGGTACATGATATGATCAACCGTCCGCAGACGGGGATTTTTGGTCTGCCGCGCCGGGGCGTGTGGCCCGCGGGACGGCAGTAGGGGTCTTATTCCACGTGGGGAGGAAAATTCAATCAATCGCTTGATCTGCCCATAGGATACCACAGCCGCTCCCGCTATTCTTCACCAGATTTAGAATTTTTTGTGAAAAATATGTGAAGATGACCGGGACGGCTTCCATCGTCCCGGTCAATGTTACATATCATGTCCTTCTCGCTTCATCCGCATCTCCAGCGGATCGGCCATGGGGTCCTGGGCGTTGGTGGCGGTGTCGGTGCGGTTCTGGCCCGCAATGGGGGCAGAGCCTTTCAGACTTCGGCCGGTGCGGGGATCGCGGGCCTTCTGATTTTTCTGCTTGCTCATGGGGTTGACCTCCTTGTTTGGGATGGCCTTAGTATACCCCGCAGCTTGCAAAAAATTCCGGGCTATTGGCACGCCACCGCCTCGGCCACCCGGATACCGTCCACCGCGGCAGAGACGATGCCTCCGGCGTACCCCGCCCCCTCGCCGCAGGGGTAGAGACCCCGCAATGACGATTGGTAATTTTTATTCCGTAAAATACGAACCGGAGAGGATGACCGGGTCTCCACCCCGGTCAGGACCCCGTCCGGGGCGGAGAAGCCGTGGAGCTTCCGGTCCAGCATAGGCAGGGCCTGGGCCAGGGTGTCTGTTACATAGTTGGGCAGGCAGGGACGCAGCCCGGTCCAGGTCACCCCGGGGCGGTAGGTGGGCAGGACAGCCCCCGGCCCCTCCGAGGGCCGGTTTTGGAGGAAGTCCTCCACCCGCTGGGCTGGGGCGTGAAACCCGCCGCCCCCCAGCTGGAAGGCGGCCCGCTCCCAGCGCTCCTGGAACCGGACCCCGGCCAGCACGTCCCCGTCGGGGAAGTCCTCGGGCCCCACCCCCACCAGCAGCCCGCCGTTGATGTTCTCCCCATCCCGGGCCCGATAGCTCATGCCATTGGTGACCACCCCCCCCTGCTCGGAGGCGGCGGCCACCACCTGCCCTCCGGGGCAGACGCAGAAGGTGAAGGCCGACCGGCCGTTGGGCAGGTGGCAGGCCAGCTTGTAGTCGGAGGGGGGCAGCTTCTCCCAGGCCGAGCCGTACTGTCGGAAGCTGACATCCCGCTGCTTATGCTCGATCCGCACCCCCACGGCAAACTTTTTTTGCTCCATGGGCACCCCCGCCTCCCGGAGCATAGCGAAGGTGTCCCGGGCGGAGTGGCCGGGGGCCAGGATCACCGCGTCGGCGGCCAGCAGGTAACGTCCCTCCGGCCCCTCCGCCTCGACCCCAACCAGGGAATCTCCGCTCACCGTCAGCCCGGTGAGCTTGTTGCCGAAACGGATGTCGCAGCCCAGGGAGATGAGCTCCCTCCGGATGGTCTTCACCACCTCCCGGAGCACGTCAGTGCCGATGTGGGGCTTATGGGAGTACTTCACGTCCGCGGGGGCCCCCGCCTTCACCAAGGCGTCCAGCACGGCGGAGATGCGCCTGTCGTGGGTCCCGGTGGTCAGCTTGCCGTCGGAGAAGGTGCCCGCGCCCCCCTCGCCGAACTGGACGTTGGAACTCTCGTCCAGCGCCCCCGCGGTCCAGAAGTCCCCCACGTCCAGGGTGCGCCTGTCGATGTCCTGTCCCCGCTCCAGAACGACGCATGGCAGTCCGTTCCGGGCCAGGAACAGGGCGGCAAACAGCCCCGCCGGACCCATCCCCACCACCACCGGAGGGAGGGACGAGCGCCGCCTCACCGCTGGGAACTCATAGGGGACCCGCTCCACAAGGGTGATACTCCTTCCCGGAACGGACCTGGCCAGGGCGGCCTCGTCAGGCATAGACAGCTCCACCGTATAGACATAGCGGACATTATACTTGTCCCTGGCGTCGATGGACTGGCGGACGACCTCCAGTTCCCCCAGCCCGCCGGGGCGGACCCCCAGGGCCCGGGCCGCGCGTTTGCGCAGCTGGTCCAGATCTCCATCCAGGGGCAGAGACAGATTTCCAATTCGTATCATGGCGGCGTTCTCTCCTCTCCGGGATGCTGCCCGGACTGTTTTCCGTTCCTATTTTATCACAAACCGGGCCGCTCCGGAAGCCCTTCCCCGTATTTCGGTCCTAAATTCGACTTCTTTGCACATATTTCGGCAAAATTCCTTGTCCTTCTCCCAAATATGCTCCATATTGTTTATCAGGGTAATTTTTTCCAAACGGGAAAGAATACCCATACTACAGATATGGAGGTTAATCATTATGGCAAGAAAAACTGTGGAGCGCAACATATCTTACGACGATGTCCGGAGAATCTACTACGTGAACATGGACCTGGGCAAGGACAAGGAGGGAAAACGGGTCAAGCGCTACCAGACCTACCGCACCCTGCGGGCGGCCCGGACAGGCCTGCGGGACTTTCTCGCCCACCGGGAGGAGGAACTCCGCACCCCCAAGCACAGCCTGACCTTGGGCGACTGGCTGGAGCGGTGGATGGAAAGCATCGTCCGTCCCACCCGGGCGGAGACCACGGCTTACGGCTATCAGAAAATCATCGACAACCATCTCCTGCCCGGGCTGGGGCACATTCCCCTGCTGAAACTCACCCCCATGGATATTCAGCAGTACTACATTCGGGTCCAGCAGAACGCCAATCTGTCCTCCAACACCCTGCGCCGGCACCACGACCTGCTCACCTCTGCCCTGCGGGCGGCAGTGAGGCAAGACAAGCTGCTCCAGTCCCCCATGGACCGGGTGGAACCTCCCCGCCCCCAGCAGAAGGAGGCCTCCTACTACCGGCCTGAGGAGCTGAAGCGGCTGTACACCCTGCTGGAGGGCCACCCTCTGGAGCTGTCCGCCAAGCTGGCGGGTAGTCTGGGCATGCGCCGGGAGGAAATTTGCGGGCTGAAATGGGACTGCATCGACTTTCAAAGACAACTGCTCTACATCCGGGAAGCCCGTACCGCCTTCGGCGCCACAGTGGTACAGAAGGAGACCAAAACCCGCTCCTCGGTGCGTACCCTGTTCATCCCTGACGATGTGGCGGGCCTCCTCCAGGCCGAACGGGATCGGCAGACCGCAAAGCTGGAGGAGGGCAGGCTGAAGGAGCCCAGTCAGTTCGTGGTTCTGGACCATAAGTGCCTTCCATACTCCCCCAACGCACTATCCCTGGCCTTCACCCGGTTTGTGCGGAAGCACGACCTGCCCAGGCTCACCCTCCACGGCCTGCGCCACTCCTTCGCAACCGTGGCCTCCTTTCAGGGGGTCCCTCTGTTCGACATCGGCAAGGCCCTGGGCCACGCCACCCCCGCCACCACCGGAAAAATCTACACCCATCTGGTGGACCACACCCATGAGGACACGCTGATCAAGGTGTCTGACGCGCTGAAATAATCTCCGGAAGGGTACGGCATTCCACACCATAACGCTCTGTGCTTCCCCCACCTCCGGTTGGGGAAGCATGTCAATAAATCTTTTCTTAGGCCCTCCTCTCCCTGTCCGGGTCTGGACAAGTCCCCATAAAACAGATATAATAACAAAAAATGACATTGAAAGAGGAGTCCTTCCATGCTGTACCGCCTGATCTGGATTTTCTTTGTCTACGCCTTCCTGGGCTGGTGTACTGAGGTGAGCTACGCCGCCCTGGTCACCGGAAAGTTTGTCAATCGGGGATTTCTTAACGGCCCGGTCTGCCCTATCTACGGCTTTGGAGTGGTTATCGTGCTGGCCGGGCTGACCCCATTAGAGGACAATCTGCCTCTGCTGTTTCTGGGTTCCGTCCTCCTCACCTCTGGCTTGGAGTGGCTCACCGGATTTGTGCTGGAGAAGCTGTTCCACCAGCGCTGGTGGGACTACTCTGACCAGCCCTTTAACCTCAGCGGCTATATCTGTCTGCGCTTCTCTCTCGCATGGGGCTTCGCCTGTCTGTTTGTGGTCAAGCTCCTTCACCCCACGGTGCTGCTGTTCATCCGCCTCATTCCAAAAACCCTGGGAATCGCCCTGCTGGCGGGGATCGGTGTGGTGATGGCGGTGGACCTGGCAGCCACCGTGTCCGCCATCGCCAAGCTGAACCGCCGCCTGGCTCAGATCGACGAGCTGGCCGCCAGGATCAAAGATGCCTCCAACGAGTTTGGGGAAAATTTGGCCGACAGAGTGCTGGACGCCGCCGAGCGAGGGGCCGACTGGAAGGAGGACCTGGACGAGCTGGCCTTCAGGCTGGCGGAACGCCGGGCGGAGCTGGCCGATGAATTAGAGGAGTGGGAACGGCGCCGGGAGGAGCACAGCGCCCAGGTCCGCCGGCAGCTAGAGGAGTGGCGCATCAGCGTTCAGGAGCTCCTGGAAGGCGAATTCGCCGGACGGAGCCGTCTGCTGACCGCTTTTCCCCAGCTGCGCTCCGTCGACCACAAGGGCGCCCTGGAGCACCTGCGCCGCCGCATGGAGAATTTGAGGAAACCTTAACGCTCCTCGCCCTTTACAATGACAGAAATTCTGTGATATAATCGCCAATATCATATCGAAAAGGAGAATCCGCCCGATGGACGAGCTTCAAACTCTGAAAGAGCGCATGGAGCAGGAGCGGCCCGCCCCCTGGAAGGACCTGCCCGACATCGCCTTGTATATGGACCAGCTCATCTCCTATATGCCCCGGCAGCTGATCCGCTTCGACGAGGGAAACGCCCTCACCCCCGCCATGGTCAACAACTATATCAAAGACGGCCTTGTCCCCCGTGCCGAAGGCAAGCGGTACGGTCCCATTCATTTGGGCTATCTCACCGCTGTGGTGGCTCTGAAACAGGTGCTGTCCGTCCGGGACATCGGCGCGCTGATGGCGGCGGGCCGCGCTTTGGAGAAAACCCCGCCCGAGCAGTACGGCTACTTCTGCCGTGCGCTGGACCAGGCTCTTACCGATGCGGCCCAGGCCATCGACCCGGAGGCGGGACAGTCCGATCTGGCCAAAATGGCCCTGGATTTCGCCGTACGCAGCTACGCAAGTCAGCTGGCCTGTCAGCGCATCCTCTCGATTCTCCAGCCTCAAGAAGAGAAAAAACGCAGGCTCTAAAAGACAGCTCCGCGCTGGCCTGTTCTACAGTTTTAAATGTAAGGAGTTTTACCTATGTCTGATTTTGTCATTCTCACCGATTCCTCCGCCGACCTGGGGGCCGATATGGTCCGGGAGCTGGATGTACAGGTCCTTCCCCTGGGCTTTATTCTGGACAATCGCACCTATTACAACTACCCCGACAACCGGGAGATGGATCCCCATGTGTTCTATGAGCGCCTGCGCGGCGGCGACATGGCCACCACCAACGCCGTCAATGTGGCCCAGTATACCGAGGCGCTGGAGCCTCTGCTCCAGCAGGGACGGGATGTGCTGATTCTGGCTTTCTCCTCCGGCCTGTCCGCCACCTACAACTCCTCCCGGCTGGCAGTGGAGGAGCTAAGCGTCAAATATCCTGATCGGAAGCTGTACACCGTGGACACCCTGTGCGCCTCCCTGGGGCAGGGCCTGTTGGTCTGGTACGCCGCCAAGGCCCGGGAACGCGGCGCTTCCATCGACGAGGTCCGGGATTGGATCGAGGACCGTAAGCTGAACCTATGTCATCAGTTCACTGTGGACGACCTTCACTTCCTTAAACGGGGCGGCCGCATCTCCGCCGCAACAGCTGTGGTGGGTTCCATGCTCCACATCAAACCCGTTCTCCACGTGGACGACGAGGGACATCTGATTAACATCGGCAAGGCCCGGGGCCGGCAGGCCTCTCTGAAGGCTCTGGTGGATCGGATGGAGGAAACCGCCATTGATTCGGGCAGCCTCACCGTCTTCATCAGTCACGGCGACTGCCTGGAGGACGCCCTGACTGTGGAGAGGATGGTCAAGGAGCGCTTCGGCGTGAAAGAGGTTTACATCAACTACGTGGGGCCCGTCATCGGAGCCCACTCCGGCCCGGGCACCGTGGCCCTGTTCTACGTGGGGACGAACCGGTAGGACCATGGCGAAGAGCTGGAGATTCGTGTCGGAGGAGGCGGAGACCATCTCCCTCCACGACCACTGCATCACCTCAGTGGAGGAGGCTGGGCCCGACCTGGTGCTCCACTTTGACGAGGACAGCTTCGATGTGACAAAGGACAACCCCCTCAACCCCACCGGACGGCACCGGAACACCGGCCCGGCGGCACTTGTACTGGAGAACTGGCGCTTTTTAGATGGCGCGTTCTACCGCGATTGCTGTGAGCTATGGCCGGACGGAACAAAGCGGGAGCTCCCGGAAGTGCCCCTGACCAGGGAGATGTTTCTTGGCGGTGGGATGAGTATCGAGGTGCTTGCCCACGACTGGAAACCGGAGACGGGGATACTTTCTCTGGACGCCGATGGCGGTCTGTACTGTGATGAACCGGATATTCCGGACGGCCCAGAGGGCTTTATGACCTTGGAACTGTACGCGGAACGGCTGCTGTTCTGCTGGAACGAGCTGCCCCGGGACGCATGGTTTCAGGACGGGCCAAGAAAATAGATTGGATGTGTAACCATGGACGAGATCAAATGGCTGGAGATAGTCGTCAACACCACCCCGGACCGGCTGGATCAGGTGTGCGCCAAGCTGGCCGCCGCCGGGATGGACAGTCTGGTCATTGAGGACGAGCAGGATTTTCTCAGCTTCCTGGAGCAGAACCGGCAGTACTGGGACTATGTGGACCAGGAGCTGCTGGACCGGATGAAGGGGGTCACCCAGGTGAAGTTCTACGTCACCGACGACGAGGACGGCCGGAAACAGCTGGAGGGGTACACTCGGGGACTGGACTTCGAGTACACCGCCACCCCCCTGTCCGACAACGACTGGGCCTACAGCTGGCAAAAGTACTATAAGCCCCTGGAGATCGGCTCCCGGCTCTATGTGGTGCCCGAGTGGATGCGGGAGGACCCTGTCCCGGCGGGGCGGGTGCCCTTCTACCTCAACCCCGGCCTCACCTTCGGCACTGGCTCCCATGCCTCCACTCAGTTGTGTCTGGAGGGGGTGGAGGAGCACACCCTCCCCGGTCGGGATGTGCTGGACCTGGGCTGCGGCAGCGGGATTTTGTCCATCGCCGCACTTTGTCTGGGCGCGGGATCCGCCGTCGCCGTGGACATCGACCCCAAGGCGGTGGACGTGGCCTATGAGAACGCCGCCCTCAACGGCATTGGAAAGGACCGGTACACCGTTCGGGCGGGTAATGTACTTGCTGACGCCGCTCTTGCGGCGGAGCTGGCCCGGAAACGATATCACCTGGTCCTGGCCAATATCGTGGCCGATGTCATCATCCCCCTGGCTCCCCAGGTGCCCGGACTGCTGGAGGAGGACGGCGTGTTCCTCTGCTCCGGCATCATCGACACCCGGACCCGTGAGGTGGAGGAGGCACTGAAGAAGGCGGGCCTCACCGTCACCAAAAAGCGGGAGAAGAACGGCTGGGCCTCCTTGGAGGCAAAATGATAAAGCAAAACCTGTGGGGCAGCTAAATGCCGTTCCCCTACATAAGGAGATCATCTATGAAAATCCTGATTTTCGGGCCTAGGGCCCGCTATGACCTGTACCTGCCGGAATTTGTCCAGGGCCTACCCGTGGAGCTGGTTTTCAGCGGGGCTCATCAGTCCATCCTACAGGCGGCGGCGGATAATTCTGACGCGGAGGTCATCTTCGCCGACGCCATCACCCCCATCGGCCGGGAGATCATCGAAGCCCTGCCCCGGCTGAAGCTGATTCACTCTGAAGGGGTTGCCTTCAACGCCATTGACACAGACGCCGCCCGGGAGCGGGGCATTTTCGTGTGCAACAACAGAGGGTGCAACGCCGTTTCTGTGGCGGAGCACACCGTAATGCTCATGCTCATGGCCCTGCGGCAGGGGATCACCGGACACCAGGCCGTCAAGGCAGGGGAACAGATTCAATTCAAGGAGCGCTTCATGGTGTCCAGTGCCCCGGAGCTCGGAGAGCAGGCTGTGGGTCTGATCGGCCTGGGTGACATTGGGCAGGCCGTCGCCAGGCTGCTGCGGCCCTTCAGCTGTAAGCTGTATTATTACACCGCCCACCGCCGCCCGCCGGAGCTTGAGGTGGAGCTGGGGGTTACTTATCTCCCTCTGGAGGAATTGGCCGCAGCCTGCGATGTTCTGTCTCTCCACTGCGCCGTCAATGAACAGACCACCCACATGGTCAATGAAGCGTTTTTGTCCCATGTCAAGCCAGGGGCCATCCTGGTGAATACCGCCCGGGGCCAGCTGGTGGACAATTTCGCTGTCCGTCAGGCCCTTCTGGACGGCAGGCTGTGGGGGATCGCTGTAGACACCCTGGACCCGGAACCCACTCCCGGCGACCACCCCCTGGTGGACCTGCCCTCTGAAATCGCTCCCCGGGCGGTATATTCCCCCCACCTGGGGGGAATCACTGGCGGCTCTTTCCGCCGGGCCCACCGCAATATGTGGCAGTCGGTCAGGCTGCTTCTGGAGGGACAGCGGCCCAGCTTTATTGTCAACGGCCTATAACAGCGCCGCCGTCCGGACCGGGTCCGGACGGCGGCTTTTCTTCTATATCTCCGGCCTTCGGAAAAATCCGCTCACTTCTTCCTGCTCCACTCCTGGGCCAGAATGTCCTTCAGCACCAGAAAGGCGTCCTGTTCATGGTAGCCATAGTCCCGCTTCAGCTGGTCCAGCATCTCCCGGAGAGAGACTGTATACTCCTCCAATCGGACCTGCCGAGGGTATTCGGCCAACACCGGGTACTTTTTAGCCCACATCTTCGTCCAGTCAATCTTTTTCTGCGTCTCTTCACTGGTCCGCTCGATGACCTCCTCAATCTCCTTTACACCCACGTCGAAGTCAATCAGTTCATCTAGGGACAGGCGGTACAGAACAGCCAGCCGCTTGGATTGGCGGATATCGGGCAGGGTATCGTCTGTTTCCCATTTGGAGATTGTCTGCCGGCTGACTCCCAGCTGCTCCGCCACCTCCTCCTGGGACAGACCGCTCTTCTTCCGTGCGGTAAACAGACTGTTTCCTAAGCTCATTAAATTGCCTCCTCTCAAATAATGAGGCCATTATACCAGAACCCACAGGGACATTCCACCAGCCAAAGCCCCCAATTCCGCCCGCTTTCTTTACATCCACACCAGATCCTTCCGGGGCAGCTTTTCCCAGGAAAAGAGGGGAAGCAGCTCCCGGGGAGTGATGGGATCGGGTCGGTCAATAAGGCACGCGGCAAAGGCCAGACGTCCCACAAGCTCAGGGGCCGCATATTGTTCCCGTAGCTGTCCCAGCTCCTGGTCCCGGTCCCGCTTGGCCAGACGGCGGCCATCAGGGGCCAGCAGAAGGGGCAGATGTCCATATTCCGGGCGAGGCAGCTCTAACCGCTCCTGGAGCCACAGCTGACGTGGGGTGGAGGAGAGCAAATCGCCTCCCCGGACTACCTGATTCACACCCATCATGGCGTCGTCCACCACCACGGCCAACTGATAGGCGTACACACCGTCGGACCGGCGGAGAATAAAGTCGCCGCAGTCCCGCGTCAGCTTCTCCCGATATTCCCCCTGGAGGAGATCAGTGAAGGAGACCTCTGTCTCTGACACCCGCACCCGCCATGCGGGACGGCGGATTTCAGCCAGTACCCTCCGTTCTCCCTCTGTCAGCCGTCCGCATCGGCCGTTGTAGACGACAGCTCCGTCAGACCGGTGAGGGGCGGAAGCGGCCAGCCGCTCCGCCCGGGTACAGAAGCAGGGGTAGATCAGGCCCTGCTGTTCCAGCCGCCGGAAGGCCTCAGCGTAAATCTCAGTCCTCTGGCTCTGATACACTGGTGCGCCGTCCCAGTCCAGTCCGAACCACTCCAGATCCCTCATCACTTGAGCGCAGTGTTCCGGGCGGCATCGGTCCGGGTCCAGGTCCTCCAGCCGCAGGGTCATCCCTCCCCCCTCGCTCCGGGCGGCCAGCCAGGCCAGCAGACAGGACCACAGATTTCCTATATGCATCCGCCCGCTGGGGCTGGGGGCAAATCTCCCTGTCGTCTTACCCTTCCTCATACTCTGCCAGCGCCTCCCGCAGAAATTCCATATCCTTGTCATCCAAGGAGTGGAGACCGGCGGTCTCCTCCAGATGATGGGTAAATTCATGGGCTACAGTGGCAAAAATCTCGTCCTTCCAGCCTTCCTCATCTTCATCGGGCAACAGGGCGGCAAAGGAGCCGTAGTACAGCAGGATATATCTTCCCAGCAGGTCGTGGACATATTCCCCCATCACATACATCTCTCCCGGTGGAAAATCCGGGTCTTGGAGGGCCCTTTCTTCCAGCTGGATCCCGCCGCCCAGGTCCTCAAAAAAGGACTCCGGGAATTCCTGGACAATTTCCTCCAGCCAGTCCCCCATCTGTTCATAGCTGGGCACCATAGCGCTATCTGCTTCGTCTGAGCAGCTCGCAGACCGCCTCATAAACCAGTTTGGTTGAGGGTACGCTCAGCTTCTCTGCGGCGGAGTGGACATCGTGGAGCTCCGGGCCAAAGGACACCGCGTCCAGACCAGGGATCTTCTCGATAAACAGGCCGCACTCCAGCCCGCCGTGGGTGGCCTCGATTTTTCCCTCCTTGCCGCTCACCACCTGCCAGGCGGCCAGTACGTCCTCCCGCAAGGCGGACTGCCGGGCATACTGCCAGCCGGGGTAGCTGCTCCGTTCAGACGCCGTTCCGCCGCCCAGCCCTAGGATAGCCCTCAGTCGTTGAATCATCATGGCCTTCTGGGAGGCAATGCAGGACCGGACCGAGATGCTGAAATGGACGCCGTCTGCTTTCATCTCCATAATCCCCAGATTCAGAGAGGTCTGCACCAGGCCGGGGAAGTCCACGTTCATAGCCTGGACCCCTTGGGGAAGGACCAGCATAGTGCGCAAAACGCGTTCCGTCGCCTCTCTGGTCATACCGCCGTCCATGAGAGCGCCCCGCCGACAGGTCAGGGAAATACCGTCGTCGCAGCCGGCGTATTCATTCTTCAGGATGACGTCAAATTCCCGGACAAAAGTCTCGAAGTCCTCCGCCTGCTCCGCAGGCACTGAGACCAGGGCCTCATTTTTGGAGCAGATCACGTTATCAAATTTGCCGCCCCGAATGCTGCACAGCCGTAGGCCAGAGCAGCGCTCCATGGCGCTGTACAGTACCCGAACCATCACCTGATTTGCCGACGCCCTCCCCCGATGGATATCGGCGCCGGAATGCCCCCCCAGAAGGCCGTCCAGTGTGACTACATAGGCTGTGCCTTCACTCAGCGGCTCATTCGCCCCGGGCAGGAAGCAGTCCATCCTTGCGCCGCCGGCGCAGGAGACGGTAAAGACCCCCTCCTCCTCTGAGTCCAGGTTGACCAGCTTCTTCCCCTTCAGATCGGAGCAGTCCAGGGCGAATGCCCCGTCCATGCCCACCTCCTCGTCTACGGTGAACACCGCTTCCAAGGGAGGATGGGACAGGGTATCGTCGGCTAGGATGGCCAGGATCATAGCCACGGCGATGCCGTTGTCCCCGCCCAGAGAGGTTCTGTCCGCCCAGACCCACGCCCCGTCGGTGAGCAGATCCAGTCCCTCCTTGGCCATGTCCTTGGGGCTGTCCTCGGTTTTGACGCACACCATGTCGATGTGGCCCTGGAGAATCACAGTCTCCGCCCCCTCATAGCCGGGGGAGGCCCCCTTCCAGATGACCACGTTGTTGACCTCGTCCTGCCGGCATTTCAGGCCCAGCTCCCGGGCAAAGGAGACGCACAGGTCGCTGATCTGCTTGGTGTTGTGACTCCCGTGGGGGACGGCGCACAGCTTTTCAAAATACTCAAATACCGCCTTGGGCTCCAGTCCGGATAATACTGCCATATAGCTTCCTCCTTCAAGATGGAAACCCGCCCCGCCTTAGGCGGGGCGGGCGTTTCCGCTTATTTCGATTCAGGCGATCGTGTCGCCCTCTAATCCAAAGTCGCCGCCGATGTCAAACTCGTCGCCGATGTCGGGCTCCTCCTCGCTGGAGTCCTCGGGCTCAGGGGCGGGGATGAACTCCGTCATCCAGGCCTCCTCGGGCAGACCGGCCAGCAGGGCGGGCAGATTGACAATGATGCCGTCCATATTGTAGGGCAGCTCCAGGTCGATCTCCTCCACCCGGGGCTCGTCACCCTTCTTCTCGATGATTTCCAGGGTCATGTGGAAGCTCTGGCCCATACAGGTGGCCATATCGCGCTCCCGCTTTTTCAGCTTGATGACCTCATCCTCACCATCCACGGTGATGTTGACCCGCTCAAAGGCCTTGTACTCCTGACCCTGATAGTCCTCCAGGGTCTTGTTGTCCAGATAGATGGTGTGGCCCCGGCCGATGACCATCATCACAGCGCCCAGGGCGATACACAGGGCCACGGCGGCCAGACGGATCAAAAGTGTCTTTCCCTTCACGCCTGAACACCCCCTTCCTTCTGAGCCTGGGCCAGCAGCTGTCCTCCCTGGCTCCTGGCCCGGCGCTTCTTGATCTCATACATAATCAGCGCCAGGGTGATCACGCCGTAGGATACGAACACCCGGAAGTACTCGCCGATCATGGCGTTGCCGGCGATGGCGCCGCCCGCCTTGGGGGCCACGATGAACATGGTGTGGAACAAGATCACGCCCAGGAACACGTTGCCGATGGAGGCCCTCTCCACGCTGGCCCCTCCCACCAGCAGGGCGGCGATGCAGAACATGCCGATCTGGGAGTGGGCGGTGCAGGTGGGGAAGTTGCCGATGTTCTGAAGGTAGATAATCTGTCCGAAGCCGGCGAGAACGGTGGAGATAATGATGGAGATGATGCGGGTCCGGTCCACATTGATACCGGCGGCCCGGGCCACATCCATGTCCTGTCCCACCGCCCGCATATCCTGCCCCAGCTTGGTGCGCCGGAACCAGATGATAAACAGGCACAGCACGCCGATGATGAGGAAGGTCAGCACGGGAATCTTCACGCCCTGGATACGGATGGCCCACTGATTGTCCAGGCACTGCCGCATACTGGTCAGATTTACGGTGGTACGGATGCCGAAGCCTCTGGGCAGGCGGACGGAGGCGTGTATGATAGGGATGATAGAACCCATCAGGAAGAGGACCACCAGCTGATACAGGCCGGTGACGAAGTGGTTCATCATATAGCCCAGGATCATCTCACGGCCCTTGGCCATATTCATCAGCTTGCCGCACATCAGGCCCAGGAGGGCAGACAGGGGGATCGACAGGAGCATGGCCAGCACCACGCCGGGAATGCCCCAGATCTGCCAGTCGGTGACAAAAATCAGGGCGATCTGTCCCGCCATAGCCCCCAGGGTCATGCCGAAGTTCAGGCCCATACCCGCCATAATGGGGATCAGCAGACTGAGGATCAGGAAGATGTTTCGGCCCATACGGGTGACGATCTCGTTCAGCAGATAGCTGGGGGAAAAGCCGGACAGGGGGTAGCAGATGATGCAGATGATGATAAACATAATGGGGACCAGATTGTTTTGGAGAAAGTTAGCGATCCGGCTCCACAAATCCTTTTTCGTCTTCATTTCGCTCCCTCCGTCTTTCTTGTCAGGGCATAGACCACCATGCCGTTGGAGACGATGATACGGATGACCTCGCTCACGTCCGTGTGGATCAGCGCGGTGATCACGGTGGGCGTCATGGTCACCAGGCCCTGAAACAGGATGGTCCCGATGATCACATTGCCGATAGACGCCTTGTTCACCGACGCGCCGCCGATGAGGATGGCCGCCACCGCCGGCATCGTCAGGTTATAGGGGGCCGTGTAGAGCTGGGCAAAGCCGAAGCCCTGCTGATAGACCAGAACGCCCACGGCGCCCAGCCAGGTGGACAAAATCACCGACAGCATCCGGATCCGGTCCACATTGATGCCGGAGGCCCGGGCAAAAGCCGGGTTGGAGCCCACCGCCGTCATGGCGGTGCCCATCTTGGTGTGGAGGAAGGCCCAAATGCCAACGGCCAGCAGAACGATGAAGAGCAAAGAGCCCGTGGGAATGACCAGATTGATCCCGATGGGGTTGAGGTCGAGCTTCAGGAAATCAGACAGCACATTGGCGTAGAATTTATCCAGCGCGAACACGTTGCGCAGGCCCACGCCGGTATAGGCCATCACGATGGAGGGGTTCTTGTAGGGGATCATCAGCCACATGATGCACATAAAGGACACTGCGGAGAAGCCCACATAGGTGGCCACCATCATCTCGCCGCCCTTGATCCGGTTCAGCAGGGCGCCGTAGCCGCCGCCGAAGAGAATGGCGAAGGGGGTGGCCACCACAATGGCCATCAGGAAGCTCATAGGCCCGGTGAAGCCCATCTCAATGGCCAGCGTACCCCCCAGCAGACCCGCCAGGACTCCCAAGGGGATGCCGAAGTTCAGTCCGCAGCCCGAGTGGATCATGGGCACCATGGCCAGCACCAGCACGGCGTTCCAGCTGAAGCGGTTGATGACGTTGGTGATCTGAGTGGACAGGTCGGACCCCGTGATGGGGGCCATGATGAACAAAAAGAGGAGGAAGCCGGCGATGATCAGCCGGGGATAGCCCATCTTTTTGAGCCAGTATTGCAATCCGATTGCAGCCGCAGGTTGATGCATATCGTTCCCTCCTCCTTATATGACCTTGCTGACCATCAGCAAGCCGAATTTCTCCGAGGACGCCGCCGCGGGAAGAATTCCCGCCACCTGTCCGCCGGAGATGATGGCAATGCGGTCGCAGGTCTGCCGCAGCTCCTCCAGCTCGGAGGAGATCATAACCACCGTGACGCCGCTCTCCCGGTTGAACCGCTTCAAGGCGTCCAGCACCAGGGCCTTGGCCCCCACATCGATCCCCCGGGTGGGCTCGGACACGAACAGGAACTTGGGCTCCAGCGCGAATGCCTTGGCCAGGCAAACCTTCTGCTGGTTGCCGCCGGAGAGCTCCCTGGCGTTCTGCTTGGCGCTGGTGCACTTGATTTCCAGCGCGTCGATATATTTCTGCGTGACGTCGTGGATGGCCTTTTCGTCCCGCCACTTGACCAGTCCGCCCAGAAGGTTTTTCAAAAACTTGTTCTGGATCTGCATGGCAGAGAAGGCCACGTTCCACTCCAGGCTCTCGTCCAGGAGCAGGCCCACCTCACGCCGGTCCTCCGACACAAAAGCCAGAGAGGAGTCCAGACATTTTCTGGGGCTGTTCAGGGTAATCTCCCGGCCATCAAACTCCACGGTGCCGCCTGCCTCGTACAGGCCCATCACGCCGTTGGGGATGCCCAGTTTGCCCTGGCCGGCCAGACCGCCGATGCCCAGGATCTCGCCTTCCCGCACATCCAGGGAGACGTCGCGCACCGTCTCGCCGGGCATGTCCACCCAGAGGTTCTTGATGGACATGATGACCTTGGCGTCGGGCCGTTCCGCCTTCGCCTCCCGGGCGGCGGAGCTCTGCACATCCCGGCCCACCATCCAGCGGGTGATGTCGTCCACGCTGGTCTCGCTGGTAGGCACGTCCCGGACCACATGGCCGTCCCGCATGACCACCACCTGGTCGCACACCGCCAGGATCTCATGGAGGCGGTGGGTAATGAAAATGACGGAGATGCCCCGGGCAGCCATGCTCCGGATGGAGTCCAGCAGGGCCTCGGCCTCCTTCTCGGTGAGCACTGCGGTGGGCTCGTCCAGAATCAGCAGCTTCAGCTGGTCCTTGCTCAGCTCCCGGGCGATCTCGGTAAACTGCTTGTGGCCCACGGGCATGCTGCTGATGACCATTTTGGCGTCGATTTCCACGCCCATCTTCTGGATGGCCGCTGCGGCCCGCCGGTCCATCTCCTTATAATCCAGGGTATTCAGCCGCTCGCCGAACACCTCTGAAATAACATTCTTCTTTTGAGGCTCCCGATTCAGGAGGATATTTTCCGTGGCGGTAAAGCCGGGGATCAGGGAGAACTCCTGATGCACCATGCCGATGCCCGCCGTAAGCGCGTCGAAGGGGGTGTTGAACGCCGCCTTCTCGCCGTTGATCAGGATGTCGCCGCCGTAGCCGCCGGTCTCCCGGATGACATCCATACCGAAGAGGATCTTCATCAGCGTGGACTTGCCTGCGCCGTTCTCACCACACAGGCCCAGGACCTGTCCCGCGCCCAGGGTGAAATTGATGTCGGTGAGGACCTGGTTTCCGAAAAAGTCCTTTTTAATGCCCCGCATTTCCAGCAGAGGCGCAGTTGAACTAGCTATCGAAATCACACCCTTTTATCTAAGGAAACAGGGGAGAGGATGAACCTCACCCCTGTTTCCAGCATTGGTTTCCAGTCAAAGCACGGAGCTTTTCTTACTTGACGGTGTAGTACTTCTCAGGCACCTCAACGTCGGTGGCGCCCATGAACTTGCCGGGGTTGCCCATGATATAGGTGTCCTGATAGATCAGGAAGACGTTGTCCTCCTTCACACCGGTGTCGGCGTTGGTATAGCCGGAGCCGTTCCAGGCAGCTCTGGGGGAGTACTCCTGCAGGGCCTCGGCCACGGCGTCCATGTCGGCAATGTCGACCTCGCCCTCGCTCTCGATCACGTTGATGGCGTGCTGAGCCAGACCAGCGGACAGGCAGTAGCCATAGGAGTAAGCCCAAGTACCGAAGCGGCCGTCGCCGCCGGCATCCACAACGGCTTTCTCCACCTTGGCCAGGATGGCGTCAAAGTCGCCGGCCTCGGCAGTCAGGTCCAAATCGCCCAGAGCGTTGGGGTAGCCCATCAGAGGAGAGGGCAGGTCGGCCTCAATGAAGTAGCCGCCCAGCTCCAGCAGCCGCTGCAGCAGAGGAGCGGTGTGGGCGTCGTTAGTGCAGAAGTAGGCAGAATTCTGGCCATATCTCTGAATCCACTCGGGGGCCTTCTCCAGCACGTAAGCCTGAGCGCCAGTGACGCCCACGTCGGTAGTGGGATCAGGAGCGGTCTCCTCCACAAAGGTCATGCCAAACTCCTTGCAGGCCTCCCTCATAACGGCCACACGGCGGCTCATGGTCTCATAAGACATGTGCCGGGGGAAGGAGATGTGCACGAAGGTGTCGCAGCCCAGATCGTGGGCGGTCTTGATGATCAAGTAGCCGCGGGAGACGAAGTCGTTGTTGCAGACCAGATCGGCGGTAGCGCCCACCACGGGCAGGTCCTCATGGGCCTCGCCGGCGATGCACAGAATGTCGGGGCGGCGCTCCTTGATCTGACGGAAGGCCTCGGCGGTGCCGGGGACAGACTGGTTGACGATGACAGCCTTCATCAGGGGGTCATCAGACATATTGACGATGCTCTGGATAGTGGTCTCAGTCTCCTCAGTGAAGTTGTCGGGATAGGTAGCCAGGATGACCTTGTCCTTGCCATACTTGGCCTGGATAGCCTCAGCACCGCGCAGGTCGTCCTCAGACTGAGAAACGGTGCCGGTGATGATGCCGATGTGCCAGTCCGCAGCGGCGTCGCCGCCGGCGTTGGACTGATTGGCGCTGGTATTGCTCTGGCTGCCAGGGTTGCTCTGGCTGCCAGGGTTGCTCTGGCTGCCAGGGTTGCTCTGGCTGCCAGAGGTGCTGGGGGTGCTGGGGGTGCTGGGCTTACCGCCGCAGCTCACCAGGGTGAGCATCATGGCCGCGGCCAGCAGCATGCTGATCCTCTTTTTCATTGTATACCTCCTAAAAAGTGCCTTGTGTCTTAGGGCTGTACAAAGCCGGTTTTCTTTTCCGCTTTGCGTCAGCAAAGCGGAAAAAAGGCGTACGCCTTTTTCGACCTTTTATCATTCTAACAAAATTTGTTGTTTTGTCAAGCTTAAATTGCCCTTTTACTGCACTTTCTTGTGCATTTTATGAATAAAATTTTTTGTCAATTTTTTCACTTTTCTGTGGCATTCATAAAATCTCCCAGTTTGCGGACGGATATTCTCCCGCAGGCCAGACCTGAACCAGCCGTTTGGCTTGCAAGGAACGCTTCCATATGCTTTAACCTGTTTTGTGCCAAGGCGGGGAGTTGGCTGTCATCCACCGCTGCCGCCGCTGCGGCAAGCTGGCCTCCAACCGGACCGCTCACCACCCTCACGGGCGGGTCCGGAAGCATGTCCGAATAGATGAAACGCGCCCGTCCGGGATTTTCCGGACGGGCGCGTTTTCCGTCGGTTCATGTGATGGAGTGTCCCCCCCGAACCAGCAGCTTTACTGTACTGGCAGTAGCAGTGAGGGTCCTGCCCTCAATTGTGGACATATACAAATGGTTTTTCGTCAGAGACGTACCACTGTTGACCGTTCCACCGCTGGACAGATCAATGAGGGCGGGGCTGCCATCCGCCTGGACGGAGGCCGAACCCACTCGGAGAAGCACCTCACAGCCCACATCCAGCGATATAATCTGTCCGCTGGTCAGGGTAACCAGCACGTAGGACGCAGAGCCGGAGGCGTCGCTCCCCTGGCCAGCCTCCCGCTTATACTGCTCCACCTGCTGGGCAAAGCTATGCTCCAGCTCCTTCTGCGTCTCAGCAGTCTTTTCCTCCACCTGCCGCACAATCTGCGGAATTGCGGTCTGATTCAGGTAGCTGAGGGTAATCAAAGGGTCGTTCTGATCACCGCCGGCGGCCAGGGCCGCGGCTGTTCCCAGCAGGGCGGCCGACAGAGCCAGCGCCCCCAGCCGGGTGGTCCAACGCTTGTCCTGTTTTTTCATAAGTACGTTCTCCTTTTTATGCGGGGGCGGCCTGTGGCCGCCCGCATTTTTACTCATCGTTTCATACGCGGACAGGTACATACCGCCCCTGCGGCTACACCATGGACTCCGGGTGGAGGCCGAAGCTCACCGCGATAGCGGCGTCTACCTTTTTCATCACGCCGTCGTCCAAGCGGCCCATCTTCTCCCGTAGGCGGCGTTTATCCAAGGTGCGCACCTGCTCCAGCAGGATGATCGACTCTTTGGGCAGGCCGCAACTCAGCGGCGCCACCGAAATGTGGGTGGGCAGCCGGGCTTTTCCCGTCTGGGAGGTGATAGCCGCAGCAATCACAGTAGGGCTGTGCCGGTTTCCGGTGTCGTTCTGTACGATGAGGACAGGGCGCACGCCCCCCTGCTCGCTGCCCACCACGGGGCTCAGATCGGCGTAGAAAATGTCGCCTCGTTTCACGCTGTTATCCAAGTAAACTCACACTCCGCTGGAAGATAGCACCGCGTTACAGCCAGGGCTGGTCTTATGTAACGCTGTACTATGATTCTCCCACGGGGCGGCGGGCCTTATACCTCTTTGGAAAAAGAATTTGAGCGTTCAAGCGGCCATAGCGGCCCCGGCCCACTCCGGAAGCCCGCCGCGCCCTTCGCCCCAGGGGCTCAGCGCCCCTGTGCTCCAGCTCATCCTATGCGGGGACAGGCAGGCGGGTCACGGCGGCGGACATGCCTTCAAAGGGCCCGTCCACAGGGCTTTCAGCGGATTTTCAGGAAATTAGGGCTCCGCCCTCCAAATAGAGGCGGGGAATCCGGGGCGTGAGCTGGCACAATAATTCATAGGGGATGGTCCCGGCCAGCTGGGCGGCCCAGTCTGTCAGTCCGGGGCCGTAGATCTGGGCCACATCCCCCGCCCTCACGCCGGGGACGTCGGTCACGTCCACCATGCACATATCCATGCAGATACGGCCCAGAACGGGGCAGAGCTTGTCCCCAATGAGCACTTCCAGCTTGTTGGACAGGCAGCGGGGCAGGCCGTCGCCGTAGCCCATGGGCAGGACGGCGATTTGGGAGTCCCGCTCCAGAGCGGCGGTGCAGCCGTAGCTGATCTTCGCCCCGGCGGGCAGGCCCCGGACCACGGCGATCCGGCTCTTTACCGTCATCACCGGCTTCAAGCCCAAGTCCCTCACCGAGGGGTCGGGCACATAGCCGTACAGGGCAATGCCGGGACGGATCATATTCATACAGGTCTCACTATAGTTTAACACAGCGGCGCTTGCCGCGCAATGGCAAATTTCAGGGCAGACATTCCACTGCTCCATCCGCTTCCGCAGGTCCAGGAACCGGCGCAGCTGACTTCCGGTATACGCCTCGTCCCCGTCGGCGTTGGCAAAGTGGGTGAACATGCCCTCCATACGCAGATTGGGCAGACAGCACAGCTCATAAATATCCGTCTGGCGGAAGGCCCAGTCCTCCTCGTTCGTCGGGGACGAGTCCTCCTCCAGCCAGAGAAAACCCAGCCGGCCCATGCCGGTGTCCACCTTGACATGGATGGTCAGCGTCCTTCCGGCGGCCTCAGCGGCGGCGGACAGAGCCTTGCCCGTCTCCAGATCGCCCACCATCTGGGTAATGTCGTACTCCAGCAGCTCGCCGGCCAGTTTGGGCGGGGTCTGGCCCAGGCAGAGGATAGGCAGGGCAATCCCCGCCTGACGCAGCTCGACGGCCTCGTCCAGGCAGGCCACGGCCAGCATATCCGCTCCCAGTCTCTCCAGCTTTTGGGCCACGGGTACCGCTCCGTGGCCATAGGCGTTGGCCTTCACCAGGCCCAGGAATTTGGTCTCCGGAGTCAGACCCCGGAGCAGGCGGTAGTTGTGGGCCAGGGCGTCCAGGTCGATCTCCGCCCAGGTGCGGGCCGTTCTTCTGTCTGTCATATGTATCGTCCTCTACATGGTAAATTGGGAAAATTCACATAAAATCACACGGAAGCCGTCCACAGACACCTCTCCCCGGATCAGGGCATGGGTAGAGGCGTCAAACCACAGCGCCGTCTCGGTGCCGGAGCCGGGTGAACCGGCGGGGTTGCCGCAGTCCATCCGGAGAAGGGTCCCGTCCTCCTCCAAGGCACAGGCGGTAATGTAGCCGGAGCGGGCCGCCTCCAGGAGAGCCGGGACGGCGGAGACAGGGGTCAGGCCGTTTTCGTCCAGGGGGCCGGTCTCCACTGACACCCCGTCAAACTCCAGCAGGTTTTCCTCCCCTGTCAGCCGTGCGGTGAGACCCGCCACCGTCTCCGGAGCAGACAGGGTGAGAACAGTCTCCTCCTCCCCTACCGCCACAGCCATCTCGTACTCATACACCCGCTGGCCATAGTCGGCGGTAATGGCCGCCTGAACCGTGCAGTTGTCCATAGCCAGATACTCTCCCCGGATGCTCAGGGCCAGCTCCTCGGCCTCGTTTCCTCCCGTCTGGCCGCACCCGGCCAGCAGGAGGGTCATCATTAGTACGCAAAGCAGACGTTTGCGCACGGTGGTACCTCCAAAATTGAAATTGCTTTGTATGTAGGGGCGGATATCATCCGCCCGTCGTTCCTATCCAGAGTATTTCGGGCGGATAATATCCGCCCCTACGGTTCCGAATCACACACCGCATGACGCGGCGCGCCGGGGTCATCGCACCCTACGATTCCTCCTCCGTCCACCTCCGCAGAATTTCGGGCAGGGTTTCAATGAGGTCGGTGGGCAGCATAGCGTACTCCCCGAATTTTTTCGCGCACTGGTCACCGGTCAAACCGTGGAGACAGACGGCGGCCTGTACCAGCTCCGGGGTGTTGTCCCTGCTCTCCCGGCGCAGGTGCTTCTGGCCCAGCAGGCCAGCGATCATCCCGGCCAGCACGTCCCCGGAGCCCCCCTTGGCCATGCCGGGGTTGCCGGTGGCGTTTATGCAGGCGGAGCCGTCAGGGGCGGCAGTGACGGTGCCGTGACCCTTCAAAACCAGGATGCAGCCGTGGTCCCCGGCAAAGTTCCGGGCGGCGGACAGGCGGTCCCGGATGGGCAGGGCACAGCCTGTCAGCCTGGAAAACTCCCCCTCGTGGGGGGTGAGGACGGTGGGGGCTGTCCGTCTGTCCAGTACATCTATATGCTCGGCCAGGGCGTTTATGCCATCGGCGTCCAGCACCGCGGGGATTTCCAGATCGGCCAGCAGGGACAGAACCAGCTGTTCCGCCTCTGGAGAGCGCCCAAGTCCAGGCCCAATGAGGGCCGCGTCACAGGAGCTTGCCCTCTCCAGAATAGCGCTATAGTCCTCCGGCAGGGGGAAGGGCATGGCCTCGTCGCACTTGACGGCCACGATGGGGTAGATATCCCTGGGAACCCCTAAGTATACCAGCCCCGCTCCGATTCTTAACGCGGCCCTCGCCGCCAAAACGGGCGCGCCGGTATAGCCCTCGCTCCCGGCGAGGATGAAGATTTTTCCAAAATCCCCCTTGTGGGCGTTCCGGGGGCGGAGCGGGAGCTGGCTGTCCGGCTGGTGCATGACCTCCAGCCGGGGCAGCGCCCGGAACATCTGGTATTCCAGGTCATGGGGGATGCCGATGTCCACAATGCGGACCTCTCCGGCCCGCCCGGCCCCCGGGCCGGAGTACAGCCCCGGCTTGGGGCGGGTGAAGGTAACGGTCACCTTGGCCTGAACCGCCTCCCCCAGCACCTCCCCGGTGTCGGCGTTCACCCCGGAGGGGACGTCGCAGGCCACCACGGGACAGTTCACCCGGCTCTGCATCTGCGTAACGGCGGTGCGGAACACTCCCTCCACCGGGCGGGTGAGGCCAATGCCAAAGAGGGCGTCCACCATCACGTCGCAGGTAGAAAGCCAAGTGAGGATTTTCTGCTGTTCATAGTCCATGGTGGCCTCCGCTGTTTCCCGGTCGGTCAGGTCGATGGTGAAGTCCTCCAGACGGCCCCCGGCGGCAGTGAGCTTGTCCTCCATGGCTGTTTCGTCAGGGGTCATTTGGGCCCGGTCGCCCACAAAGAAGGCCCGGACGTGGCAACCGCCCTTTTCCATCAGCAGGCGGGCACAGGCAACCCCGTCCCCGCCGTTGTTGCCCGGACCGCAGAAGACGGCCACCCGGGGGGTGGGGTCGGTGTTTTTCCTCTCAATGATCTCCCGCAGCTCCTCTGCCTGACGCTGTTCCTCATCAGTGGGGGGCGGGTCGTCCTTTTTGCGCATGACGATCATGGAGGAAACGCTGCTGAGGACAGGGCTGAACCCCTCCTCCGCCGGGTAGAGCAGCTCCCAGACCGTGCCTGCCACGGCCCGGGCGGCGTTCTCCATCAGCTCCAGCGAGGGGATGCCCCGCTCCTCAATGGCCCGGCGGTCCAGCTCCTTCATTTGGGCGGCAGTGGCGAGTTGGAACATAGAAATTTCTCCTTTTATTCCCCTGGCATATGGCGGTAACGGCCCAGACCCAGAGCATCAAACTCGTCCTCGCCGGGGCGGTGCCACACCCCGATGGCTTGCAGCAGGCGGTCGATGGTCCCGGCTCCCTCAATGGGGCCCAGGGTCACCACTCCCTTTTCCACCAGCACCCCAGCCTGGGTGCCAACTCCACCGGCGTAGTCGGTCTCGATATAGGCCAGGGGGCCGGGGCGGGCGGCCCCCTCCAGGGCCCAGCGGATGGTGGAGGTAAACAGGGCCAAGGGGGAAGGCAGCTCCCGATCCGGCTCGTCAAACAGCTCAGTGATATTGTCAAAAAGAGCGTCCGTGAGATAGACCAAAGCGCAGTCCTGGGGCAGGTCCACCACTCGGGCCTGTACCCAGCAGTCTGCGAAGACCTGGATGGCTTCCCGCTTGCCAATAACGGCTTGAATCTGGTGGCCCATTACTTCAAAAATCCGTTGACAATCTGCTCCTCGGCCTCTTTTTCGGTCAGGCCCAGGGTCATCAGCTTGATGAGCTGTTCCCCGGCGATTTTACCGATGGCCGCCTCGTGGACCAGCTGGGCGTCCAGGCAGTTGGCGGTGACCTCGGGAATGGCGGAGACAACCCCCTCGTCCATGATGATGGCGTCACACTCAGAGTGGCCGTAGCAGGCGGCGTTGCCGTTGATCCGGGCCAGGAAGATCTGCCTGGACTGGTCCCGGGCCACTGACCGGGAAATCACGTTGGTGTGGCAGCCCTCCCCGTCCATGTCCACGGTGAAGTCAGACTTGGCCAGCTGTTTGCCGTGGGTCATGACTTTCTCTTTGATGATGAGGGTGGAACGGGGCCCCAACTTGGCGGTGGTAGTGCGGATGGTGGAGTCCACCCCCTTGATCTGGGTGGTCTCCATCTCCATATAGCCCCCCTCCCCCAGCTCGACGACGGTGGTGGGGTTCATGATGTTCTCGCCGGAGCCGTCCCCTTCGCCGTAGTGCTTTTCCACATAGCGCACCCGGGCGTTTTTGCCCACATAGAAGGTGTGGATGCCCGAGTGCTCCGAGGCCTGCACTCCGCAGTTGTGGATGCCGCAGCCGGCGATGATAGTCACATCGCTGTCCTCGCCGATGAAGAAGTCGTTATACACCATGTCCTTCAGGCCGCTCATGCTGAGGACCACTGGGATGTGGACAGATTCGTTTCTGGTGCCCGGCTTGATGATGATGTCGATGCCGTCCTTGTCCGTCTTGGTGACAATGTCGATGTTGGCGGTGGTGCTCCGGCCCGCCTTCTGGCCGTTGGCCCGAATGTTGTAGGCCCCCTCGGGGACCTCGTGGAGCCCGGCCACCTGCTCCAATAAGCTCTTTTGAATCGCGTCCATATTTCTTTCCTCCTTGGGAATGTATCTGTAGGGGCGGATATCATCCGCCCGTTTAGGAATCGGTTGTGTTACAGCGGGCGGATAATATCCGCCTCCGCACGAATTACCGCACTTTATCCGCCAGCGCCCCGCACACGCCGGGGGCACCGCCCAGCAGAGTGGGCAGCACGTCCTTCCGGGGGCCGTCGTTGACGACCTTGCCGTCGGCCAGAACGATGATCCGGTCGGCGATGTTCAGAATCCGCTCCTGGTGGGAGATGATGAGGATGGAGCCGTTGATCTTCTTGTGCAGCTGCTCAAAGACTTGAATCAGGTTGGTAAAGGACCACAGGTCGATGCCCGCCTCGGGCTCGTCAAAGACGGACAGGGCGGTGCCCCGGGCCATGATGGTGGCAATCTCAATGCGCTTGAGCTCGCCGCCGGACAGAGAGGCGTCCACCTCCCGGTCGATATAGTCCTTGGCGCACAGGCCCACCTCGGACAGATAGTTGCAGGCCTCGGGCACGCCGATGTTTTTGCCGCTGGCCAGGGTGATCAGGTCCTTCACCGTCAGCCCCTTGAACCGCACGGGCTGCTGAAAGGCGAAGCTGATGCCCTTCCGGGCCCGGTCGGTGATGGACAACTCCGTGATGTCCTCCCCGTTGAAGAGGATGCAGCCCTGGGTGGGGGTGTAGATGCCGGCGATCACCTTGGCCAGAGTGGACTTACCGCCGCCGTTGGGGCCGGTGATGGCCACAAAGCGCTCGCTGATGGTCAAATTGATGTCGTGCAGGATGCCCTTGTCGCCGCCATCCTGCTCCACATTGTAGCTGATGTGCTGTAATTCAAGCATGGAAAATACCTCCATTATCCGCGCCCGGTAAAAATTGCCGCTCTTTGGGCGTCTGTGTTTATCATACCATATAGCACTAAATTTGTCCACTATTATTTCCCGGAGCTTGACGGGAAATCTGTGTGTTCTTTTTTGGAATTATACCCTTTTTCCTCTTGCATTACAAGGTTTTTTGTGGTATAAATACTTTTGTTCAAATGTGAGGAACGGGAAAATAGCGGGAAATACTCATCAGAGAGGGGCAGCCGCCGGCTGAAAGCCGCCCCGGAGACAGGTCCGCTTGGTTCGCCCGGGAGCGGCCCCCGAGAGGGGGACGGCTTCTCCGCCGTTATCGGAGGTTCAAGTGCGCGCTTTGGCGCGAATGCGGGTGGTACCGCGGAAGGGTTGCCTTTCGTCCCCAGTTTTGGGGAGGAAAGGCGTTTTTTATATCCAGAAAAAGGAGTTTTACCGATGAAAGAACAGTTGGCAAACATCAAAAGCGAGGCCCTGGCCGCCTTCGGGGCGGTGGATACCCCCGCCGCTCTGGACGAGCTGCGGGTCAAATACCTGGGCAAGAAAGGCGAGCTCACCGCCGTCCTAAAGCAGATGGGCAAGTTGTCCGCCGAGGAGCGGCCCGCCATGGGCGCACTGGCCAACGAGGTCCGCGCCGCCCTGGAGGAGGCCATCGAGACCTCCGCCCGGAAGCTGGAGGCCGCCGCCCTGGAGGCGAAGCTCAAGTCTGAGGCTCTGGATGTCACCGTCCCCGGCAAGGCCCCCAAACAGGGCCACAAGCACCCCATGTACCGCGCCCTGGATGAGATCAAGGACATCTTCGTGGGCATGGGCTTCACCGTGCTGGACGGCCCCGAGGTGGAACTGGCCGAGCTGAACTTCGACCGCCTCAACGCCGAGGAGGGCCACCCCTCCCGGGACTGGAGCGACACCTTCTACTTCGACGCGGACAGCCGGGTGATGCTGAGAAGCCAGACTTCCCCCATGCAGGTCCGGGCCATGGACACCATGCCTCTGCCCATCCGCATCATCGCCCCCGGCCGGGTGTACCGCAAGGATGAGGTGGACGCCACCCACTCCCCCATGTTCCACCAGGTGGAGGGGATGGTCATCGACAAAAACGTCACTATGGCCGATCTGAAGGGCACCCTCAATCTGCTTGCAGAGGAACTCTTCGGCAAGGGCACCGTCACCCGCTTCCGCCCCCACCACTTCCCCTTCACCGAGCCCTCCTGCGAGATGGATGTGCAGTGCCACAAGTGCGGCGGCGTTGGCTGCCCCACCTGCAAGGGCGAGGGCTGGATCGAGCTGCTGGGCGCGGGGATGATCCACCCCAACGTGCTGCGCATGGCTAACATCGACCCCGAGGAGTGGTCGGGCTGGGCCTTCGGCATGGGCCTGGAGCGCACCGCCATGCGCCGGTTCAAGATCGCCGACCTGCGGCTCATCTTCGAGAACGACGTGCGGTTTTTGGAGCAGTTCTGATGGGGCTCCGTCCCATACCCCGGCCCTCGCCGGGCGGGCGTTCCTTTTTCTCGAGAGAAAAAGGAACCAAAAAGAGCTTTCCTGTCTCTCTGAACGATTAACGCTTACAAGAGGAGTTTTTAGATATGAATTTAAGCAGAAAATGGCTCAACGAGTTTGTTGAGATAAACGCCGGCGACCGCGAGTTCGCTGAAGCTATGACCCTGTCCGGCTCCAAGGTGGAGCTGACCCACGACATGGGGGAGGAGATCTCCAATGTCGTCGTGGGCCGCATCCTGTCCATGGAGCGCCACGAGAATTCCGACCATATGTGGGTCTGCCAGTTGGACGTGGGCAAGGACGAGCCGGTGCAGATTGTCACCGGCGCCTGGAACATCCATGTGGGCGACCTGGTGCCGGTGGCCCTCCACAAGTCCACCCTGCCCGGGGGCAAGAAGATTGAAAAGGGCAAGCTGCGGGGGGTGCTGTCCAACGGGATGCTGTGCTCTCTGAAGGAGCTGGGCCTGGACGAGCGGGACTTCCCCTACGGGGTCATCACCGCCGCCGCCCTGCTCAACGACTACCACCCCATCGACCCGGACAAGCCCTCCATCCCGGAGGAGATTGAACTGGGACACAAAATTTTCGGCCCTGTGGTGGCCGCCGGGGCGGGTGAAGTGAAGTCCCTGGGGGACGGCCGCTGGTCGGCAGCCCTGGTCTGGGCGGAGGACGGCTCCCCTGTGGGCACCACGGTGGAGACCGCCTGCCAGAACATCCACTCCATGGACCTGGTGGCCTTCGACACCAAGGCCCGGACCATCTGCACCCTGGCCGACCTCCACGCCGAGCAGCGGGAGTTCCCCCACTGTATCCCCGACGGCATCTTCGTCCTCCAGGAGGACTGCAAGCCCGGGGACGACATCAAAACCGTCACCGGCCTGGACGACCATGTGGTCGAGTTTGAGATCACCCCCAACCGCCCCGACTGCCTGTCGGTCATCGGCCTGGCCCGGGAGGCGGCGGCCACCTTCAACAAGCCCTGCCGCTTCCATGAGCCTGTGGTCAAGGGCGGGGCGGAGGGCGTCCTGCCCGAGCTGCTGGACGTGGAGACCCCCGACCCCGAGCTGTGCCCCCGGTACACCGCCCGGATGGTGCGCAACGTGAAGATCGGCCCCTCCCCCAAGTGGATGCGGGAGCGGCTGCGGGCCATGGGGGTCCGGCCCATCAACAACATCGTGGATATCACCAACTATGTCATGCTGGAGTACGGCCAGCCCATGCACGCCTTTGACTACCGCTACGTCAACGGCGGGAAGATCATTGTCCGCCGGGCCCAGGATGGAGAGGAGCTCACCACCCTGGACGGCAAGGAGCACACGCTCACAGCCAACCACTTAGTGATCGCCGATGAGGGCCGGGCGGTGGGCCTGGCTGGCATCATGGGCGGACTGAACTCTGAAATTGTGGCTGATACCGCCGATGTGGTCTTTGAGTCCGCCTGCTTCGACGGCACCTGCATCCGCAAGGGGGCGCTCTCCCTGGGGATGCGCACCGAGGCCAGCGCCAAGTTCGAGAAGGGCCTGGACCCCATGAACACCCTCCCCGCCGTCAACCGGGCCTGTGAGCTGGTGGAGCTGCTGGGGGCCGGCGAGGTGCTGGACGGAGTCATTGACATCCTCAACTACGTCCCCCAGCCCACCGTTCTGAAGGTGGAGCCGGACAAAATCAACGCCCTGCTGGGCACCGACGTGTCCGAGAACGTGATGTACACCATCCTCCAGAAGCTGGGCTTTACCACCACAAAGGAGCGGGGCATGATTCAGGTTCCCTCCTGGCGGGGCGACGTGAAGGAGATGGCCGACCTGGCCGAGGAGGTAGCCCGGTTCTTCGGCTACAACAACATCCCCACCACCCTCATGCGGGGCCAGACCACTTTAGGCGGCTACTCCCCGGAGCAGCGGCTGGAGCAGAAGCTGGGGGCCGTCTGCCGGTCCTGCGGCTACGACGAGATTATCACCTACTCCTTTATCTCCCCCGCCTGGTACGACAAGATCGGCTGGCCGGAGGCCCATGCCCAGCAGCAGTTCTTCAAAATCATGAACCCCCTGGGAGAGGACACCTCCATCATGCGCACCACCACCCTGCCCTCCATGCTGGACATTCTGGCCCGGAACTACAACTACCGGAACAGGGACGTCCGCCTGTACGAGCTGGGCCGGGTCTATCTCCCCAGCGGGGAAAACGGCCTTGCCGTTGAGAACAAGGTGCTCACCCTGGGCGCCTACGGCGAGGGCTTCGACTTCTACGACCTGAAAGGGGCCGTGGAGGCCATCCTGAAGGAGATTCGGGCGGAGGAAGTCTGGTTTGAGGGCCGGCGCATTGGCGACGACGCCTACCACCCCGGCCGCTTCGCCACCATCTGGGTGGGCGGCACAGAGGTGGGCTGCATGGGTCAGATCCACCCCAGCGTGGCCAAAAACTTCGGCGTGGACGGGGAGCTGTACTGCGCGGAGCTCAGCTTCGACAAGCTGTTCCAGGTCAAGGGAGCCGATCCCGAGTACGTCCCCCTGCCCAGGTTCCCCTCGGTCACCCGGGATATCGCCGTGGTGTGCGACGAGGCGGTCACGGTGGGAGCGCTGGAGAACGCCATCCGCAAGGGGGCCAAGGGCCTGCTGAAAGAGGTCTCCCTCTTCGACATCTACCGGGGTAAGGGCATCGACGAGGGCAAAAAGTCGGTGGCCTTCAACCTGGTCCTCCGGGCGGACGACCGCTCCCTCACCTCCGAGGAGGCCGACGAGGACGTGAAGTCCATCCTGGAGGCGCTGGAAAAGGACTGCGGGGCGAAATTGCGGTAATCCTGCCTCTCCCTTTGGGAGAGGTGCCCCAGTGCGCACACTGGGGTGGAGAGGGCCCTCTCAGTCAGCCTGCGGCTGACAGCTCCCCCGGAGGGGGAGCCAAGAACCTTTTGAAGGAGTTTCATCATGATCCGTTTTGAATGCGACTACACCACCGGAGCCCACCCCAGGATTTTAGAGGCCCTGGTGAACACCAACAGCGAGGCCTGTCCCGGCTACGGAGTGGACGAACACTGTGAGCACGCCCGGGCCATGCTCCGGGACCTGTGCCAGACACCCGACGCCGGGGTCCACTTCCTGGTGGGGGGCACCCAGGCCAACACCACCGTCATCGCCGCCGCCCTGCGGCCCCATCAGGGGGTGCTGTGCGCCGAGACGGGCCACATCAACGTCCACGAGAGCGGGGCCATCGAGGCCACCGGCCACAAGGTGCTGGGTCTGTCCGCCGTGGAGGGAAAAATCACTGCCCAGCAAATCCACGACTACTGCCAGGCCCACCACAGTAATCCGGCCTGGGAGCACACCGTCCAGCCGGGGATGGTCTATCTGTCCCACCCTACCGAGCTGGGCACGGTGTACACCTTGGCCGAGCTGGAGGCCATCCATGAAGTCTGCCAGCGGTGGCGGCTGCTCCTGTTCGTGGACGGGGCCCGGCTGGCCTGCGGGCTGGCCGCGTCGGACGTGACCCTCCCCGACCTGGCCCGGCTGTGCGACGTGTTCTACCTGGGGGGCACCAAGGCGGGGCTTCTCTTCGGCGAGGCGGTGGTCATCACCAACCCTAATCTGGACCACGACTTCCGCTACCTCATCAAGCAGCACGGCGGGATGCTGGCCAAGGGGAGGCTGCTGGGGGTGCAGTTCGAGGCCTTTTTGACCGATGGGCTGTTTTTAGAAATCGGCAAAAAGGAGGTGGCCCAGGCCATGCGGCTGCGGAAGGCCTTTGGGGAGAAGGGCTGGCCCCTCTTTGTCAGCTCCGCCTCCAACCAGCAGTTCCCCGTCCTGCCCAACGAGGCGCTTGGGCCGCTGGAGCAGAAATACTCCTTCGAGGTCTGGGAGAAGGTGGACGAATCCCACACCGCCGTCCGCTTCTGCACCAGCTGGTCCACCACAGACGAGGATGTGGACGCGCTGATCGCGGACATTCAACGGTTATGATCGAGGGGGCGGCCTGCGGCCGCCCTTATTTTATGAAATTCTTAAGAATTTTGCCCAGTTTTTTGTAAGAACTCTCTGTTATACTGTCCTCAACATTTAGGAGGCGATGCCGATGAAACGAACCTTATCCCTGCTCCTGGCTCTGGTCCTGCTTCTGTCTGGGTGCGGCTCCAAGCCCACGGATGAGGACAGCACCACCACTCAGGACGCCGAGACCATTGCACGGGTGATACTGGCCTTTCTGGACGAAAATGAGGAGGAAGACGCTCTCACCTGGTATCTGGAGCCCGACGACGTGGGCGGCTATGTGACCGACTGCTACAAGCTGGAGGAGCTGAACTGGCTGGACGGAGCGGTGGTCCGCATGGAGGGGGCGCGGGCCTTCGAGCTGGCGGTGCTCTTGGTGGACGAGTGGGACATAGAGACGGTGATCGAAGCCCTCCAGCAGTATTTACTGGACCGGAAGGGCGATTTTACTGGCTATTTTCCCGACCAGGAGGCTCTGGTGGACAACGCCCTCATCCTCACCAAGGGACAATGGGCGGCCCTCCTCGTCTGTGCAGACCCGAATCAGGCCAGTTCCGCCTTTGAGAGCTGCTTTGGTGAGGGGATCAACGCGGTGGGCGTTCCGGCCGTTCTGGGCCCGGACGAAGGGGACCTGCGGCCCGACGGTCGGATCATCTATAAGGACCCCGGCAAGGACGACATGACCCTCTTTGATAATTCCGCCATTCTGGCCGCCTGGGAAAACGGGGACAGTTCCTCCCTGTCCAAGCAGGACAAGGCCGTGCTAGACGCGGCGAAACGGGTCTTTGAGGAGTGCGTCACCCCGGAGATGAGCGACTATGACAAGGAGCTTGCCCTGTACACCTGGCTCACAGGGAATGTCAGCTACGACCAGGCCCACTATGAGAAAAAGGGGGCGCCCCGCACCTCCTATGAGCCCTACGGACCGCTCGTTCAGGGCAAGGGGGTCTGTCTGGGCTACGCCACGGCCTTCCAACTGCTGATGGACATGGCGGATATTGAGTGCATCACCGTCACCGGGGCGGCCTTCATGAGCCGGGAGAACCACGCCTGGAATATGGTGAAGCTCAACGGGGAGTGGTACTGCGTGGACCCCACCTGGGATATGGACCTTTGGATTTCGGCCCAGGACGTGGAACCCTTTGTTCAGTATAGCTACTTCAACGTCACCAGCGACTACATGGCCGGCACAGACCACCAATGGGATTATGACAGCGTCCCCGAGGCCACCGCAGAGGACTATGGCCGCCCATAGAAGTAAAAGACGGACCTCCGGCTGGGGGTCCGTCTTTCTGTATCAATCCTTTTCCTTCATCAGCAGGTACATGACCGCTTTCTGGGCGTGGAGGCGATTCTCCGCCTCGTCAAAAATTTCGTCCGCGTGGGCCTCAAAGACCTCAGCGGTGATCTCCTCCCCCCGGTGGGCGGGCAGGCAGTGCTGCACCATACAGCCCTCGTTGGTCAGGGCCATCAGCTCAGAATTGATCTGGTAGCCCTGGAAGGCCTGTACCCGGACGGCCTTCTCCTCCTCTTGCCCCATAGAGGCCCACACGTCGGTGACGATCACGTCGGCCCCTGCGGCTGCCTCCTGTGGGGTGCGGAAGAGGGAAAAGCGATGCTCCGGGTCGCTTCGGGCGAAATCCAGTACCCGGGGGTCCGGGTCATAGCCCTCGGGGCAGGCCACAGAAACTTCCATCCCTGATTTCAGGCCGCCCACAATCAGGGAATTGGCCATATTGTTGCCGTCTCCGATATAGCACAGCTTCAGGCCCTCCAGCACCGCCTTATGCTCCCGGATGGTGAGCAGGTCAGCCAGCACCTGACAGGGGTGACAGAAGTCGGTCAGGCCGTTGATCACCGGGATTGTAGTATACCGGGCCAGCTCCTCCACCTCGTCCTGTCCGAAGGTGCGGATCATAATTCCGTCGCAGTACCGGTCCAATACCCGGGCGGTGTCCTCGACGGGCTCTCCCCGGCCGATCTGACTCTCTTTGCCGGACAGAAACAGGGCGTGTCCCCCCAGCTGAAACATTCCGGTCTCAAAAGACACCCGGGTCCGGGTGGAGTTCTTCTCAAAAATCATAGCCAGGGTCTTGCCCTTCAGGTAGTCCTTGTGAATGTTGTGCTTGGTCTCGTATTTCAGCTGGTCCGCCGTGTTCAGGATGGTGACAATGTCCTCCCTGGACAGGTCTAAAAGCTTTAACAGGTCTTTTTTCATCGCAGCGTCTCCTTGATGATGGACAGGCCCTTGTCCATCTCCTCTTTTGTGATCACCAGTGGGGGAAGGAACCGCAGGCCAGGGCCGGCGGTGAGGACCAGCAGGCCGTTTTCAATCAGTCTGCCGGCCAGCTCCCGGTTGGTCCAGCCCTCCCTGACCTCAATGCCGACCATTAGGCCCAGCCCCCGGGTCCCGCCCAGACAGGGCAGGTCCATCTCCTCCACACCCCGGCGGATATAGTCCCCCTTCTCCTTCACCTGGACCAGAAAATCCTCGTCCATCCGGTCCAGCACATAGCAGGCCGCCGCCGCGGCTACCGGATTGCCCCCGAAGGTGGTGCCGTGCGTACCGGGAGAAAAGACATCCTTGCACTTCTCCCCCGCCATCACACCGCCGAAAGGCAGACCGTTGGCAATCCCCTTGGCGAAAGAAACGGCGTCGGGCTCCACCCCGTACTGCTGGAAGGCAAACAGGGTTCCCGTGCGGCCCACGCCGGTCTGGACCTCGTCGACCAGCAGAAGCCAATCCCGCTTGGCGCACAGATCTGCCGCTTTTTGGACAAACTCCCGCTCCAGCGGCAGAACGCCCCCCTCCCCCTGGACCAGCTCCACCATGACAGCGCAGACGTCGTGGCCGGCCACCGCCTCCACGCTGTCCATATCATTAGCATCGGCATAGCGGAACCCCTCGGTAAAGGGGAAGAAATAGTTGTGGAATTTGTCCTGACCGGTGGCGGACAGGGTGGTAATGGTGCGGCCGTGGAAGGAATTGCGGAGGGTAATTACCGTTCCCCGGCCCTTGCCATATTTGTCAAAGGACCACTTTCGGGCCAGCTTAATCATGGCCTCGTTGGCCTCCGCCCCGGAGTTGGAGAACATAACATTGCGCATCCCGGTACGCTGGCACAGCCTCCGCGCCGCCTGCGGGTAGGGCTCGGAGTAAAACAGATTGGAGATGTGAGCCAGCCTGGCCGCCTGATCTGTAACCGCCTTCAGCCAGCCCTCGTCGCCATGACCCAGGGAGGTCACGCCGATTCCGGCAGCGAAGTCAATATACTCCTTCCCCTCCATATCCCAGAGGGTGGCCCCCTGACCGCGCTCCAGGGCCACCGGGAAGCGTCCATAGGAGTGCATCACATACTGCTCGTCCAGACTTTTTATTTCTTCAAAGGTCATGGGAAAACCTCCTTAATTTTCATGTACAGGAGCAGACCGGCCGCTCAATTCGTCAGCATAGTGCCAATTCCGGCGTCGGTGAGCAGTTCCATCAGCAGGGAGTGCTCCACTCGTCCATCCAGAATGACAGCGGACTCGACTCCGGAACGGACGCTCTCTACACAGCAGTCCACCTTGGGAATCATTCCCCCGGAAATGATCCCCTCTCGCACCAGGGCGGGGACAGAGGACAGCTGGAGCTCTGAAATCAGGGTGGACTCGTCCTCTGGGTCTCGGAGAAGCCCCCGGACGTCGGTCAGCAGAATCAGCTTCTCCGCCCCCAGCGCCACAGCCAGCTTAGCGGCGGCAGTATCTGCGTTGACGTTATAGGACACCTCAGCGTCCACCCCCTGGGCCACAGTGGCCACCACCGGGATATAGCCGCCGTCCAGCGCCCCGGTGACCGGAGCGGCGTCCACCTTGGTGATATCCCCCACCAGACCGTATTTTTCATTCAGCGCCTTGGCCTGGAACAGTCCGCCGTCCAGACCGCACAGACCCAAAGCCCGGCCGCCCAGGCGGTTCAGGGTGGCCACCAGGTCCTTGTTCACCCGGCCGCACAGCACCTGCTGGACCACGTCCATGGTGGCCTTGTCGGTGTACCGCAGGCCGTCCACAAAGCGGGACTCGATGCCCAGCTTTTTCAGCATCTGGCTGATCTCCGGCCCGCCGCCGTGGACCACCACCACCCGGATGCCAACCAGATGGAGCAGGATGATGTCAGAGATGACCGCGCGGCGCAGCCCGTCAGAGATCATAGCATTGCCGCCGTATTTCACCACAATGGTTTTTCCGGTAAATTTTTGAATGTAGGGCAGGGCCTCGGCCAGCACCTGGGCCCGGTCGGTTTCATTGAAGGACATGTGAATTCTCTCCTTTTAAGTCCGGTAGTCGCCGTTGATCTTCACGTATTCGTAGGTGAGGTCACACCCCCAGCACTCGGCTGACTCCTCCCCCTCATGGAGGTCCACGGCAATGACGACCTCCTTCTCGCTCAGGACCTTCTTGGCCAGTTCCTCGTCAAAGGCCAGTCCATCCCCCTGCTGGCACACCAGGATGGACCCGGCGGCAGACTGGAAGGAGACATCCACATGCTCCGGGCGGAAGGGGGCCTTCGAATAGCCCATGGCGCACAGCACCCGGCCCCAGTTGGCATCGGAGCCGAACATAGCCGCCTTCACCAGGGCGGAGCCCACAACGGCCTTGGCCAGGCGCTCCGCGGACTCCTCGCTCCTCGCCCCGGTCATTTTGCAGGTGACCAGCTTGCTGGCCCCCTCGCCGTCTCCGGCGATGGCCCGGGCCAGGTGACGGCAGACGTAATCCAGCGCCGCCTTAAAGGTCTCGTAGCATTCGTCCTTCCACTCGATGAGCTCGTTGCCCGCCATGCCGTTGGCCAGCACCACGCAGGTGTCGTTGGTGGAGGTGTCTCCGTCCACAGTGACCCGGTTAAAGGTTCTGGAGGAGACCTTGCGCAGGGCATCGTCCAGCATTTCATAGGTGATGGCGCAATCGGTGGTGATGAAGCACAGCATGGTGCCCATGTTGGGGTGAATCATGCCGGAGCCCTTGGCGATGGCCCCCATTTTAACAGTCTTGCCCCCCAGCTCAAAGGAGACGGCAACCTCCTTTTTCACCGTATCGGTGGTCATAATGGCGGTGGCGGCCCCGTCGGAGCCATCGGCGCTCAGCGCAGCGGCGACAGCGGACATGCCGTCCTGAATAGCCTGGATGTTGATAGTCTGCCCAATAACACCGGTGGAGCAGACCGCAAAATCCCTACTCTCCCGGCCGGTGGCGGCGGCGGCGGCCTCACACATGGCTTCGGCGTTCTCATGGCTGCCGGGACAGCAGGCGTTGGCATTTCCGCTGTTGGCCACCACACCCCAGGCCATACCGTTTTCCAGATGGTCCATAGTCACATAGATAGGGGCCGCCTTCACCCGGTTCAGGGTGTACACGCCCGCGGCAGCGCACTCCTTCTCAGAGAGAATCAGGGCCAAGTCGTTCTTCTCCGGACAGCTCCCCGCCTTCACGCCGCAGTGGATACCCGCAGCCTTGAAGCCCTGGGCGGCGCACACGCCGCCGGAAATTTCTTTTATCATAGTTTGTTCTCCTTTACACGCGGGCGGCTATAGGCCTCCCCTACGGAATGTTGCAGTCATAGGCCGGACCATGCGGGCTCTAGATTCAGGCCCTTGGTCTCTTCAAAGCCCAGCATCAGGTTCATGTTCTGCACCGCCGCCCCCGAGGCCCCCTTGCCCAGGTTATCAAACTGAGCAGTAATCAGGGTGTGCTCCCAACTGCCAGCGACCGTGATGCGCAGGCGGTCGCTTCCGGCCATCTGGCTGGTATAGAGCCGGCCAGGGGCCGCAGTCTCGCTGAAGTCAACCTCCACCAGTGGTTTGCCGCGGTAATCGAGCGCCAATTCCTCGTAAATTTCTTCTGTAGCCACTTCTCTGTCCAGAAGGCTGTTGTGCAGCAGCACCGTGGTACACATGCCCTTGTATACATCCCCAAGAACCGGGAGAAAAGCGGGGGGATGCTCCAGCCCGGCCAGCTTCTGCATCTCGGGCAGGTGCTTGTGGGAGAGACCCAGGGCGTAAGGGGCAGGGCTGTCCAGCCGGGGGTCCCGGTTAGGGTCCTCATACTCGGCAATCATCTTCTTCCCGCCGCCGGAGTAGCCGGTCAGAGACCAGCAGGTCAGGGGGTAGTCCGCAGGGATTATGCCGTCCTGGACCAGCGGAGCCACACAGGCCAAAAACCCGGTGGCGTGGCAACCGGGGTTCGCCACCCGCTTCGCCGCTTGGATGGCCTCCTTCTGCCCCTGTTTCAGCTCCGGAAAGCCGTACACCCAGCCTGGAGCAACCCGGTGGGCGGTGGAGCAGTCAATCACCCGGGTGTTCTCATTTTCAATGAGGGACACCGCCTCCACAGCGGCCCCATCGGGCAGGCAGAGGAAGACCAGGTCGGCGGCGTTGAGGAGCTTTCTCCGCTCCTCAGTATCCTTCCGCTTGGCAGGGTCGATGAGGAGGAGCTCAATATCCTCCCTGGCCCCCAGCCGGTCATAAATTTGCAGGCCAGTGGTGCCCTCCTGCCCGTCGATGTATACCTTTGGTTTTGCCATATCATTCACCCGCTTCCTAATCTACCAGAACAGCCAGGGCAAATCGCCCTCCAAATTCACCGCCCATTTTGTCTCCGGCGAGAGCTTACCTGTCTCCAGCATGTACAACACAATTCGGGCCGCTTTTTCCAGCCCCTCTACCCCGCACATCTTCGGCACCGGGGTCTGACCGCCGATGTCCACCGGGGCGTCCTCCAGGCCGCCGGGGCGGTCCGGGTCGCAGGGGGCGGCGGCGCACTCGTCGCAGGCGTTATACAGGATAGCCGCCCAGCCCTTGTCAAAATCCACGCTGAGGAAATAGTCCTCACCCCAGGGCTCAAAGCTGAGACATACATCATGAACTTTTCCATCTATGATCGCGTTTTTCAGCTGTTCAGCCATGAGCCCGGCTTCCTCCGGTGGGAGGCCGGCCCAGTTGCTCTCGTCATCAGAGAAATCCTTCCAGCGCTTAGGTGTTTTGCCTTTCAGAAAGCGAACTGACACATACTGTATCCGGTCAAATTCCCCTGTAGGCAGGGCAAATTGGTCCGCGTCCAGAATCTGCGTTCCTTCTTCCAGCTTAAACATCCTTCCGGGCCTCCACAAACTCCTCAATGAGGGAAATCTGCTTCTCTACGCTCTCCCGGGCGGGGCCGCCGTAGACCTTGCGGCCGTTGACGCAGGTCTTGAGGGCCAGGGCCTGGTACACATCGGTATCAAACAGGCCGGAGATGGCCCTAAAGTCCCGAAGAGTGAGGGTGTCCAGGGTGTCCCCTGTCTTGACGCACAGGTTGACCAGACGGCCTACGATCATGTAGGCCTCCCGGAACGGCATCCCTTTCTTTACCAGATAGTCGGCGCAGTCGGTGGCGTTGATGAAGCCGCCGGCGGCGGCCTTGGCCATATCCCTGGGCCGGACGGTGAGAGTGTCCACCATGGCGGCGAATACGGGCAGGCACAGCTCCACCGTGTCGATGGCGTCGAAAATGGCCTCCTTGTCCTCCTGCATGTCCTTGTTATAGGCCAGGGGGAGTCCTTTCATCACGGTGAGCAGGGTGACCAGAGAGCCATACACCCGGCCCGTCTTGCCCCGGACCAGCTCGGCCACATCGGGATTCTTCTTCTGGGGCATGATGGACGAGCCGGTAGAGTAGGCGTCGTCCAGATCCACGTATTTGAACTCCCAGGAGCACCAGAGGATAATCTCCTCGGAGAACCGGGACAGGTGCATCATCAGAATGGACAGGGCGGACAGCAGCTCAATGGCGTAGTCCCGGTCGGAAACCGAATCCATAGAGTTATCTGTCGGCTTTTTAAAACCCAGAGTGTTCGCCGTCTCAAACCGGTCCACCGGGTAGGTGGAGGTAGCCAGGGCCCCGGCCCCCAGGGGGCACTCGTCCAGGCGGTCCAGGCAGTCCTCCAGCCGGGTGATGTCCCGCTTGAACATATTGGCGTAGGCCATCATGTAGTGGGCAAAGGTGGTGGGCTGGGCCCGCTGGAGGTGGGTGTAGCCGGGCATAACGGTGTCCAGATTGGCCCGCGCCTTCTTCATCAGCACCTTTTCCAGCTCCAGCACCTGGCTGATGATGGCGGGGATCTCCTCCTTCACATACAGCCGGGTGTCCACCGCAACCTGGTCGTTCCGGGACCGGGCGGTGTGCAGCCGCTTGCCGGCCTCCCCCACCCGCCGGGTCAGCTCGGCCTCAATGTTCATATGGATGTCCTCGTTGTCCAGGGAGAACTCCACCTGACCGGCCTCGATATCAGACAGAATGGCCTGTAAGCCGGATACAATGGTCTCCGCCTCGTGGGCCTCGATAATACCACACTTGCCCAGCATCCGGGCGTGGGCGATGGACCCGGCAATGTCCTGGCCGTAGAGCCGGGCGTCAAAGCCGATAGAGGAGTTAAAATCGTTGACAAGGGTGTCGGTTTCTTTTTGGAACCGTCCGGCCCAGAGTTTCATAGTGATCGCTCCTTAAAATACGTTGTGACTGCCGCCCTCTCAGTCAGCCTTTGGCTGACAGCTCCCCCAGAGGGGGAGCCAAAGGGGGGGCACCTCCTGCCTCTCCCTTTGGGAGAGGTGCCCCAGTGCGCACACTGGGGCGGAGAGGGCCTTACAGCTTCCCCTGCTCCCTCAGCGCCTGGACCTTGTCGGGCAGGCCCCAGAGGTTGATGAAGCCCTGGGAATCCATCTGGTCGTAGTCGCTCTCCTCGAAGGTGACCAGATTCTCAGAGTACAGGGTGCAGGGGGAGGTGACAGAAGAGGTAATGATGTTTCCCTTGTAGAGCTTGAGCTTCACGGTGCCGGTGACATACTTCTGGGTATCCAAGGCGAAGGCCTGGAGAGCTTCCCGCAGGGGGGTAAACCACTTGCCGTTGTACACCAGGTCGGCGAAGTCCACCGCCAGCTTGCTCTTCATGTGCTTGGTGTCCTTGTCGATGGTAATCATCTCCAGCACCTCGTGGGCCCGGTAGAGGATGGTGCCGCCGGGGGTCTCATACACGCCCCGGTCCTTCATACCCACCAGCCGGTTCTCCACGATATCGAGGAGGCCAATACCGTTCTGACCGCCCAGGTCGTTGAGCCTGCGGATGATGTCGGAGGCCTTCATCCGCTCACCGTTAATGGCCACAGGCCAGCCCTTTTCAAAGTCCAGGGTGACATAGGTGGGGGCGTCGGGTGCCATGATCGGGGAGACGCCCATCTCCAGAAAGCCGGGCTCGTCGTATTTGGGCTCGTTGGCGGGGTCCTCCAGATCCAGCCCCTCGTGACTCAGGTGCCACAGGTTCTTGTCCTTGGAGTAGTTGGTCTCCCGAGAAATCTTCAGAGGGACATTGTGGGCCTCGGCGTAGTCGATCTCCTCATCCCGGCCCTTGATGTCCCACTCCCGCCAGGGGGCGATGATCTTCATCTCAGGGGCGTAACGCTTGATGGCCAGCTCAAACCGGACCTGGTCGTTGCCCTTGCCGGTGCAGCCGTGGCAGATGGCGTCGGCCCCCTCAGCCTTGGCAATCTCCACCAGCCGCCGGGCAATGATGGGCCGGGCGAAGGCGGTGCCCAGGAGGTAGTCCTCATACTTAGCTCCCATCATCATAGAGGGGATAATCACTTCGTCCACCATCTGGTCGGTGAGATCCTCCACATAGAGCTTGGAGGCCCCGGTCTTGATGGCCTTTTCCTCCAGGCCGTCCAGTTCGGTGCCCTGACCTACGTCACCCGAGACTGCGATGATCTCAGGGTTGCCGTAGTTCTCTTTCAGCCAAGGAATAATAATGGATGTATCCAGTCCGCCGGAGTACGCCAGTACTACTTTTTTTACATCAGCCATGGTTGTTTCTCCTCCAAATCTCCCGGTGCGGGCTGTCTTTTTCTGCCCGCTTCCTTTATTGCAGACAAGTCTACCACGGTTTCCTAAGGATTGCAAGAAGTTTTTTGCATGAGTATACATTTTTCCGCCTAGCAATTCCGTATATTTTTCACAAAAATGTATATTAATTGTATATCTATGTATAATTATTAATTTTTTATCATGCAAAAAGTTTTTCTGGCCACGCCGGGAAAAATATGCTATACTAGAAGCACAAAGTCCAGTATTTCCAAGGCCCAAACGGTCAAGGTGTAGGAGTAGTCAAGGAATAAACGACACTCCTACACCTTTTTCCGCTTCTAATTACTGTTTGCCGGCCTTGCCGATAGCCTCCATGAGCTTGTCGTAACCGAACATGGCTGCATACGCCACCATGAACCCCAGCACGACCGCGGCGGCCACCATGTACCACACCACGGCGATGGCTTTGATCTGGCAATAGGCGAAGAACACCACCAGGGTCAGCACCATCGAGATGGCGACCACCAGGATGTTCGTCGGCAGCTTCTCCCAGGTGACCTTCTTGAGGACCTGGGTGATGATGTTGGTCAGCGCCACCAGCACACCGATGAGGCTGATGACCACAGACCAGTTCAGAACGCTTTCCATTTGCGATTCCTCCTTGTGTTACCCCGTCCGACGGGATTTCTTCCCGGTCACAACCTTGCTAATCTTGATTCCGGCCAGCAACAACGCCTCCACGCCTCCTGCCCCCATGGTGTACTGGATCAGCGTGTCCGGCACAGAGCCCTTGACCCAGAAGGTCACGATCATAGCCACGATAAACGCCAGAAGGAACGCCCCCAGAATCGTCAGCACCACATTGGAGGTGTTCCGCTCCTCAGGGGTGGGGGGTGTTTCCTCAACATACTCCCCGGGGGCCTCCTCCTGGAAAATATCAGGCTCAAAGCAAGGTTCAGATTCGGCAGGCTCTGGGGGCGGAGGTGCGATTCTCTTTGCTTTGATGTCCATACCTCGCCCCTCCTCACATTCCGGCCTGCTTGAACAGGAAGCCGACGACGATGCCGACGACGGCGGTGACGACATAGCCGACCACCTTCCGCCACATTTCGCCGTCCCGGCTTTCCAGTGTCTCCAGGCGCTTCCCCTGGTTGACCTGCTCTTTCAGCATGTTCTCCATGTTCAGAGCCAGTTTTTCCACGGATGTACTGATTGCGGCAACCTGCTTGATGGTTTCCTCCAGCGCGTTCAGCCGATGGTTCTGGCGGATGTTCTCATCCTCCAGACGCTGATTTTCGGCCTCCATGCTCCGGCGAAACTCCTCATGCTCATGGCGGGAGATATAATCTCCGTCCATACCTGTCACCTCCTGCTGCATTCAAGCATTGTGCAGGGTTACCGCTGGGCGCTCAGCATCCCGACCAGCTCGGAATACTCGCCATCCGTGATCTTGCCGGCGGCGTAGAAGATATCCAGCTTCTTCTCGATACCGTCGGTCTGGCCGCGCTCGATCATGCGCTTCAGAGTACGATACAACATGGTCTAATCCTCCTTTCCTCAAATATCAGTCTCGGACAGGCCCAGCTCCAGCAGGGTCAGCCGGTACTCGTGGTCGATGTTGATGCCGTCGGCATCTTCCAGCTCCTTGGTATGGGTCTCCTGCCCCTCGGCGAGAACCAGCAGGGCCTCATCCTTGGTGAGCTGGGCTTCCTCATAGACGAAGATGACAGTGGGCTCGCGGCCCTCGTCCATGGGGTCGGTGCGCTGCGTCTCAACAATGTTGCGGCGCAGGTATACAGTGGTCACGCCCACCTCGATTTCCTTGGGGCGGACGGTACTTTCTGCGGTGATATAAACGGGTTCCACGGCGCTTTCCTCCTCTCGGCAAATATAACTGCACAAGCTGCTCGTACACGCGGCGGTCGTCATGCCGGTCATAACGGGAGATGTACCGCTTCATCCGCTGGAAACTGATCCTCGGCTTGATGTGCTTCAGATACATCCGGTAGGTGTCGGTACAGTCGATCCATCCCAGATACGACATCATCTGGCGGTAGTCGTGGACGGTAGGCTTGCGCCCCTGATAGGGTTTCTTGTGAATCCTGCGGGCTTTCCGGGTTGCTTTCAGCATGATGGACTTGCGAAGCACCGTCCGGTTCCGATAAAACTGGAAGCCCATGAAGTCCAGAGGCCGCCCTCGGTCTTCACCATTGACGGTGTAGGAGAAACGAAACACTTGCCAATCCCCTTTCAGCTCCAGGCCAAGATTGGCCTCAAGGTACTCAGAGATGGCCTGCCTGATTTGGTGCAGAACTTTCTTGTTTGACCCGAAGATGACCATGTCGTCCATATATCGGACATAGTAGACCGCATGAAGCTGTTCCTTGATGAAATGGTCCAGCCCCTGCAAGAACCAGTTGGAGAGCCATTGCGAGGTATAGAAGCCCAAAGGGAGGCCGATGTCCGTCACGTCGATGATCTTGAACAGCAGCTCCAGCATCCGGTCATCGTGAATCCGTTTGCGGAGCATGGCTTTCAAAACATCGTGCTGGATACTGTCAAAGAAGTGGCGGATGTCCATTTTCAGAACATACTTCACGTTCCTTGGGTCGGTGTCGATCCACTTCTCCATGACTTTCTTGGCCTTATGGGCGCCGCGTCCTGGGATGCTCGCATAGCTGTGACGATACAGTCCGCGCCAGAACATCTCACCCAAAGCCATGACAACGCAGTGCTGAACGATCAGTTCTTCAAGCGTCGGGACGATGATGACCCGCTCCTTGTGCCGGATACCGTCTTGAATGACGATTGGCGTGTGCTCCGCGTTCTCATAGTTGATAATCCAGTCATAGGACAGTGCCAGCATTGCCTCATCGGACAGATGGCGTTTTCGTATCATCTTCCTGATCCGCTTTGTGCGTTTGGCCTTTTGAATGGCCCTGCGGCGGTTTTCTTCCGATATGCAGATGTCAAACAAGTGTTTGTAGGATTTCATTACTCTCTTATCCTCTCACCCGCGTTCGCCTCTTTCAGATACTAACGGGTGCTTGCACCGAGTTAATTTTCACCAAGCGGTGAGGAAAGGGAGAAGCCGGCAAAGCTCCTCCCCTTACTGCGTTCAGCAGCGATATGTACCGCATTATAGAAATCAGGGTTTGCTCAGGTAAGAAAGGGCCGCGCCGATGTTGGTGTTCGTATTGGACGGCGAATTATAAAGATTCGCGTAGAACGGACCGCAATTCAGGTCATTGTTCCAGTTACCGCCGACATAGGCGCGAGGCGCGGTACATACCCCTAAGAATTTTTAAGGGGGGGGGGGAGGTATCTTTCAACCCTCCCCAATGCGTTTCCTATGGAGCTGTCTGCTCCATTTTGAATTTCGTTCTCCCGGAGACCCAAGGTTCTCCAGACCTCTCCTTTAGGCGGCTACGCCGCCGCAAGTGGTTTACAAGAGAGGGCCGCGCCGATGTTGGGGTTCGCAGAGGACGGCGAATGATAAAGAATCGCGCAGAACGGACCGCAAGTCAGGCCAAGGCCCCAGTAACCGCCGACATAGGCGTAATAGCCGGAACCACTGTCCGCCCACACATAGTCAGCCTCGTTGGTCGTGGAAGAACCATCCGTAGCCATCGGGAACCGGCCAAAGGGCTCGGTCTTCATCTTGCTGATGTACCCGCTCTTGGTCAGGGTCACTCCCGAGATGGTCTTGTACCCATTGCCGTCAAAGTTGTAGTCAGCGGCGGTCGTGCCGTCCTTGGTGCCTCTGGTGATCTTCACCTTCTGAACGCCGGCCGAGATACTCCATCCGGCAATACGGCGGAAAATGTTCCCCCACCAGTGCTCCATGCCAAAGACCTTGACGCCGGACGTCTTATCATTGGAGCCCCAGAACATGCCCTTGGTGTTCATCGTCCCCGGGGCAATGGCGGCGCTCGCGCTGCAAACACCGTATCCGGCCGTGGCCTGGAGGTCGGTGCTCTTGAACATCATGGTCAGCAGGTCATTGATGAGCATACGGTCCGCCAGCACCTCGGTGTACCAAATATCAGCGCCGTTGGCCTTGGCGTAGGTCACCTCGGTCTGCGCCGTCTGCGAAACCATGTTGGCCTGACCACTGATGGAGCGCAGCCGGTTGGAGCTGTCCTTGGAACCGAAGAAGATAGACGTGTAGAAGTGCGGGATCTCCTTGTTGTTCTTGTCGTAGTTGCTCCAGCACTCGTAGTCAGCGTCTACTTTCACGTCCGAACACCGGAAGTGGTACACGCCGCCGCTCTCCCACCGCTTGACATAGATCTTGGGCCACTCCATCATGGCGTTACCGCCGAAGTTGATGTTGGCCACGTCCGAAGCGGAGCCGTCCGCCTTCTTGGTCAGGTCGTTAGGGTTGAGGTAGTAGGCCACCGTCCCGTCATACTTCAGCATACAGGGGCGGGGCATGAACTTGGAGCCGGGGGTGCTGGGCCATCCGCCATAGCTGAACGCGCCGCCGAAGTTCATCACGGCCTTGGCAAAGCCGGAGTTCTCCAC
>JBCLQX010000017.1:0-61796 GCA_041223805.1 Oscillospiraceae bacterium 44-34 | reverse complement strand
CTCAGGTTGATTTTGTCGATGATATACTCACGGGAGAGGGGGCTCAGGCCCTCTTTTTTCAGCCGCTCAAAGGGAATTTCGTTGGTGGTGGCGTGGACTTTCCCATTGACCTTGTTGCACCAGGCCAGGGCCTGTCCATTTAGGTCCGCCAGGCTGTTGTACTGGATCCCCACCATGAAATTATCTCTGACAAACTGAACCGTCCGCTCTACTTTCCCCTTCGTCTGACCCCGATATGGCCGGCACAGAATTGGCTTGAACCCATAGAATCCCGCGAAATCCTCGAACTGCCGGTTCAGCGTGGAGTCCTCCTGCTTCAGCAGCCGCTTGATGACTACCTGCTTCATGTTGTCGTATAGGATTTCCTCTGGGTACCCGCCAAAGTACCGGAATGCGTTCTGATGACACCGAATCAGTGTGTTTGTGCTCATATCTGTGACAAATTCGATGTACCGCATCCGCGAGTACCCCAGTATCATGAGAAAACAGTACAGCTTCTTCCACTTCCCATCCTCGTACACCAGGTGATCCTCGAAGAATCCCCAGTCCATCTGCCCCTGCTTCCCCGGCATCGTCTCAAACCGCACCGTTGCTTTCTCATTCAAGTCCATCTTCCGGCTGCTCACATACGCCTTGACGATGCTGTAGCCCCCGTCAAATCCCATCTCCCGCAGTTTCTCCAGGATCCGCAGCGCCGAGTACGGCGCCTCCTCCAGCCACTCGTCCACGATCTGCTTGTACGGGTCCATCTTCGTGGGCTTCGGTTCGCTTAATGTGTACTCCGGCTTCTGCGGCGACTCCGCGTACCGCTTTGCCGTCCGCGGGTCCATGTGGTACTTCCGGCCCAGCTCCACATAGCTCAGCCCTTTTTGTCTGTCGCTTCGGATATCCATCCACTGTGCTCCTTTCATTTTCTGACTCCCTTTCCGGGCTCTTTTTCGCCCTATTGGGAGTCTATCTTTTTTTCGCCTCCTCCGCCACAAAACTACATTTTTTCCTCGGCGTTTTTTTACATTTTATCACTGGCGATGACACAGTGTGGTATTTTCGGTCAGATAGGGGTAGTAACGGTTCAATTTGATGGTTGTCATATGTAACCTCCATTTCGATATTGGCGGAAAGGGACAGATCGAAATGGAGGGGCGGGGAGCGGCAGCCGGGGCCGCCCCTGGCCTCTGGACACCGTGTCCAGAGGCTTCGGAATAGAGAAACGCCCGCACAGCGCAAGGCTACACGGACGTACTGGGGCGACAGGATATTACAATTTTCGCAGTTATGGGCGGGGCTTCCCTTTAGAGGGGGAGGGCTTTTTTTGACGGTAAACTATGAGAAAAGGACATAGCGATACCTCCCGGATACCGCCGTGTCCTTAAAAATGGGCGACTTTAACACACCCTCCGTTTTCCGTTTTTCAAAAGAAAGCGGCGGTTTTGAATTTGATATTTCAAAACCGCCGCAAGGCTACTTGTTCTTTTGTTTGGGCGCATAGATACCAGCCGCCGAAACAACGGTTTTTTTATATGCCGTTGTTCTGGCAGAGGTGTTGAATTATCAGGATGCGTCTGCTGACACAATCGAAACGCTGCCCCTTACAGTTCCCAAAGTACCGTCCGGGGCTTGGAGGTACAGCTTATAGGTTCCGGGCTTCGTTGCTGGAGGCCCAACGGTAAAATCCGCAATACATTCCAGCGGTTCGCCCGGCTGAAGCAGGTTATTCACTGACCAATAGGCCACATCTTCCTGATTGTCCTTTGCAAAAAAGACCTTCATTCTGTTCCCTGTTTTCGCTGAAATGTCGTATAAAATTTCATCTCCGTCGGACAATGTGTATTCTCCCAGGAAGATAGTTTCTCCCGCCGCTACGGTTTTGAAATCAACGGGGATTATTTCCACACCAGTTTTATAATCCGGATCGTCCATATCCCCCAACAGCTCAATCACTTCCGCTTCAGTCATATAGGCGACGCCTGTGATTTTGTTTTCTGTATCACGGACTATTTTAATATTGACAGTTCCTTTTGGGTTCATATTCAGCGTGTAAACGGATTTGTTGGGCCGGATGTCTAAAAAGATGTTGACAAGCTGGCCCTGGTAATAATAGTCTTTGCCGTCCATTGTAACGCCCACAGCCTGGTATTCCGCCGTCTGTGCTTCGGCCCATTCTTTCTGCTGCTTCTCTTCCAGCTCGTCAAATTCCTCGCCCCGGTTCAATTTATCAAAGAGCATAGATTGAAAAGCCCAGTTTCCATCTTCCAAAGCCCTGTCCAGCCAAAGTTCCAGTTCCGCTTCGTCCATACGGTCCGTTAAAGTGGAGAAAAACGCCATTTCTTCATCGGTATATGCCTTTTCTGTAAAGTCGGCAAGCAGAGGAGAATTTGAGCCAAGTCCGCGCACAGCAACAGAGAAGAAAGCGAAATCGCTCTCGGCATAGAGCTTTTCAAGCCATGTCCTTTGAGCATTTTCGTCCAGCCGGGAGAAAGTGATTTCAAACAGAGGCAAACTGTCGGCTTTATAATACCGCTCTATCTCTGAAGAATTATCCTTAATGTTCACGGCTGCTTCTTTGGGATAGACAAAATTATCATAGGAACGGCTCCCTTGTCCAATCGCAAGGACTGCTCCAACCGACTTATTAGCGGCATTTTTTCCCGCACTCGCGATGTCATAGTCCCGCAGAGTAATGTTGTAAATATGTGCTTTTTTCGCAACCCCAAACAGTCCTATAATCTCTGCGTCCGGATCGGTCATGGTGAGGCCCGTGATCTCAAAGCCGTTTCCGTTATAGGTTCCTGTAAAAGGGGCGTCCCATGTTCCGATGGGAACCCAGTCACCTGCGGATAAGGAAATATCCGCTTGCTGCATATAATTCAGGTTCATGCCGTACTTGCCTGTGCCAATCGCTCTGAGCTGGGCCTCGTTTGCGACCTGATAATAGGTTTTGCCCTTCAGTTCGATGGTCTCCATCTCAGGTGAATCATCTTCCTGCCAGGTATTTTGCCACCAATCATCTTCCCAAGGCTTGCCCTGCCATTCGTCCTGCCACAAGTCTTTCCAGTCATCCGGGAAATTCGATGTGTCAAATGCGTCCGAGGTATAAATCCTCATTACACCGGAGCCTTTCCGCGTTATCTGAATTACATTAGCTCCAGTGCCATCTGTGAAGGTAGCCAAATTTCCACTTTCCTTGAAATTTTTCGGCCTATATATCTCGCCCCAACTGCCGTTATCTGTAATAGTCACGGTGGTATTCTTGAAATCATCTTGGGAAATTAGCTGAAAATATCCACTGTTGGCTGTAGCGTCCACCGAGCCAGCGAAGCCCTCTGGCAAGGTCAAAAAGACGGACGCCATATTGAAATTGCCTACAATATTGCCAGACCTGATAAGGTCGCAAGTCAAATGCCCGTTGTCCACGTTCAAAGTTACATCCCCATACGCAATATCAGGAATATACAATTTGATGGTCTCAGCATTGTTGTTTGTATTTGTCTTGCATGATATCGACACGCTCCAGATATCCCGCTGTCCGTCAATGCGAGGCTCAACCTGATATACATCTTCGTTAAACTCAGCATAGATCTTGCTGCCCCGGGGAGCTGCCAACACATTGACGGCGGCGCTGCGGACATCCAGCGACAGCGAGGGCCTGCCGGTGGTGTCCAGTGGCGTACCAGGGAGAGACGCTGCATGGGCATTCGCCGTAGCTGGCCCCAGCGAATAGACACCAACAAAGGCCGCTCCCAGAACTACACACAGTGTCAGCAGGACAGTCAATATCTTAACTGACCTCGATTGTTCCCTAAACTTCATAATTGCACCTAACCTTTCTTTCAATAGCTGTTTATTTTCGCTTAAAGTAACAGCACCGAGATTTTCTTTGTATTTCCCAACTGCCGCCATCGCGTCAAGCAAGGTTTTCCCGTAGTCCTGCGCGTTGCCGCTCCCCATTTTGGCAAGGACGGCTTCATCGCAGGAAAATTCACAAGCCTTGGTAATTTCCCGGCTCATAAGATATACAAGCGGGTTAAACCAATGCAGGCAGACCGTAATCTGTACCAGCCACTTATAGAACATATCCCGCCGTTTGTAATGCGTCAGCTCATGCAGGATGATATAGCGAAAATCTTTTTCAGGAATATCTGCGCTGGGCAGTACGATACACGGACGGAAAAAGCCAACCAGCAGAGGGGAAGAAACCAACGGATTGACGCATAATTCAATGGGCTTTTTGATGCCCGACTGCTCCGCAACAATAGAAAGTTCGTCTAACCGCTCAATGTCAGAAACCGGGGTCAATCCAGCACGGATATACCGCATAAAGCCCTGATAGATTGTTATTTTTCGTATCAGCAAGCCCAGCGCGGCCACCAGCCACACCAGCCAGATCTGATTGATTAACAACACTCCAATATCTTGAAGTGGGTGGGCCGTTGTTACATCATCTGCCGGACTACATACCGTTTCATTGTGATGTTCCGCCCCAATAGCGGGAGCAAGATTGCCCCCCGGAATGTTTAGTGAGGGCTGTTGCTGCGGCGGTAAAGGAGCGGTCTGGGATATTGCTTGATCGACAGCCTGATATGCCTTCCCCATCAGGCTTACTTCTGGCCCGAACGGGAGCAGCAGCCGCAAAACAACAACCAGCCAAATGTAATACTGCCATTGCCGGCTGATTTTGTTTTTCAAAAACTGTTTTCCAAAAAGTAAAGCCAGAATAAGTAAACTGCCGGAAAAAGACATGGATAGGAAAATCTTCAAAACTGCGTTCATTGCTGCCCTTTTCCTTTCTCCAGCAGCCGTTTCAATTCCTCATATTCCTCGTCTGCCAGCAAATCGCCCATAATCAGATTGGAAACCAGACCTTTTGCGCTTCCCTCATAAATCTTATCCAGGAAATTTTTCGTCTGCACCGTCTGGTACTCCGCTTCCGAAACAAGCGTGGTATATTCGTTGCGGCGTCCGATTTTTTTTGCGCTCAAAAAGCCTTTATTCATCAGTCGCGACAGGAGTACAATCAGGGTGTTCTTTTGACACGGCTTGCCTCTTGCTGCCAGCCCATCCATGATATAAGGAAACAGTGTCACATCCTCTGGGTTTCCCCATACGATTTTCATAATTTCAAGTTCGGCGTCGGAAATTTGCTGTACCACGTTTTTATCCTCCTTAATGTATAACATCTTGTTGACAGTTAAAATATAACACGATGTCGTCCTCCTGTCAAGTCCATAATTTTACAGAAGAGATTAGGAATACGCAGTCTCTACTATTACGCAATTCTGGGGGAGCGCACAAACGGCAAGCAGGGCAAGTGTATAACACTTGCAATTTTCGCTTTGCGAAAATGCTTGTTGGGGTGCCCCCAAACCCGCCGGAAGCCTCTGGACACCGTGTCCAGAGGCTTCCCTGTCTGCGGCCCCGTCGCTGACGCTCATGGGCCTTATGCGCTTACAGCGCCACCACCTCCGAAAGTTTCTCCAGCAGTTCGGAGAGAGGCCCCCATAAATCCGCATAGTCTTTTTGCAGGGTCTTGATTTCTTTGGGGTAAACTCCGCCACAAGTATTCACCCTGACGGCGATTTGATTGAGATTATTTGCACACCGCCTTTGCAGGGAAACGATCTCTTTGACTGGCGCAAGGTCAACATGGAGCACATAGCCGTTGAGAGCCATTTTTCTCATATATGCTGAAAGGTTGCGAATACCCACATCCGCCATGCGCTCCTGGATTTTTGCCTGTTCATCCGGGGACAGCCAGACACAGACGGACGTACTCCGAATACGCTTTTTCCCGGCGACCAGTGTTGACTGGTTTTCTGAGTTACAAGGCATTGAATTTTGACTGCTCATAGATACCTCCCATAAATTCAGATGTTGACAGTATTTCGATAAATCGGGGGTGGGGAATGATACTATACCAGCCTCCACAAAACCGGCGCTGGAAACCCTTGTGGGGCAAGGTTTTGAGATTGCTAATTTTCAACACATCAGCCGTGGAAAGACAGTGGTTTGAGAGGAAAGCGGTTCGACCCTATCCCCCCGCCCTTTCCCTATCCAGGGAAAGGGGGCGGCTCTGGAGGATATATCCCCCGTCGCGCCTTGGGAGGTAGCACAGCCGGGACTGCCTGTCAAGGGTGCGAAGCACCGCCGCGCAGCGGCGGCTTTGCCCTTGACAGGCTGCCCCGGCTGTGCTATTGGGTGGCGCGGCGACGGGGGATACATCCAGCAGAGCCGCCGTGGACGAAGCGGGGAAATGGGCGGGTCCCTTCTGGTCACGGTGTCCAGAAGCCATACAAAAACACCGCTCCGATTTTTGTTGGAAGCGGTGTTTTGCGTAAGGTTGACAGCCCATTAAATTGTTGTGTTTTTGTATGCTCTTGTTAAGGGAAGATATAGTAAATATATTATAAAGGAGGTATTGCCTTTATGGAAAGATGTCCTGAGTGTAATGGATCCGGTATATGCAGTCTCTGCGATGGAACAGGAAGAATCACCATAAACCCACATCCGTCTCCCTCTAATGTTATCGGAGATGGATCTGGAACATCGCGTTGCTATCTCTGTGGTGGTTCTGGTAAATGCCCTGATTGCGGAGGGTCTGGAAGAAAGTAACCCTGTTCATCCCCTACCACAATGTGGTAGGGGATGAATTTACCTTACTCTCTTTCAACCAAAGGCTATTGCACAGTAAATAGTCAACAGAATCTGTATTTGCTGCTCGTTCAGCCACATATCCTCTTGCTCAAAATAGACTTCCACGCCCAAGCCTTGCGGATCCCACAGCAAATACAGCATATCCAGTGTATTGCGCTCGAAATCAGCTGTGAATAATACTACTCTTGCAATTCGATACTGCTGGTCTCCCTATACTGACACGGCAATAGACGGCCACACAAAGATGCCGTAGCTCTACTGGGCGATAATCCTGCGTGGGAGAAATCTCAGTCACCTTCCGGATTCACACGACCTCCAGTGGTTTTCTTCATTTTATCAAAATTCGAGCTTCATGGCAACATGCCTTTGCGGTTCTTTAGATCGGTTGAGTTTTTCCTGCTGCACCGCCATAAACATCTCATCAGAAATAATAGCCTCATGGGAGCCGGTATAGAGATACCGTTCCATGAGGCCATCGTTTTCAATTTGAACAGCGCCAGTGCTGATTGTCTTCTGAAGCATTACTCGCCCAGTATATTTTTCATTAGAGAGTAACTTATCAATTGCTTCACGATTCCACCTGGGCTTGCCAGTAGGGGAGGGAATGCCCTGCCTTTCCAGACCCGCAGCAATTTTCCCAAGGCTGTCACCAGCAAGATACTGTTCAAATATCCAGTTCACCACCTTGGCTTCGTCCGGATTTATTTCCAGTTCTCCATCAGAATTGATCGTGTATCCGTAGCACTTACGCTTTGCCATTTTGGAGCTGCCGTCCTGAAAGCCTTTCCGGAGACCGTTCTTAATTGCTTCACTTTTTTGTATCATGTTCATGATAATTCTCCTTCTATAAATAAAAATACCGCAGTGAAATCACTGCGGCACAAAGGGTTTATGTGACTATACATAAAAGTTGACAGACTACTTCCTTGGTGTAGTCTGTCAACTTATCATGGTGGAGGCGGGGAGAGTTGAACTCCCGTCCGAAAGCACTTCCACAAGAACTTCTCCGAGCGCAGACGATCCTTTACATTCCCTTACTCAAGCGTGGGTCGTCACACTATTGAGCTTGGTAGAGTCATAATGCGTGGAACGGTCAACTCTTTCCGAACACACGGGCACCACTAAGGCTACGCCCAAACCCGGCTCGTGGTCCTTCCGGGCAGGACGGCCGCATTAAGCAGCGGCGAGAACGTAATCGTTATCGTTCTTTAATTTATAAGTGCCCATTTTTAGGGTGTTAGGCGCACCCGCTCGCTATTCCTGCTTCTATGCTCCCGTCGAAACCGGTACGCCCCCTTGTCGTCGCGGGCTTCATATCATTCGCTTCCAGCTGAAGCCGAAAGCTCGCTCATTCCGCCACTCTTCCCCTCCAAACCGCAGGCGCTGGACTGCAATTGTAACCGCCCTGGGGGTGGCAGGGAAACAGCTGAGGCAATGGCCTGAATCATTAAACCCTTTCCGGCTCCGGATAGTCCATGCCGAAGGTATCCACAGTGACCCTCTTCATGACCTGCTTCTGCCGGGGGCGGTCCTGCCAGTCGGTCTTGCTGGAAACAATGGCGTCGGCAGTCTCCATGCCTTCAATCACTCTGCCGAAGGCGGCATAGCCTCCATCCAGATGAGGGGCCTTCTCCACCATGATAAAGAACTGACTGCCAGCGGAATTGGGATCCATCGACCGGGCCATGGACAGCACGCCCCGGCCGTGAATCAAATCGTTCTGGAAGCCGTTCTGCGCAAACTCGCCCTTGATGGAGTAGCCCGGACCACCCATACCGGTGCCCTGAGGACAGCCGCCCTGGATCATGAAGCCAGGGATACAGCGGTGAAAGGTCAGACCGTCGTAAAATCCCTTCTGAATTAAGGAAATGAAATTGTTCACACTGTTGGGAGCCACCTCCGGGTAGAGCTCCGCTTTGATCATGGAGCCGTTTTCCATCTCGATGGTGACAATGGGATTTTGCGCCATGGTTATCATCCTTTCCTGGAGGCTTACCGGTTCCGGGTCTTCATCACCCGGTCCATCTCCCGCTTGGCGTCCCGCCGGGCGGATGCCTCCCGCTTATCGTAGAGCTTTTTGCCCTTGGACAGACCGATTTCCAGCTTCACACGTGGACCCTTGAAATAAATTGACAGAGGAATGAGAGAGTAGCCATCCTGCTTGACGCGGCCAAACAGCCGCATAATCTCCCGCTTGTGCATTAACAGCCGGCGGGAACGCCGGGGGTCCTTGTTGAAGATATTCCCCTTCTCATAGGGGCTGATGTGCATGCCCAGAACGGATATCTCTCCGTCCTTAATCAAACAGAAGGAATCTTTTAGATTTACGTTGCCCATTCGGATGGATTTTACCTCAGTGCCCGCCAGCTCAATACCGGTCTCGTATTTCTCCTCAATCAAATAATCGTGATAGGCCTTGCTGTTCTTGGCGACAATCTTCACAGCTTCACCCACGGCGGACACCTCCTCTTCCAAAGGGTCAGACTACTATACCACAGGATGCCCAAAAAGGCAAGGGGTAAATCATTGCCGCGCCCATAATTTGGGCAGCTTTGCGTAAAAGTCCCCCTGATCCTCCCACAGCAGGAACAAGCTGCCCCGCTCCACTGACACCAAGGCGCTTTCCCCCAAAAACTGATTGCTCACACCAAGGGGAAAGTCCCCCGTCATGGTGTGCCGCTCCAACGGATATTTCAACCCGGAAAGCGTGACTCCCTTCGCCGTGCCGCTGTTGCAGAAGACCGACAGATACCCGGACATGGACGCCGGAAAAATCACCTGTCCTCCGTCCCGGATGCAGGTGGCCACCGTCTTCTCCCCGGCCAGGAACCCCTGTCCCCCCCGGCAGGCCAGCCAGTCCAGCAGCTGAAGGTTGCCCAGCGTATGCTCCAGGCGTCCGCCCACGCCCCCCAGCAGGACAAAACGGCGGCAGCCCAGCTCCAATCCCTTGCGCAGGGCAAAAATCATGTCGGTATCGTCCTTCTCCGCCGGCAGCTGGATGACATTGGGGTGGCGGGGCTGGTAGCCCAGGGAATCAAAGTCCCCCACGACCATGTCGGGGTTCACCCCGTAAGCCATCAGGGAATCGAAGCCCCGGTCAGCGGCGATGACATAGTCCCCCGGAACAGGATACGGGCGCAAACTCGGGGTCAGGGACATAGCGCCTACCACATAACAGATACCGCTAATAGATTGCAGCATGGTCAATCATCTCCTGTGAAATTTCGGGCCAGAGCTCATAACTGCCCGGCGGCAGAAAAATCAGCGCTGTCTCCTCCGGCAGGCCGTAATACTGCCGGAAGCTCTCCGCCCGTTCGGTACTCTGCGGGTTGTGCCCCCAGGTATAAAACCAGCGCAGGTCCTCAGTGGGCAGAAGCAGGCTGGTCCGATTTTCCGCCACCGCCTCCCGAATCAGCCGAAGACGCAGGGCGTCACACCCTCCTACCACCTGATAAACCCGTATGTGGAAGACCAGCACCGCCCCCAGCAGAAGGGCGGCGCCCCCGGTGCGCAGCGGATACCACGGAAGCTCCTCGGCCAGGGACAGCCCCACCAGGAGCAGCAGCAGGGCAGTGGAAAAATAGCAGCGGGGCCCATGGCCGTAGACCACCGCGAAGGGCGCCGCCAGCAGGAGCGCCCCCGCCAGCAGGGACAACCGCAGCCAGGCGGTCCGCCGCGCCCCGCCTGGCCAGAGGCAGGCGGCAATCAGAACCACCACAGCCACAGCTCCCCAGGTCCGAAAGGCGGGCCAGGGACACAGCCAGTCTATGCTGTCCCGCTGGGCCTCCGCGCCCAGCCAGGCGCTCCACAGATACACTCCGCAGAACAGACAGCCGGGAATCACCAACATCCAGGCAATCTGCCTGGATGCCGCCAAATAGCGGCGCAGCCGGCTCAGCGCGCCGACGCAGACCAACGCCCACACGGCGGGGTAAAACTCAAAGAGAGAGGGGAGCACCAGGCGAAAATACCGGCTGAAAACGGCGGACAGAATGTGCGCCGCCCCGTCGCTCAGCTCGAACACCAGCTCCCGCACCCCGCCCAGGGTCTGTCCTGTGGTGGCCAGCTCCTGGTACATAGGGTTGTAAAACATCAGAAACAGGCCCAGCAGGGCCCCTGCCAGCATGGACAGCGCCGCTGTCCGTCCCCGTCCCGTTCTCAGACTCCACACCGCCGTCCCGAGAGCCCCGGCGGTGACAAGCACCGTCAGATTTTCGGCGAAGAGCTGGGCCGTGAGGGCCAGGGGGAACAGGGCCGCGGCGGTGAGCCGGCCGCCCCGCCCCTCCATATTCCGCCGCGCCAGCAGGACCAGCAGCAAAACCCACACACCGGATACCACAAAATTCGCAAAGGCGGACACCCAGCCATAGGTCTGCCGCCATGTGACGATGGGCATCGCCATCATCGCGGCGCAGCCCGTCAGGGTAAGGGGAAACCAATTTCTCCGCCTGTCCTGCGGCAGGACCACAAGGGCCGCCAGAAGAGGCAAGAGAAACATGCTTCCTCCCATCACCAGGGTCTTGACCAGTCGGGAGCGAGTCATGGAAATTACAAAAAAGGAGCCCATATAGCGGTTGTTCAGTGCACCTGTCAGCCACCATTCCATCCCTACCGGCAGGCCCCAGTCCCAGTCGTCATGGGTATAGGGGACATTCCAGGCCATCCACAGACAGCAGCCCAGCAAAGCCGTCAGTATCAGCGAGCGAACCGCCCGTCTTGTCTCTCCTGTGAACATGCGCTGCTCCCTCTCTCTTCACTCACGTGCTACAGTTCTGACCACAGCGCCAGCCTTTGGACGCCACTGTTTTATCATACCAGAAGCCGGCCGCTTTTTCAAGAAAAAACGGCCTTTTTCGGAAATAATTCCCTCCCGCCTTGACTTTCCGCCCATAACAGCATAGAATAGCCAACGCTGACTTATTTCTCTGCTTTTAAGGGGGCGGACCGCATGTTTCACTATCTGGATAACGCCGCGACAACGCCTGTACGGGCCGAGGCCGCCCAGGCGGCGCTGGAGGCCATGACCGCGGGCTGGGGAAACCCGTCGTCTCAGTACGCTCTGGGGCGGCAGGCGGCGGAGCAGATGAAGCTCTGGCGGGCCGACCTGGCCGGAGCCCTGGGCTGCGGGCCGGAGGAGGTCTTTTTCACATCCTGCGGCTCGGAGAGCGACAGCTGGGCCATCGCCGGGGCGCTGGAGCGGAACCGCCGGGTGGGAAAACACATTGTGACGACCGCCATTGAGCACGCCGCCGTGCTGGAGCCCCTCAAAGCTCTGGAGGGGCAGGGGTACGAGGTGACCTACCTCCGGCCCGACCGCCGGGGGGAGATCGATCCCGCTCAGGCGGCGGCCGCCCTCCGGCCTGACACAGTCCTGGTGTCCATGATGCTGGTGAACAACGAGCTGGGGACCGTCCTGCCCGTGGCGGAGATGGCCCAAGCCATCAAAGCGGCGGGCTGCCCCGCCCTGTTCCACTGCGACGCGGTCCAGGGCTTTTTAAAGGTCCCCTTTACGCCGAAAGAGCTGGGGGTGGACCTGCTGTCTGTCAGCGGCCACAAGATCCACGCCCCCAAGGGGGTAGGGGCGTTGTATGTACGAAGGGGCCTGAAGCTGCCCCCCCTTATCCGGGGTGGGGGACAGGAGGGGGGCTACCGCTCGGGCACCGAGGCCACATCCCAAATCGCCGCCTTCGCCGCTGCTGCCCGGCTGGGAGACTTCTCCTTCCGGGAGGACACCGCCCGCATGGCGCAGCTGAAAAACTATGCCATTGACCGGTTGGCCCGGGAACTCCCCGAGGCGGAGGTGCTGGCCTCTGACGGCGCGCCCCACATCCTGCCTATTTCCCTGCCTGGCTACAAGAGCGAGGTGGTGGTCCGTTTCCTGAGCGACCGGGGGGTGTACCTCTCCTCCGGCTCAGCCTGCCACCGGGGGAAGCCCAGCCACGTCTTCGCCGCCCTCAAGCTGCCCAAAGCTTTGCTGGACGGCGCCCTGCGGGTGAGCTTCTCCTACGACACGTCCCGGGAGGATGTGGATGCCCTCATTGACGGCTTGAAGGGGGCAAAGGAGCAGCTGTTTACGGCGATGTCGTAATTGGATGCCTTACACACAAAACAATACCAGATCGAGGAGCAGTTTCCAATGTTCGCATACATGAAACAAAAACCGGGATTTTACAAGCAGGTGGTCCTGCTGGCCATGCCCATCGTGCTGCAAAATCTTATCACCAGCGCCCTGGGCATGGCGGACACCTTTATGGTGGGCATGCTGGGGGAGGTCCCCATGGCGGCGGTGACGCTGGCCAACATCCCCCTGTTTGCCTTACAAATGTTCATTTTTGGCGTGCAGAGCGGCTCCTCCGTGCTGGTGAGCCAGTACTGGGGCAAGCAGGAGATGGAGTCCATCAACCGGGTGCTGGGAGTGGCCCTGTGGGTGGTGCTGACGGTGTCCCTGATTTTTGCCGGAGTGCTGCTGGTGTGCCCGGTGGAATTTCTCAGCCTGTTCGGCAACGAGCCGGAGGTGATCGCCCTGGCCGCCCAGTACGGCTCCATTGCTGGTTTCTCTTATGTGTGCAACGCTTTCACCATGATGTATGTGGCCGCCTACCGCAGCATGGAGCGGCCCCAGCTGGGGCTGTATATCCTGGTGGCCTCCATGACCATCAACACCTTCCTCAACTGGGTGCTCATCTTCGGCAAACTGGGGGCTCCCGCACTGGGGGTTCGGGGAGCGGCGACAGCCACCCTCATCGCCCGGCTGCTGGAGATCGCCATTGTCATCGTCCATATGATGAAAAACCGGTTTTTCCGGGTCCATCTCCACCTGCTGCTCCGGCCCGGGCTGGACATGACCCGCCGTTTTCTGAAATACGGCGGCCTGGTGGTGTGCAACGAGACCATGTGGGGGCTGGGCACCTCCGTTTTTCCCACTATTATGGGCCATATGGCGGGCAGCACCGAGATTCTGGCCGCCTACACCATCGCCGGCAACATGGAAAAAATTGTTATGGTGGTCTCCTTCGGCCTGTCCTCCACGGCGGCCATCATCATCGGCCGGGAAATCGGCGCGGGCCGGCAGAACAGGCTGCTGGACGTGGGCAAGGCGCTGAACACCCTGTCGGTGGTCTGCGGGACCGTTTTGGGCGGCCTGCTGCTGGCCTTTGTCTGGTTCGCCGCCCCGGCCTGGGTGTATCCCCTGTTTAAGTTGTCCCCCGGGGCGGCTTCGGTGGCCTCCATGATGATGACGATGATGGCTCTTGCTATGCCGCTGAAGGACTTCAATACGGTGAACATCGTGGGCGTCCTCCGGGGCGGGGGAGACGTGAAGGCGGCCACCCTCATCGACACCGGCCCCCTGTGGGGGGTAGCCATCCCCTACGCCGCTCTGTGCGGCCTGGTGCTGAAAACTACCGTCTTCTGGGTCTATCTGGCATTCCCGCTGGAGCAGGCTGTAAAATTTTTCGTAGGTATCCACCGTCTGCGTTCCGGGAAATGGGTCCGGGACCTGACGCGGGCTTGATAATAAGGAGGAATCCCCTGTGAAGGTTACTGTTTTGATGGAAAACACCGCCCTGGAGGGTTGCGGCCTGGTGCCAGAGCACGGCCTGTCCCTGTATATCGACTACCGGGGGAAGAAGTTGCTGCTGGACGCCGGGTCCTCGGGAAAATTTGCCGACAATGCCCAGGCTCTGGGGGTGGATCTGTCCGGAGTGGAGCTGGCCGCCCTGTCCCACGGCCACTATGACCACGCCGACGGCCTGCGCCGCTTTTTTCAGGTCAACAGCTATGCCCCGGTCTATGTCCGTTCCGGGGCGGCGGGTCCCTATTTTGTCAAGGATCCGGATGCCTATCGCTTTATCGGCATCGGACGGGATATCTGGAAGGACTTTCGGGACCGCTTTGAGGAGGTGGACGGAATATATCCGCTGACCGAGGGGGGCTGGCTGGTTCCGGAGACCGTCCATGATCCAGTCTTCACCGGCCGGGCCGCCAACCTGCTGTTTAAGCGGGGAGAGGACGACTTTGTTCCAGACGACTACCGCCACGAGCAGTCCCTGGTGCTGGAAGGGGAGCGGGGGTTGGTGGTGTTCAACTCGTGTAGCCACACCGGCATTGTCAACATTGTCCGGGGGGTGCTGGAGCAGTTCCCGGGAAAGAAGGTTTCCACCGTGATTGGGGGATTTCATATGCACGGAAAGGGCGGCAGCGGCATGAACTGTACCCCAGAATATGTCTTCCAGGTGGCCGACGCCATCAGGGAGCTGGGAGTAGAGGAAATTTACACCGGCCACTGCACCGGGGAGGTGGCCAAGTCCCTTCTCCAGGAGCGCTTCGGCCCCGGCTGTCACGCCCTGGCTACCGGGCAGGAACTGAGGCTTTAGAACAACTATCCTTTATCCTTCCGTAGCGAAAAAAGCTCCTTTGATAAATGTAGATCAATAGATAGTGTCAACATGAGTTAGGCACGAATGGCAGCCCAAATAGCGAAACAACGAATCTGTATCGCTGCGATAAAGGCATCGGAGGTCTTTGTGTAACGATTGGCAATACATCTCCGGTGTCCAGTGGTGGCGGCGGAACAGGTAAAAGACCAGGTCCAGCTCCGGGTCGCTGCCCTCCTCTATCCTTTTATTTATCTATACTGCATTTTGCGGCCTGCCTGGTTCCTTCCGGGTCAGGCTGCTTTTCGACAAGTTGAGCGCCGCCCGCCCCTCTCAGGGCGGGCGGCGCTTAATTACAGGGATGCGCTGGGCAGGTTGTCCACAAAGGCCCGGAGTTGGGATTGACTGGTCATCTGTCCCATTTGAAGCAGGATGGCGTTGCGCTGTTCCGGGGTGCAGCGGTCGTAGTAGGCGGCGGCTTTGGGATTTTTTTGCAACAGCTCACCGAAGGTCACTGCTGCGTTCATGTTTAAGTCCATACAATCACCTCAAGGGTAGTATGACCTGCAAAAGGCGAAGGCATACCGGAAAAACTCAGGTTTTATCTTCTGGTTCATTGTAATCGTCAATGTCGAGCAAAATTTTTTCGGTCTTCATCTGGTTGATGGCGTACAGGTCAATTTCGCCGTCCGACAGAATACCTGCAAAGATTGCGTTCAGATCTTTGACATAGCACCCGAATACCTTGCCACCCTCGTCGCATTTGTAACGCTTTAAACTGGAGTAGAGGATGCCATGCCGCTTTAAAACGGCCTTGGACGCCACCCAGTCATCCTTTTGTGGGTTAATACTCCTCGGACCGCCAGCCGGCCAGCTCCAGCGCCTGCTCTGCGGTGCCATAATTTGTTCCACCCAGCACATTCCAGAGCACCTCAAGCAAAAAGCTGGACAGGCTCTGTTTGCCCTCCCGCCACTTAGCGATGGGATCCCGCTCGTGGCGCCAGTACAGGGGCGGGTCGCCCTGGTCCAGGTCCCCTTGCGGAGTCCGAAAGTGATCTCGCCACCACAGAAGTCGCTGCCGATGAACAGATAGTCGCCGGTCAGGCTGGGCCACTCCTCCCGAGGGGTGTGCATAAAGGGGCAACAGCGATTTCTGGAGCTGACAGTCTCCTGGTGAGCTTTTAAGTCGTCCACATATTCCTGAATCTCGTCGTAATACATCCAGGGCTTAACTTCGCTGGTCCGGAGGTTGGAGGTGGAAAAAATTGGATACTTCCAGGCCGATTCCATAAATTCGGCGTAGGTCGAGGGCAGGGGAATTTGTTTCTCCTGCTTCAGCTCTTCCAGAAAATCCCGGCCCACCGGCTGGCTGTAGCCCAGAATTTGGAGCAGCTCGGCGGCGGACAGGTCATACTGTATGCCCATTAATCCCAGCTATTTTAATAGGTGTGGTCACATACCTCCAGAATCTTCGCCTGGATGGTCTTCAGATCCTCAAAAGTCTCAGGGCGGCGGCGGGGGTCTCGGAGGATTGCGGCGGGGTGGAAGAGGGCGGTCATCCACACGCCGTTTTTCTCAAACCACTGGCCGTGCTCCTTGGTGATCTTGAAGTCGGGCTTGATGATGCGGCAGGCGGAGATCCGGCCCAGGCAGATGATGATTTTGGGCCGGATGAGGGCCACCTGGCTGCGCAGATAGTCGATGCAGGCGTCCTGCTCAGTGTTCAGGGGGTCCCGGTTCTGGGGTGGGCGGCACTTGACCATGTTGGCGATGTAGACGTTTTTCTCCCGGCTCAGGTCCACCATCTCCAGCATGTCGTCCAGCAGCTTGCCTCCCCGGCCCACAAAGGGCTTGCCCTGGAGGTCCTCGTTCTCACCGGGGCCCTCGCCAATGCACATGACTTCGGCGTCTCTGGGACCCATTCCAAATACGACATTGTGCCGTGTGTCGGCTAGGGCGCACTTCTGGCAGGACAGGCAGGCCTGCTCCAGTTCCTCCCAATTGGTAAACAGCATACGTGATTCCTCCTTAAAATTACAGGTATCGACAGGATTGCCTACAGTATACCACGAACCGCTCCGGCGGAAAAGAACTTTTTGCCCGCTGAGAAAATTTTTCTGACATTTATTTTGCATCTTTTTTCGTTTTCTAAGTTTTGGGAGGTCTGGAGAATAGAAAAAATTGATACAACATATGGGCATTGAAAGAGGAAAAGGGTGGGTATCTTGTTGTGGAAAATGCAAAAATGATGACCCCTCAGAAACCGTAGAACAAACGTTTTAACCCCGGAAAATGTCAATTAATATGCGAAAATGCGAAGTTTGAAACAAAAATGGGAGAAAAAAACACTTGCAATTTATGTCAACAGGATTTATACTGAAAAGCGAAGTGGAGCGAAGTGGGGCAAAATCCCTGATTTGAAAGGCTGAGTGGGGGAGAGGGGTGAAAACATGACCGGCACGTATGAGCATGGCATCGATGCCAAGGGCCGGCTGTTTATCCCCGCAAAGCTCCGGGAGGAACTGGGTGTTACATTCTATCTGGCCATGGGCGTGGACGCCTGCCTGGCGATTTACCCCCAGTCCACCTGGGACCGCTTCACCGAAAAGTTTGCCTCACTGCCCATGAGCCAGTCCAAGGCCATGCGTCCCCTGTTTGCCAACGCAGCCAAGTGCGAGCTGGACAGTCAGGGCCGCATTGTGATTCCACAGAAGCTGCGCAAATATGCCGGGCTGGACAAGGACGTGGTTATCATTGGCGTCAATGACCGGGCGGAGATCTGGTCTGCCGACGCCTGGAACGCCCAGGAGGAGGAAGAGATGACCCCTGAGAAGATGGCCGCCTGTATGGCTGAGTTGGGGTTCTGATATGAGTGAGTTTACCCACCGCCCTGTGCTGCTGGACGAATGCGTTGAGGCGCTGAATATCCGCCCTGACGGGGTCTATCTGGACGGCACCCTGGGCCGGGCGGGCCACAGCCGCGAGATTGTTCGGAGGCTGACCGCCGGACGGCTCATCTGTGTGGACCGGGATCAGGCGGCGCTGGACGCCGCCCGGGAGCGGCTGGCCCCTTGGCTGGACCGGGTGACGTTAGTCCACAGCAATTTCGACCGGGTGGACGATATATTGGACGAGCTGTCCTTGCCGGCCGTGGACGGGATGCTCTTTGACCTGGGCGTCTCCTCCCCCCAACTGGACGACGGCAGCCGGGGCTTCTCCTATATGGCGGGCGCCCCCCTGGACATGCGTATGGACCGGGAGGAGGGCCTCACCGCCGCCGGCGTGGTCAACGCCTGGTCCCAGGAGGAGCTGCGTCGGATTATTTCCCAGTACGGGGAGGAGCGGTACGCTCCCCAGATTGCCGGGGCCATTGTCCGCCACAGGACGGACAAGCCTATCGAAACCACCTTGGAGCTGGTGGAGATCATTAAAAGCGCCATGCCGGGAAAAGCCTTGAGAGAGAAGCAGCATCCGGCCAAACGGACCTTCCAGGCCATCCGCATCGCCGTGAACGACGAGCTGTCCAGTGTGGACCGAATGCTTCAGCGGGCTGTACCCCGGCTTCGCCCGGGGGGACGGCTGGCTGTCATCACCTTCCATTCCCTGGAGGACCGCATCGTGAAGACCGGCCTGGCTGGCTTCGCCCGGGGCTGTACCTGTCCGCCGGACTTTCCCGTGTGTGTCTGCGGAAGGACGCCAGACATCAGGCTGGTGAACAGAAAGCCTGTCCTTCCCAGCAAGGAGGAAATCGAAGAGAACCCCCGCGCCCGCAGCGCGAAGCTGCGTGTGGCGGAGAAATTATGAACTGAGGAGAACATGCTATGGCCGCCAACCGCCGCCGGAATACAACTTCATACAGCACCTACGGCAGTGTGGCCTATGCTCCGGCCTACGACGGAAACGCCGTCCGCGCCCCCCGGAGGGAGGAGGAGCTGCACCGGGCGCCTGCGCCCCAGCCCAAGCGGAGGGAGCAGGTCCGCCGACACGAGCGGACCAGGGTAGAGGTCCGGCAGGCCGGACAGGTCGCTCCCTTCGCGGTGGTAGGCTTCCTGGCTGTGGCCGTTTTTGCCGTCATGCTGATTACCAGCTACGCCCAGCTGACGGTGGCCAACGACGAAATGGTGTCCCTGCGCCGTGAGCTGTCCGAGCTGAAAAGCGAGAATGCCACCCTCTCCGCCCAGTATGAGAAGGTCTTTGATATGAAGACGATCCAGGAGGCGGTAGGGGACAGCATGGTCCGGCCCAGCAGCGAGCAGGTGGTCTACATTGATCTGTCCGCCCCAGACACAGTCACCCTCCACCAGGAGGAGACGGTCGGCTCTGGCCTGAAGACCCTGATGGACGGGATCGGAAACGTATTTGGGAGCATCATAGAATATTTCCGCTGACCCGGACATAGAGTTACGACAGGTCGGCTGGGTCGAAGCGCACAAGCTCACCGGCAAATTAAGAGAGAACTGCGGGCGCAAGAAAGAAAATTTCTTGCGCCCTTTTCCGCAAGGGGGACCTTTTTTATGGGAACAAGAAGGAGATATGAGCACGGCCTCAGCTGGGCGGGCACCCCAACTAACGCCACCCGGGGCACACACTCCAAACGGTCGATCTTCCGCCGGACGCTGTTTTTAATGGCGGTGTGCGGCATAGGGATGTTCATTCCCATTGGATGGAGGCTCTGGGACATTGCGATTGTCCACCATGTTGAGTATCAGGCGCTGGCGGCGAAGCAGCAGAAGCTGGATTTTTCTATTTCCGCCAGCCGGGGAAATATCTACGACCGCGGCGGAAACGTAATGGCGATGTCGGCCACGGTGTATAAGCTGATTCTGTCACCGGTGGATCTGGTCAAGAGTGTATCCAACAAGGATGAAAAGGGAAAACTGCTGGAGACCTCTGTCTATGAGGCCAGGGTGGCGGAGCGGCAGGACCAGATGGTGGAGGATCTGCTGACTTTGGTCCCAAATCTGGACCGGGAAAAGGTGATCCGGCAGGTCCACAACACCAAGGCCGCCTATTGGGAGGTCAAGGTGGATATTGAGGAGGAGGACAAGGCGGTTTTTCAGACGTATATCACCGAGAACAAGACCGCCTCCTACCTCTACCTGATTACCAGCACCAAGCGCTACTACCCCTATTCCAGCCTGGCTGCTCAGGCGCTGGGCTTTGTCAACTCGGAAGGAGGGGCCTACGGGATTGAGGCGGTGTACAACGATCTTCTGGAGGGCACTCCCGGCCGGGTGTATACCACCCGCACCGCCGGAGGAAGCGAGCGGTTTAACACCTACGCTGAGTATATTGACGCGGTGGATGGCTACGACCTGACTCTGACCATTGATGCCACCATCCAGGCCTATATTGAAAAGACGCTGGAGGAGGGGATTGAGGAGTTCGATGTGCGGAACGGCGCCTTCGGCATTGCCATGAATCCCAAGACCGGGGCAATCCTGGGGATTGCCAGTTCTCCGGACTTCGACCCCAACAGCTACTCGCTGGTGATCAATGATCTGCTGAATGGACAGATTCAGCAGGATACAGATTCCATTTACCAGCAGCTGAAATCCAGCAATACAGACGGCCTCACCGACAGCGAGTTGATGTCCCAGGCACAAAGTCAGGCTGTGGCCGCCGCCCGGAACGCCCAGTGGCGCAGCAAGGCTGTCGACTCCCGATATCAGCCGGGCTCCACCTTCAAGGCCCTGGTGCTGGCTGCAGCCTTTGAGGAGGGGCTGGTCAGCGAGAACGATACCTTCAACTGCTCCGGCTCGGTGATGGTTCCGGGCTACCCGGACCCTATCCACTGCTCCAACCGCAGGGGCCACGGTCACCAGACCTTGGCCGAGGCGGTGGGCAACTCCTGCAACCCCGCCTTCATAGAGATCGGCAGCCGGCTGGGCAAGGAGCGCTTCTATGACTACTTTCTGGCTTTCGGACTGGGTGAGCGGACAGGGATCGACCTGCCTGGCGAGGCCAGTACCACCGGAGCCATCTGGGATCGGGAGAAAATGAGCAACGTGGACCTGGCGGTGGCCTCCTTTGGTCAGAACTTTGAGGTGACCCCCTTGCAGATGATCTGCGGCTTTGCTGCCGTCATAAACGGGGGCAATCTGGTAAAGCCCTATGTGGTCCAGACGGTGGCCGCTCAGGACGGCACCGTCATCCAAAACACCCAGACCGAGGTGGTCCGGCAGGTGGTCAGCCAGCAGACCAGCCAGCGGGCGGCGGATATCCTGGAGCAGGTGGTGTCCAAGGGCACCGGCAAAAACGCCTATGTGTCCGGCTACCGCATCGGCGGTAAGACGGGCTCCTCCGAGACGGGAGAGAAGGACCGCACCATCGTCTCCTTTATGGGCTATGCCCCCGCCGACGACCCCCAGGTCATCGTCCTTATCGCCTACGACAGGCCGGAGCCCAGGGAACTGGGGGTGAGCTGCGACTGGTCCACCACCGGCATCTACATCAGCGGCGGCAGCATGGCTGCCCGGAAGGCCGGCCCCCTTATCGCCCAGATTTTGGACTATATGGGGGTGGAAAAGGTCTATAATGCGGATGAATCCGCTGCGGTGGATGTTTCCACACCCAAGGTGACCGGAAAGTCCCTCGCAGACGCGGAGGCCGACTTGAACAAGAAAAACCTGAAATTCCGCACCATTGGCGAGGGAAGCACCGTCTCCCGGCAGGTTCCCGCCGCCGGAACCAGTATCCCCGGCGGGTCTACTGTGATCCTCTATCTGGGTGACGCTGTTCCAGAGGAGAGCGCCGCTGTTCCCGATGTCACTGGCATGACCTATGAAGCCGCTAAAGCCGCCTTGGAGAAGAAGGGCTTCTTCATGCGGGCCTCGGGAGTCTCGGTGTACTACGGAAACACCACCACCGCTGCCAGCCAAAGTGTAGCTGGCGGAGAGATAGCCACAATGGGCACGGTGGTGGATGTGAAGTTCTTCAACGTGGTAGAGGATTGACCATGACCCTCTTCCCGGATAAAAGGTTTAAAAGCAAATCTTATATAGAATGAAACCCGCCCTTTGAGGGGTGACACCATGATCCTGCGCGACCTTTTGGCCGGCGTCCCCCTCACGGGGGGAAGCCTCACGTCGGATATGGAAATATCTTCCATATCCTATGACACCCGCACCCTGGAGCCTGGCGCGCTCTTTGTAGCCCTGTCCGGCGACAAGACGGACGGACACCTGTATATTCAGCACGCTCTGGACAGGGGAGCTGCCGCCGTGCTGTGCGAGCGGCCCCCGGAGGAGCCAGGTCCCTGGCTGACGGCGGAGGATACCCGTCTGGCTCTGGCCCTGGTTTCGGCCAACTGGTTTGGCCGCCCTGGGGATGAAATGACCCTGGTGGCCGTCACCGGCACCAATGGCAAGACCACTACGACCAACCTGCTCAAGGAGTTGCTGGAGCGGGTGCTGGAGGTCAAGGTGGGGCTGGTGGGCACCAACCGGAACATGATTGGCGGTCGGGAGCTGCCTGCCCACCGCACCACTCCGGAGAGCTATGAGCTTCAGTCTCTTCTGCGCCAAATGGCCGACGGGGGCTGCACGTATGTGGTGATGGAGGTCTCCTCCCACGCCCTGGTCCAGCGCCGTACGGCAGGGCTCACTTTCGACGCGGGTGTGTTTACCAACCTGACCCAGGACCACTTGGACTACCACCACACTATGGAGGAGTACCGGGACGCCAAGGGCCTGCTGTTTGGGCAGTGCCGGCGGGCTGTCCTCAATCTGGATGACGAGGCGGGCCGCTGGTATCTAAAGCATGTGGACTGCCCCACTTTCACCTATTCAGAAAATAAGGACAGGGCGGACCTCACTGCCCATAATATCCGCCTGTTTCCCAGCCATGTGGAATTTGAGGCCCTTACCCTGGGCAGGATTGCCAGGGTTCATCTGCCCATCCCCGGCGGTTTCTCTATTTACAACGCCCTGGCGGCTCTGTCCGCCGGACTGTGTCTGGGGTTGGAGCTGGAGACGATGGCCCGGGCGATGCCTTGGGTTAAGGGGGTAAAGGGCAGGGTGGAGGTGGTGCCCGTTCCCAGGGCCTACACCGTAATTATCGACTATGCCCACACCCCCAACGCCCTGGAGAATATCCTCACCACCGCCCGGGAGTTTACCGCCGGCAGGCTGTTCTGTCTTTTCGGCTGCGGCGGTGACCGGGACCGGAGTAAACGGCCCATCATGGGAGCCATTGTAGGGGAACTGGCCGACGTGGCGGTGGTAACCTCCGACAATCCCCGCACCGAGGACCCACAGGTCATCATTGGTGACATTCTGACCGGGATGGAGGGGGCGGCGGCCGGACTCCATGTGGAGCCCGACCGTCGGATGGCCATCGCTTGGGCCCTGTCCCAGGGCAGGCCTGGGGACGTCATCGTCCTGGCGGGCAAGGGTCACGAGACCTATCAGGAGACCGGCGGCATCCAGTACCCCATGGACGAGCGGGAGATCGTGGCGGAGTGGTTCAAGCAGGTGGATGAGGGACAAAAAATGACTGGAAAAGTTCCGGCAGATATGATATAATCGGCTGCCTTGTGTGATTCAAAAGAGAGAAACCGGGAGGGGTTACCATGACATATATCCTCAGCTTCATTGTGGCCTTCGGCGTGGCCGCCATTGTGGGACAGCTTCTGATTCCGCTGCTGCGCCGGCTGAAGGCCGGACAGTCTATCCGGGCGGACGGCCCCACCTGGCACATGTCCAAGCAGGGCACCCCCACCATGGGCGGTATCATGTTCATTCTGGCCATTGGTGCGGCGGTGGTGGTGGCGGGCTGGGATGACCTGATGCACGGGGACTGCAACCACCTGTATGTCTTCCTCTTCGCTCTGGTCTTCGGTGCCATCGGCATAATAGACGATTTTCAGAAGCTGCGCCACCACGCCAACGAGGGCCTCACCGCCGCACAGAAGTTTCTGCTCCAGCTGGCGGCGGCCATTGCCTTCACGGTGCTGATGCGAGAGCAGGGCTATCTGACCCCCAATCTGTTTGTCCCCTTCCTGGGGGTAGAGATCATCCTGCCCTGGGTGGTATATATGGTTTTCGCCGCCTTCGTCATGGTGGGGACGGTAAACGCAGTCAATCTCACCGACGGCATCGACGGCCTGGCCACCGGTGTTACCATCCCGGTCGCCTTGTTCTATATGGCTGTCTCCGCATGGTTTGGAAAGAATGATCTGGCGATTCTGTCCGCCGCCTTGGCGGGGGGACTGGCCGCTTTCCTGCTGTATAACTTTCACCCCGCCAAGGTCTTCATGGGGGATACCGGCTCCCTGTTTTTGGGAGGGATGGTGTGCGGTCTGGCCTTCGCACTGGATATCCCCCTGGTCATCCCCATCATCGGCCTGGTCTATGTGGCCGAGGTGCTGTCCGACATCATTCAGGTGGTGTACTTCAAAAAGACCCACGGCAAACGGTTTTTCCGCATGGCTCCCCTCCACCACCATCTGGAGATGGGCGGTTGGAGCGAGACCAAGCTGTTCTGTATCTTCTCCGGCGCCACCCTGCTCCTGTGCGTTCTGGGCTTCTTCGGGGTGATGTACCGGTATCCGATGTAAGCGAAAAGAGGCGGCCACGGGCTGCCCCCAAACGTGAGCCCAGCGCAACGGGTCACGTTTGGAGAGGAGGAGCAAGGGAGCGCAATGAGGAATACCCGATAGGGTGTTCCGAATGAAGCGGACTTTGTGACGACGAGAAAGGAGGCCCGACTCTTTGGCCCACAAAGCGAAACGCGATCTGACCATGGAGGAGCAGCTGGCCCGGGGGCCGCTTGACCTGCCCTTCCTGATGCTGGTGCTGATGCTGCTGGGCATCGGGCTGGTGATGCTCTTCTCCGCCTCCTACTATACCGCCTTCCGGGATTCCAGCGAGCGCGTGCACAACAACCCCTATTTTTATGTGACAAACCAGGCCCTCTATGCGGGGATGGGACTGGCGATTATGTATATCGTCTCCCGAATCAACTACCAGCGCTTCCGCTGGATGGCCCCGGTGGCGCTGGCGGGCTCCATTTTTCTGCTGATTCTTTGCTATGTCCCCGGCCTGAACGCCCCCATTAACTATGTGAGACGCTGGCTGCGCCTGCTGCTGGTGGCGGGACCGACCTATCAGCCCTCGGAGATCGCCAAGGTGTCGGTGGTCCTCTTCTTCGCCGCCCGATTGTGCAAGCGGGACACGGAGAAGCAGAAGCGGTTCACCAAGCGCACCGCCACCGGTCGAATGCTGAACTGGCTGGAGAAGGTGGGGTTTCTGGAGCTGGTGCCCTACGGCGCTGTGCTGCTGGTTGTGCTGGGATTGATCGTTAGGGAGCCCCATGTGTCTGGCGCCCTGCTGGTGGCGGTGGGGGCGGCCTCCGTCCTGCTGGTGTCGGGCATCAGCCTGAAATGGTTCATCGGCATTGGCGGCGCGGGCGTGGCCATGGTGGGCCTGATGTATGTGACCACCGATTATGTAAAGCGTAAATTTGCCATCTGGCTGGACCCCTGGGCGGCGGATCCCCGGAATGAGGGCTTTCAGTTCCGGCAGGGAATGTACTCCATCGCCTCGGGGGGGCTGCTGGGCCGGGGGCTGGGGGAGAGCAACCAGAAATACGGCTTTGTCCCTGAGCCGGAGAACGACATGATTTTCTCCATCGTGGTGGAGGAGCTGGGGCTGGTGGGGGCCTTTCTGATCCTGCTGCTGTTTTCCCTGCTCATCCTCCGGGGCTACTGGCTGGCCCTTCACGCCCGGGACAAATTTGGCACCCTGACCATTGTGGGCATCATCACCCTGCTGGCCGCCCAGGTATTTTTGAACATCGGCGTGGTCACCGGTATGATCCCCAATACTGGAATCCCCCTGCCCTTCTTCAGCTACGGCGGTACTGCCCTGGTGATTCAGCTGGGGGAGATGGGGATGATTTTAAGCATTTCGCGTCAGATACCGGCCCCCCGGAAGGATTGAGCCCTGGGGGGTCTCCCTTACAAAAGAGGCTTTGATTCCCAAGTGAGAGGTGTTAGATATGAACGTACTGTTTACCTGCGGCGGCACCGCTGGACATGTGAATCCGGCAGTGGCCCTGGCCCACATCTTCCAGGAGCGACATCCCGGCTGCCGCGTTCTCTTCGTGGGAGCGGACGGCGGCATGGAGAACAAGCTGGTGCCCAAGGAGGGCTATCAGATCAGGACAGTGACCATCACCAATTTTCACCGCTCCCTTGCCCCCGCCGACGTCGCCCACAACCTGGGCACTCTGGTGAATATGGGCAGGTCCAGAAAGCAGGCCCGGATCATCCTGGAGGAGTTCAAGCCGGACCTGGTGGTGGGCACCGGAGGGTACGCCTCCTTCCCTGTGGTCAACGAGGCGGCTCACCGGAAGATTCCCACCGCCGTTCACGAATCCAACGCCGTTCCAGGCCTGACCACAAAGGCGCTGTCCAAGGTGGTGGACCGGGTGATGGTAGGATTTGAGGAGAGTCGGGAGCACTATGACAACCGGTCGAAGGTGGTGGTCACGGGCACCCCTGTCCGGGGGGACTTTTTCAAATATACCCGTCAAGAGGCCCGGCAGAAGCTGGGATTTGCGGATGACCGCCCTCTGCTGGTGTCCTACTGGGGTTCCCTTGGGGCGGAGGTGATGAACCAGAAGATGGTAGATTTTATCGCCAAGGAGTGCTATGAGGGAGCCCCCTGGCGGCACATCCACGGCGCCGGTCGTGATTATCCCTGGATGCAGGAGGAGTTGCTTCGCCGGGGTTTGAAGCTGGGGGACAACGGCATTGAGGTCCGGGAATATATCTATGACATGCCTCTGGTGATGGCTGCTGCCGACCTGGTCCTGTGCCGGGCGGGGGCCTCCACCATCTCGGAGCTGACCGCCATCGCTAAGCCCGCCGTACTGGTGCCCTCCCCCAATGTCACCGCCAACCACCAGGAGAAAAACGCCCGGGTTTTGTCCGGACAGGGGGCGGCGGTCCTCCTTCGGGAGGGCGACTGCGTGGAGAATACCCTCTATGACGAGGCCGCCCTCCTCCTACGGGAGCGGGAGCGCCGGGAAAAGATGACCGCGGCTTTGAAAGCCATGGCCGTCCCCAATGCGGGGGAGAAAATTTATGAGACCCTGCGGGAGATTATGCGGTAGCAGACAGTTCGCCGCAAACCAAACCCCCTCTTTCTGCATAGGATAGCTCAAATCCAAAAGATTTGGAGGCTATCCCATGAGCTATTACGAAATTCAGGGTGGGCGTCCCCTCTTCGGCTCCCTGGCCATCCACGGGGCCAAGAACAGCGTTCTGCCCATTCTGGCCGCCTGCCTGCTTGTGCCTGGGCAGTGCGTCCTGCGCAACTGTCCTGACCTGTCCGACGTGTCCACCACCCTGGACATCCTGCGCTTGCTGGGATGCCGGGTGGACCGCGAGGGAGATGCCGTCACCGTGGACGCCTCCGCCCTGGAGCGGGCGGAGATCCCGGAGTGCCTGATGCGGGAAATGCGGTCCTCGGTGATCTTTCTGGGGGCGCTGCTGGCCCGCCTGGGGACGGCGGAACTGTCCTACCCTGGGGGCTGCGAGTTGGGCCCTCGGCCCATCGACCTGCATCTGTCCGCCCTGCGGGCCCTGGGGGCCGTGATCCTGGAGAAGCAGGGGGTCCTGTGCTGCAAGTGCTGTCGGGAAGGGCTGCAGGGCCGGGAGCTGTGCCTGTCTATTCCCAGCGTGGGGGCCACGGAGAACGCCATGCTGGCCGCCTGCGGCTGTCCCGGGCTGACCACCATCGTAGGGGCAGCTCAGGAGCCTGAGATCGTGGACCTGCAGAGCTTCCTCCGGGCTATAGGAGCCCAGGTGGAGGGTGCCGGAACCCCGGTGATCACGATTCGGGGTGGGGTACCTCTCCACCCCGCCGAGTACCGGGTGATGGGGGACCGGATTGCCGCTGCCACCTATCTGTGTGGTGCGGCCGCCGCCGGGGGAGAGGTGGAGGTGACTGGCATATCCCCCGACACCCTCACTGCCGTGCTGTCCTGTCTGGAGGAGGCGGGCTGCGCGCTACATAACGAACCGGACCGGATTGTTCTGTCTGCCTCGGAGCGGCTGCGGGGTGTTCACCCGGTGCGCACCGCCCCCTACCCCGGCTTCCCCACCGACGCCCAGGCCATTCTTATGGCCGCCCTGGCCGGAGGGGAGGGGTCCACCCTCTTTGTGGAGAACATTTTTGACAGCCGTTACCGCCATGCGGATGAGCTGCGCCGAATGGGGGCGGACATCCAGATTGCCGGCCGGGCCGCCATGGTCACCGGCGTGGGGCGGCTCCGCGGAGCGGCCGTTCGTTCCCCCGACCTGCGCGGAGGGGCCGCCCTAGTGGTGGCCGCCTTGGGGGCGGAGGGGACCACTCAGGTGAGCGGACTGCGTCATATCAGACGGGGCTACCAGGCTCTGGACAAAAACCTTCGCACCCTGGGGGCGGACATCCGGGAAATACCGTAGGGACGCATTGTGATCCGTCCCTGAGCTGATACCAAGGAGAACGATATGTCAAGATACAGCCACCGCAGCAGAACACGCAGGAAAAACAGAGGGCGGTTCGGCCCTCTGTTCAAGCTGCTGTGCGTGGGGGCCGTCGGGGTGGCGCTGACGGTGGGAGCCACCGTGTTTTTTCGGGTGGAACGGGTGACAGTCACCGGCAGTCAGCGGTACACCCAGGAGGAGATTATCGCCGCCTCTGGCATCCGGACCGGTGACAATCTGTATGCGCTGAACAAGGTGCGCATCGGCCGGAATATCCGCTCCGCCCTGCCCTACATTGAAAAGCTGTCCATTAACCGGGCCCTGCCCAGCACCATCCTCATCACGGTCTCCGAGTGGGAGGCGGTGGCCCGGATTGCCGTTCCGGACCCGGCCCGGGCGGCCGCTGTCCAGCCCGAGGAGACGGAAAATGGCTCCCAGGGACCTCTGGAGACAGCCCAGGAACCTTGGCTGATCAGCGTCAAGGCCCACCTGCTGGAGCCCGCTCCGGCAGACAGCACGGTCCTCTTGGTCACCGGCCTGACTCCCCTCTCCCCCCAGGCGGGGAGCACGCTGGAGGTGCCCGAGGAGGAGGAGACCAGGCTGTCCGCCCTGATCTCCCTGCTGGAGGCACTGGAGCGGGCGGAGCTCTTCGCCGAGGTGTCCGCTGTCCGGCTGGACTCCACCCAGCTGTCAGTTCGGTATGCAGACCGTTTCGACGTGAAGATGAAGCTCAACGCCGACTTCGACTACAATATCCGGCTGATGCGGGCCGTCCGCCAGCAGATTGAGGCGGAGCACGGCGAGGCGGCGGCGGGCTCCATTGACTTGACCCAGGAAAAATATGATGCGGTCTTTGATTCTGCGGGATAACAGGAGATTCAGCATGAAAAATGTGGAAAATTTGGTCGGATGTGCGATTTCCTCTTGACCTGCGGAAAAAACTGAGATACAATGAAACAAATCTTGTCTGCATACAGGGACCACCCCACAAGGCTATAACTGCGGGATCCCACTTTTACATAGGAGGAAAAACAATGGCGTTTGGATTGGATATGGGCCCTGAGAGTGTGGTCAGCATTAAGGTGATCGGCGTGGGCGGCGGCGGCAACAACGTGGTCAACCGCATGGTCCGCACCGGGACGAAGGGCGTGGAATTCATTGCCGTCAACACGGACAAGCAGGCGTTGGAGGCCTCCAGCGCCACGATTAAAATTCAGATTGGCGAGAAGCTGACCAACGGACAGGGCGCCGGCGCAGATCCGGAGGTGGGCCGCAAGTCCGCCGAGGAGAGCCGCAAGCAGATCTCCGAGGTGCTGGAGGGCACCGACATGGTCTTTATCACCGCCGGCATGGGCGGCGGCACCGGCACCGGCGCGGCCCCCATCGTAGCCGACATCGCCAAGGAGCAGGGCATTCTCACCGTGGGCGTAGTGACCAAGCCCTTCAAGTTTGAGGGTCCCCGCCGGATGCGTCAGGCCGAGGCAGGCATTACCGAGCTGCGCTCCAAGGTGGATTCCCTGGTTATTATCCCCAACGAGCGACTCAAGCTGGCCAGCGACCAGAAAATCACGATGCTCAACGCCTTTGAGATCGCTGACGATGTGCTTCAGCAGGCCGTCCAGTCCATCTCCGACCTGATTAAGAACACCGGCTTTATCAATCTGGACTTCGCCGACGTGTCCGCTGTCATGAAAGACGCGGGCCGGGCTCACATGGGTGTGGGCCGCGCCGCCGGCAAGAACAAGGCGGAGGAGGCCGCCAAGATGGCCATCTCCAGTCCCCTGCTGGAGACCTCCATCAACGGGGCCAAGGGCGTGCTGATCAACGTCACCGGCTCCATGGACATCGGTCTGGAGGAGGTGGAGACTGCCGCCAACCAGGTGCAGGAGGCCGCTCATCCCGAGGCAAATATCATCTTCGGCGCCACCTTCGACGAGTCTCTGGAGGACGAGATCCGGGTCACTGTCATTGCCACTGGCTTCGACGAAAACCAGTCATTCTCCCTTCCCCGGGAGGAGCCGGCCTTTGGCGGTCGTACGGAGCCCGCGGTGGAAGCCGCTCCCGCCCTTGAGGCAGAGGCCGAGTCTGTCCCTGCCGCGCCTGAGCCGGAGGCCCCCAAGCCGGCCGTGGATGACGACGACTGGAAAATCCTGGAGGATATCTTCAGTAAGAAGAGACGGTAAAAAACTGCCCTGCCATATGGCAGGGCAGTTTTTTTACAGAAAAAGAGCCAGAATGGAGGTCATGATTCCGCAGACACAGATGGCGATAGAGCTCATGGCGCCCTGAACCTGTCCGATTTCCATGGCCCGGGTGGTGCCTAAGGCGTGGCTGCACGCTCCAATGGCCAGGCCCTCGGCCACGGGATCGGTAATCCGGAACAGCTTGGCGAACAGAGGAGCGAATACCGCCCCGGTGAGGCCGGCCACCATCACCGCGGCGGCGGCGATTCCGGCCACGCCGCCCCGGCTCTCGGCGATGCCCATAGCGATGGCGGTGGTGACGCTTTTAGGCATGAGAGAGGCGGTGAGAGCCTCATCCACATGGAACAGCCGGCACAGCAACAGGATACTGCCAACACTGGCCGCGCTGCCAGCCAGACAGCCTGCCAGGACCGGAAGGAAATGTTTCTTCAATATATCCCGCTGGTAATAGATATTCAGAGCCAGTACAGCGGTGACGGGTCCCAGCATCAGCTTGATGAAGTCTCCCCCCAGGGCGTAGCGCTCATAGGGGATGCGGAGAAGGGCCAGCACCGCGATAATCAGAGCCGCCGCAATGAGCAGGGGATTGCACAGGAGAAAGCCCGTCTTTTTATGCAGCCAGCACCCTGCGCACCAGGCGGCGGCGGAGAGGGTCAGGCCGAAGAGAGGGGAGGAGAGCACAGCTTCAAGCACGGCGTCCGCCCCCCTTCCCGGTATGGCGGATCAGAAGTTGAACCACCCAGGCGGTGACAAAGTAGACCAGCGGTACCGTCAGAAAGCTGATGAGCAGGAAGGGGGCCAGCTGACTGAAAATGGCGTTGGCGTGTTCGATCACCCCCACGCAGGGGGGGAGGAAGAAAAAGGCCATATTGGCCACCAGAAAACCGCTGACCCGCTGGATGTGCTCCGGCTTCAGTACCTTGATAAAGAGCAGGAGGGCCAGCAGGAGCAGCGCGATCACACTGGCGGGAAAGGCCACGGGAATGAGGGCGGAAATGCCCTCGGAGATCAGGCAAAGGCCAAGAATAATGGCCAGCTCTGCCATAATGTTCAATCTGTTCACCTCTCGTCGCTGCGTCCCACCAGATAGTCCAGTGTGACATCGTAGAAGTCCGCTATCTGTACCAGCACAGAGGCGGTGGGCTCCCGCTCGCCGCGTTCGTAACGGACATAGGTATTCAGTGCAAGCCCCATTTCCTTGACCAAGGCTTTTTGCGATAAATGCCATTCCTCCCGGAGTCCAAGGAGCCGTTCCGGCAGTTTTGTCATTTTTTTCACTTCTCTCTTGACAAACCCCATTCGGGGTGTATAATGAAATCAAAGTAAACCCCGTTCGGGGTTTTGAGAGGGCCGAATAATGAATGACCTGACCCGGTGCCTGTACGAATTTTTATTGGAGCGCCGCATGGGAAGCCTGTGGGAGAACGCGGACTACAGAGCATGTATTTCCGCTGTGGTATCGCAGGAGGAGCAGCTGAAATCCGGTCTGGGCAGGGACCAGCAGGACCAGCTCGACCACCTGCTGGACTACATCCAGGAGCAGGGGTGTATCGAAAGAGAGCACCAGTTTCAGGCGGCGTTGGACCTGCTTAAAGAGTTAAACGCTCTCGTGCGGGTGTAAAAGCCTTCCCCTTCAGGGGAAGGTGGCATTTGCGAAGCAAATGACGGATGAGGCCTCACCCGCCCCCTTCGGGGGCACCCTCCCCTAAAGGGGAGGGCTTTCCCGCTGCGGCGGGATGCGCTCAGTCCCAGACAGCGGTGGCAAAATAGTTCTCCGGGGTCTCGGCCCGGCGGATGAGGCGGGTGGAGCCGTCCTCACACAGCAGCACCTCGGCGGAGCGCAGCCGGCCGTTGTACTGATAGCCCATGGCGTGGCCGTGGGCCCCGGTATCGTGGATGACCAGCAGGTCGCCCACGTCGATTTTGGGCAGCATCCGGTCCACGGCGAACTTGTCGCAGTTCTCGCACAGCGATCCGGTGACGTCGTATTTGTGGTCGGCGGGGGCGTCCTCCTTGCCCATCACGGTGATGTGGTGATAGGCCCCATAGATGGCCGGCCGCATCAGGTTGGCGGCGCAGGCGTCCACGCCGATATACTCCTTGTAGATGTGCTTCTCGTGGAGCACCCGGGTGACCAGATGGCCGTAGGGAGCCAGCATGAAGCGGCCCAGCTCGGTGCAGATGGACACATCCCCCATCCCGGCGGGGACCAGGATCTCCTCGTAGGCCCGGCGCACACCCTCGCCGATGACCGCAATATCGTTGGCGGGCTGTTCCGGGCGGTAGGGCACCCCCACGCCCCCGGACAGGTTGATAAAGGTGATGTGGCAGCCCGTTTCCTCTTTCAGATCCACGGCGGTGCGGAAGAGAATGGTAGCCAGGGCGGGGTAGTAGTCGTTGGAGATGGTGTTGGAGGCCAGGAAGGCATGAATGCCGAACTCCTCCGCCCCCAGTTCCCTGAGCTGCCGGAAGGCCTGAGCGAGCTGGGGCCGGGTCATGCCATATTTGGCGTCTCCTGGGTTGTCCATCACCTGGAAGCCCTCCTTGCTCTTGCCCAGAGTGAAGGTGCCGCCGGGATTGAAGCGGCAGGAGATCTTTTTGGGGATATACCCGATGGTGTTTTTCAAAAAGTCGATATGGGTGATATCGTCCAGATTGATGACGGCCCCCAGCTGGGCGGCCAGCACAAATTCCTCTGCGGGGGTGTCGTTGGAGGAGAACATGATCTCCCCTCCAGCGAAGCCGCAGCGGTCCGACATCATCAGCTCAGTGAGGGAAGAGCAGTCCACGCCGCAGCCCTCCTCCCGAAGAATTTTTAGAATTTGGGGATTGGGGGTGGCCTTGACGGCGAAATACTCCTGATAGCCCGGATTCCAGGCGAACGCCCGGTGCAGGGCCTGGGCATTTTCACGGATGCCGTGCTCGTCGTAGAGGTGGAAGGGGGTGGGGTAGTCCCTGACGATCTCCTGGAGCTGTTCCAGGGTGACAAAGGGCTTTTTCATAGGTGGGGTCAGCTCCTTTTTTTGTATGTAAGGCAACAGACAGTCTATCGAATTTCAACGGATTTGTCAATAAATTTCCTTGACAACCCGGGGCGGAGGGTGCGATACTAGGAATCGATATCAAAAAAGAGAGGGGATTGCACATGGGCTATTCCAAAGAGGACATTATCCGCATCGTTCGAGAGGAAAAAATTGAGTTTATTCGGATGCAGTTTACCGATATTTTTGGCCAGATGAAAAACGCCTCTATTCCCGCTTCCCAGGTGGAGAAGGCGGTGAACAATCAGATCATGTTTGACGGCTCCTCCATTGAGGGCTTCACCCGAATCCACGAGTCGGATCAATATCTGCATCCCGATCTGAACAGCTTTGCCGTCCTGCCGGTGGAGGCCACCGGAGGCAGGATGGCCCGGATGTTCTGCGATGTATACAACCCTGATGGAACCCCCTTTGTGGGTGACCCCCGGGGGGTGTTGCGGCGTGCGCTGCTGCGGGCCCGCTCTATGGGGTTCGACGTGTTCAATATCGGCCCGGAGCTGGAATTCTTTCTCTTTGAGACCGATAAGGACGGCCATGCCACAACCATTACCAAGGATGAGGCGGCCTATTTCGACCTGGGTCCGCTGGACCGGGGGGAGGCCACCCGGCGGGAGATCTGCCTGTGCCTGGAGCAGCTGGGCTTCGAGATTGAAGCCAGCCACCACGAGTGCGCCATAGGCCAGCATGAGATCGACTTCAAATATAACGACGCTCTGGACGGGGCGGATAAGATCATGACCTTCAAACTGATGGCCAAGAGCATTGCGGGGAAGAACGGCCTCCACGCCACTTTCATGCCCAAGCCCATCTACGATATTGCCGGAAGCGGTATGCACCTGAACATGTCCCTGTTCAAGGACGGCAAAAATGTGTTCTATGATCCAAACGGGGAGCGGGGCCTGTCTCGAACGGCCTACGCCTTCATCGCCGGCCTGCTGGAGCACGTTCAGGGTTTCACCGCCGTGACAAACCCCTTGGTCAACTCCTATAAGCGGTTGGGCGCGGGGCATGAGGCCCCACGGTACCGGGCCTGGTCGGCCTCCAACCGCTCCGCACTGATTCGCATTCCCGCTGCCCGGGGTCAGGCCACCCGGGTGGAGCTGCGCAGCCCGGACCCCTCCTGCAACCCTTACCTGGCGGTAGCGGTCTGTCTGGCGGCCGGCTTGGACGGCATTGCCCGGGGCCTCACCCCGCCCCCGGAGATCACCGGCGACATCTACGCTATGGACGACCAGACCCGGGAGCGGCACGGCATCTGCTGTCTGCCCGACACCCTGAAGGATGCCCTGGACGAGCTGGAGAAGGACCCCCTGGTGCTGGATGTGTTGGGCGAGCACGTGTCAAGGCAGTTTATCAAGGGCAAGCTGAAGGAGTGGGAGGAATATCAGACCCGTGTGTCCAGCTGGGAGCTGGAAAAATATCTGGTGATTTATTGAGCTGTGTGTACAGGGGCGGCCTTTGGCCGCCCTTTCACTGTCTTTGCGGACGGATAGACCACAGGGAAGGTCGGTCCCGCAAAGCAGGCGTGTGTCCCCGGTCTTTCTGCCAGCGCATGCGCATAGGCTGTCAGCGAAAGGGGGAATCATCCATGCGATTCACAAAGATGGAAGGTCTGGGCAACGACTACATCTATCTCAACTGTCTGGAGGAAACGCCGGAGAATCTGCCCGCTCTGGCGGTCCGGCTGTCCAACCGGCATTTCGGCGTGGGGGCGGACGGACTGATCTGTGTCAAGCCGGGCCGGGGGGGCGACTTCGCCATGGAGATGTACAACGCCGACGGTTCCCAGGGGGCCATGTGCGGCAACGGCATCCGCTGCGTGGGCAAATACGTCTACGACAAGGGGCTGACCCGCAAGACCTGCCTCACCATCGACACCGGGGCAGGTCCCCGGCGGCTGGAGCTCCATATTCTGGGCGGGGCGGTGGACCGGGTGACGGCGGACATGGGACCGGTGCGGGTGGGGCCGCCTATTACGCTGGAGGCGCTAGGAGAAGTCTTCACTGTGGTCCCCGCCGACGCTGGCAACCCCCATGGGGTGATTTTCTGCCTGGACCCGGAAAAAATCGATCTGGAGCGGCTGGGTCCCCTTCTGGAGCGCCACCCTGCCCTGGGGGAGCGGCGAAATATCGAGTTTGCCGCCTGCCCTGACCGGGACCACATTGCTCTGAGGGTGTGGGAGCGAGGCAGCGGCATCACCCTGGCCTGCGGCACCGGGGCCTGCGCCTGCTTCGCCGCTGCCCTGCGGTCAAACCGGTGCGGCGAGAGCGTGGAGGCTGCCCTGCCTGGAGGGGTCCTCACCCTGGAAAAACGGGGAGAAAACGTCTTTATGACCGGCCCCGCCCAGACGGTATTTGAGGGGGAGCTCCCATAATCGACAAAAAACTTTCCTTGACAACCGGGAGGGATACCTTTATCATATAAGAATCGTGTCCAAAAGGAGGGCGTCCGCCTTGGAAATTATCACCAGCCGGAACAACCGGCTGATCAAGCACATCCGCAAGCTGACGTCGGACCGGGAGTACCGCCGGAGCAGCGGGCTTTTCTTTGGAGAGGGGCCCAAGCTGCTGGCCGAGGCCCTGAAGGCGGGGACTGCCATTGAGGCGGTCGTGACCGCCCGGGGGGTGGACCTGCCCGGGCTGGAGGGCCTGTGGCGGGCGGAGGTGCCGGCGGACCTTCTGCAAAGCCTGTGCGGCACCAAAACCCCCCAGGGGGCGCTGTTCCTGGCCAAAATGCCCAGCCTTGCCCCGCCGGAGCGGCTGAAAGGGGACCGCTGGCTGGTGCTGGACGGCCTCCAAGACCCGGGCAATGTGGGGACCATCTGGCGCGCTGCCGACGCCCTGGGGGCGGACGGCCTGCTCCTGGTGAACCACTGCGCCGACCCCTTCTCCCCCAAGACGGTGCGGGCCACCATGGGGGCCTGCTTCCGCCTGCCGGTCTATGAGGCGGAGGCGGAGGCCCTGCCGGGGCTTTTGGAGCGCTCCGGCCTGCCCCTGTACGCCACCGCCCTGCGGGAGGACACCGCGGATATCAGAACGGCACAGCTCAGCCGCTGCGCTGTGGTGATCGGAAGCGAGGGGCGGGGTGTGTCTCAGGAGCTGCTGGAGCTGAGCAAAAAGACGGTGAAGATTCCTATGCGGGAACGGTGCGAATCCCTGAACGCCGCGGTGGCCGCGGCAGTCATTCTGTGGGAGATGGGGCGGGGGAGCCGGTAGGCTGCCCGCCGGAGCGGGTCCGCCGGTAGACCAGGGCGATGAGCAGGAAGGAGACCGTCATCATCACCAGAAACAGAAGGTAGGAGGGGACATAGCTCCCCGTCCGGTCGGCCAGCCAGCCGGGGACGGGTCCAAAAACTACAATGCCCAGGGCGTAGAGGGACTGACTCCACTTCAGTCCCCCGGCAAAGCCCGCGTCCCCCAGAAAGTCTCTGGCCCAGATAGAGTAGGATACGGTGCTCAGGGTGAGGGCCAGGCCGAAGAATACCGCCCCGGTGAAGGCGCACAGCCTGCTCCCGTTGGGGGCGAGGCAGAGCAGTATGTAGGACAGAAGTCCCCCCGTATACATGACATGGGTGGCAAACCGCCCGCCCAGCCGGTCGGTGAGCTCGCCGTAAAGCAGCTTGCCGCCCATGAGGGCCAGCCCGACCAGGGAGACCAGCGCCGCCACCGTCCCGGGGGCGAAGCCCTCGGTGCGGTAGAGCACCCCGATGTTGCTGATGCCGATGGCGGTGGGCGCTCCGGTGAGAAACACTCCGGTGAGGTAGGCCGCCCAATAGGGTGGGGTCATCCCTCCGGGGGCGGGCCGTTCGGTGGGCTCCGGGTCCCGGTCCAGGCGGTCAGGCTGTCGGTAGGGGCTCAGCCCCAGTTGGGACGGGGTGTCCCGCACCAGAAGAAAAATGAACAGGGCCAGCAGGAGGACAAAGGCACCCTCGCAGTAGAAGGCGGCGGACAGTCCCCGGCTCTGGATGATCCAGGTGAGAGGGGCGGGGATGAGAATGGTTGCCAGCCCGCTGCCCGCTGAGGACAGCCCCAGGGCAAAGGCGTTCCGGTCCTGAAACCAGCGGTTGATGAGCAGGGACAGGGGAATCATCCCGCCCCAGCCGTAGGCCAGCCCGGTGACGGCCGCCGCCGCCAGGTAGGCGGGCAGGGCGCGGGCTGCCCCGAAGAAAAAGCGGGACAGGGCCAGCAGGAGCATGGCCCCCGCGGCGGCGCGGCGGATGCCGAGCCGGGCGCACAGCCCCTCGGCGGTATACATACCCGCCACGATGAGCAGGCTGCGGGTGGTGACGATCCACGCCGCCTCCGTGTTGGAGAAGCCGTTTTGGGCGATGATATAGGGCTGATAGACGGAATAGACGTTGCTCCCCAGGCCCATGGAGGCGAAGAGCATAAGGGCACCCCCCAGGCAGACCAGCCAGGGGCGGACAGACTGCTTTGCACACATAAAAAACCTCTTCCTTTCCATGTATAACCATAGCGTGGCCGGGGAGATTTGTAAAGAGTTATTTTAACGGACAGGAGGCGGGGAAGTGGCGGAGCTGAATTATTGGCTGTGGCTGACCACCCGGAAGGGGCTGGGCCCCGCGGGGGCGATGGCGGTGCTGGACCACTTTATCACCCCGGAGCGTGCCTACTACGGAGAGAGGGAGGACTTTGAGTCCCTGCCGCTCTCTCCCTTTGCCAGGCAATCCCTGCTGGACAAGAGCATGGACGAGCCCAACCGGATTCTGGGGGACTGCGACCGGCTGTCCATGCGGATCATGACCTTTCAGGACGCGGAGTATCCCCAGCGCCTGCGGCAGATTGAGCAGCCCCCCGTGGTGCTGTATATCAAGGGGCGGACGTTCCGCTTTGACGAGGAGGCGGCCATCGGCGTGGTGGGGATGCGGAAGGCCTCGGAGCGGGGCCTGAAGTGGGCGGAGCGGTTCGGCATGGGGCTGGCGTCCGCCGGGGCGCTGGTGGTGTCCGGCATTGCCGAGGGCGTCGACTCCCGCGCCGTGCGGGGTGCCCTGAAGGGGGGCGGGCCGGTGGTGTCCCTGCTGGCCGGCGGGGCCGACCGGATCTTCCCCAGGGAGAGCCGCTGGCTTTATGAGGATGTGGCCGCCGCCGGGGCTCTGATCTCCGAGTATCCGCCGGGCACGCCCCACAAGGGGGACCACTTCAATCCCCGCAACCGGATCTTGAGCGGCCTGTCCCTGGGGGTGCTGGCGGTGGAGTGCGAGCCCGCCGGCGGGACCATGCTCACGGTGAACCACGCCCTGGACCAGGGCCGGGAGGTATACGCCATCCCCGTGGGACTGGACGAGCGGTGCGCCCGGGGGACCAACCGCCTGATCCATGAGCAGAAGGCCCGGCTGGTGGAGACAGCGGAGGACATTCTGAGGGACTTTGTGGACCTGTACCCGGCCAAGCTGGCGAAGCTGGCCCCGCTGTCCCGGACAGTGGTGGAGGCCCGTCTGACGGAGCCGGCGGACAAGCCCCGGGAGCCGGCGGCCCGGAGGGAGGAGCCCGCCCGGGAGCAAGTCCCAGGCGGACAGCAGAGATCCCGTTTCACCGATGACGAGCTGGCCATCCTGTCGGCGACGGCAAAAAGCGCCCTCAGCGCCGATGAAATTGTGGAAAAAACCCAGATTTCCGCCAAACGGGTGTTGTCAGCCCTCACTATGCTCCAGATTCAGGGGGCGGTGGAGGAGCGTCCGGGTCGGCGGTTTTACGCCTTGGTGGAGCTGGAAAACTGAATTCGTAATCAATCTCTGGAGGTAAATCCAAAGTGGCAAATAAAACTGACTTAGTGATTGTAGAGTCCCCGTCCAAGGCCAAGACCATTGGCAAGTACCTCGGGCCGGGGTATGAGGTCAAGGCGTCCATGGGTCATGTCCGGGACCTGCCCAAGAGCAAGCTGAGCGTGGATATCGAGGGAGGCTTCGTCCCCGATTACCAGCCCATCAAGGGCAAGGAGGACGTCATCAGCGATCTGAAGAAGGCGGCTAAGCACAGCGGCAGGGTCTATCTCGCGACCGACCCTGACCGGGAGGGGGAGGCCATCTCCTGGCACTTAAAGGAGCTGCTCAACATCCCTGACGACAAGATCTACCGGGTGACCTTCAACGAGATCACGAAAAACGTGGTCAAGCAGTCCATCGCCGCCCCCCGGGCCATCGACCAGAACCTGGTGGACGCCCAGCAGGCCCGGCGCATTCTGGACCGGATTGTGGGATATCAGCTCTCCCCGTTGCTGTGGAAGAAGATTCGCCGGGGGCTGTCCGCCGGACGGGTGCAGTCGGTGGCCACCCGGCTGGTGGTGGAGCGGGAATTGGAGATCCGGGCCTTTATCCCCCAGGAGTACTGGTCCATTGAGGCCGATTTGGAGCGGGTAGCCCCCAATCTGGGTTCCTTCAAGGCCCAGTTCCACGGAAAGGACAAAAAGATGGAGCTCCACAGCCAGGAGGAGGCCCAGGCGGTGGTGGACGCCGTCTCCCAGGGCGCGTGGTCTGTAGCCAAGGTAAAGCGCCAGGAGCGCCAGCGCCAGCCCGCCCCGCCCTTTACCACTTCCACCCTCCAGCAGGAGGCGTCCCGCAAGCTGAACATGTCTCCTGCCCGGACCATGGCGGTGGCCCAGCAGCTCTATGAGGGGATCGATGTCGCCGGCCAGGGGACGGTGGGTCTCATCACCTATATGCGTACCGACTCTCTGCGCCTGTCCGACGAGGCGGTGTCCGCCGCCCGTGGCTTCATCGCCCAGCGGTACGGCGGGAGCTATTGCCCAGCCCAGCCTCGGCACTACAAGGCCAAGGGCAACGCCCAGGACGCCCACGAGGCCATCCGCCCCTCCGACGTCACCCTGGTCCCCGAGGACATTAAGAAGGACCTGACGGCGGAGCAGTTCAAGCTGTACAGGCTGATCTGGTCCCGATTCCTGGCCTGTCAGATGGCCAACGCCGTTTACGACAGCCTGTCCATCGACGCCGCCAACTCCGGCTATATCTTCCGGGCCAGCCACTCCAGCCTGAAATTCTCCGGCTTCACCGCCGTCTACGAGGAGGGCAAGGACGACGAGGAGGAGGAAAAGACCTCCCCGCTGCCCGATTTGAAGGAGGGGGAGGCCCTCACCGGAAAAAAACTGACCCCCAGCCAGCACTTCACCCAGCCCCCCGCGCGATACTCCGAGGCCACCCTCATCCGGGCCCTGGAGGAGCAGGGGATTGGCCGGCCCTCCACCTACGCCCCCACCATTACCACCATTATGAACAGGGAGTACGTGGTCAAGGAGAACGGCAAGGCCCTCCGCCCGACCCCCCTTGGGGAGGTGGTCACCGACCTGATGAAGGACAAATTCCACGACATTGTGGACTACGACTTCACCGCCCAGATGGAGCAGCGGCTGGATAAGGTGGAAGAGGGCGAGGCCAATTGGAAAGCCCTCCTGGCCGACTTCTACAGGGATTTCGACGCTGAGCTGAAAAAGGCGGAGCAGGACCTGGACGGTGAGCGGATCAAGGTCCCCGACGAGGTGTCGGAGGAGCTGTGTCCTCAGTGCGGCAAGAACCTGGTGATTAAATCGGGCCGGTTTGGCCGGTTCCTGGCCTGCCCCGGCTGGCCGGAGTGCGACTTCACCATGCCTCTGGTGGTTGAGATGCCCGGAAAGTGTCCTCTGTGCGGCGGGCGGCTGTTCAAGCGCACCGGCAAGGCGAAAAAGACGGGCAAGCAGTACACCTACTACTGCTGTGAGCGCCGGAGCAGCAAGGACGAGGCCCAGCGCTGTGAGTTTGTCACCTTCGACGTGCCGGTGAAGGACAACTGCCCCGTCTGCGGCCAGACTATGTTCAAAAAGTCAGGCAAGGGGGCCCGGAAGCCCTTCTGCATCAACGAGCAGTGCTCCAACTTCACCCCCGAGGAGAAGCGGGGCGGCTGGAAAAAGAAGGAGACCCCCGCCGAAGGGGAGCCTGCCCCGGCTCAGGGGGCGGAGAAGCCGAAAAAGGCTGCCGCCAAGAAGACAACAGCGAAGAAGATAACCACAAAAAAGGCGGCGGCGAAGAAAACTACCGCAAAAAAGCCAACAACGAAAAAAACCGCGGCGAAGAAGGAAGTATAAAAGGCTCCTTTGCCAAAGGAGCCTTCCCCTGTGGAGGGAGGAGGAAACATGGAACAAGTGATCGTCATCGGCGCGGGCCTGGCGGGGAGCGAGGCCGCGTGGCAGCTGGCCCGGCGGGGGATCCCCGTGGAGCTGCGGGAGATGAAGCCCGCAAAAATGTCCCCCGCCCACCACACGGAATATTTCGGGGAGCTGGTCTGCTCCAACTCCCTGCGCTCCGACCAGCTGGAGAACGCGGTGGGTCTGCTCAAGGAGGAGCTGCGCCGCTGCAGGTCGCTGATTATGTCCTGCGCCGACGAGCACCGGGTGGAGGCGGGGGGCGCTCTGGCGGTGGACCGCCACGCCTTTTCCGCCGCCATCACGGAAAAAATCAAAGGCCACCCCAACATCACCGTGGCGGAGGGGGAGGTCAGGTCAATTCCGGCGGAGGGAAACGTCATCATCGCCACCGGCCCGCTGACCAGCGAGGCCCTGTCGGAGAAGATCGGAGCACTGTTCCCAGACAGCAAATACCTCAACTTCTTCGACGCCGCCGCCCCCTTGGTCACCTTCGACAGCATCAACATGGACAGTGCCTGGTTCGCCTCCCGGTACGACCGGGGGACCCCCGACTACATCAACTGCCCCCTGACGGCGGAGGAGTACGACGCCTTCTGGACCGAGCTGACCCAGGCCCAGGAGGCGGAGGTCCACGGCTTTGAGGACGCCGGCGTTTTCGAGGGCTGTATGCCGGTGGAGGTGATGGCCCGCCGGGGGCGGGACACCCTGTGCTACGGCCCCCTGAAGCCAGTAGGCCTGAAGGACCCCAAGACGGGGAAGGAGCCCTTCGCCGTGGTCCAGCTCCGGAAGGACAACGCCCAGGGGTCCATCTACAATATCGTGGGCTTCCAGACCCACCTGCGCTTCCCCGAGCAGAAGCGGGTCTTTTCCATGATCCCCGCCCTGAAAAACGCGGAGTACGTCCGGTACGGCGTGATGCACCGGAACACCTTCCTGGACTCCCCCCGGCTGCTGGACCGGTACTACCGGGTGCGGGGACGGGAGCGGCTCATGTTCGCGGGGCAGATCACCGGGGTGGAGGGCTATGTGGAGTCCACCGCCTCGGGCTGTCTGGCCGCTGTGGAGCTGGCCCGGCGTCTGGAGGGGATGGAGCCGGTCAATTTCCCCCGGGAGACCGCAATGGGCGCATTGGCCCTTTACATCAGCGACCAAAGTGTGGTAAACTTTCAACCGATGAATATCAACTTCGGCTTGATCCCTCAGCTGGGCTACCGGGTGAAGGGCAAGCGGAACAAGAACGCCGAAATCTCCCGGCGGGCCCTGGAGGCGCTGGATAAGCTGGAGCTATAGCGCCGTCCACTCCCGCAGCCTCAGCCCCAATTTCAGCCCGTGGGCGAAGGAGATGCAGTTGGCGGTTTCCAGCAGATCAAAGACCGGAGCGGGCAGGTCGCCATCCGGGAAGAGGGACAGGCTTTGGTAAAGCAGGTCGGCGTATTGGGGGTCATCCTCAAAGACGAGATGGCCTCGATCCTGTTCGTCGAAGAAAAATTCCTGTATTTGCTTTTCCATATGTAACACCACCTGATATATAGATTAGCGATATATTATCGCATATAGCGTAGTTTGTCGAGGGGGTATTCTATGCTTCATAAGGATGTTTTTTGCATGAGGGTCAAAAAACTGCGAAAAGCCCGTAAAGAACAGCAGGCTGATCTGGCTGACGCAATTGGTGTAAAACAATCTACCATCAGCGATATTGAAAATGGCCGCAGAACAACCTCCTTTGACAAATTAGCCGCTATCTGCCAGCACTACAACGTATCCGCCGATTATTTGCTGGGGCTGATTGATGAGCCCAGGCCGCTTGCGTAGGGGCGGACAATGTCCGCCCCTACAAAGCACCCAGACCCCAGGTCCAGGAAAAAGGCCCCTCGCGAAAGAGGGCTTTGGGGAGGAAACCTGTAAATCGCCGCAGAACAGAAAGGAAAGACCATGAAAATCATTGTAGACGCCATGGGCGGGGACAATGCGCCCCAGGCCCCGGTAATGGGGGCCATTCAGGCTAACCGGGAATACGGGGTGGACATCATTCTGGTGGGCAGGGGTGAGGAGATCCTCAAAACCCTGGCCGACAACGGCATCAGCGATCTGCCTGCCGGGGTGGCGGTGAGCCACGCCAGTGAGGTGGTGGAGATGTGTGATGACCCGGCCACCGCCTTCCGTAAGAAAAAGGACTCCTCCCTCACTGTGGGGCTGAACCTGCTCAAGGAGGGGGCGGGGGACGCCTTTGTCTCCGCCGGCTCCACCGGGGCTCTGCTGTCTGGGGCCACTCTGGTAACCAAACGGATCAAGGGCATCCGCCGGGCGGCCCTGGCCCCCGTGGTGCCCACGGGGAACGGCGGCGCGGTGCTCATTGACTGCGGGGCCAACGCCGAGTGCCCCCCGGAGTACTTGCTCCAGTTCGCCTACATGGGCTCCTACTACGCCGAGAAGGTGCTGGGACGCTCCAACCCCAGGGTGGGCCTGCTCAACATCGGGGCCGAGCGCTCCAAGGGCACCGCCCTGCAAACCACTGTCTACCCCATGCTGGAGGCGGCGGCGGAGGCTGGCCGCATCAACTTCGTGGGCAATGTGGAGGCCCGGGAGGCGGTGGAGGGGGCGGTGGACGTCATCGTCTCCGACGGCTACTCCGGGAACATTTTTCTGAAAACCATGGAGGGCACCGGACTTTTCCTGGTCCGGGAGCTGAAAGGAATTTTTAAGAAAAACCTCCTCACCAAGCTGGCCGCCATTATGGTGTCCGGCGGATTAAAGAACCTCAAAAAGCTAATGAGCGCCAGCGAGGTGGGTGGCACCGCCCTGGTGGGCATCTCCAAGCCGGTCATCAAAGCCCACGGCTCCTCCGACGCCTACGCTATCCAGAACGCTGTCCGCCAGGCCAGGGACTTCGCCTCCTCTGGCATCATCGAGAGTATTACCCAAAATATCAACCTCATGCGGTTGGATGCCCCAGCCAAAGAGAGCACAGAAGCATGAGCGTCAAAAGGCTAGCTGGCACTACCAAGCGCATTGCGGACTGGCGGGCAAACTTACCACAAGCTGGAGCTTATGGAATCCGAGGGGTTTGGGGAGCGGTTGATAGGGGCGGTCACCGCGGTTAAGCGTCTTTCTGTCCTGGACCACTATGAAGCCACCTTGAAAAAACAGCATCCAACCGAAAGCACTATCAGGAGCTGGTGTGCTATCTGAAAAAACTCAGGAGTTACAGAGCGGGCGGTGCGGCTTGCGGAGGATTGGCGCACCCAATACAGCCGCCGTCGGGCCATGATGGAGGAGTTGCGGAATGCGGGGTTTTACAGGGCAACAGCATTTGAAATATAGGAAAATAATGGTAGACTAAGGGGTATGGAAATATAGAACTTAGAAATGTCGCGATTTTCGATTATTTTTGTTGTTATTTTGAACTTTTTGAGTGAGATTTTTCGAAAATTGCAAATGCAGGTTGGACACCCCGAGGTAGAAAGCAGGTCATCATAGCCCTGGTCACGGATGGGGCCGGAGGCTTTGTCCGTGAACGGGGCTGGCGCAGCTGTCAGGCTGCGTAAACAGTACCCCGGAGGGCCTCAAAGAGTTCCTCCGAGGTACAGTAACCGAGTTTTCTCCAAGGATCTCCATTCAACTTGTCAGCAGATGCAAGGATGTCCTCATCGGTGAACAGTTCAATGGAGACATCCTTTGGGACGAACGACCGGAACAGACCGTTATGACGCTCGTTCTGGGCATGCTCCTATGAGGTGTAGGGGTGTCAACGCCGATTTGAAATTGTAAGAAAACATCGAAGAAATTTTGTCATTTTTCGGCGGGGGATAATAAATATCAGTTGCTTCCTTGGACGAAAAGTGTATTCACGATTTGCTGCTTCTAGTGTGTAAATTCCTTGTGCTCCTTGAGGTGGTAAGACTCACCCTTGATGTTGATTATGGTGCAGTGGTAGGACACGATCCAGGATAGCAGAGGCGATAGTAACATCAGCAAAAACTTCATTCCACTGGAGAAGGTCTTGTTGGAGGTAAAGAGGGTAGACGTCTTTTCATATCGCCTGGCAATAAGCTGAAAGAACAAATTCGCGCCCCGGATGTCCATGGGAAGGTTCGTTTTATGATCTATCAAGATACCATGAAGCAGCAGCGGCTGATCCGGCTTATGGAGCGCCTGATTCGCGTTTCAAAACAAAAAGTGTTCCTGATCCTGGACAATCTGAAAGTCCATCACGGCAAGCTTGCTGCGTCCTGGCTGGAACACCGCAAGGACAAAATTGAGGTGTTTTTCCTGCCGCCCTATGCTCCGGGATACAATCCGGATGAATATTTGAACCATGCTTTGAAGATTTCTGTTCATTCAGGCCAACTGCCCTATACCAAGGAAGATCTCTGTCATAAGATTCTCTCATTCATGCGCAAATTGCAACATAATCCCCTTTTCGTATCAAGCTTTTTCCATCGCTCGTTGCTTTCCTATCTTTATATGTGGAAGTAATAATTGACCAGCAAGTCCACACAGGCTCCATAGGAATGAATGCCCAGTTCCTGATCGTTGCTTTTCAGGAAGGAGTCGTACATCTCCTCCGCTGCCTCCTCCACGGGGGAGCGCAGGGCCTCCCAGTATTGGTTGTTGTCCTGCCAGTCTATCGATAGTTCCCGATTAAAATACTGCCCGGAGATAGCATGCCAGGCGTCGGGGTCGGCGGGGTAGAGGGCGTTGCAGAGCTGAATCAGCCCCATGAGGTAGCCGGAATACTGAAAAACCACGTCGTCACAGCTGATACAGGCGGCGATGCCCACAAAGTTGGCCTCCAGCTCAGAGGCCACCATCCGCTGGTGGGACATCTCGTGGGCGATGGTGGCCGGCACCAGGCAGGCGGGGGCGTCTATGTTCACGTTGGCCTCCCCAGTGAAGGGGAAATAGACGCCGGTGAAGCCCAGAATGCTTTGCAGCCGTGAGCAGTACAAGGATTTTGCCTTGACAGGCTTTATGTCCAGAGAGGGGAACTCACAAATCAGATTTTGGTATATCTCAGGCCCGCGGTCGAAGCAGTCGGGCAACTGGGCGGCGAAATGGCCTTCCCTGTCCCGGGGGACCTGGGGGGCCAGAGCGGCGGCCTGATGGGCAAAGTATTCGGTGACGGCGGCCAGCTCCTCCGTTGAGCAGGGGGCGGCCTCCAGCCCTTCCCGCTGGGCAAAGGAGGGGATGTAGTAGGCAGCGTTCCACAGCCAGCACAGCCCCGCCCACAGCCACAGCCAGGCGGAGGCCAGAGCCAGCAGACGGCGGAGAAAAAGAAGCGGCTTCCTTTGGCGGAACACCAGCACCACCGCCCGAACCAGCCAGACCACACAGCCCGTCAGAAAGAGGGCGGCCAGCAGCTCGGCCACCGAGAAGGGGAAAACGGACCACAGCCGCCCCAGGGCCTGCTCCAGTGGGGCCATAAAAAACCAGACCCAGCCGCTCATGATGCCTTGGTTTCCATTCAAAACCTGAAAAAGGATAATCAGGGCCAGAGGGAGGGTGACGGCTCCTAGCCGGAGCCAAAGCGGGTGGATGGAAATGCTCTTTTTTTTGGTCTCCATAGGGTCTCCTTTATAGCAGGATGACAGGTCCGGTGGTCCACTCCAACCCGCAGGGCCGGGAGGAGGGGAAGCAGAGGGAATAGAGATCGGTAAACCGCTCCTCCAGGGCGAACAGGGTTTGCGCTTCGGGAGAATAACGGCGGACATGGGCGGGCTTGACAAAGAAGGGGAGGGAAGCCGTCCGGTTCATTTTTCTCAGCAGTTCCCGCCCCTGCCCGTTGAAGCCCAGCACCCGGAGGTAGGGTGGGGTGGAGGGGATGTCCTGTTTTCGCAGGCCCAGCAGGGCGTAGAGAGCCAGCCGCCGGACCCGGGCATGAGCGTAGGTCCGGGTTTTGCTCAGGGCATACAGCTCCTCCAGGCTGGCCGTCTGTCGGGCGGCGCAGAGCAGCCGGGCGGCCAAACCGTCGCCGCTGTCAGGGAGGGCTTCTGCTTCAGCTAGTGTCATGGAGCGCAGGCGGGCGATGAGGGCCCGCTCCAGATGCTTCATATCGGCCGCCTCGCCTCTCCAGGGCAGGGACAGAAATGGGGAAGCGCACCCCACCTTGTTCTCCCGCAGGCACCGGCGCAGGAGGGAGGCGGAGGGGAAGCCGTCCTCCTCTGCGGTGCTGTCGTGTCCCGCACCCCGGCGGGAGATGGTCACCGCCTCCATGTCCGGGGGCAGGAAGCGCAGGTACTCCACCCCCAGATTGTTGTTGGGAAGGTCCAGCAGGGCGGCGGTCTCGGGACCCAGCAGAGCTTCTACCGCTTGGCGGCGGCACAGGGCAAAGGATTTTTTTGGCCCCAGCTCCCGACGCAGGGCTTGGGAGAAGTCCGGGCTGTTGAGACACCGGGCCAGCTCCCGGAGAGGGGCAGCTTCTCCGCACTCGCTGCCAAAGGATAGGGCGTCCACCACCCCTGTGGCGGCTAAAATGGATACAGCCCCCCTGGCAAAGCCCTCGGCGGAGGCTGTGGCCCATGCGGTGGGCAGCTCCAGCATTAGGTCCACACCGCCGGCCAGGGCCATCTCTGTCCGGGCCCATTTGTCGATGACGGCGCACTCTCCCCGCTGCACCCAGTTGCCGCTCATAACGGCTACGACGGCGGTCTTCTCCTGGAAGAGCTGACGGGTCTGGTCGATGTGCCAGGCGTGTCCGGTGTGGAAGGGGTTGTACTCCGCTACGATACCGATGGTCTTCAAGGGCGGGCCTCCTGCAAAAAATTCTGAGAATAAAACAAAAAAGTGGTTGTCCATTTTGGAAAAAAGCGTTAGAATAAGGGTATCGACCGGGCTGTCTCCATTGTAGTACATTTCCAGCCAGGAGGCAACCTAAATTTGATTTGAGAAGGAGACGATTCCCATGAATATTCTGGTAATCAATGCCGGCAGCTCCTCTTTGAAGTATCAGCTGCTCAACCCGGAGACCCAGCAGGTACTGGCCAAGGGCCTGTGCGAGCGCATCGGCATCGACGGCAAGTTCACCTACAAGCCCGAGGGCAAGGAGGCAATTAAGGAGGCCGACGTGGCCATGCCTACCCACAACGAGGCCATCAAGGCCGTGCTGGACGCTCTGGTAGATAAGAACAACGGTGTCATTGGTTCTATGAAGGAGATTGACGCGGTGGGGCACCGGGTGGTCCACGGCGGCGAGAAGTTCGCCAAGTCCGTCCTCATCACCGACGAGGTCATGGCCGCCATCGAGGAGTGTAACCCCCTGGCTCCCCTCCACAACCCCGCCAACATCATCGGCATCAAGGCCTGTCAAGCCCTTATGCCCGGCACCCCCATGGTGGCCGTGTTCGACACCGCCTTCCACCAGACTATGCCCTCCGAGGCCTATATGTATGCCCTGCCCTATGAGTACTACGAGAAGGACAAGGTCCGCCGTTACGGCTTCCACGGCACCAGCCACAAGTATGTCGCCCAGCGGGCCGCCGCCATGCTGGGCAAGCCCATCGAGGAGCTGAAGCTGATCTCCTGCCACCTGGGCAACGGCTCCTCCATCGCCGCCGTGGACGGCGGCAAGAGCGTGGACACCTCCATGGGCTTCACCCCTCTGGCCGGCCTGCCCATGGGCACCCGCTGCGGCGACATCGACGCGGGCATCCTCCAGTATTTGATGAACAAGTACAGCATGAACATCGACCAGATGCTCAATGTGCTGAATAAGAAATCCGGTGTGGAGGGCCTGAGCTGCGTCAGTTCCGACTTCCGGGATCTGGAGAGCGCCGCCGGTAAGGGCGATGAGAAGGCCGCCCTGGCGCAGAAGAAGTTTGCCTATGAGGTGCGCAAGTATGTGGGCGCTTATGCTGCCGCCATGGGCGGGGTGGACGCCGTCATCTTCACCGCCGGCGTGGGCGAGAACGATAAGGTGGTCCGGTCTATGGTCTGTGAGGGCCTGGGCTACATGGGCCTGGAGCTGGATGACGCCGCCAACGACGTCCGGGGCAAGGAGACCGTTATCTCCGCCCCCAGCTCCAAGGTGAAGGTCCTTCTCATCCCCACCAACGAGGAGCTCATGATCGCCATTGACACCGCGGCGCTGGCCAAGTAAATAATCTTATTTAAAAGCGCCGGACGCCGGGAGGCGTCCGGTGCATTTTAATTTGGGAGGTGCTGTATTCCGTCCCGGAGGGGCGGCTTGTGTTCCAACATGAATTTGACGGTGCGTTTGTCTTTGAGGACGGGCTGCGGGTATTTGACCAGAATACCGTCCTTACCTACCGGTGGAGTGAAAAAAACTGACCTGTTGGAGCCTTGTGGAGCAGATGCCATGACAATTTGGTGTGAATTTGAACGGTGGCCCAGCTATGACCCTCTGGACGACAACTCCGACATAATCGTTACCTTGGAGGACGGAAGCCGCTGGGCCGCAACATTTATGACCTACCAAAATGTAAAAACCCTTGCGAAGAAGAATCGTCAGACAGGGGAGTGCTTGTCTGGGCAGTATCTGGACATCCCCCATCTGATTTTAGTGGAGGAGCTGTCCAGAACTTCCGTAGAAGCCATTGTAGAGAATATTCTGCAAAACGGAACTCTGGCGGTCTGCTTTGAGCTGTTGGACGGCATTGACAAGGTGGAAAACACTATACTATAATAGCTCTGGAGCAAAACGACACAGTGAGGTGTAGTAATGAAAAAATGGTATGATGAGGAGTATGAATTTGAAGTCGAGGTCATCGGCTTCCTGCGCGGCGACCGCACTGAGCGCTATTGCCGAAACGGGGAGGAGATTGGGGACAAGTACACCTGTACCTATGGCTGTCCTATCAATGCACAAGGTTTTGGCATCTGTTCCAAGACTATGGTGATGCTGTTTCCCTTGATGGAGGCAGTCCGCAGCGGCGGTGACCTGACGAAAGTCGGCGGAGATGACAAGTACAGCAAAGTGATTGTCTGCCCTGACGGCTGTGTGATGTTTCGCCTTACCGCGAAGCCATTAGGAAACGAGAACTGTTTCACTGGAAAATTTTTTGATTGAATGTTCGAGGAGGCCGGCATGGACATCCACGTCAACGATATACTAAAGATGAAGAAGCCCCACCCCTGCGGCAGTCAGGAGTGGCTGGTCCTGCGGGTGGGGATGGACTTCAAGCTGCGCTGCCAGGGCTGCGGACACGAGGTGATGCTCCCCCGCAGCAAGGCGGAGAAGAATATCAGGAAGGTTTTCCGGGACGGCCAGCCAATGGAAAATCTATAAAGGGAAGGAGCCTTACAACATGCGCTACGACAGCGATTTACTGTACCGGCCGCCAGGGGAGTGGAAGAGCTACCTGCTCCAGTGCACCATCGGCTGCTCCAACAACCAGTGTACTTTCTGCGGGATGTACAAGGAAAAGAGATTCCGCATCCGCCCAGTGGCGGAGATTTTAGAGGACATCGACATGGCCCGGGACTACTACGGTCCCGAGCTGCGGCGGGTGTTCCTCATGGACGGGGACGCCATCATCATGAAGACGGAGGAGCTGCTGCAAATTCTCCACAAGCTCTATGACCGCTTTCCCAAGCTGGAGAAGGTGACCCTCTACGCCGGGCCCAAGAGCACCCTGTCCAAGACGCCGGAGGAGCTGAAAGCCCTCCACGAGGCGGGGCTGTCCCGGGCCTACCTGGGAGTGGAGAGCGGCAGCGAGCAGGTGCTCCGGTTCATCCACAAGGGTTGTTCGGCGGACCAGATGCTGCTGGCCGGACAGCGGCTGGTGGAGGCGGGCATTGACCTGTGGGTCACAGTGATTCTGGGGATGACCGGGGCCAACGGGGAGGGGGGCGACTGGGAGGAGCACATCCTGTCCACCGCCAAAATGATGAACGAGATGAAGCCCCGGCACCTGTCCGCCATGACCTTTGCCCCCGCCAAGGGCACCCCCCTGGGAGAGGACGTGCTGGCCGGACGGTTTGAGGTGTGCTCCGCCGACCATGTGCTGGAGGAGTGCCGCCTGCTCATTGAACAGCTGGACGTGAGCCCGCTCCACTTCACCAGCAACCACGCCTCCAACTATCTGCCCTTGAAGGGCGGCCTGCCCGAGGACCGGGAGAAATTTCTGGACATGATCGACCAGGCTCTGGCCGGGAAAATCCGCCTGCGCAAGACGCTGAACCGGGGAATTTAATATGTTTTAATTATCCGCCTCCTGCCGGGGGCGTTTTTTTAGGCAAAGATCTACTTACCGACTGGATTTTCACCATCATGGGTCCGCCTGATGAAATTTTAGTCATCCGCTTCCATCTGTCTATTGAATGAAGGCCGGTCCGCCGTTAAAATCGGTATCAATAAAGGGGCGGCCCCATCCGGCCGCCGATACCATCAGGAGGAATATTCTATGAAGCGGTACAGTGGAAAAAAACGAATGTCAGCTCTGGCTATGGCCGTGCTGACGGCGGCGGCCAGCGGGATACCGGCTGCCGCCGCCCCCATCGGCAGCGGGGTCACGCCCAGCTACGACGAGGCGTACTATGCCACCCTGGACTACTACGGCAATCTGCAGGAGGGCAGTGTGGTCAAAAGCTACGCCCTTAACGGAGCCGCCTCCCTTACAGATTACGGCGTCTATGATGAGGTGGTCAATCTCACGGACAGCACGCCGGTGTCTCTGGGAGAGGGGAGAGCGGATTTTCAGTTCAGCCAGGCCCCCAACCGGTTCTATTTTGAGGGGAAGACGGCCAGACCCTTTCAGGAGCTGCCCTGGACCGTCACCCTGCGGTATACGCTGAACGGGGTCCCGGTGCAGGCGGAGGAGCTGGCAGGGAAGCAGGGCGTGGTGGAGATCCAGATGGACGTAGTCCCCAACGTCAATGCCAGCGCTTACGCCCGCTTCAACTACACCCTGGAGGCTATGGCTGTGTTCAATCAGGATGACATCCTGTCTCTGGAGGCCGAAGGGGCTCAGGTGCAGCTGGTGGGCAATCTGCGCACTGTGCTGTTCGTGGCCCTGCCGGGGGAGGAGGAACACTTCACCATCCGAGTGGGCAGCGATGACTTCTCCTTCGGGGGCATGACCATCCTGATGGTGCCTGCCACCCTGGGACAGCTTCAGGAGGTCGCCAAGCTGAGCCAGCGCAAGGATGAGCTGGAGGAGGATTACCGGGCCCTGTCGGGCAGTCTGGACGCGCTGCTGGACGCTATGGAGGGCATCCAGGGCGGGCTGTACGCCTCCGCCAGCGGTCTGGACCAGCTGAATGCGGCTCGGGGTACCATCTCCGGCGGCAAGGGGCTTCTTTATGATGACGCGGGCGTCCTTCGAGGGGACCTGTCCGCTGTCGCCGATCTGCTGGAGCCGGTGGAAGAGCGGGTCCGGGTGCTCAGTGAGACCATTACCAGCTCGAAAGCCGCCCTGAACGAGATGACCGATACGACGGTGTCTCTGAAGGACCAGCTGGGAAGCCTGGAGAAGTCCCTCAAGGAGCTGGAAAAGGGCACGAAAGAGGTCAAATACTTTATGCAGGACGCGGCCGACCTGGAAAACAGTTTGCATAAGCTGGAGAAGGCGCTGAATAACACGAAAGCACCCTCCATCGGCAGCGACGGACAGCTGGCCAAGGTGATCGCCGTCCACGCCGCTTACAAGGAGAAGGACCAACAGGCGTTCATGGAAAAAATGTTGGTGCTCCAGGGCAAGAGCGCAGAGGAGATTGCCGGTATCAAGCAACTGCTGGGTCTGACGCAGGAGCAGGCGGACGCGGCAGGAATGCTTACCCAGTGGCAGGCCGCCCAAGGGGCGGCACAGCAGATGGACACGCTTTTTAACGCCAAGGATCAGATGACGTTCCAGGCCTTTTGCGGTCAGCTGCCCGGAGTTACGCCGGAACAGGCGGCGCAGATGGACCAGCTGTGGCAGGTCTACAGCGAGATCGACAGTATTCAGGGGGACCTGAGCAGCACACTGAACGCCGTCACCAGGCCAACCGCAAATGTGGTGGGGGAGCTGGCCGACCTGTGCGAGCAGCTGGATGACCTGGCCGACTATCTGGACGGCGCCAAGGACCTGACCGCCGCCCTGGGGCAGACCTCCGGGAAGATGTCCGCCATTCTGGACAGTGTGGACAGCCTGCGCAATACCCTAAACGGCTATGAGCCCACCCTTCAGGAGGGGCTGACCAATCTGGGCGGCCTGTCCAATACCGCCGCCGGCACGCTCCGGGACATGGAGACGCTGATGTCCGATATGGAGGAGCTGATGAAAAATTCCGGCCGGCAGCTGGATGCGGGGAGCAAGCAGACGCTGAGCGGCCTGTCCGCCTCCCTGCGGCAGATTGCTGCGGCTCTGGAAGCTGCCGAGGATGTGAGGGACGCCAAGTCCGCCGTCAACGGCATTGTGGAGGATACCTGGCATGAGTACACCGGCGACGTGAACAATCTGCTGATGATGGATGCCGGGGCACAGGCTGTTTCCCTCACCGACCCCCGCAACCCCGCCCCCTCCAGCGTGCAGATTCTCATCCGCACCCAGGAGATCAAGGCGGACGGGGAGGGAGGCGGGGCACCGGCCGCCCAGTCGCTGTCCGCCCGGACAGCCCCGTCCGGGGAGCCCGCCACCTTCTGGGGGAGGGTGGCCCAGATGTTCAAGGACTTCTGGAAAGCCCTCACCGGTATTTTCCGTTGAAAGGGGAATGACCTATGATGGAAAAAATCGCACATACGCTGACCCGAAAACCCAAGCTGGTGGCCCTGATTGCGGTGCTGCTGCTTATTCCCTCCGCACTGGGCTATGTGGGCACCCGGGTCAACTACGATATCTTGACCTACCTGCCCCAGGACCTGGAGTCCTCCCAGGGGGAGCGGCTGCTGGAAGAGCCCTTCCATATGGCGGCCACCAGTATGCTCATCGTGGAGAATATGCCCGCCGCCTATACCAACGATCTGGTCAACGAGATCAAAAAGGTGCCCAGCGTGTCCAATGCGGTATGGCTGTCCAACGCCGTGGGCATCCAGATCCCCGTGGATTTTATCCCTGCCAACCTGCGGGATATGTTCTACGCCGGCAAGGCCACCATGATGATCATCCAGTATGACAAGTCGGGGGCCGACGAGGAGACCATGGAGGCCATCCAGGCCGTTCGGGATATCTGCAACGAGAAATGCTTCCTGGCCGGCTTCTCGGTGGTCATTAAGGACACCAAGGACCTGGTGGACAAGGAGCTGCCCGTCTACGTGGGTCTGGCGGTGCTGCTGTCTCTCGTCGCTATGTCGCTGACGCTGGAATCTACCGTGCTGCCCCTGGTCTTTCTGTCCAGCATCGGCATGGCCATCGTCTATAACTTCGGCACCAATATCTTTCTGGGTCAGATCTCTTATATCACCCAGGCCATCGCCGCCGTCCTCCAGCTGGGGGTCACCATGGACTACTCAATCTTTCTCTACCACCGCTATCAGGAGGAGAAAATCCATTACGACGACAAGCGGGACGCTATGGCCCGGGCCATTACAGCCGCTTTCACCTCGCTGTCCGGCTCCAGTCTGACCACCATCGCTGGCTTTATCGCCCTGTGCTTCATGCGTCTCACCCTGGGCCGGGACATCGGGATCGTCATGGCCAAGGGCGTGGTGCTGGGGGTGGCTACCGTCATCCTGGTCCTGCCTGCCCTGCTGCTGCTGTTTGACAGGCAGATCGAGAAGCATAAGCACCGCAGCCTGTTGCCCGATTTTACCCGGGTCAACCGGTGGGTGGTCCGCTGCCGCCGGTGGCTGGCCGTCCTGTTCCTGCTGCTGTTCCCTCCGGCCCTTTACGCCCAGTCCCACGCCGGGGTGTACTACAAGCTGGACGAGGCTCTGCCTCAGGATATGGCCTCTATTGTGGCAAACAATAAGCTGAAGGATGAGTTTGACATGGCCGTGTCCCATTTTGTCCTGCTCCGGGACGACCTGCCCGCCGCCGATATGGGCCGGCTGGAGGAGACCGTCAGGGAGGTGGAGGGGGTCACCTCAACGCTGTCCTACCACTCTCTGTTGGGCTCCGGCATCCCTGACTTCTTTGTCCCGGAGGATGTGCGGAACATGGTGAAGCAGGGAGGGTGGCAGATGATGATGATCAATTCGGAGTATGCAACCGCCTCTGATGAGGTCTCCGCCCAGCTTAAGCAGCTCACCGCCATCATCAAGGGCTATGACCCCAACGCCCTGATTACCGGCGAGGCCGCCCTCACCGACGATCTGATCTCCACCTCCGCCGTAGACTTTCAGGTGACCAATTACATTTCCATCGCCGCCATCCTGCTTATTGTGGCCTGGGTGTTCCGGTCCCTGTCCATGCCAGTGGTGCTGGTGGCCGCCATTGAGCTGGCCATCTTCATAAACCAAGGCATCCCCTACTTCACCGGCACAGTGATCCCCTTTGTGTCCCCCACCATCATCGGCTGCGTCCAGCTGGGGGCTACGGTGGACTACGCCATTCTGCTGGCTACCCGTTTCCGGGAGGAGCTCCAGAGCGGAAAGGAGCGGATGGAGGCTATCACCATCGCGGCCACCGCCTCCGACGGTTCCATCATCACCAGCTCGCTGGTCATGTTCTGCGCCACCCTGGGAGTGGGGCTCATCTCGGAAATCGAGATCATCAGCTCCATCTGTATCATGCTGGCCCGGGGCGCTCTCATCTCCGCCCTGGTGAGCATCTTCCTCATGCCGGCCGTGCTGTGTGTCTGCGAGCCGCTGTTCCAGAAGACCAGCCGAGGCTGGCGGCAGGTTGCCCCCGTCCGGGAGCACAGGCTCCGCCGCGCCGCCTAGGCCTCTTGACAGAAGAACGTTCCGTGCCCCGGACAGGGGCACGGAACGTCTATTCAGATACGAGCTACGTCGTCCTGCCAGCCCAGGCGCAGGGCGTAGACCTGGTGGAAATAGGACGACACATCATCCTTCATTCCGGTGTTCAGCCAGTCGATGATATGGCCAAAGCAGGCGCATTTGTGGAAACGAATGAGCATTTCCTTGTCTGCGCTCTCCCGGCTGGCGAAGGCGGCTTCGATGTAGGTAGCCACCACATAGCGGCAGACATCCATGAGGTAGCGCTCAAAGACATCGCGGCTAAGGGAATTGAAGATGTGAAGCACCGCCCGCTTGTGATCCAGGACAAAGCCCAGCGCCGCGTCGAAGCTGTCCTCTATGGAATCAATGGTGGGGTGATCGGACATCAGCGCCTGGACCCGCTCAGCGATGATCTCTTCCAGCAAAGCGGGCAGGTCCTGATAGTGGTAGTAAAAGGAGTTGCGGTTGATGCCGCAGGTCTCTACGATATCCTTCACGGTGATCCGATTCAAAGGCCGCTCGTCCAGAAGGGCTATAAAGGTCTCTTTGATGGCCTTTTGAGTGAAGTTGGGCATAAACAGAATCTCCTTTTCCACAGCCGCTGTCTGGAATGCGGCAGTCATAGATAGTATATCATATTTTCAGCCGAATGCAAATAGCAAAGAAAAAGGCCGGTATCATGCTAAAAGTCAATCCAGAGTAAGCGGCGGCTTCTCTGTTTGACGGCAGGATAAGATCATCCTCATATAAATCAATATAAACTCCTGTGATGTGAAGAATTTGGCAAGCGGATATTCTCTGAATTTTATCCCAATTTATGAAGCCTTCCCCCAGACGCCTGGGCAGCTTGCGCTTCTCCCGTTCCAGTGCTTTTGCCCGGTGGTCCCGATGGAGGATAGCTGTTGCTGTAGGTGGCGCACCAGCCTTTCATCCCCCTCCACCGCCAGCCTTGCGTAATGGCGAATATGTCCATTATTACCATCAAAAAACTCTGAGACGGTTTAATATTAATTTAGGAGAGTTCTTTTCCACCCCGACTTTCGATAGCCTGGAACAGGAAATTTAATAGGTCTTTTCCATAAAAACCTTCCGCCTGTCTTTCTGACAGGCGGAGGATGTTTATTCACTTCCCGCAGAAGTCCTTGGCGACCTCCACAATGTGCTCCGCCGACAGGCCGAACTGCTTGAGCAGGGCAGCGGCGGGGCCGGAGTGGCCGAACTCGTCGTTGACGCCAATGCGGCGCACGGGGGTGGGGCACCTCTCGCTGAGCAGGGCGCACACCGCCTCGCCCAGACCGCCGATGACACTGTGCTCCTCGCAGGTGATGACTTTGCCGCACTCCTTGGCAGCCTCCAGCACCAGTTCCTCGTCCAGGGGCTTGATGGTGCACAGGTTGATAACCCGGGCGGAGACACCGGCTTCTTTCAGCGTCTTGCCCGCCTCGATGGCCTCGTTGACCAGCAGGCCGTTGGCGATAATGGCCACGTCGGACCCATCCTGTAGGACCTCGCCCTTGCCGATCTCAAACTTGAAGGTGGCCTCGTCGTGGAACACAGGGACGGCCAGACGGCCGAAGCGGAGGTAGACGGGGCCCTGATACTCGTAGGCGGCCCTGACGGCGGCCCGTGCCTCCACGTCGTCGGCGGGGGACATGACCACCATGCCGGGGATAGAGCGCATCAAGGCAAAATCCTCGCAGCATTGATGGGAGGCACCGTCTTCACCCACCGAGATACCCCCGTGGGTGGCCCCGATTTTCACATTGAGGTGGGGGTAGCCGATGGAGTTGCGCACCTGCTCAAAGGCCCGTCCGGCGGCGAACATGGCGAAGCTGGAGGCGAAGGGCACCAGCCCCATGGTGGAGGCTCCAGCGGCCACGGCGATCATGTTGCCCTCAGCGATGCCGCAGTTGAAGTGACGCTCGGGGAAAGCCTTCTTGAAAGTGCCTGTCTTGGTGGCGCCGGCCAGGTCGGCGTCAAAGACGATCAGGTCGTCGTGCTCCTTGCCCAACTCGGCCAGCGCCGCGCCGTAGCTGTCCCGGGTTGCGATCTTTTTCACATCCGCCATCTTACATCGCCTCCACTTCCGCCAGCTGAGCTTTCAGCTCAGCCATGGCCTTCTCGTATTCCTCGTCGTTGGGGGCCTTGCCGTGCCAGCCGGCCTGCCCCTCCATATAGCTGACCCCCTTGCCCTTGGTGGTCTTCAGCACAATGGCGGTGGGGACCGCTTTGGTCTCTCTGGCCTGAGCGAAAGCCGCCTCGATCTGGTCAAAGTCGTGGCCGTCGATCTCCACCACGTTCCAGTTGAAGGCTTTCAGCTTCTCCGGGATGGGATAGGGGCTCATCACCTTGTCCACCGGGCCGTCGATTTGGAGGCCGTTGTTGTCGATGACGGCACACAGATTGTCCAGTCCGTAGTGGCTGGCCAGCATGAAGGCCTCCCACACCTGGCCCTCCTGGATCTCACCGTCGCCCAGCAGGGCATAGACCCGGCAGCCCTTACCAGCGTGTTTGGCGGCAAGCGCCATGCCGGCGGCGCAGGAGATGCCCTGCCCCAGGGAACCGGTGGACATGTCCACGCCGGGGACGGTATTCATGTTGGGGTGGCCCTGGAGGTAGCTGTTGATGTGCCGCAGGGTGGGCAGGTCAGACACAGGGAAAAAGCCCCGCTCCGCCAAGGCGGCGTACAGCCCCGGTGCGGTGTGGCCCTTGGACAGGACAAACCGGTCCCGTTCCTCCCACTTGGGATTTTGGGGATCGATGTTCAGCTCCTTGAAATAGAGATAAGTAAAGAGGTCAGCGGCGGATAGGCTTCCACCCGGATGGCCGGCCTTGGCCCCGTGGGTGCCCTCGATGACGCCCATGCGCACCTTGCAGGCCGCAGCCATCAACTGTTTTTTTTCAGTGGCTGTCATAGTATTCTCCTTTGCGATAAAATTTGTCGCCCGGGTAACTTTAAACTGTCATTATTATAAAACAGTCCCTTGGAAAATACAAGAAGGAAAACATGTAAACGGAGAAAAACAGCGGGCCGGTTTCCCGGCCCGTTCCGCTTTATTTGTTCGCCTCACATTTATCGGTTGTCGTTACATGTGTGCTGATCACAACCTCTGCGTCTGCAATACCTGCTGAAACATCTACAGAGCGGTCCTTGAAAATGTCGCCGTTGAAAAATATACCGCCGTTCAGATTGGTGTCTACATCTTCGCTGGTGACGGTATCGCTGCCAAACCGGTGATAGCTGCCGTCCTCCTTCACAATGCCCACTTCCCTCTCCAGGGTCCACCTGTCGATGGTGCCGTCCACGGTGATGGTGATTCTGGTGTCCTCGGTAAAGTCCTCAAAGACATAGTGCTGGTCCTGGGCCAGGGCGTCGGTGATGTCGGCCGCGTCCTCGCCGTTGACCACCAGAATGGCCCTGCCATCCCGATTCTCCACCTTGGCCTCGGGGGACGCCACCATCGAGAACGTTTCGCCGTCCTCGGTGGTCACATCGGAACGGTAACGGTCTACACGGACAATCGAGCCGATGTCAATCAGGAAGGACTCAAACCCCTCCGGGTTGGCAGCGGCCACGCTGACCACCATCATAGCGATGGCGGCGGCGCAGATCATAGCGGCGCGCATGGGGCGGATATGTTTCTTGTTGGTCTTCTCAGTCATGGCGATAATCTCCTCAATTTTATCCTCGGGAACACTCAGCTCCCGGCACGCTTCACGGTACAGTTTCAGGTCGAACATAGACAGATTCCTCCCTTTCTTCGGTCAGGGCCTTGCGCAGCCGCTCCCGTGCCCGGGACAGCCAGGTCTGCACGGTGGACGGATTGGCCCCCATGGCGGCGGCCGTCTCGGCGACCGACAGCCCCTCATAATAGTAGAGGTAGACGGCCACCCGGTACTTGGGCTCCAGAGCCATCACCGCCTCCAGCACCTCGGCCCTGTCGTGATCCTCCGGGACGGCGGTCTCCCGCCACTCCTCCAGCGGAACGCAGGTCCGCCGCCAGAAGGAGCGGAGCGTTTTTCGGCTCTCGTTCACCGCCACCCGCAGGATCCAGTGCTTTTGATGCTCCTCGCTCTCAAACTCCTTTTTGCGCTCGTACAGCTTCAAAAGCACGGCCTGCACCACGTCCTCGGCGTCATGGGGATTGTTCAGGGCGTGGAAGGCGACGCGGTAGATGGTGTCGCCGTAGGTTTGGGCCACCCGCGAAAATGCTTCCTGGGTCAAGCCGCTCACCTCCTTGGAAATCTGTGTTGAAAAGGCCTTTCATAACGTAATATCCATGACAGCGGGATAAAATCTCAGCGCCAGGTAAATTTTTCTCTCTCCATTAGGGGCGGAAAAGGCGCCCTCTTAGAGCCAGTTTAATATTTTAATGTGGTTATCCCGTTAGCTCAGCCTGCAAAAAGACCGAATTAGGGGACACCAGCAGTGTGCCAGGAGTATCTGGTATCGCTGCGTTGGCAGACTGGCTATGTTTGTCCCAAATGCGGCTGCCGTTATGGATACCAGCTGTCCAACGGACGATACCAGTGTGCCCAATGCCGCCATCAGGCCTCGGTGACGGCAGGGACTGTGCTGCACAAGCCCCACATGCCGCTGACGCAGTGGTTTCTGGCGTTCTATTTTCTGTGCCGGGACAAGCGGGGTATCTCAGCCGTTCAACTGGCGGCTATGCTTGGGACAACCTATAAAACCGCCTGGTATATGCTTAGGTACGTGCTTACCGCTATAGGGCAGCAGACGTCTGTGAAAAAATTTGCCCATGCAGTTTTTTACGATGGCAGCGAGATCCACAGCGATATCGCAGTTACATCCCGGCGATGGAACGCTATACCCATGAGCACAAACCCTACGAGCCTGATTCTAGCCTTCTCCATTGACTGCACATCGTCATCAGTATCACCAAGGCGTTTATTCTGGGCACCTATTACTTCTGCAGGCAAAGACAGGAAAGCAACGAGCGATGGAAGAAGCTTGATACGAGAAGGGGATTATGTTGCAATTTGTGCATGAATGAGAGAATCTTATGACAGAGATCTTCCCTGGTATAGGGCAGTTGGCCTGAATGAACAGAAATCTTCAAAGCATGGTTCAAATATTCATCCGGATTGTATCCCGGA
>JBCLQX010000016.1:0-62063 GCA_041223805.1 Oscillospiraceae bacterium 44-34 | reverse complement strand
GGGCATCTATGACGGCGACGCCTACGTCACCGGCGTGGAGGCCGCGGCCATGATGCTGCGCGCCCTGGGCTACACCGCCATGCCCGCCAGCGAGAACTGGGAGACCCCCGTGGTCGCCAAGGCCGCCGAGGTCAAGCTGTTCAAGGACGTGGGCGCTGTTAACGGCAGCACCTTCCTGAACCGCAACGCCGTGGCTCAGGTCGCCCTGAACGCCCTGAAGGCCGACGTGGTCAAAACCGACAAGGAGGGTGACATCATTGTCGAGGGCATCGTCACCATCCCCGGCAAGATCACCTACACCAAGGTGGAGGACAACAGCGTCAACTACAACGAAGCCAGCGCTGGCAGCAACGATGAAAAGTATCAGCAGCTCTGCGAGAAGCTGTATGAGGATGATCTGAAGCTGAATCCCAACGACGAGGATGCCCTGGGCCGTCCCGCCCACAAGTGGACCTACAAGGCGAATGACATCATTACCGTCGCCAACGAGGCCGACTACACCGTGGTGCTGAAGGAGAGCCCCGACGACATGAGGGCCCTGCTGGACCTGGCCAAGAAAAACCTGGAGACTACTCTCGTGGCTGGTGACATCGAGTTGAACGGCGCCGCTATCACTGCGCTGACCGACATCGGCGCCGGCGACGTGGTGGAGTTCCACATGGATGACAACGACGCCAAGAAGATCGACGCCATCTTTGTCACCCGCTATGAGCTGAACAAGATCGACAGCATCGACGATGACGTGGATGACGGCGACGCTGACGAGGGCGTGTCCTGCTACGTGGACTTCGACGGCAACGGCGGCACCGCCATCAACAACACCGACATCCCCGGCTTCAACGCCAAGACCTATGTTGAGGGCGCCTATGTGGCCCTGCTGGTGTCTGACGACGACGAGACCATCGTGGACTCCTACATCCCCGAGATCGTGGAGGACAGCGTCGAGACCCGTAAGGGCTCCACCGAACTCACCGTGAACGGCACCAAGTACACCGCCGCCGAGGGCCTCACCTCCTCTGTTGGTGACTGTGTGGCGGTGAACACCGTCAACCCCGGCTCCGACAACACCTACGCTCTGTATTTGGACAACAACGGCTACGTCCTGGGCGTTGTTGAGATCGAGAGCGACAGCAACAGCATCGACGATGTGTACTATCTGGACACCGTCTGGTCCTCTCAGAACGGCATGAGCACCACCTATCACGCTCAGCTGGTCAACCTGGACGGCACCAAATCCGAGGTCCAGTTGGAGAAGATGGACCACACCCTGCCCGACAGCAAGAACGATCTGAGCAGCACGACTGATTACTCCAACTATAACGCCCTGCGCGGTCTGCTGGTCACCATCTCCGACAAGAAGACCGGCGACAGCAAGGCCAACAACGACAAGTACAACCTGAAGGTCTGGGCTCCCACCGAGGATTGGGACGCTGACCAGATCACGTCCGGCAATCTGGGCGAACTGGAGAAGGATACCCGGAGCGTAACCAACGGCGGCACTACCTACCGTCTGAACGGCTCCACCGTGTACCTGTTCCTGGAAAAGGACGCCGACGATCTGGACGTCTCCCGCTATGTGGGCGGCGTGTCCTACGATAGTACTGCCTCCGGCGCACTGAAGGCCAATCAGTCCTATGTTATCACCGAGAAGGACAAGACCGTTGCCAAGTATGTCATCATCGCCACCAACGACGCTGGTCAGAAGACCGAGTACAGCAGCGACGTGATCTTCATCAAAGAGGCCAGCACCACCCAGGGCGACGGCTTCTACAGCCAGACCGTCTATCTGCCCAACGGCCGCGAGCAGACCTGGAGGATCGACGAGAGCGAGTACACTGGCGGCGGCGCGCTGGCCAGCCTGGACGATCCCGCCTTCTTCACCTATGCTGAGAACGACGACGGCTACTATGAGCTGGACACTCCCGACAACATGACCGTCGGTTCCCACCTGGATTGGCAGGACGACAAGCCCGAGGGCGTTCTGAACGGTGTGACCTTCGACGACGAGAACGACCTGTTCGAGGACATGCTGACTGTCACCACCGGCGGTTACACTGTCACCGACATCGACGTTGCCGGCGCGGCCTTCAAGGACCTGCACGACAAGGACGATGAGGACCAGTATGACCGGACCGTCACCAGCCTGTCCGCCCTGGCTAAGGCCATCGAGGATGCCAAGGCCGGCGCGGCCACCCTGTACCTGAACGTCTCCAAGGACGGCGCTGTCACCATCTTTGTCACCAGCGTCACCGATCATGCGGCTGTTGCTGAGACTTGGTCCCTGACCGGCGGCACTTTCACCAAGTCCGGTCTTACCATCGCGGTGACTCCCGCCGCCGCCACTGTTGTAAAGGGTCAGGAGACTACCTTTACCGTCGCGGTTTCCGCCACTGATGCCTCTGCTGTTACAACCGACGCTGTGGAACTGACCTTCGCCAACGCCGGCACCATCACTGTCGCCCCCGCTGCCGGAACGAACTGCGGAGCGACCGCTGCCACCAACAAGCTGACCATCACCGCCACCGCCGCTTCGACTGCCACCTCTGGCACCTTCACTGTGACCTGCACCCCCACCGGGAATGTCACCGTGTCTGACGGCAGCACTCCCGCCGCCCATACCCACAGTTGGAGTGCCTACTCTCTGAGCGGCAGTGAGCATGTCCGTACTTGCTCCGGTACTGGGGTTTGTAATGCCACTGATGCTGACAAGAAGCACAATCCGGTCAGTGGCGCTTATGTAACAACCGACGCGACTCAGCACTGGCACGCCTGTACCGGTACTGATTGCACCCTGGAGGCCGATGCTAAAGAGAACCATGATGCCGCCCCCTCCAACGGATCTGCGAGCCATGTGGACGGAAACGACGGTACCGACGACACCCATACTTGGGAATGTAAATGTGGCAAGACCATGAGTGCCAGCTGCGAAGGCACTAGCAGCAGCGCATGTGCAGCTTGTGGTTACAACAAGGATACCGGCAAAGCGTAACACTTTAAACCCCCGGACGAGCAATCGTCCGGGGGTTCCCCTTTGCTCATGCCTCCAGGAGCGCGAAGTAGTTGTATGTGTACCCGGCCGAGTTCATCTGGTTACCGTCGGAAGGATGGGAGTCGTTGTCGTACCAGGAGAGGGTATTGCCCGACCATGAGGCGTAGCACAGCCTGTTATAGCCGTTTGCGCTCAGCAATATATTGTATTTTGTGCCGTAAATCGCAATCATGGGAAGGCTGTTGTAATAGATGAATACGATTAGAGGTTTTGCGGGGAAGGTGATCACGGTGGGATTTTTCTCCCCCGCGGTTCCTGTTCCCACATAGGTGCCCGTAATTACCCGGCAGTTTCCCTTGCTTGCCTCCATCGCCGTCAGGGCGGCGTCAATCTTGGCGTTGTCGGCGTTGAAGTCGGTCCGCTGGACCTTGTCCGCAGCTTCCCACTGGCAGAGATTGTAGTTTTGTGTACGGTTCATCATATTACCTCCATTTTTTATGTTGAGGTTCCAGGCCCGCCCGCGCGGCGGGGGCGGGACCTTCCCTCAACCATGGCGGGATTTCCCGAAAAGTTGCATGTTTGCGTACACCTTACGGAACTGAGGGGAAACTGCGCCCATTTTTCGGCAGAAAAACGGCCCCGTCTCCTGTTTTGGAGACGGGGCCGCCGTACTGTCAGCCCACAGAGATATACTGCTTGGAGACATAGCCCTCCTTGCCGCCGCTGTACTGGATATGATACCAGCCGTTTTCCTCGTCCAGGATGGTGACCTTGTCGCCGTTTTCCAGCTTGTCCACCCGGTCGTGGTTCGTGCCCGGGCCGGAGCGGACCCGCAGGCCGCCGGTACCGGCGCCGGTCACGGTACCGCTGGAATCGGGTTCGACGGGGGCGTCGGCAGTGGAGACGTACTCCTTGGAGACATAGCCCTCCTGGTCGCCGCTGTAGCGGATATGATACCAGCCGTTTTCCTCCCCCAGAACGGTGACCTGTTCGCCGTTGCGGAGCGTGCCCACCTTGGTGTTGCCTGTGCCGGGGCCGGAGCGGACATTCAGGCCGTTGCCCGCGTTGACCACCGTGCCGGGGACACTTGTGTCAGCGGGGGGCGGCTCCACCGGCGGATTGTCGTCGGGGACCTGGGGCCCACTCACGTCGGGGCCGCCGGGCTGAACGCCGGAGCCGCTCGGGTCGGTATTGCTCTGACTGGTGGAGGAGGAGCCCGGCTCAGGGGGCTTCTTTCCGCCGCCGAAGATGGGCGCTCCAAGGAAGCGGAACACAATAAACATCGCGCTGACAATCAGGATCAGGGAGACCACCAGGCCCGCGACCTGGATGGGGTTGACGGGCTGTCCGTAGCCTCCCCCCCTGGTATTGGAAACCCGCTTGCCGGCAGAGCCGCCCCGGCCGGGGCGCTCGTCGCAGAAGGGGCAGCGCTTATAGGTGATGGAATAGTCCTCCCCGCAGTTCTCACACCGGATCACATCGCCGCGCCGGGGAGGGGCCTGCCGCCGCTCCCGTGGAGCGGAGGTCCGGCGCTCGCTTTCCTCTCTGGGGGACTGGCGGCGCTCGCCATCTTCCCGGTAGGAGGTCTGCCGGTGTTCGCCGGTCCGGCGGGGTGGGTTCTGTCTGTCTGCCATGATCGCTCTCCAATCTCAGATATAAATTCGTTAGCTTCTCTATTTTACAGGGATTTTCTCCTCCCGTCAACGGTGAAAGAGCGAAGTAACAAAATTTTCATAATTTTATGTCAATCTGCCGGGGCGGCTTGACCTGGGCGTACCTTTTTACTATAATGGGAACACGAAAAGGAGGGCGTCCGCCATGAGTGCCATTATGACAGCCAGCGAAGTCCACAAGCAATATAACGAAGTGATGACCGCGTTCCGGAAGCTGATCCCCGATCCCTCACTGCGCATGGCCTTCAGCACTCAGGTGGATGGATATATGCGTCAGTATGTTTTGGGGGTGTGGCAGGCGGACAGCGCCAGCTCCATCTCCCCCAGGCACGTGGAATTTTACAACGCCATCTATTCCTCCGGCCGTCAGGCTCCCTCCGCCCTGTATTGGGAGGTAGCCTCCGGGGTGGCCAACTTCGACCTGTTCCAGCCTCCTGCCTTTTTTGAGGACCTGCGGCGGTACGACCGCCTGAAGGGCACCGCCCTGGCCCGGCGGTTTGCCGACCAGCTCACCCTCCTCCTGCTCCTCTTTGCCGCGGTGGACGGGGTGGTCAGCGAGAGCGAGGCGGGCTTTGTCAACGCCTGCAACGACGTGCTTCTGGGGCTGTGCGACAGGGACGGCCTGCGCGCCGACCGTCCCAACCTCCGGGCGGACGAGTTTATCGCCCCCAGGCCGGGTCAGAGCGCCGCTCCTGCCGTCAAAAAAGAGGCCGCCCCGGCAAAGAAGGAGGGGGAGGAGCCGCCCAAGGAGCCCGAGCCCACCCTGGAGGAGCTGCTGGCTGAGCTGGACGGGCTGTGCGGCCTGGACAAGGTGAAAAAGGACGTGAAGAGCCTCATCAATCTGGTGAAGGTGCGCAAGCTGCGGGAGGAGGCCGGCCTGCCCGTGCCTCCCATGTCCCTCCATCTGGTGTTTATGGGTAACCCGGGCACCGGCAAGACTACCGTTGCCCGTCTGCTGGCCAAAATTTACCACGCCGTGGGGGTGCTCTCCCAGGGCCAGCTGGTGGAGGTGGACCGGTCCGGCCTGGTAGCCGGGTTCGTGGGCCAGACCGCCCTCAAAACCCAGGAGGCCGTCCAGAAGGCCATCGGCGGGGTGCTGTTCATCGACGAGGCCTACGCCCTGGTCAACGCCGACAACGCCAACGACTTCGGCCATGAGGCCATTGAGGTCATTTTGAAAAATATGGAGGACCACCGGAAGGACCTGATCGTGATCGTGGCGGGGTACACCGACCGGATGGAGCAGTTTATCCACGCCAACCCGGGGCTGGAATCCCGGTTCAACAAGTATTTCTTCTTCGAGGACTACGACGGCGGGCAGCTGATGGAGATTTTCCGGTCCATGTGCAAAAAGAACGGCTACACCCTCTCAGAGGAGGGGGAGCGGTTTATGGAAAAGGACCTCCAGGAGCTGTACGACAGCCGGGATGAGAACTTCGGCAACGCCCGGGACGTGCGCAACCTCTTTGAGCAGGCGGTGGCCCGCCAGGCCGACCGGGTCTCCCAGCTGGAGGAGCCCACCAGAGAACAGCTGATGGAGCTGAAACCAGAGGATTTGGAGGAGCCGTCAAGCGGCGACAGGTAGGGCGCGACGACCCGGCGCGCCGTCCCTGAACGGACGCGGAGATGGAAAACGGCGGGCCGAGTCGTCCCGCCCTACAAGGTGAAAGGGGACCTGTCCGTTGGAAACCTTCTTTTCTATCCTGGAGGACGAGGAGTACAACCAAATCTGGGACAGAATCGACAATGAGCTGCAATTCCAGCCCAGTATCCGGAGCAGTCAACCTCCCTTCCGGCTCTCCGCGCCCTGGGTGGTCCACGATCTGGCCTATTACCCCGTGGACTGGCAGTATGAGGACTTCGCGGCCGCAGTTGTCCAGGCTCTGGTTGCCTGCCTGGGGGAGGACGACTGGATTTACGCCCTGGACTGGCAGCACAGCGGCTTTCGCTACGACCCCCGCCGGCCCGTCACCGAGCACGACCACTGGGTGGAGGATGCGCGGTACGGCGGCGTGCTGGGCGGGGGCTACAACGCCTATTTTCCCGAATTTTACCCCGACGGGGACTATTACTTTTTCGTCCAGCGGGACCTGAAATGGGGCTATCTGGGCCACCCCTGGCGGCGGGAGATCTGGCTGTTCGGCGCGCCGCTGGTGGAGCGGCTGTCCCCGGAGCTGGAGGCGCTGGGCTTTCCGGTGAAAATTTTATCTGAAACGGAGTGATGGAAGGATGGAAAAACAGCTTGCGCGCCCCTATTATCAGGACACGGGCAGGCGGCCCTATCTGTACTACGCGGTGATTGGCATAGACGGGGAGGCGGAACTGGAGATTTCCCGCTCCCGGCACCGTGTGGACGAGGTGCCCGCCGGGCTGGTAATCAAGGCCTTCCGCCGCGCGGAGCACGCCGCCGAGATGGACCAGCTGCTGGGCGGCGCTCTGGGCCAGGTGCTGGAGAACCAGGACAGGGCCCTGTATGAGAAAGCAAAGGCCGGGGAGACCTGGCTGATTCTCCAGGGGGAGGTCCAGAAGGACGACACCCTGGACTATCTGCGCAACGCCGTGGGCATTGTCCAGGCGGCGCTGGACATGGGGGCGGATGCGGTGCTGGACCTCCACGCCCTGCGGCTTATCTCGCCCCAGGGGTGGAAAACCTTTTTTGACCCGCCCTTCTCCCCCTGGGAGCACGTGACCTTCCTGTGGAGCCCCATGGAGGACGGCAGCTTCTGGCTCCACACCCGGGGTATGCTGAAATTCGGCCGGCCGGATATCGGGCTGGAGGGGGTGCCCCAGTCGGAGCAGGGCCGGGCGATGGATATTTTCAAGCAGATGGTCTTCTACGGCGCCCAGGGGGCGGCGTTTACCCGAAACACAAGGCTGCATATCAGCGAACACACAGCCTGTATGCTCCACCCGGAGCTGACGGGGGACCTGGACGACCTGGACTACAACAACGAGCATTATAGCCTTCGCTGGGAGGACTGCGAGTTTGAGGGCGTGTAGGGGCGGATATCATCCGCCCGCAGAATAAACGTGTGTAGGGCGCGACGACCCGGCGCGCCGTCCCTGAACGGACGCGGAGACGGAAAGCGGCGGGCCGAGTCGTCCCGCCCTACGAAAGAATGAAAAACGAGGAGGAAACCACTATGTTACTGAATTTTGACCAGATCCCGGAGACCGTCATCCCCAATATGCGGGGGGGCGAGGGACAGGTGGCGTCCCATATGTACGTGGACGGGGACAACAAGATCATGAAGGGGCTGTTGGCCCCCGGCTGCACCATCGGCCTGCACACCCACGACACCAGCAGCGAGATCATCTGTATCCTGTCCGGCACCGGCAAGGTGCTGTGCGACGGGCAGTATGAGCCCCTGTCCGCCGGGTCGGTCCACTACTGCCCCAAGGGCCATGAACACAGCCTCATCAACGACAGTGACGGCGATCTGACCTTCTTCGCCGTGGTCCCGGAGCACGGCGCATGAAGGCCGCCTTTTACACCCTGGGCTGCAAGGTGAACCAGTACGAGACCCAGGCCCTGGAGCAGCTGTTCACCGGACGGGGCCACACTCTGGTCCCCTTCGAGGGGGAGGCGGACGTCTACATCATCAACACCTGCACCGTCACGGCGGTGAGCGACAAGAAATCCCGGCAGGTGGTCCGGCAGGCCCGGAAGCGGTCACCAGAAGCTCTGGTGGCGGTGTGCGGCTGCTACCCCCAGACCCACCCCGACGATATAGAGAACCTGCCCGTGGACCTGGTGGCGGGTACCGGGGACCGGCAGGGATTTGTGGAGTTGGTGGAGAACGCCTATCGGGAGCGCCAGCCCGTCGCCGCCCTGGACGACGTGATGAAGCGCCGGACCTTTGAGCCCCTGCCCGCCGGAGGGCTGGAGGGGAGAACGAGGGCCATGCTCAAGGTGGAGGACGGCTGCGTCAACTTCTGCACCTACTGCATCATCCCCTACGCCCGGGGGCCGGTCCGCTCCCTGCCGCTTCAAGATGCCGCCGTCCAGGCGGCCAGGCTGGCCGGGGAGGGGTACAAGGAGCTTGTCCTCACCGGCATTGAGATCTCCTCCTGGGGCCGGGATTTGGCTGGGAAGCCGGAGCTGATCGACCTGATTGAGGCCGTCTGCGCCGCCGCCCCCGGCTGCCGCATCCGGATGGGGTCCCTGGAGCCCCGGACCATCACCGAGGAATTTTGCCTCCGGGCAGCGAAATTGGACAACCTGTGCCCCCACTTTCACCTGTCCCTCCAGAGCGGCTGCGACGCCACCCTGAAACGGATGAACCGGAGGTATGACACCGCCCGGTTTATGGAGAGCGTGGGACTGATTTGGAAATACTTCCAAAACCCCGTCCCCGCCATCACCGCCGACATGATTGTGGGGTTCCCAGGTGAGACCGACGAGGAATTTTATGAATCGATGGACTTTATCTCTCGGTGCGCCTTTGCCTCCATGCACATCTTCCCCTACTCCAAGCGCCCCGGCACCCCGGCGGCGGCTATGCCCGGACAGGTGCCAAAGGCTGTCAAGGAGGAGCGGGCCCGCCAGGCCGCCCGGGCGGCTTCCCGGATGGAGCGCAGCTATCTGGAGTGGTGGGACAAGGTAGTGGTCCTCTTTGAGGAGGAGCGGGACGGCCTGTGGTGGGGCCGCACCCGTCAGTACTGCAGGGTGGGGGTAAAGAGCGGAGAAAACCTCCACAACCGGCTGCGGAAGGCACAAATTATCGGGGTGAAGGACGGCTATCTTTTGGGTGAATTATTAAATTTAGAAAACGGGTAGCATCTCAGGAATCCTAGTGGTATAATAACCCAAGAATTTTGCACCAATGAGAGGAGCCCTGCCCATGAGTGAGAATTACAGCGCCAACCCCGGCAAGAACCTGGTCCGTGCCGTGGACGGCGTGGATTATCTGCGTATTCCCGTCAAGACCCACCTGATCACCAAGGACGACGACATGGTGGACGTGGTCAACAAATACCCCAGGGACAAACTGCAGCCGGGGGACATCCTGTTTATCTCGGAAAAGGCGGTGGCCTGCACCCAGAGCCGGGCTATCCCTATGGAGGACATCCGTCCCCGAAAGCTTGCGGTCACCCTGAGCCGCTACGTCACCAAGACCCCCGCCGGCATCGGCCTGGGCATCCCGGAGACCATGGAGATGGCCCTCCAGGAGTGCGGCACCCTGCGGATCCTGTTCGCTGCCTTCTGCTCAGTGATTGGAAAAATCTTTGGCCAGCGGGGCTGGTTCTACAACGTGGCCGGCCCTAAGGCCCGGGGTATCGACGGTCCCACCGAGGGCACCATCCCGCCCTATGACCACTATGTGGTCCTCACACCCGCCGACCCCATGGGGACGGCCAAGCGACTGGCACAGGCGCTTGGATACCCTGTCGCCATTGTGGACATCAACGATCTGGGGGCCAATATCCTGGGTTTCTCCGAGAAGCAGCCCACCCTGGACTGGCTGGCCCGGGCGCTGGGGGACAACCCCTTGGGCCAGGGGGAGGAGTGCACCCCCATGGGCATCCTGCGCAAGGCGTAAACAGACGAAAGCACCACCCTTCTCGGGTGGTGCTCGTTTGCTTTATAACGCAATTTCGCCCTCTTTTATCTTGCTTAGAAAGTCCTGGAAAGAGCCGGCAATGGTTTGACACGCTTCAAATTCCGGTTCAGAGCCGTATACCACCGAGCCGTCTGTCATGGAAATCGCGTAATAGGCGTAACTTCCCCGCACCGACATGACAATAGGAAGATGATCGTCCCAAAAGGCTTTGATTTCAGCCGTCCATATCTCATCCCCCTCCGCGCTTTGCAGGCTGAGCTGTTCCCACTCGTCCCAGCGCCACGCGTGGTCCAGCCGGGTGTCGTAGTCCCCGGCGCACAGGAACCAGGTTGTCTCGTCGGGGCTGGACAGCTCCCGGACTTGGCCGATGAACTGGAGCCACAGCTTCGGAAGATTGCGGTACCGGTCGGTGATCCGTTGGGGGAGCGGAGGGTTCGGGCCGGTCTCTGCCCGCCAGCCCTGTGTCCGCATATATCCCAAAAATCGCTCCAGGTCAACGCTAAGAGCAAAACGGATCTCCGCTTCGAATCCTGCGTCAGGCAGATCGCAGGGGAAGGGGTCTGCGTCCTCATAGGGCCCCTCCGGCCTGTCTGAGAACTCCAGGACGATAAAAGCTCCCTTTGAAAAAAACATCTTGTCCACCCGGATGTAGTCTTTCCCCCGCTTCCAGATTCGCTTTTCCTCTTCCTCCTGGAAAAAGGTTCCGTCAGCGTATCCAAATGTCTCCAGCTCCCGGGTTGTCCCCACCAGCTCCGCGCCGTATTTTTTCAGGAGCTCCTCTGCAAAAGCGATCCGCTCCGACAGGAGCGTCTGGCTGGAGCCGGGACCGCTCATATCTTCTCCCCTGACCATCAGGACAGCACCTCCACAGGAAAGTCAAAGTAGGTGTCGGGGTAGGGCTCGTTTTTCAAGGTGAAGTGCCACCACTCGGTATCGATGCCCCTAAAACCGTGGGCCAGCATGGTATCCCGCAGGAGCTTTCGGTTGGCGGCCTGCTCCTCGGTCAGCCCGGTGTAGCCGGGGTGGGAGCGGGGCCCGAACCAGTCGAAGGACCCCCCCATGTCCGCCTCCTTGCCGGAGGCCATATCGAAGAGGGTCAGGTCCACGGTGGAGCCACGGCTGTGCCCCGACCGGGCGGAGATGTACCCCTGGGAGAAGAGGACGGACTTGTCCAGCTCGGGGTAGAAATAGTCCTTCATAGAGATATCCTCCGGGTCGGCGGCCCACCGCCGGAAGTGGTCCACCGCCCTCTGGGGGCGATAGGCGTCGTAGATCTTCAGGCAGTAGCCCTGCTCTGCCAGGTCATCGCTCACTGCGCTCAGGGCCTCGGCGGCCTCACGGGTGAGGAGGGCCACCGGGGCCTCGTAACCGTCGATCCGTTCCCCCACGAAGTTGTAGGCAGAGTGATACCGGATCTCCAGGACTGCGTCTGGGACAGCGTCGGAGAGCATCACGAAGCCGGATGGATCCGGCTCGGAGGGGGCCGGCTCAGGATCCTCCGGCTGGCCGGCCTCTCCCGGGCCGGGCCGGGCGGACATGCCCTCATGGCAGCCGTCCTCATAGCCCGCCGCGTAGCCCGCCGACCAGGCCTCCTGTTCCCGGCAGTCCTCCCCGCCGCTCTGAGCGGGCGGGGACCCGCAGGAGGCCAGGAGGAGGAGAGACAGGGCCAGCGGGGCGATCCTTGGACGGTGCATGTCAGACCCCTTCCGTTCGCGGGTCGGGGAGGTCGATGTAGATGGGCGGGTGGCCGGTGGACTCCACAAACTTCAAAAGGTCCTCCTGCTTCAGCTGGAGGGTGGAGGTGGAGATGCCCGGGTGGCCGCTGATGAACTCGTCGGCCAGCAGGTCCCGGTCAATGACCAGCTGGACGCGCCGGTCTGTGTCAAAGAGAAGCTCCAGGGCGGAGACCGAGCCTGGGATGGTGCTGAGATAGTCCCGCATATGGCCGTCGTCGGCGAAGGACAGCCGGGAGCACCCCAACTGGGCGGAGAGGAACTTGGTCTTGAAGGGCTTGTCCCCCGGCATCATCAGCAGGTAGAAGCCGGTCTGCTGGCGGTTGCAGAGGAACAGATTCTTGCAGATCTTGGAGCCCAGCACCTTCTCAACCTCGTGGCAGATCTCGATGGTATCGGCGTGGTCGTGGTCCACCCGGACATAGGGGATGGACAGCTCCTCCAGCCGGTCGTAGATGGCCAGCTCCTGGGGGATGCGGCCGTCGGTGGGGCGGGTGGTATAGCGGGTTTGGTCGATGTACATGGTATCGCTCCTTCTGTAGGGCGCGACGACTCGGCACGCCATATCTAAAAAATACATCTTTTGGTGAAAGCGGCGGGCCGGGGTCGTCCCGCCCTACATGTCAACGGCTTCACTTAAAGCCCCAGCAGCCTTTGGGCATAGCCGCCCAGGATGCCGTCCTTCTCCTCCCGAGTGAGCGGGAGGTCCTCTATAAGCTGGACCCCCTCCTTCTGGTCCCGCCACGGGCTGTCGGTGCCGAAAAGGACCCGTCCGGGGAAGCTGCGTACCATGCGGACGAACTGCTCCACCTCCATCAGGGGCAGGTCGGAGGGGCCGTAGTAGCCGTCCCCCAGGGGGGAGATGCGGCCCAGGGCGAAAGCGGTGTCCAGATAGACCCCGGTCTCGGGCAGCAGGGCCTCCACCCGGTCCCACTCCCGCCAGCCTCCCATGTGGGCCAGGATGAGGGTAACAGGCCCCACCTGACGCAGGGCGTTGAGGGTCATCTCGGGGGTACAGTGGTCCCGGAGGGGGAAGCCGATGTCCCGTCCGGCGTGGGTGAGGACGGTCAGCCCCAGTTCGCCGCACCGGTCCAGGATGCGCAGATAACGCACGTCATCGAAGTCCAGGCCCTGATAGATGGGGTGGAGCTTGACCCCCTTCATGCCCAGTTCCGCGATGCGGGCCAGCTCCTCCTTCCAGCCGTCAAAGTCCGGGTGCATGCAGCCGAAGGACCACAGGCCGGTCTCGGGGCCCCGGTCGTTGAGCCGGGCGGAGGCGTCGTTGACGTGAATCACCTGCCGGGCGCTGGTGGCTACGGGGAGGACCAGACAGCCGTCGATGCCGGCCTGTGTCATTGAAGCCCGCAGCCCCGCCTCAGTGCCGTCGGAAAAGGCTACGGTGTGGGACATGGACTGGAGCTTTTCAATGGTAGAGACAGCAATTTTGTCCGGGAAGGTGTGGGTGTGAATGTCGAAGATCATGGGTATCGGATTCCTTTCTGAGGACGTGATGTAGGGACGGATATCATCCGCCCGCGATACACGCGCAGCTCCAGAAAACGGGCGGATGATATCCGCCCCTACGCAGTGTAAAACTGACAGAGCCTGTGATATAGCATACCACAGGCTCCGCCGATTGGAAAGAGGAAGAGGGGATTTTTTACTGAGGGTCGCCCAGAGCCTGGCTCTTCCGGACGGTGACCTTCTCCTCATAGCAGGAGAAGGCATCGTCCACCAGCACCTTTTGGGGCTTGGCGGTGATGAGGGACACCACCGGCACGATTACCAGCCCCACGATCATACAGAACGCGCCGCAGTTGATGGGGGAGACCAGCAGGGTGGGGAAGTGGGCTTTCAAGGGGGAGATATCAGCCAGCATAACCGCGGTGGAGAAGATGAAGCTGACCCAGCAGGCGATTTTGGTAGTGCCCTTCCAGTACAGGCCGTAGAGGAAGGGGGCCAGGAAGGCGCCAGCCAGAGCGCCCCAGGATACGCCCATGAGCTGGGCGATGAAGGTGACGCTGGAGCGGTACTGGATGATGGCCAGCACCGCAGAGATAGCGATGAACACCGCGATGAGCACCCGCATGATGAAGAGCTGCTTTTTCTCACTCATCTCCTTGATGACGTGTCCCTTGAGCAGGTCCAGCGTCATGGTGGAACTGGAGGTGAGCACCAGGGAGCTGAGGGTGGACATGGAGGCGGACAGCACCAGGATCACCACCACGGCGATGAGCAGGTCGGGCAGGCCGGAGAGCATGGTGGGGATGACCGCGTCGAAGCCGCCGGCGGGGGCGCCGCTGCCGGCGGGGTCCAGCTGGGCGGAGAACAGCCGGCCGAAGCCCCCCAGGAAGTAGCACCCGCCGGCCACCACCATGGCAAAGAGGGTGGAGATCACCGTGCCGGTGTTGATGGATTTCTCGCTCTTGATGGCGTAGAACTTCTGGACCATCTGGGGCAGTCCCCAGGTGCCCAGAGAGGTGAGGATGACCACGCCCAGCAGGTTCACCGGGTCGGGGCCGAAAAAGGAGGCGAACACGCCCGGGGCCTCTGCCACCGGGCCGGCGGCGGTCTCGTTGGAGACCTGGGCCAGTTTGGTCAGGGCCGCCATAAAGCCGCCCTGGCTGTTCAGCACCGACACAATCACCGCGCTGATGCCGAAGAGCATGATGATGCCCTGGATGAAGTCGTTGATGGCGGTGGCCATGTAGCCGCCGGCGATGACGTAGATGCCGGTAAGAATGGCCATGGCAATGACGCAGACGGCGTAGTCAATGTCGAAAGCCATGCCGAACAGGCGGCTCAGGCCGTTGTACAGGCTGGCGGTATAGGGAATCAGGAAGATGAAGATAATCACCGAGGCGGCAATCTTCAGCGAGGCGGAGCCAAACCGCTTTCCGAAAAACTCAGGCATGGTGGCGCTGTCCAGGTGCTGGGACATGATCCGGGTGCGGCGGCCCAGCACCACCCAGGCCAGCAGGGAGCCCAGGACGGCGTTGCCGATGCCCGCCCAGGTGGCGGCGATCCCGTATTTCCAGCCGAACTGACCGGCGTAGCCCACAAAGACCACAGCGGAGAAATAGGAGGTGCCGTAGGCGAAGGCGGTGAGCCAGGGGCCCACGGAGCGTCCGCCCAGCACAAAGCCGTTTACGTCGGCGGCGTTTTTCCGGCAGTACAGGCCGATGCCCACCATGACCCCGAAGAACACCAGCAGCATAATGATTTTGATTGCCATATAAAACAGTCCTCTCCTTGCGCCGCTTTGACACTTTGTACCGTTGAAGTGTAACGCAAAGAAGCGATAAAGTCAAGAGAATTTTTTTATTTTCCCGAAATGACGGATAGAAACGCGAAACGAGGCGCACCGGCTGGCGCGCCCCGCTTTATTCATCCGCTAATATCCGGTCCTCCGCCTCGACCTGAGCGTCCTCCAGCAGACGGCAGGCCATTGGTATATCCAGGCGGCCCATCGCCTCCAGCGCGTCGGTGATGGCGTTGAACAACAGGTGGTACAACTCTTCATAGTTGATCATGTCATTGTCGGTCACGATATTCACCCCTTATAGTATATACTATATCTAGAATATACCATAATAGAACGCTTGTCAACTAACATATAACTCTCTTATGATATATATTGAAAAGAGGGTATAATGATGAAGGTTGTACGGTATTGTCTAGCTGAATATTTAGATGCTAATGGCATCAGCCGATACAATCTTGCGAAGCGTACCGGTATTCAGTATCATGTTATTGACAGCTACTATAAAAATAAAGTATGTCGCCTGGACGGCTACAACCTGGGGCGCATCATCGAGGCGCTGGACTGTCAGCTCACCGATATTCTCACCGTGGCGGAGGAATAAAACAGACCCGCTCTCAAAAAGAGAACGGGCCTGTTCCACACCTTGACACGCAGAGGAGCTCTGTGATATAATCAGGGTGTGTAGGGCACTGCTGAGCTTCGGCGGTTTGGCCCGCGCATGGATTAGGGAAACTTAGGTAAAGCCTAAGAAACCGTCACCTCGTGCAAGGTGGCGGTTTCACTTTACCTTGACCTGAACTGTTACGGTATATTTGCCAATATGGAATGTAACCGTCATCGTCAAAGGCATGGGCATTCACCTCCTTTGCAGAGGTGTAGCCAAACCGCCGTCCGCTTTGCCAGCGCACCTTACCGTCATTTTACCAGCGGTTTCCCGCTCTGTCAACAAAAACAGCCCCGTCTCCAAAACTGGAGGCGGGGCCATTCTTATTTCTGCGGTTACATGGCATCCTCGTCAATGACCTGAGCCTTAATCAGATTGGTGGAGCCGCTCCTGCCCAGAGGGACGCCGGCGGTGATGACCACGGTGTCGCCGTTCCGGACCAGGCCCTCCTTCAGCGCCACCTCGGTGGACAGGGAGAAGATCCGGTCGGTGGAGTTGACCTCGCCGGTGAGGAAGGGGATGATGCCCCAGGAGAGGTTGAGCTGCCGGCGCACCTTCTCGTGCATGGTGAGGGCGGCGATGGGGCAGGCGGGGCGGAACCGGCAGATCATCCGGGCGCTGCGGCCCGAATTGGTGGCGGTGAGGATAGCCTTGGCGTCCAGGTCCTTGGCGGTGAGGCAGCAGGTGTGGGTAATCGCGTCGTTGATGTTGGAGGCGGGGAGGATACGCTGCTTCTGGAACTGCTTCCAGTAGTCGATGGCCCCCTCCGTCTCGGTGACAATACCCACCATGGCCTGGAGGGCCTCCACCGGGTACTTGCCCCCGGCGGTCTCGCCGGAGAGCATCACGCTGCCCGTGCCGTCGTAGACGGCGTTGGCCACGTCGGACACCTCCGCCCGGGTGGGCCGGGGATTGCGCATCATGGAGTCCAGCATCTGGGTGGCGGTAATCACCGGCTTGCCCACCTGGAGCCCCTTGCGGATCATCTGCTTTTGCAGGATGGGCACCCGGGCGGCGGGAATCTCCACCCCCAGATCGCCCCGGGCCACCATAATGCCGTCGGCGGCCTCCAGAATTTCGTTCAGGTTGTCCACGCCCTCCTGGTTCTCAATCTTGGCAATGATCTTCACGTCATCCCCGCCGCACTCGTGGAGGACGGCCCGCACGGCCTCCACATCCGCCGCCCGGCGGACAAAGGAGGCGGCAATGAAGTCGAAGTCATTCTCCACGCCGAAGCGGATGTCGTCCACGTCCTTCCCGGTGAGAGCGGGCAGTTGGATATGGACCCCGGGGATGTTGATAGACTTGTTGGCCGACAGGGTGCCGCCGTTCTCCACGGTGCAGATAATCTCGGCGCCCTCAATCCGGTCCACCCGGATGGCCACCAGGCCATCGTCAATGAGAATCTCCTGGCCGGGCCGGATCTCCTCGTGGAGCTGGGGATAGGTGACCGACACCCGGCCCTGATTGCCCGCCGCATCCTCGGTGGTGAGGGTGAAGGTATCGCCGGGTTCCAGGGTGACGGACTTGGTCTCGAAGCTCTTGATGCGGATCTCAGGGCCCTTCGTGTCCAGAATGGTAGCCACCGGCCGGCCCATGGCGTCCCGGACCGACTTGAGCCGGTTCAGCCGCTCCAGGTGCTCCGGGTGACTGCCATGGGAAAAATTGAACCGGGCCGCGTCCATGCCGGTGCGGATGAGGGTGCGGATCATGTCCTCACTGTCCACCGCGGGGCCCAGGGTACAGATGATTTTGGTTTTTCGCATTGTGATTACCTCCTTTGGGTATTCTGTCTTTCCTCTAACGCTTACATCACTATCATACAAGAAAAATTGCACCTTGGAAAGATGATATTTTCATAAAAATGAAGCTCCCACAAGAAAAAAAGTGTGCTGTCCCTCCAAGAGCGGCAGCACACTTTTCACACTTTTTCAACACATTTTCGCTCCGGCGGGGATTTTGTCATCCAGGATGAGTAGATTCAGGGCCTCCTCCCCCTTCTCGGTGTGGACGGCGGAGATGAGCATTCCGTTGGACTCCAGGCCCATCATCTTCCGGGGGGGCAGGTTGACGATTGCCATCAGGGTCTTGCCCACCAGCTCCTCGGGCTTGTACCACTTGGCGATGCCGGATAAAATCTGCCGGTCGGTGCCGGTGCCGTCGTCCAGGGTGAATTTGAGCAGCTTGTCGCTCTTTTTCACCGGCTGGCAGTCCTTCACCTTCACCGCCCGGAAGTCGGACTTGCAGAAGGTGTCGAAGTCCACCTTCTCCTCCAGCTGGGGCTCGATCTCCAGGTCAGGGAGGGCGGCCTTTTTGGCGGCCTCGGCGGTGGCCTCCAGCTCCTTGAGGGCCTTGTCCGCGTCGATGCGGGGGAAGAGGTTGTCCCCCCGCTGGACGGCCACCGTCCCGGGCAGGGAGCCCCAGACGGCGGCGCTGTCCCAGGTGGAGCACTTCTCACAGGCGCCGATCTGCCGCAGCACCTCGGCGGCGGAGGTGGGGATGAAGGGGGTCAGCAGGATGGCGCAGATCCGCAGGGTTTCCAGCAGATTGTACATCACATGGGCCAGCCGGGAGCCGTTGGCAGTGATATCCTTGGCCAGCACCCAGGGGGCGTTCTCGTCGATATACTTGTTGGCCCGGTCGATGACCTTAAAGATTTCCGTCAGGGCGTTCTGGAAGGCGAAGTGCTCCATAGCGTCCTCGTAGCGGCTGCGCAGACCGGCGGCCAGACCGATGAGTTCGGCGTCGCAGGCGTGCTCCCCGGTCACAGTGATTGCAAAGGTTTCATGCTTGGCGCACTCCTCTGCCAAATGCCTGTCAAACTCCGACGCTCCGCTGCCGGCCGGCAGCTGTCCCCCAAAGTACTTGCCCACCATGGATACGGTGCGGCTGAGCAGGTTGCCCAGGTCGTTGGCCAGGTCCACGTTGATGGTCTGGATCAGGGCCTCGTTGGAGAAGTTGCCGTCCGAGCCAAAGGGGAAGGTGCGCAGCAGGAAGAAGCGCAGGGCGTCCACCCCGAACATCTCCGCCAGAATATAGGGGTCCACCACATTGCCCTTGGACTTGGACATCTTGCCGCCGTCCAGCAGCAGCCAGCCGTGGCCGAAGACCTTTTTGGGCAGGGGCTCGCCCAGGCTCATAAGCATGGCGGGCCAGATGATGGAGTGGAACCGGACGATCTCCTTGCCCACAAAGTGGACGTCGGCGGGCCAGAACTTCTCATAGTCGTGGTACTGGTCGTTGCCGTAGCCCAGGGCGGTGATATAGTTGGACAGGGCGTCCACCCACACGTAGACCACATGGCCGGGGTCGAAGTCCACCGGGATGCCCCAGGTGAAGCTGGTGCGGCTGACGCACAGGTCCTCCAGGCCGGGCTTGATAAAGTTGTTCACCATCTCGTTCACCCGGGAGCGGGGCTCCAGGAAGTCGGTGTCCTCCAGCAGGTGCTGGACCTTGTCCGCGTACTTGGACAGCCGGAAGAAGTAGGCCTCCTCCTCCGCGTCCTGGACCTCACGGCCGCAGTCGGGGCACTTGCCGTCCACCAGCTGGCTGTCCGTCCAGAAGGACTCGCAGGGCTTGCAGTACTTGCCCTTATAGGTGCCCTTGTAGATGTCCCCGTTGTCGTACATCTTCCGGAAAATTTTCTGGATGGCGGTCACGTGGTAAGCGTCGGTGGTGCGGATAAAGCGGTCGTTGGAAATGTTCATCAGCTTCCACAGGTCCAGGATGCCCCGTGGACCGGTGACGATGTTGTCCACAAACTGCTGGGGGGTGACCCCCGCCTCTCTGGCCTTGTCCTCGATCTTCTGGCCGTGCTCGTCGGTGCCGGTGAGGAACATCACCTCGCAGCCGGTGAGGCGCTTGTACCGGGCCATAGCGTCGGTGGCCACGGTGCAGTAGGTGTGGCCGATGTGCAGCTTGTCGCTGGGGTAGTAGATGGGGGTGGTGATATAAAAACGTTTGTTTTCCATGGTAACGGTCTCCCTTACAATTCATAATGTTGGAAACGCTGTGTAGGGGCGCGTATTATGTGCCCGCCGTTCCTGTGCGCGTTTTGTAGGGGCGGATGATACCCGCCCCTACAAAACGCAGGTCATGCGTCGTGTTCAGACATGTTATCCTCCTCCGTGGGAGGCATTCGCTCCGACATCAGCCGTTTGGGCCAGGGCGGGCCAAAGGTGTTGCGCAGCAGCGCCCGTCCGAGGGCCAGGGCGGACAGAGAGCAGGCCAGGGTGGCGGCGGCGGTGAACAGGCCGGTCTGGTCGGCTAAAGAGGTAATGCCCGCCGCAGCTCCGGTCAGAGTCAGGAAGGCGGTCCGCCAGGGATGGGGCCGGCCAAAGAGAAAGCCGGCGGAATCGTAGTGGGCCAGGGCGAGCAGCAGGACGGCAAACAGCTCGAAGCCGTATTTCATCAGCACCGGCTCGGTGCCGTGCTTCAGGTGGACATAGAAGAGCCACACCAACCCGGCCAGAGGGGGGAAGGGGGCCAGACGGCAGGCCCAGTTATCCAGCTCACGCCGGCAGGACATCCGCCCCATCAGCACAATCCCCAGCCCGGCGGGCAGGCACAGGACCGCGGCAATCAGCTGGGAGCCGGGGGTGGAGAGCTGATAGAGCTCCGGATAGGCCCGCCACAGCTGGAGGGAAGACAGGCCCTCCCGGAGGCCCAGCGCCCCGGCGGCCATCAGCAGAAGCCCGGCGGCGGTCAGTACGGTGAGCTGCCCCGTCTCCGGACAGCCGAAGGCGGGCAGAAAGTCGTCCGGCCCCCCCTCGCACCGCGTCAGAAGGAGAAACATCAGGGTCAACGCACCGGCCAGCGCCAACAGGAGCAGGGTGGCGGGGGCGCCATGGACAAACAGCCCCGTCTCCGGGACATAGGCGGAGGCCAGCTGCCACCGCCGCAGGAAGAAACCAGCCGTGCCTCCGGCCAGAGCCAGGGCGGGCAGGGCGACGTCTTTTCTCATGAAGTTCCTCCCATTGAACAGAAATTCCTGATAATTAAAGCTATCATATACCAGCTTTGGGGAAAAAGCAACTTCTTTCTCGCGGGGGCCAGGGTCACAGCCTGGGGCCCTGACCGAAGCCGCCCTTTTTCTTTCCAAACTGGAGCCGCAGCGCCAGGACCAGCAGGATCAGCCCAATAATCGTGCAGATTCCGCTGGCAAAGTCGGAGATCAGATGGCTGAGATAGAGCAGGGAGGTGATAGCCAGGAACACCAGATCGCCGTACAGCAGGGCCCGGGCGGCGGGGTCCATCCGGTCTTTGGCCCGGTCCTTCTCGTTGGCCAGCTCCTCCTGCCGCATCTGCCGTTTGAGCTCCACTGTGCGGCTGTGCTGACGTTTTTTATTTTTCTTTGCCATAGGGAGCGCTCCTTTCTGTCAGTCGGAAATGTGCCTCGTAATGGCGCCCCCGCCCACCACGGCGTCTCCGTCGTAGAGAACCACTGTCTGTCCGGGGGTAATGGCCCGCTGGGGGCTGTCGAAGGTGAGGCGGAGGGCGTCCTCCCCCGTCTGCCAGGCGGTGCAGGGCTGCTCCTCCATGCGATAACGGATCCTGGCCCGGAGCCGGACGGGGCCGTCCAGCCGGGAACAGGCGATCAGGTTCAGGGAATCCGCTTCCAGGGTCCGGGCGAAGAGGCCGCCATTCTCCGACAGGACCACCGCATTGTCCCCGGGGCGGATCTGCTTCACATAGAGCCTCCCCCGATTGGAGGACACCCCCAGCCCCCGGCGCTGTCCCACCGTGTAGTCAATGATGCCGGTGTGCCGCCCCAGGGGGTTCCCGTCCTCGTCCAGATAGGGGCCGGCGGGGTAATCCCGCCCTGTATGCCGGCGGATAAAGGCCCCATAGTCCCCGTCAGGGATGAAGCAGATATCCTGGCTGTCCCCCCTCCTGGCACTGACCAGGCCGGCCTCCAGGGCAATGGCCCGGACCTCCTCCTTGGACAGCCTCCCCAGGGGAAACAGGGCCTGGGAGAGCTGCTCCTGGGTGAGCATGGCCAGCACATAGCTCTGGTCCTTCTCAGGATGGACCGCCTTTTTCAGCAGCCAGCGGCCCGACGCCGGGTCATATTCCGTTCGAGCGTAGTGGCCGGTGGCCAGCCGGGAGCAGCCCAGCTCCGCGGCCTGACCCAGCAGCGCGCCGAACTTCACCGCCCGGTTGCATCCCACGCAGGGGTTGGGGGTACGGCCCCGCTCATAGTCGGCGACAAAGGGCTCGATCACCCCCGCCCGGAATTCCCGGCACATGTCCAGGGTCCGGTGGGGGAAGCCCAGCTGCTTTGCCACAGCCGCCGCGTCCGCCCCGTCCTCCCCGCCGTCGAAGAGCCGCAGGGTGAGCCCCAGCAGCCTCCGCCCCTCCCGTTGAAGAAGGAGGGCGGCGGCGGAGCTGTCCACGCCGCCGCTCATGGCGACGGCAGCTTGTTCTGTCATAGAGACCTCCATGGGCATTTTGCCGAATTTTCCCCCAGAGTATACCACATTTCCCCGATTCTGGCAACTGAAACCATTGGGGCTGGCGGAAAAAAGACAGACAAAGCAGAAAAATACATCTTGTATTATTCCTGGCGTTGATTTAAAAACGGGCACAATATCTTGTAGACAAAGGGGACTAGATGTGCTATAATCCCACTTGCGCATGTATTCTGGAGGCTCACCTCCAGCGGAAAATATTCTGTTTCAGCGCCCTGCACCAATGAGAGGAGAACTGTAATGAAAGTCATCAAACGGGACGGAACCAGCGTGGATTACGATCGCAGCAAAATTGTCATCGCTATTGAAAAGGCCAACGCCGAGGTGGCGGAGGAGGAACGGCTGAGCCGGGCGGAGATCGACGCCATCATCGACGGCATCGAGGCCCAGAGGCGGCAGCGCATCCTGGTGGAGGACATCCAGGACCTGGTGGAGCAGGGGCTGGTGGAGCGGAACAAGTTCCACCTGGCCAAGACCTACATCATCTACCGCTACAACCGGGCTCTGGTCCGGAAGGCCAACACCACCGACGAGTCTATCCTGGCCCTCCTGCGCAACGAGAACAAGGAGCTGGCCGAGGAGAACTCCAACAAGAACACCATGATTGCCGCCACCCAGCGGGACTACATCGCCGGCGAGGTGAGCCGGGACCTGACCCGGCGCATCCTCCTGCCCGAGCACATCTCCAAGGCCCACGACGAGGGGACCATCCACTTCCACGACGCCGACTACTTCGTTCAGCCCATCTTCAACTGCTGTCTGATCAACATCGGCGACATGCTGGAGAACGGCACCGTGATGAACGGCAAGCTCATTGAGAGCCCCAAGACCTTCCAGGTGGCCTGCACCATCACCACTCAGATCATCGCCTGCGTGGCCTCCAACCAGTACGGCGGACAGAGCGTGGACCTGCGCCACCTGGGCAAGTATCTGCGCAGGAGCAAGGAGAAGTTCAAGGCCCACATCGCCTATGAGTGCGCCGGCAAGGTGGATGAGGAGACCATGGACCGCCTTGTGATGGATCAGCTCCGGTGCGAGCTGAAAAACGGGGTCCAGACCCTCCAGTATCAGATCAACACCCTGATGACCACCAACGGACAGTCCCCCTTTGTGACCCTCTTCCTCAATCTCCAGGAGGACGACCCCTATGTGGAGGAGAACGCCATGATTATTCAGGAAGTTCTCCGTCAGCGGCTGGAGGGGATCAAGAATGAGAAGGGCGTATTCATCACCCCCGCCTTCCCCAAGCTGGTCTACGTGCTGGACGAGCACAACTGCCTCAAGGGGGGCAGGTACGATTACCTCACCGAGTTGGCTGTCAAGTGCTCCGCCAAGCGGATGTACCCCGACTATATCTCCGCCAAGAAGATGCGGGAGAACTACCAGGGCAACGTCTTCTCCCCAATGGGCTGCCGGTCCTTCCTGGCCCCCTGGAAGGATGAGGAGGGCAATTATAAATTCGAGGGCCGGTTCAACCAGGGCGTGGTCTCCCTGAATCTGCCCCAGATCGGCATCCTGTCCGGCGGGGACGAGGAGAAATTCTGGCAGTTGCTGGAGGACCGGCTGAAGCTGTGCTTCGAGGCTATCATGTGCCGGCACAACGCCCTGAAAAAGGTGCGCTCCGACTCCTCCCCCATCCACTGGCAGTACGGTGCCATCGCCCGCCTGCCCAAGGGGGCCTCCATCGAGCCCCTGCTCTACGGCGGCTACTCCTCCATCTCCCTGGGCTACATCGGCCTGTATGAGGTCACCAAGCTGGTCAAGGGGGTCAGCCACACCCAGGAGGGCGGCACCGAGTTCGCCCTGAGGGTGATGAACCGCCTGCGCAAGGCTTGCGACGACTGGAAGACGGAGACCAACATCGGCTTCGCCCTCTACGGCACCCCCGCCGAGAGTCTGTGTTACCGCTTCGCCCGCATTGACAAGGAGCGGTTCGGGACGATCCCCGATGTAACTGACAAGGGTTATTATACAAACAGCTATCACGTGGACGTGCGGGAGCACATCGACGCCTTCGATAAATTCACCTTCGAGTCCCAGTTCCAGCGCATCTCCACCGGCGGCTGCATCTCCTACGTGGAGATCCCCAATATGCGCCACAACCTGGAGGCCCTCAAGGATGTGGTCCGGTTCATCTACGACAATATCCAGTACGCCGAGTTCAACACCAAGAGCGACTATTGTCAGTGCTGCGGCTTCGACGGGGAGATCGAGATCAACGAGGAATTTCAGTGGGAGTGCCCCTCCTGTCACAACACCGACCAGTCCAAGATGAACGTCACCCGGCGCACCTGCGGCTACCTGGGGGAGAACTTCTGGAACGTTGGCAAGACCAGGGAGATTAAGGCGAGGGTTCTGCATCTGTAATTGATGGGCGGGGCCTCCAAACGGAGGCCCCGATTTTATCTGGGGAGATGACCTGAAATGGACCAATACCGCACCTCTGGAACATTTAATGAGGCCGCCGTAAAGGAAACCGCAAAAATTTATGTCCCGTCCTGGTATCGCTGGCTGAACAGAGTATTTTGTGTTTTTTCTTTTTTGATGTTCCTTCTATTCAGCCTTGTTGGAAAGGATGTTGGATTTTCCTGCTTTTTCCTGTTTGCCGTGGCAGTGTTCGTCAGCTACCCCGCCCTGCTGCGCCGCCGGTACTGGAAGCTGGCCATTACCCGCCTGACCGAGCAGACCGGAACTTCCTCGTTCCGGCTGGAGACCTTTTTTAATGTGGACGGCCTTGTCGTCCGCAATCTGGAGACCAACGGTTCTGTCCTGCTTCGCTATGAGGACATCGCGTATCTGTCGGAAAGCAAGCATTGCTTTGCCATTATGACCAGGGGCCAGCAGTTTACGCTGATTTTCAAGGACTGTTTGACTGACGAGCAGAAAAAGAGCTGCATACACGACATGAAACAGCGTTGCCCCAAACTCAAAGTCAGAAAATGAGACGGTGATTTATATGAACTACGCCGATATCAAAAAAGTGGATGTGGCCAACGGCCCGGGGGTGCGGGTGTCGCTGTTTGTGTCGGGGTGCACCCACCGGTGCGAGGAGTGCTTCAACCCGGAAACCTGGGATTTTTCCTACGGCTCCTCCTTCGGGGAGGCGGAGGTGGAAAAAATCCTCTCCTTTCTGGCTCCGGACCACATCCGGGGGCTGTCCTTGCTGGGGGGCGAGCCCTTCGAGCCGGATAACCAGAAGGCCGTTCTGGAGCTGGTGGAGCGGGTCCGGAAGGAACTGCCCGGCAAAACTGTCTGGTGTTACTCCGGCTATCTCTTCGAGGAGCTGGCCGCCGGGAAGGTGGGAGACCACAGCCGCTCCCTGCTGGAGGGGCTCGATGTTCTGGTGGACGGCCCCTTCGTCCAGGCAAAGAAAGACCTGGGCCTGCGGTTCCGGGGGTCCAATAACCAGCGGATCATCGACGTGCCTGCCTCCCTGGCGGCGGGAGAGGCCCGGATGGTGGAGGAATATATGAACTGACCTGACCATTCTTTTCTTTATAAGAAAAGAACCAAAAGGAAATTTTCGTGCAAAACTGCGTTTTGCTTCCGCTGAGCCAAGGCAGGTTCAGCTTTTCAGGAAGCAAAACGCAGTTTTGCGCTAAAGCTCTTTTTCGGTTCCTTTTTCTCTCGAGAAAAAGGAACAAATCAGCGGCGGGCCGTCCAACTCTATGACGGTGTCGGCGGCGGAGAGGACCGCCGGCTCGTGGCTCACCAGCAGGACGGGGGCGGAGAGGGCTTTCATCCGGTCCAGGACCCGCAGAGCCTGGGGCAGGTCCACCCCGGCGAAGGGCTCATCCAGCAGGTAGAGCCGGGCCTCCAGGGCCAGACACCGGGCCAGGGCCAGCCGCCGCCCCATGCCCCCGGACAGGGCGGCGGGATAAGATTTCTCCTCCCCTTCCAGCTCGGCCAGGGCCAGCAGGGCGGGGACCTCGCCCCGCCGCTCCCGGGGCAGTACGTCGGTGAGGTGCTGTTCCACCGTCCGCCAGGGGAGGAGGCGGTCGTCCTGAAACAGGATGGCGGTATCCTGGGGACGGATGTCCTCCACAGCACCTCCCTGAGGCCGCTCCAGTCCGGCCAGCACCCGCAGGAGGGTGGTCTTGCCGCAGCCCGAGGGCCCGCTGAGGGCGGTGACCCCTGCATCCGGGATCTTTAGCGAGAACCGGTCCAGTACCGGCTTGTCCCCGAAGGAAACAGTGAGGTCTCTGCACAAAATCATAGCCCCCACCCCCTTCCCCAGCGGGCCAGGCCGGCCCGGAGAAGGCGCTCCAGAATCAGGCTGAGGGCCACTGTAACCGCCGTCCAGGCGAAGAGCTCCGGGATTTCCAGATAATATTTGGTGTAGTAGATTCGCTCCCCCAGGGAGTTCATGGGCAGGCAGAGGACCTCCGCCGCCACCCCCGACTTCCAGGCCAGTCCCCCGGCGTTGGTGAGGGCGGACAGGATGTGGGGCCGCAGGGAGGGAATGTAAATCAGCATCACCGTTTTCCACTGGGAAAACCGATAACACCGGGCAAGCTCCAGCAGCCTGGGGTCGATGGCCTGGATGCCCCGGGACAGGCTGTCCCACACCACAGGGGTCACCATCAGGGCGGAGATGATGGCCGGGGTCCGCTCCCGCCCCGCCCACAGCAGCACCAGCAGGATGAAGGAGGCCACCGGCGCCGCCCGCACCACCCGGACGGCGGGGGACAGCAGCCGGTCCGCCCAGGGGGAGGCGCAGGTGAGGACGGCCAGCGCCGCTCCCGCGGCAATTCCGGCCCCCAGTCCCAGGGCGATCCGGCCCAAAGAGGCCAGCACCGTGTCCCAGAACACCTCGGTCCTCACCATGGACAGCAGGGCAGTGAGGACCGAGGCGGGATAGGGCAGCAGCAGCTCGTTGCCCCTGCCGCCCACGTGCCGGTCCACCCAAAAGGCGCAAACCTGCCAGACCCCCAGCCAGAAGGCGGGGGCCGGCAGGGCGTATAACAGTTTTTTCAGGGGTTTAGTCCACCCCATAGTAGAAGGAGTCGTAGGGCAGGCCGCCGCCGATGGACTTGGGCTCCACCTGGAAGAGGATGGAGTAGTAGTCCTCCAGGGTAGTCTTCATCTCCTGACCGGTAATGAAGGTAAGGGAGCACTGGGGGATGGCTCTGGCGGCTACATCCGCATTGGGGGCAAAGCCGTATTGAGCCACCAGGGCCGGGGGAGAGCTGGGCCCGGAGAGGGGGCGGCTTTCCTCGTTGCCCTTGATATAGTCGATGGACGCCTCATAGGCGGCCAGAAAGGCCTCCACGCCAACGGGATTCTCCTCGATATACTCGGTGCGGGCCACGATGCAGCCCATGGGCAGCTCGGAGCCCTCCAGGTCCTCCCAGGCATCGGACATGTTGACCGCCTCCCGGACGGCGCTGTCCTGGACCATTAGAGCGGTGGCGGCGGGGACGGGGAGCATGCAGATACCGGAATCGGAGGAGGTCATTTTTACAGTGATCTCCTGGGGGGTGAGCCACTCAATGCTTACGTCGGAGGGGTTCACGCCGCTGCCCTCCAGCAGGTGGTTGAGAATGTGCTCCGGGTTGGCCCCCTTGGTGTTGGAGGGGGCGTAGAGGGTCTTGCCCGCCAGGTCGGCCATGGAGTGAACCGTGTCCCCCTTCTCCAGGATATAGAGCACCCCCAGGGTGTTGATGGCCAGCACCTGAATGGCCCCGTCACTCTGCGCGGCGAGCATGGCGGCGGAGTTGGTGGCGATGGCGGCGATGTCCACATCCTTGTTGATAAGGGCGTCGGTGACCTGCTTGTTGTCGGTGACCACCTCCACCGTGGCAGCGGGTGTGCCGGCGTCCGCATCGGCCATCATTTTAGCGGCGCCCACGCCGGTGGGGCCGGAGAGGACCATCAGCCTGGGCACAGGGCCGTTTTCGGCGCTGGTGTCCCCGGCGGAGGAAGTGTCTCCAGAGCCGGAGCCGTCCGGCTGGCTGGAACTGGAGCCGGGGGCAGGGGTGGAGGAGCTGGCCGGGGGATTCTTGGGCCCGCAGCCCGCCAGGAGAGACAGGGCCAGGGCGGCGGTGAGGAGCAGAGAGAGTGTGCGTTTCATAAAAATCTTCCTTTCCTTGGTTGTAGGGGGCGGCCTCTGTGCCGCCCCGTCGATAGAGAATGGGGACGCAGGGCGGTGCGGAGACCGCCCCCTACGGGCAAGTCCGGCTGCAGGCCGGTCACAGCACCGTCTCCAGCCCGGCGGGGTCCAGAACGGTGATGGTCTTGCCGCGGCGGGTGATGAGGCCGCTGTCCTCCAGGCCGGCAAAGGCCCGGTAGAGGGAGGCGCGGCTGATTCCCAAGCGTTGGCACAGCTGGATGGCAGAGCAGGTGAGCTCTCCCGTCCCCGCCGCCAGCAGGTAGCGGGCCAGCTTGCCCTCCACCCCTGGCTGGGCCAGGGTCCGGAGCCGCCCGGACAAAAATCGGATGCGCCCAGTGAGGTAGCGCAGGTAGTTTTCCCGGATCTGGCTCTGTTCAGCCAGCAGGCGGTCCACCAGGGCCTGGTCCAGCATCAGGCACCGGCTGGAACTCCTGGCGGTGATGGTGGCGGCGAACTCCGGCTCGTCGCTGTACAGGGCGGCGGCGCCGAAGAGCTCCCCCGGCCCCAGCACGCTGACGGCCAGCGTCCCCTTGGTTACCTGGAGCTGTCCGGCCAGCACAATGCCCAGGCACCGGCGGAAGTGCCGGGGGCTGTACACCACCTGGCCAGGCTTGAAGACGGACTGTGCCGCCTCCTCCGTAAGCCGGCACAGGAGGCTGGCCTCTACCCCCTGAAACAGGGGGCAGCCGGTGAGCAGGGCAAGTTCCTCTTGCGTGAGAGGCATGGACGCCGCCTCCAAACTGTCTTATTTGAGACAGTTTGGATTATACAGAACGGGGAAGAAAATGTCAACCCCGACAGCATAAAAACTGGCGGGGCTGAGCGTAGGGGCGGCCTGTGGCCGCCCCTGATATATTCGGTTTTTCCGGGCGGATGATATCCGCCCCTACAGGTCAATCCTCCTCATACAGCTCCGGGCGGAATACCCCGTCCTCCCCCCGGCTCCAGGCGGTGCCGGGCTCAGAGTCCAGCAGGGGGATCACGTCGGGGTCGTAGTTGCAGATGGTGTTCAGGGCGTAGACGCCGGAGCGGTCCGGGTCGTCCATGTATGTGTCGCTCTCGTCTCCAGCGGTGAAGCGCCAGCCGCTGTCCCAGGCCTCGTCGCCGGAGTCGGGCTCCTCCCGCCAGCAGTAGCCCACCGGGGCCCCGTCCACCACGATGCGGTCGGTGGCGATACAGCCCTGGGGGCCGTCGCCCTGATAGACGTCCTTCAGCTCGGTCTGAGGGATGGCGAACTGCTTTTGGGGCAGGTCGCCGCAGACGCTCTCCCGGTGGATGTCCACCACCGCCAGCTGCTCCGGGGTGAAGCGCTCCAGCAGGGTCTGGGCGTCGTGGGCCAGCTTGAACTGCATCTCCTCGAAGGTGAGGGGGATCATCTGGTAGAAATTCACCTCGTCCCCGCCGGGGAGCTCACAGCACACCGCATCCTCGTCGAAGCCCTGGGGCTCGGTGAGCACCAGGCCGCACAGCCGGGTGTTGTCGGCGAAGGGGGCGTCGTCCGGGTTGGCAATGGTGTGGCCCCACCCCAGCCAGCCGTCCTCGTTGATGGGCAGCCGGGCCAGGATTTTCAGCCAGCGGATGGGCCAGTACCACTCCTCCCCCTCCTGGCCCAGCTGCCAGTCCGGGGGCAGAGTGACAATGATCTCCGCCCGCTCCAGCTTCTGATCGGCCAGTTCCTCGGGCACGTTCATCCGGTGAGCCCCCATACCGAAGGTAGACAGGACATAGTAATTCCGCTCGGGGGTAGGCTTCATGATGTAGATATCCACATGGATGTCGGGGGACATGATCTCATGAAATACGTTGTCGCAGGGGCCGAAGTATTGTTCCAGGTGGGCCTCCACCGCCTCCCAGTCCTCCTGCTCATACATCTCCGGGTGGCACTCCCGGGCAGCGATGTACTTCTCGCACTCCTTTATAAAGTATTTGGTATCTTCGTCCTCCGGGTCCAGCTCCTGAACTTTCTGGAAGCAGACCAGGGCCTCCTGCTCCCGGTCCTGGTAGAACAGGGAGTAGCCCAGGCGGAAATGCCAAAGGGGGTCGTCCGTCCCCTCGTCCGCCACAGAGCGCAGCAGCGCCTCCGCCCGCTCCAGCTGAGACTTGCTCTCCTCCTTGTCCAGGTCGGCGATGTTGTTGTAGGCCCGGGCCAGCTGACAGGTGAGGGTGTAGTCCAGCTTCTGGGTGTTGGACAGGGTCTCCAGGCAGTCAATGATCTTTTGGTAGTTTTCCTCCTGATTCCACTTGTTCAGGAGTGTCAGAAAGTCGTCCATGGATTATACCTCCTTCTCCTGCTTCAGTCCGATGCCGCTCACGTTAAAGCGGAAGGTATGGAAGGCGACCGACTTCACCGGAGCCCCGGCGAAGACCTCCACGGCGGCATCCAGGAGGGTTCTCAGGTCCCAGGCGATGAAGTCCAGGTAGCCGAGGCTGGTGCCGGTGGCCCCGCCGGTGAAGGTGACAATCCCCTCGCCGCACCGGGCGGTGATCGCTTGCTCCAGCTGGTCCCGCAGATCAAGGATTTCCTTTTTGTCCACCCCATCCAGGGGGTAGTAGAAGAAGCCGGGGACCACCCCGTCCCGATGGAGCCGGTCCATAAAGTAGTCATCCCGCCGGAAGTAGCTGTTGAGGAGGGGGACGCAGCAGGTGACCCCCACGTACACGTCGGCCCGCAGAGGCCAGTCCTCCTCTTCGGAGGGCCTGCCCCCGTAGGCGGTGTACCGCTGTCCGGCCAGCTCCGGGTCGTTGGCCCGGGGCCAGCCCTCCGGGTCCACCTCCGCAGCCACGAAATCGGCCAGCTTGTCCAGGGTCATGGACGGGCCCTCCGCCGGGGCCTCCAGGATGTCCAGATAGTCCACATACCGCATGGCGGCCAGCTCCCCCAGGGCCTGGTCCAGCAGAATATAGATCATGTTGTAGACCTGGTCCAGGTTCTCTTTCATCAGAGGAGCCAATTTCTCGCAGTACAGCCGCAAGCCCACGCCGTTGTCCGGAGTCTTTTCCGCCCAGACCTGGACATCCGCCTCGATGACATCCTGTCCGTTCATCCGCAGGCCAAAGCCCCGGCTCCGGGTGCGGCCCACCAGAATATTCCACCGCTCCAGCAGCTCCCTGGGGGCGTGTTTTTGGAAGTAGGCCAGCTGAAACAGCCGGGTCCGGTCCCCCTCGGGGACCAGAATCAGCTCATACTTTTCCCCGTTATGGCCCAGCTCGAAGGCGGGGCTTGAGAAGGCGGGGGCCAGCAACTCACTGCACAAGTCCACCAGTTTTTCGCTCACCGCCTCCCGGTCCTCCCGGTCCATCAGGTCCCGCAGCTCCCCCTCCCCGGCCAGGAAAGCGGCCCAGGCCTCCTCCGTCCGCACCCGGAAGGGCTTTACCCCCAAGGGCAGGGCCAAGCTCCGCTGACAGCGGTCAATGAACTCCAGGGTGTCCTCGTCCCCGGGGCGGCCCTCCAGGGCCTTTTCAAAATAGGGAAGGGCCAGCGACTCCTGGTCCAGGTAGAAGTAGGCGTAGGCCACCCGGAAATTCCAGGTGTGGGCCGCGTCCGGGTCCTGCTTCACCGCCTCCTCCAGCCGGTCCTCCAGGGGGAGAAGCAGGTCCAGGGCCCGCTGGTACAGGGGCCGGTCCTCCGGCGGCATCAGGTCCATGGCCAGGTTGTTATAGGCCCGGGCCAGGGCACTGATGAGGGTGAAATTCAGCTCCCCCTCTGGCAGGGCCTCGATGGCGTCGATGATCTCCTGGTACTTGTCCTCCTCGTTCCACTGTTCCAGGCGGATCATTAAATCGTTCATTTGGAACACCTTCCTCCGAATATTACAATTTGCAGGGGCGGCCTGTGGCCACCCTTCGATTACCGGCGTTTTCCAGGGGCGGCCGCAGGCCGCCCCTGCATAGTTTGCCGCACCAGTCAGAACCCGATTTTCAGGGACATTCCCTCCACGTTGACCCCCTCGGAGCGGGTGATATGGAGCTTCTGCTCGGCGGTGTAGCCCAGGGTCTCCCCGTCCCGAAGGGTGACGTCCTCCTCAATCAGATAGCCGGAGATGTTCAGCAGCAGCTCGTGGACGTCCTGGGGGGACTGCTGGCTGTCCCGAATCTCCAGCTCGTCCTTGCCGAAGGCCCGCAGGCCGTTGGTCCAGCCGCAGATGCCCTTTTCGTACTGGACCAGCCCCACAAACACCAGGTCCAGCAGGGGCAGATTGCCTTCCTTCAGGTCCTCCGATACCTGGATGAAGTAGTCGGGCAGCCAGACGGTGCCGTTGGTATACACCCCCAGGGCGTTGGGGGCCTTGAGAAGGGTGGATACCAGCTTCACATACAGTTCCCCCCGCTCTCTGGGGGAATGCTCCTTGTCCATCACGGCGATCATCACATGGGCCTTGTGGCTTTGAGCGGCGGCCAGGGCGTTCTCCCTGTCCATGAAGTTGCTGTTGGCCCAGTACTCCGCCTCGCCGTCGGGGACGGGAGCCTCCATCAGGGAGGCCGCCGCCGTCATCCCGTCCACATCGAAAACCGCCACGGTTTTATCGTCGTTCTCTCCGGCCTGCTCCCCGTCCGCGGGGGGATAGTCGATGTCCCAGTCGGCTTTCAGCTGCCGCTTGAAGGCCTCCAGGTCCCACTCCGGGGTGGACAGCAGCACAAAGCCGGCGAAGGGCCCGGCGGAGCTCTGCCGCTCCGTCTCCTCCTTGGCCCGCTCCATCCAGTACTGACGGATCATCTCCACCATGGCCTGGCACTTCTCCTGAGCGCCGGCGGGGTCGTAGGGCTCCATCTGGCTGAAGGTGTGGCCGCAGGGCTCCAGGGTTTCGGCGTCCTCAAAGCCGCACACCCCCACCAGCCACTTGCCCAGCAGGGATTTTTTGTATTTCAGGATGTAATAGTGGCAGTCGTGGAGGTCGAACTCCCCCGCGATCTCGATCTTGGCTGGGGCCTTGCCCAGCTCCTGGGGGTGGGCAAGCCACTCCGTCATGGCGGCCACCGCCGCCTGCTGCTGATTGGTCATAGTTTATTCCTCCTTATTGGCTTGAATGGTCTGTTTCTCCATGTCCTGGGTCTGGGCAAAAATTTTCTCCATCAGCTCCACGATGCCGGGCCGGTCCTCCGCCTCCAGATAGGTCACGGTGATGACGAAGAGGGAGGGGCCGGTGATGACCTCCGCCCGGACCTGGAAGTAGGGCCGTTCCCTGTCGTCCATCTCCCGCCAGCCGTACCGGATGGCGCCCCCCTTGATCTCATGCTCGGTCAGGTCGTTGTCGTCCTTGAGCACCGGGGTGAAGGAGGCGTCACCCTCCCGCTTCTGATAGCCGTTCACCCGCCAGATGGGGCTGTGGCTGGAGATATCCGCCCACTTGTCGCAGCCCTTTCCGTCCTCCCACTGCTCCCGCTCGTAGCGGTAGCTGCCGGGGAGGGTGAGACGCAGCGCGCCGATGGAGCAGGTGACCAGCCCCTTCCGGTAGCCGGGCTCAAACTCCTGCTCCAGCTCGGGACCGTCGGGCAGGGCGGGGGCGCGGCGGGCCAGCGCACAGATCTCCTCGTAGGCCCTCCGGGGCAGGGGAAGGGCCGGGTCCAGCTTGGCGGCCATCTCCAGATTGTCGCAAATGGTCCTGTTGATGCTGTCGTCCTCCTCATGCCGGGAGGAGGGGGCATAATAGCACAGCTCCCACAGCATGTTCAGGGCCAGATTCCGGTTGTAGAGGGCGTCCCGCTTCCCGGGGTGATACCACAGGAAGAACCGCTCTGCCAGGGTCTGGATGCCCTGGTTTTCCACCGTCTCCTTCATCCATTTAGCGGAGAAGCGCCCCACCGGGGTGACCACCGTGCCGGGGACGTCCTCGGGCATGTAGGAATCCAGGTCCCAGCACAGGCACATCTGGGAATAGCCCCCCTCGCTGACCTTCTGAGCGCACATCTCCACCAGGGTTTTCAGCCAGGGGTGGAAGTGCTCCCGGAGCATCCGGTCAAAGTCCCGGTGCTGGAAATACTCCGTCTCGTCCTCCACGGCCAGCTTCTGGATGGGCAATGCGTCCAGCGCCTCCACCGCCGCCTTGTGCAGCCCGGGGCCGGCGGGGGTGGTGACGCACTCCCCCTCTACCGCCCACTGTCCAAACAGGCCGCCCTCCTTCTTCCAGGACATCCACATGCAGCCCCCCAGGGGACACAGGCTGACGCTCAGCCCGTCCTCCCGCTGGTAGAGGCCGTAACACCGCTCGTCCGCCAGCTTTTTGGCGGCGGCGATCAGGGTCTCCGGTTTTTTGACTTTTCCGGTAAAGGTAAATCCGATGCTCATTTGTTCACGCTCCTTGATTTACATTGTATCTGCCGGGGCGGCCTGCGGCCTCCCCTAGGAATTCGCCTGAACGGTCTCCTTGCGGGCCTCGGCGCTGACCACCGAGACACGCCCGATCAGCTCCGCCGCCTGTCCCAGGTCGCCGGGGCCGGCGCAGGTGGCGGTGAGGAAGAAGAGGGCCGGGCCGGCAACGACCTCGCACTCCACCTGATAGAGCCGCTCCCCATTCTCATAGATCTCCCGCCAGCCCCAGCGCAGGGCGCCCCCTTTCAGTTCCCGGTCCTCCACGCCGTTGAGGGCGTCCAGATGGCCGGTAAACCGGGCGTCTCCCTCCCGGGTCCGGTAAGCGCTCACCCGCCAGACAGGATCGCCGGGGGTCAGGCCGCTCCACAGATGAGCGCCGCCCCCCTGCTCCCACTCCTCCCAGCTGTAGCGGTACACCCCGGGAAGGGTGAGTCGCAGCGCGCCGACGGCGTGGGTGACGGGCCCCTTGCGGTAGCCGGGGGCGAACTCCTCCGCCAGCTCGGGACCCTCAGGCAGGGCGGGCTCCCGGCCCGCCAGGGCGCACACCTCGGCGTAGGCCGTCCGCGGCAGAGGGAGAGACGGGTCCAGCCGGGCGGCCCGCTCCAGGTCGTCCAGAATGGCGGCGTTGACCGCCTCGTCTTCCCAGCTCCGGGCGGAGGGGGCGAAGCAGCAGTGCTCCCACAGGGCGTTAACCGCCCGCCCGCGGTAGAACCGGGCGTCCTGAGTCCGCCCGTCCCACAGGAAAAACCGGCCTGCCAGGGCCTCGACGCCCCCCTGCTCCACCATGCTCACCAGCTCGGCCAGCCGAAACCGGCCCATGGGGGTGACTACGGTGTCGGGGATATCCTCCGGGGCGTACTGCTCCAGGTCCCAGCACAGCTGCATGCCGGACACCCCCCTGCCGCTCTCCCGGGCGCATATGTCCACCAGGGCGCGCAGCCAGGGGTAGAAGTGCTCCTCCTTCATTCTCTGGAAATCCCGGTGGCGGTAGAAGCCGGTCTCGTCTTTCACCGTCAGCGACCGGATGGGCAGGCTGTCCACCAGCTCCACCGCCGCCCGGTGGAGCCCCGCCCCGGCGGGGGTGGAGACGCACTCCCCCCGGACCAGCCAAGGACCCTCCGGGTCCTCCGTAGGCCGCCAGATGACCTTCAGCTCGCCCCCCAGGGGGCACAGGGTCACCCGCAGGCCGCCTCCGCTGACTCCCACCGACCAGCCCCGCTGCTCTGCCAGAACCTTGGCCGCCTCCGCCAGGATGGACGGACCCTCGATCCGCCCGGAAAAGGTCAATCCGATGCTCATTCCGGTCTCCTCCCCTGTATGGCTTTGTGTTCCAGATAAGCGGCCGGGCCGCTCTCGTAGAGGTCGCCCCCGTGGGGGTCCAGGATGACGGCCAGGGGCATGTCCTCCACCTCCAGGCGGCGCACCGCCTCGCAGCCCAGGTCCTCCCAGCAGACGACCTCCAGCGCCTTGACGCTGTCCGCCATCAGGGCACCCGCGCCCCCCAGCGCCGCCAGATAGACCGCCCCGTTTCGGACCACCGCCTCCTTGACGGCTCCGTTCCGGGCCCCCTTGCCGATCATAATGGCCTGGCCCAGGTCCAGCAGCCGGGGGGAGCAGGCGTCCATCCGCCCGCTGGTGGTGGGTCCGGCGGAGCCGATCACCTCCCCCGGCCGCTCCGGGGTGGGGCCCACGTAGTACAGGGCAGAGCCCTCCACCGGGAAGGGCAGGGGCTTCCCCTGGTCCAGCAGCTCCATCATCCGCTTGTGGGCGGCGTCCCGGGCGGTGTACACCACCCCGGACAGCAGCACCGTGTCCCCCGCCTTCAGCGGGGCCAGGTCCGCCCGGGTGACGGGAGTGGTCAGTTTGTATTGCATGGCGATTCCTCCGTTATTGGGTGTAGGGGCGCATATTATGCGCCCGCCGGTTGTGCATTTTGACTTCTTGCGGGCGGATGATATCCGCCCCTACATAAACAGCCCCTCAAACACTTTGAAGGTCTCCTCACTCATCCGCCGGGTGGCGGTGAGACTGCTGGACAGCACGCTGCCGTTGGGGGTGAATTTCAGGGGCTTCTCCTTGCTCTTGGGGTAGCCGAAGCACAGCTCGGGCAGCACCTCGTCGGGGAGCTGGCGGGGCTCGATGGAGGAGCCCTCCTCCCCCCACACCGCCCACTGGGAGCAGCAGTTGAAGGGGTTCTGGTGCTCCAGATGGGGCTTTTCCACCAGCTGGGACTTGGGAATTACCCGGATTCCCTCCGGCACGGCCTCACGGCAGTTGAACTTCCTGCAATCCCAGGTCCAGATAAAGTCCGCCTGATGCTCCAGGGCGATGCCCTCTGGGATCAGAGCGCTGTGATTCGTCCCCAGCTCCCGCATACAGTAGTCGAAGGCGCGCTCCCGGTGGGTCACGGGCAGGCGGGCCATAACATACAGGTGTTTCTGCATATAAGTGACGGGGAAGACCACATCCCCCACTTTAATAGAGGCAATGGTGGGCATCCGGGCGTGGATGCTCCCATAGACCACCTTGATGGGGCCGGCGTCCCCCGCCTTTTTTATTTCCTTCCACCGGTCCTGGGGCCAGCAGACCATGTATCCGGCCATCTCACAGCACCTCCGTCGCTCTTCTGGTGACGTGACAGCTCACGTTCACCGCCACAGGCAGGCCAGCCACGTGGGTGGGGGCGGTCTCGATAGCCAGCCCCAGGCAGGTGGTCCTTCCGCCGAAGCCCTGGGGGCCGATGCCCAGGGCGTTGATCTCCTCCAGCAGCTCGTCCTCCAGGGCCTCGTAGAAGGGGTCGGGGTGGGGCTGATCCAGAGGCCGGAGCAGGGCGTGCTTGGCCAGGGCGGCCACCTTGTCGAAGGAGCCGCCGATGCCGACGCCCAGCACGATGGGCGGGCAGGGGTTGGGTCCGGCCAGCCGGACGGTGTCCACCACAAACCGCTTCACGCCCTCCACCCCGTCGGCGGGCTTGAGCATGGCCAGCCGGCTCATGTTCTCCGAGCCGAAGCCTTTGGGGACCACCGTGAGGACGCACTGGTCTCCGGGGACAATACGCACTGTAATCGAAGCAGGGGTGTTGTCCTCTGTGTTGACCCGCCTCAGGGGGTCGGCCACGATGGACTTGCGCAAAAAGCCCTCGCCATAGCCCTGACGGACCCCCTGGTGGATGGCCTCCTCGAAATTCCCCTCAATGTGGACCTCCTGACCCAGCTCCACAAAGACGCAGGCCATCCCCGTGTCCTGACAGATGGGCAGCCTCCGCCTCCAGGCCAGGTCCAGATTCTGCCGGAGCAGGCCCAGGGTCTCCTCCGCCAGGGGCCAGGGCTCGGCGAAATACGCCAGCTCCAGGGCCCGGTCCACGTCCTCGGGCAGAAGGGTGTTGGCCCGGACGCACAGCCGGGCCACGGCGGCGGTAATGTCAGCGGCGGCAATGTTTTTCACAGCGCCGGCCTCCTTTTCCAGTGTTTTCCCTTATTCTACCACACGGCCCACGGCCTTTCAACACCCCGGCTCTGTAAGTTGCATGCAAACGTACAACTTTCCGGGAAATCCCGCCAGGGCTGAGGAGAAAGGAGGCGTAGGGGCGGCCTGTGGCCGCCCCTACAGGATCACCGTATCCTGGATTACTTCGTATGTTCGGCTTCGCCGAACGCAATCCTCAGTCAGCCTGACGGCTGACAGCTCCTTTGCCAAAGGAGCCATGCCGCCTGCGGGCGGGACGAGGGAACCCCCCGGGAATTTTCCCGGGGGGTAACGATTGATTATAGTGACTTAGGATGCGGCTTCGTTCTCAGTGATCGTAACAGTGTAGGTCAAGGTGGTCGTCCCATCTTCAGCCTTCACAACGATAGAACCACCGGGCCAACTTCCGCTGGCCTTTGTAATAACCAGCTTCTTGTCGGTCAGGCTCTCGCTGGTAGCCTTGTCAGCGAGGGTAGGAGTAATGGTCACTGTGGTGCCATCTGCCAGAGCGCTTGAGCTATTGGCACGAGTAACAGTGATAGCGATGGTATGTGCGTCCGTTTCAGTGGTCACGACAGGCTGGCTAACAGTCACATCGTTGGTAACACTGCATTCAGCGGTAGCACTCTTGATGCTTGCGTCAGTGCTCTTCTCATCTTCCTTATCGCCCTCATCCTCGGGACCGCCGGCGATCTTGGTGACGAACAGGGCCTCTACCTCGTCATCCTTGTTGACATAGGCGGTAACGGTGACGGTATACTTCTTATCCATCAGCTTCTGGAGGTCGGAAATCTTGGTGACGTTGGAGCCATAGGTGTTCTCATCGGCCTTGTCAGCGTCGGTCAGGTCGACGATGGTGCCCTCCAGGCTGACGGGGGTGGTGTAGTCATCACCAATGGTGATCATCTCGTCGTTCTTGGTCTTGATGTCGCCGGTGAGAACGCCAGCCTTATCCGCAGCCTTGGCATCCACGGCCTTGGTCAGCTTGATGTTTCCGTTGCTCTTCTCGCTGTACTCGAAGAAGCCCTTCTGAATCGTGATACCGCTATCGGTGCTCTTGTCGACGTTCACGTCGGTCTCCTCGTCCTGACCCACAAAGTAGCCCTTGTAGGCCGTGCCGTCTTTAATGGTGGCAGGCTTCCCGGCGTCGGAGATGTAGACGACGTCCTTGGCGGAGGACTGATAGCCGTCCTCAGTCACGATGACGATATACTTGGCGGTGGTCTCGCCCTTCTTGGTCACGAAGGCGCTCTTCACGTCCGCGTCCACGTCGAAGTCCACACCGCCGGTGATCACGTCGATCTTGTCCACCTCACGGCCCTTGTTGTTGCCAGCCGCCTCCATGGTCTTGTTGTCCTTGAGGCTGAACAGCACATAGACGGTGTCCTTGTTCAGGTAGGTGGTGGTGCCGTCCACAAAGGCGGCGTACCGGTCGCCGGCTTCCAGCTCGGCGGCTTTGGTAATGGAGGTGCTGGTGTAATCGACGGATGCGGCCAGGGTATACTCGTCGTCGTCCTCGTCATACTTCAGCTCGGCCACGGTGCCAATCAGCTTATTGACCTCAGACAAATCAACGTCGTTGGCCACAGCGGCGGTGTCAGTCACCAGAACGTCCTTGGTGGTGCCGTCCATGAGGATCACGGTGGCAAAGCCGCCGTACTCGCCCTTGTTGCCCTTCACGTTCAGGTTCTTGTTCACGTCAACCACATAGACCAGATCGGTGGTGGTGTTGTTCTCGTCCTCCACAGCAGCCAGGTAGTTGCCGTTCTGGTCCAGATACAGGGTGTAGGTGCTCTCGACCTTGGCGGTGTCAATACCGTCGACCACATCGCCGTCGCCCTTGCTGAACTGGACGGCCCGGGGATACTTGGTTTTGTCGATAGTCAGAGCATTGTCGTTTCCAACACGGCTGACCTCGCCGGAGACGGTCTCGGGCGTGCCCAGAATCTCCTGAATCTCGTCGTCGGAGACGGTCACCAGGAGCACATCATCCTCCTTGTAGCCGGTTCCCTCGAAGAAGGCCAGCTTGCCGTTCTGCACGTCGATGCGGATGCCGTTCTTGTTGTCCTTGGTGTAGTCGTCATCCACGACCACGCCCAGGTAGGTGCTGACAATGCTGATGGTGATGATGGGCTCGCCCTTGGAGGTATCGGCGTCCTTGTCATAGTAGACATAAACGGTCTGCCCGTCCTTGCCGTACTTCTCGCCGTTGGTGCTGTTGACAATCTGGGTGCCCTTCGCTCCAGTCTTGGTGTCCTCAAAGACCTGGATGTTATCGGTTGCGACTTGGGCCTTCAGGTTCAGGTCGGAGTAGATATCCTTGGCCTTCACGCCGCCCACGTAGGTGCGGTCGGCGCCGTCCGCCACGGTGATAATGTCCTCCTTCTCATACTCCCAGGTGCTGGCAGGACGGCCAAACTTGTCGCTGTCGTCGGAGACCTTCTTCAGGTCGTTGCCGTACAGCTTCTCGCACAGCTGCTGATACTTCTCGTCGTCGGAGTCGTCCTTGGCGCTGTTGTAGTTGTACTCGCTCTCAGCCACCTCTTTGTACTCAATACCGCCCATGTTGACTACGGTGCCGTCGGGGGTGGTGATGGTACCGCCGGTCTTCTCTACAGTGACCACAGTGGCCTGGAGGGCGTTCAGGGCGACCTGGGCTACCTCGTCACGGTTCAGGAAGGTGGTGCTGCTGACAGAACCGGCGTTCTTGAACAGCTTGACCTCGGCGGCCTTCTGGATGATGGGAGTCTCCCAGTTGGCGCTGGCGGGCATCTCGGTGTAGCCCAGGGCGCGCAGCATCATGGCCGCGGCCTCCACGCCGGTGACGTAGGCGTCGCCGTCATAGATGCCCTCGCCACGTCCGCCAACAATTTCGTTGACGTAGCAGGCACCCACAGCGCCGGCGGCCCAGTCGGGCACGTCGTTGAAGGGACGGTAATCGGTGAAGTCCGCGCCGTCCAGACCCAGCAGGGAACAGATGATCATAGCCATCTGGTTCCGGGTGACCTTGGCTTCGGGATGGAAGCCGCCGTCATCGTAGCCGTTCATCACGCCCAGGGCCTGGAGAACGGAGATGGCTTCGACGTTGTGATCGGAATCAACGTCGGAGAAGCTCGCGGCGCTGGTGCCGACCACCATCATGCCAACCAGCATGACAGAGGCCAGAGCCAGGCTCAGAGCCCGCTTCAGGTTTCTCATTTGGATGTTCCTCCTTTAAATTTCTTTGGGCAAAACATGGAATCTGTCTCGTCTATGGCAGCTGTGGAGCGCTAACATTTTCTTAACAATTTTCTCTGTTTTGCCCAAAATTTTCGAGATTTTTTGACCTCTTCCGCCAAACAGGCTTGTGTCACAATGCTTGCATGGGTCACGAAATTGCGGAAAACAGCAGAAAACCGCCCGAAACGGGCGGTTTGGACGTAAAAAAGTGTTCTCTGGTAGACATTTGGTAGACCTACTAGAAACTTCCAATTCCCCCGACCCGCTGTCCCACAGCACTTTGATGCCCCGATTTGGTAGACATTTGGTAGACTGGGAGGAAATTCCAGAGAAACAGGGCGGGGACAAAACGACAGAGCGCCCCAGCCTCACGGCCAGGGCGCTCTGTCTGTGTGTTGTAAAAGGAGAGGGAGAAATGGGAGATACATGATGTAGCCTTGCTACAATGCTATCCTAAGGGATAAATGCGGCAATTTCGTGACATCCACGTGAACTTTTTGTAAACTTCGGCAACAATTTTGAGGCGTACGGTCAACGGCAGAGGCCCCCGGCCTTTCAGCCGGGGGCCTCTGCCTGTGTGTTGTAAAGGAGAGAGAAAGGAGATACATTCTGTTCACTTGGTCTACGCTGTTATCATAACTTGTAAATAAGACAAAACTATGATGCTGTGATGAATTTTTTGTGAACATTCCCTCAGCCGCGCCTCTCCGGCGGGGCCAATTGATTCCCTCCGTGCCGCCGGCACAGATTTCGTCTTGATATCGGGGCGTTTTCATGGTAAAATACAGGAATAATCAAGTGATTTTTCGGCTGACGGGAAGGCGTTGAGGATACGAGGTGTTTTATATGGATGCTTTTCTGCGCTTTTGCACCGGAGACGGGGACCCCCAGGACCCCGCGGTGCGTCGGCGGTGCGGGGTCCTGTCCGGCGGGATCGGCATTGGTCTGAATCTGCTGCTCTTTCTGGGGAAGCTGCTGGCGGGAATCATGACCGCCTCCATCGCCATCACCGCTGACGCGCTCAACAACCTGACCGACGCGGCCTCCTCCGTGGTAACCCTGATTGGCTTCCGGCTGGCCGGACAGGAGGCTGATGAGGAACACCCCTTCGGCCACGGGCGAATGGAGTATCTGGCGGGGTTGGTGGTGTCTATGCTGATTCTGCTGGTGGGGTTGGAGCTGGCCCGTTCCTCCTTCCAAAAGATTCTCCACCCGGAGCCGGTGTCCTTTTCTGCCCTGTCGGTGGGGATTCTGACGGCCGCCGTGGCGGTGAAGCTGTGGATGTTCTGGTTCAACCGGGGGCTCTCCCGGCGCATTCAGTCCGCCGCCCTGTCGGCCACCGCCGCCGATTCCCTGTCTGACGCGGCGGCCACCGGGACCCTCCTGCTGGGTCTGCTGGCCGGGTATTTTTTCAAGCTTCCTCTGGATGGCTGGCTGGGCCTGGGGGTTGCCCTGTTTATCCTGCGGGCGGGCTGGGGCGCCGCCAAGGACACCGTGGACCCCCTGCTGGGCCGGCCCATGGACCGGTCCCTGGCCGCCGACATCGACCGTCTGGTTCTGGGCCATGAGTACATCCTGGGCATCCATGACCTGGTGTATCACGACTACGGTCCCGGCAGGGCTATGATGTCCTTCCACGCCGAGGTGCCTGCCGAGGCGGACCTGCTGGAGATTCACGATGTGATCGACCACATCGAGCGGGAGTTGAAGGCCAAGCACCACATTGAGACCTGCGTTCATATGGACCCGGTGGTGCGGGACGGCCGCACCGAGGCCCTGCGCGGTCAGACGGCGGAGATTGCCCGGGAGATCGATCCCGCCCTCACCATCCACGATTTTCGGGTCACCGCTGGCCCTATCCACACCAACGTCCTCTTTGACGTGATGGTACCGTACGGCTTCCGACTGTCCGATTCAGAGGTGAGGGGGAGGCTGGCCGAGGGGATCAAGGCGCTGTCCGACCGCTATTTTCCTGTGATTCAGGTGGATCACTCCTATGTGGAAAGCCATGGGGCGTAATTCACAAATTATTCACCCAAGAGGCGGGATTTACGATATAATAAGAGCAGCCATTCTGAAGGGGCGGACAATGTCCGCCCTGTCTCCCGATCTGTGGAGACGGGTGAGGAAAATGAGGTGCCGTTGTTATGCCGAAAAAAGTTCTGATCGTAGAGGATGACGCCAATATCGCCGAGCTGCTCCATCTCTACCTGGAGAAGGAGGGCTTCGGGACCCAGGTGGCCAAGGACGGCGGCAAGGGAATTGAGCTCTTCCGCTCCTTCCAGCCCGACCTGGTGCTTCTGGACCTGATGCTCCCTGTTATGGACGGCTGGTCCGTGCTGAAAAAAATCCGGGAGGGGGATAAGACCCCTGTCATCATGCTCACCGCCAAGGGGGAGACGGAGGACAAGGTCTCCGGCCTGGAGCAGGGGGCGGACGACTATATCGTCAAGCCTTTTGAGATGAAAGAGGTGCTGGCCCGCATTCACGCCGTCCTGCGCCGCTCCGGTGCGGAGGAGGAGCAGGGTGAGAAGAAGCTGTCCTTTGACAAGCTGGTTATCAACCTGGATTCCTATGAGCTGCTGGTGAACGGACAGCGGGTGGACACCCCCCCGAAGGAGCTGGAGCTGCTGTTCCACCTGGCCTCCTCCCCCAACCGGGTATTTACCCGAAACCAGCTGCTGGACGAGGTGTGGGGCTTCGACTACTTCGGCGACAGCCGCACCGTGGACGTCCATATCAAGCGCCTGCGGGAGAAGCTGGAGGACGTCAGCAGCCAGTGGAGGCTGAAAACTGTCTGGGGCGTGGGCTATAAATTTGAATTGGGAACTGCAGGGTAACCATTCCGCGGGGCCCGGCGGCCCACACGCACCTTACGTATGAGAAGAGGTGAGATTCCATGCGTTCACTCTACCGGCGGCAGCTGACCATGATGGTGAGCATTATGCTGGTTTCCTTCTCCCTGCTGGCCGGGGCCTTTATGCTGCTGTCCTACCGCTATATTATCGGAGAGACCCGGGATTCGGTGGAGCGCAACGCGGGCTACATCACCAATTTCACAGCCACCTACTACCACCGCTATCTCTCGCTGGACATGCAGGACGACTTTTACCGCGCCTACGTCAGCTCCATCGCCATGATCTCCAATGCCGATATCATTGTGGCGGACGGCAACGGCCGGATTCTCTACAACACGGCGGGCGAGAGCGCCTCCGACCAGGAGGGCGGCGTTCTGCCCGAGGCGCTGGTCACGCAGGCTCTGAACCAGGGCTCCTACAACGGCATGACCAGCCTGGGAGGGATCTATTCCGAAAAGCGGTATCTGGCCGCGCTGCCCGTGGTCAATCAGCTTGGCTCCGTGACCGTGGTCCAGGGGATCGTTGTGGTGGCCGCCGACGCCTCCAACCTCTCCGAGATGTGGACCGCCACCGCCACCATCTTTTTCTTCTCCGCCGTGGTGGTGTTTCTGATCTCCGTCATCGCCAGCACCCTCACCTCCGCCTATCAGACCCGGCCCCTGAACGAGATGGCTGAGGCGGCCCGGAAATTCGGACAGGGGGAGTTTGACATCCGGGTCACGGGCTATGAGGACCGCTGCGACGAGGTGAGCGCCCTGGCGGAAGCCTTCAACTCTATGGCCAACTCCCTGGAGAAGGTGGAGAGTCAGCGCTCAGAATTCATCGCCAACGTCTCCCACGAGCTGAAGACTCCCATGACCACCATCTCCGGCTTCGCCGAGGGCATTCTGGACGGCACCATCCCCCCGGAGCGTGAGAAGGAGTATCTCCAGATCGTGGTGTCTGAGACCCGCCGGCTCAGCCGGCTGGTGCGGCGGATGCTGGACCTGTCCCGGCTCAGCGCTCTGGCGGAGAGCACTGTCACCGCCCAGGAGACCTTTGATTTTACGGAGGTCATGTCCCAGGTGCTGATCAGCCTGGAGTCCAAGATTACCAGCAGGGAGCTGGACGTGGAGGTACAGATGCCCAAGGGCAAGCTGATGGTCTGGGGCGACCCGGATTCTGTCACCCAGGTGTGCTACAATCTGCTGGACAACGCGGCCAAGTTCGCCGCCCCCGGCACCGCCATCACCGTCCAGATCACCAAAAAGGACGGCAAGGCCCACACCACCATCCGCAACCTGGGGGCTACCATTCCCCCGGAGGAGCTCCCCCTGCTCTTCGAGCGGTTCCACAAGGCGGACTACTCCCGCTCCATGGACCGGGAAGGGGTGGGCCTGGGGCTGTATATTGTCAAGACCATTTTGGGAAGCCTAAAGGAGAACATCACCGTCACCAGTGAGGACGGGGTGACCCAGTTCCAGTTTACGCTGACTCTGGCGTAAGACGTCTGCGGGGGCGGGCAGTGCCGCCCCCGCGCACACCAACGGGAGGTGCCGCGATGGACAATCAAAACGACGGCCTGTGGCGGGGCGGCCCCTGGGAGCAGCCCTCCCCCGTCTTTCCCACTCCGCCGCCGGTGTGTATTCCGGCGGCGGACAGGACCCGCCGGCCGGTGCTGCGGGTCCGGCGGAAACGCCGGAAATGGCCCTGGTTTGTGGGTATTCTGGCGCTGATTTCGGTCATCTGCCTGTCTGTGGTGGCGCTGGAGGGGCGCGTTTTCTCCCGCCTGCCCATTCAGGACTACTTCCCCTCCGCCGGAGATGAGTGGCGGTATGAGGACACAGAGGAGCACAGCACCGAGCCCCCCTCCATCCCCCGGGCCGGCACCGGCACAGGGGTGACCCTCTCCCTCCTCCCCGCCCTGGGGGAGACGCTGGATTACATCCAGATTTACGAGCGGACGGCCCCCTCCACCGTATCCATTGAATCGGATATGGGGCCGGGCTACAGCTCGGGCACCGGGGTGGTGCTCACCCGGGACGGCTATCTCATTACCAACGCCCATGTGGTGGCCGGGGCCCGGTCGGTGCAGGTCCTGCTGCACGACAACCGGACTCTGTCCGCCAGTCTGGTGGGCTTCGACGCGGTGGAGGACCTGGCCGTCCTCAAGGTGGAGGCGGAGGACCTGACCCCCGCCCAGTTCGGCGACTCCAACGCCCTGCGCATCGGCGAGCCGGTGGCTGCCCTGGGAGATTCCCTGGGCTACCGGGCCACCTTTACTGACGGGATTGTCTCCTCCCTGTACCGGGAGGTGGAGGTGGATGATGTCAATATGGTGCTGATCCAGACCAGCGCCGCCATCAACTATGGAAACTCCGGCGGCCCCCTGCTGAACCAGTACGGTCAGGTCGTCGGCATCAACACGGTGAAAATTGTCTCGGAGGACGGCTCCGCCGAGGGACTGGGCTTTGCTATTCCCTCCCGGCGGGTGAAATATGTGGCCGACCGTCTTATTGCCGGAGAGGAGGTCAAGGCCGGCGTCTTCGGCTTCATGGTATACACTGCGCCCCAAAAAGGGGGAGGCCTGGAGCTCCGGAGCGTGGAGCGCAGCAGCGACGCCTGGGCCAAGGGACTGCGTTCGGGGGATATTCTCATCGAGGCCAACGGGGTCCCCATCACCGGCTTTCAGGACCTGACCCAGCTCAAGCTGGGCCTGGGTGCGGGAGACTCCGTATCTCTTACCTACCTCCGGAACGGAGAGCAGTATACTGTGGATGTGGAGCTGATCGAGGCATGATCAACACGACGCTGTGCTATATCGAGCGGGGAGAGGAGTATCTCATGCTCCACCGCATCAAGAAGGAAAACGACCTGAATCGGGATAAGTGGATCGGCATCGGAGGCAAGTTTCAGGACAAGGAGAGCCCGGAGGACTGCCTGCTCCGGGAGGCCGAGGAGGAGACCGGGCTGACCCTCACCGACTACCGCTATCGGGGAATCGTCACCTTTGTCTCCGACCGCTGGCCCACCGAATATATGCACCTGTTTACCGCCAACGGCTTCACCGGCGAGTTGAAGGAATGTGACGAGGGGGTGCTGGAGTGGCTGCCCCGGGACCGGCTGCTGAACATTCCCCACTGGGAGGGGGACGCCATATTCCTGGACCTGCTTTGGCGGGACGCCCCCTTTTTCTCCCTCAAGGTCTGCTATGAGGGAGACCGGCTGGCTGAGGCCGTTCTCAACGGCAGGAAAATCAAATAAGTACGCGGCCCCCGGTTTTCCGGGGGCCGCGCTGTTTTACATATATCGCTCCGCCTTGGCCAGATTCATGTCCTCCAGGGTCATGTCCTGCTGATAGGGGTTAATCAGGCGGTTAACCAGCTCCAGCGTCTCCTCCGGGTCCAGCTCGTAGCAGTAGCGGGAGCCGCGGTAGACCCCATCGCCTCTGCCGGGGAGGGTAGCCGTCTCCACACCCGTGGAGGGGTCCATGTTGATCGCCTGGCCGGCGAAGTAGAGCATCTGGTTCAGGGACAGGTCGGTGTCCACATTGTCGTTGAAAATGTCCACAAAGCCGTTGATCTTGGTGATATTGCCCCAGGACAGGACCTTTTTGGCCAGCGCCACCAGCAGCTTCTGCTGAGTCTCGGTGCGGCCCACGTCGGTATAGCCGGAGCCGTCGTTGTTCTTCCGGAACCGGGCCACCTCCATGGCCTGCCGGCCATTCAGGTGCTGCTGGCCCTCCTTGTAGTGGATATACAGGTCCTGGGCTGGGTCGTCGTAGTCCATGTTGCAGGGGACGTAGAAGTCCACACCGTTCAGATAGTCCACCAGGGTGACGAAGCCGTTGATGTTTACCTTGACATAGAAGTCAATGGGAATGCCCAGCATGCTGGACACATCCACGATCCGCTGCTTCATTCCGCCGGAGCCGTAGACCAGGTGGGGGTTGCCCTTCTCCCGGGCCACCAGGGTGTCCCGGGGGATGGAGACCACGCCCACGGTCTGGCGGTTGGTGTCGTAGCGCATGACCATCATCACGTCGGTGAGGGAGCCGGCCTTATCAGTGGCGGCCAGGAAAAAGGTATATACCCCCTCCTCGCGCTCCAGCCCTCCGACCGGGTCCGCCGCACTGCCGTCCCCCACGCCGGGGACCGTCGTCCCGCCCTGCTGGGGGGGCGGCTCCATCGGCTTCTGCGGCGGCTCCCGGATCATCAGCTTGGCCCCCAGGTACACCGCTACAATAATGGCCGACAGGACCACCAGCGTTTTATACAGGCCCAGAGCCACCGCCGCCGCCGGAGAGCGTTTCCCTTTGATTTGGCGGCGCAGGGGCACCTCCCGGTAGTCGGAGCGTCCGGTCTGGGGCTCCTCCCGGCGGGGAGGATGCCGCTTCGGCGGCTCCTTCCGGCCGTCGCTCTGCCGCCGCAGGGGAGCCTCTCCCCGGTCGGAACGCCGTCGGGGCATGTTCACATATCTCTCTTCCAAACGGCTTTCCTCCCTGGATATTAATACCGTTCAAGTATACCCGCTTCGACCCGCTTCGGCAAGAGGAAAATGTGTCAATTCATAAAAAATTAAGATTTTATGTTACCCGGACAGGGGCCCTCCGCTACAGGGTCTCCTCCACCATGGCCCACACCTGCTCCGCCGTCAGGCCGTCGCAGCGGTAGGACACCACCGTCCCGTCGGGGTGGAGCACGTCGAAGGAGTAGGTCAGCCCGCCGGTGTCGTGCTCCCGCCCCCGGGCCTCCACGATGGACAGGGACATGTCCTCCGCCCGGAAGGCGGGGGAGTTCACCGTCTCCCGGTGCTCCTCGGGCACGCTGTCGCACCAGGGAATCTCATACAGCCGCAGGTCGTAGCTGGCCGGGTTGTCTGGGTCAACCAGATTACAGGAGTAGTATCCGTCCCGGTAGACGCACACCTCCACGTTGTCATACCCCCGGCTCCAGCGGACAAACAGGTTGTTGCTGCGCCCCTCCTGATAGCTGAGACGGCCGTAAAACTCCTTGTTCCCGGCGTAGGTGCTGTAACCCTCCGGCTCCGCTGTGGGCAGGTAGGGGGCAAAGTCCGCCTCCTGCCGGGCCTGGGACAGGGTGGAGAAGCTCTCCTCCCGCCATGCCGGGATATCCTCCGCGGTCAGCAGGTGGTCCAGGTACAGCCCGCCGTCCTCTGTCAGCGCCTGACGGATGAACAGGACGTTGAAGGTCTGGGCTTTTTCCAGGTCTGTGTCCCCGCCCGGAACATACTCCGACTGCATGGAGCTGTTCCGATTGACAAACCGGACGCCGATATCATTTTTTGTCATGAACTCGCTGCCGCAGATATAGTGGTCACCGTCCCGACCGAAGACCTTGCTCCAGCCGGCGACTTGTACGCCGTTGAACTCGCTGATCTCATCCTCCCGGTCCATATCGATGCAGCAGGTGAAGGGCAGGCCGCCCAGCCTCATCTCCAGCTCAAAAGAGGCCTGGTCCTTTTCGCCCCATACGGTCAGCTCCATCAGCTGGCCCTGGCCGTCGTACAGGGCGCGGCCGCGGAGGGTGTAGCCGTCCCAGAAAAGCGCCCAGGGCAGGTCGCCCTCCTCCGTTTTGGGACGCTCCGCCTTGAGCCCCCAGAAAATGGTTTGAATGTCCTCCTTTGTCAGGTCCACCATAAAGCTGCCCGGCTCATAGGCCCGGCAGACGTCTGCCTGGGGGCGGTCCATGATATCCTGATAGAGGATACTGGGAAGCATGGGGAACATCAGCCTGTCGCCCCCCGCGGGACTGCTGACCACAAACAGGTCGTCCGGCTCCACCACATCCTTCTCTCCGGGCAGGGGAATATAATCAGAGACAAACTGATTGGCGGACTGCTCCGCTTCCTGCGCAGGAGCCGGGGCCAGCCTCCACGCCCCCACGCCGATAATCAGGGCGGCGCAGGCGGCCAGAGCGCCATACTTCACCCAGGGACGAGCAGACCGTTTCCCCACCTCCAGATTCAGCAGGTTTTCGTGGGCGGCCTGGGAAATTTCTTGCCGGTCCAGATACGATTTGTAATTTTTCATCACAATTCTCCTTATTGTCTATTCCGCTAACAGCTTTTTCAGCCTCTCTCGGGCCCGGTACAGGCGGGAGCGCACCGTCCCCGGCCGGCAGGCCAGCAGCTGGGCGATCTCCGCTGTGGAGTATCCCTCGTAGTAGTGCAGGTGGATGACGGCCCGGTCCTCCGGCGGGAGGGAGAACAGCTCCTCCAGCTCCTCGCGCTCCTCCGGGCCGGGGACGGGGATAGCGTCGGGGAGGGCCCCTGTCCGCCGCCAGGCCAGGCGCAGGCGGCTCTTACAGCCGTTTACCAGCACCCGCATCAGCCAGGCGGAGGGGCTCTCCAGGTCTCGGGGGGCCTTTTCCAGATATCGTACAAAGGCGTCCTGAACGGCGTCCTCCGCCTCCTGCGGGTGACCCAGGATAGCCAGCGCCGCCCGGTACAGGCGGGTCTCATTTTGTGTGACAAGCTCCTCCCAATCCACCGGCCGGTTGGATGTTGGGGACATAGAGGCCACCTCCTTTCACTGATATAGACGTTTTGAGCGGGGGAATTGCTGCGGGAAAAGAAAATTTTGTCCGAAAAAAAGACACGCCGGAGCGTGCCTAAGGGCGGCAAAACCGGCCTGGGCAGCGCTGTGCCGGGCCGGTTTCCTAAAAAGCAAAAAACAGCTTGCTTCATTTGACAATTTATGCTATAACACCACACGAGACAAATAAAAGGCAGGATGTGAGGTGGGCAAACACCTCACATCCCTGTGCGGGTGCACAACCACCCACACAACAGCATTGCTGCACCACCTCTCATTATAACGGAATTCGCCTCTGTTTGCAAGCATTTTCGTTGAGAGCTTGTGTCTGATATGCGGTGTGGGGTAACAAAACCCTGCGCCGCTTTTGTTTGTCTCAACGGAAAGCCCGTGGGGGGTGCTCACCCCCCTGCGGGCGGAGCCGTTGAGAAAAAACGAGACAGCCGCGTGGGCTGTCTCTCCGGGAAACGAAGGATAAAAACGGGGGCACGGCGCGCCGTGCCCGTAGGGGCGGCCTGTGGCCGCCCGCTTTTTTGGGCCTTGAGCGGTTGACGACCGTGTTCCGTGGCGGCGGGCCGGGGTTGTCCCGCCCTGCACGGCCTGATTTTGCGGGCGGATGATATCCGCCCCTATACCTGTGTTTGCGGCGGGCTTCAGGAGCGCTCAGACGTACTCAAAGTCATCCGGACCCTGGAACCAGGTCTTGCGGCCCATATGGAGGACAAGCGCGAGCACGGCCATCACCAGATAGCCCAGAGCATAGGGGGACAGGGGATAGAAGCCCAGGGCGGCGCTGTGGATAAAGCCCAGGGCGGCCAGCACATAGCCCACCGCGGCGGTGAGGGCTGCCCGGTCCAGTTTCTTGTCGATGATGAACACCGTCATGCTGCCCATCAGAATGCCGATGAGGATAGCGCCCGCCTTGGTGGCTGCCACGCCGTTCCACATAACGCCGGCGTCGATGAGCATCTGGTGAATCTCCGGGGCGAAGTCGTTGATTCCGGAGGGGAGCACCTCGGTCCAGTAGTCGGCCAGCCCGGCCGCGCCGGTGACTTGGGTATACAGATAATCGGCCACCGAGGGGATCATGGCCACGCCGATGGCGGCGTAATGCTTCCGCTCACAGTCCTTGAAGGCCTGACAGACCATGACCACGGCACACCACAGGAAGGTAATGGCGCACACGGCGGGCGGCACCAGGGTGCTCAGGAAGGTGAACAGGCCGAAGATGCCGGCAGCCCCCAGCGCAACGCCGGAGACGACGGAGTAGCCAATTCCGGCGTTGGCCTTTTTCAGGCCGGCGTGCCCCAGCCAGACGGTGTTGGGGATAATGCCGCCGAAGAGGGCGGAGATCATGGTACAGATACCGTCGGCAAACTGGGCCTCCCGGACGTTGTAGCCGTCGCCGGCGGCGTTGGAGGCCTCTACATTGTCCATGGTTTCAATGAAATTGTAGATCTCTACGGGGATGATAATGGTGAGATAGGGGACCACAATGGCGAAGCCGTTTATCATATACTGGATGCTGTTGACGGGGTTGGGGAAGTAGAAGCCCACGCCGCTGAAGTCAAAAGAGGTGCGGCCCAGGCACAGGGCATAGACCACGCCGCCCGCGATGGCCACCACCAGGGGGGGAATCTTCCTGGGAAACAGGTAGCCGCCAAAGATGCCCACCATGGCCACAAAGAGCACGGGCAGACCCACCAGGGGGTCGCCGAAGATGTCAAAGAGGCCCTGTGTGGCCATCCAGATGAAGCCGATGCCCGCCACGGTGCCCAGCAGGGCGGCCCGGGGAATGCGCTGCTTCATCCAGGGGCCGATAAAGCCGCCGCAGAACTCCACGAAGCCGCCGATGAAGCAGGCGGCCATGGCCGCCGACCAGGCCTGCATAGGGTCCTCCACCGCATAGCTCAGGGGCATGATAACGCCGTAGAGAATGACGAACATGGCCGGGGTGGACACGCCGGAGGGCAGAGCGGTCACGTCGGCCCGCCCCTCCCTTTTCGACAGCTTCCAGCCCATCCAGGCGTAGTAGAAGCAGCCCAGCATCAGACCGATGGACATACCGGGCACCACATAGCCGAAGACCACCTCGTCCGGCCAGCCCAGCACGCCGGTGAGGGTGGCGATGACGATCAGATAGTTGACGATATTGTTGGTGACGGCATAGGAAATGCCGCCGATGTCGCCCCGGCGGAACCAGGGCACCAGATTACCTTTGGCGTTCATTTGTCTCTCTCCTTTTCTCTCTGCATGGCGGGTGCTCTCTGAGGACTACGCCTCCACAGGGATAAACTGGAAGCGGGTCACGTCGAACAGCCCCATATCGGTGAGCTTCAGCTCGGGGATCACGGCCAGGGACATGAAGCACAGGGTCATCACCGGCTCCACATCGCGGTGGATGCCCAGTTGTGTGTAGGCGTTCTCATGGAGGGAATCCAGCTTCTCCGCCACCCACTGTCCGGACTGGTCGCTCATCAGCCCGGCGATGGGCATGGGCATGGCGTCCACCACCCTGCCGTCCTTCACCAGGACAATGCCGCCGCCCTGCTCCTCCAGACACTTCACCGCAAAGGCCATCTCCCGGTCGCTGACTCCCACGGCGATCACGTTGTGGGAGTCGTGGGCGATGGACAGGGCGATGGCCCCCGCCTGGATGCCGTAGCCCTCCAGGAAGGCGCAGGCCACATTGCCCGTCTTGTGGTGGCGCTCCACCACGGCCACCTTGGCAATATCCACCTCCCGGGACCAGACAAACTCGCCCTGACCGTCCAGTTTGACGTCGGCCACCCCTTTTTTGGTGACCACGCCGCCGGGCTGAATCTGAATCACGTGGACGTGTCCGCTCTTCAGGCCCAGCTTCAGCCGGTCCTCAGAGAAGTCCCGGATGTGGACGCTGCTCATCACGCCGTCAATGGGGCAGCGCTCCACGGGCAGGAGGTACTCGCCCTTCTCGGCGGTGAGCACCCCCCGGACCCACACCCGGTCCACATGGAACTGCGTCAAATCGTCCAGCAGGACGATGTCCGCCCGGTAGCCCGGGGCAATCGCCCCCCGGTCGTAGAGCCGGAAGCACTCGGCGGCGTTGAGGGTGGCCATCCGCAGGGCGGTGGCGGGGTCCAGCCCCTCCTCCACGCAGATGCGCAGATGGCTGTCCAGGTGCCCCTCCTCCAGAATGGTTTTGGGCTGCCGGTCGTCGGAGCACAGCAGGCACCGGCGGCTGTTTTCCGGGGTCACCCCCTTGAGCAGGGGGCGCAGGTCGTGACAGGCGGAGCCCTGCCGCAGGAGGACGTACATGCCCAAGGCGAGCCGCTCCTCCATATCCGCCACGGAGGAGCACTCATGATCCCCCTGGATGCGGGCGGCGGCATAGCCGTTGAGGGGCGGTCCGGACAGGCCGGGGGAGTGCCCGTCGATGAGCTTGCCGGTCTCTTTGGCCGTCATCAGCTTGTCCAATACGCCGTCGTCGCAGCTGACCACCCCGGGGAAGTTCATAAACTCGCCCAGGCCAAGAATCTTGTCCCGGCGGATGGGCTCGGCCATGTCCGGCGCGTCAATGACCGCCCCGGCGTTCTCAAAGGGGGTGGCGGGCACGCAGGAGGGCAGCATGAACTCCACATCCAGGGCGGTGTTCTCCGCCGCCTTCATCATGTAATCCAGTCCCTTGATTCCGCAGACGTTGACGATCTCGTGGGGGTCGGCGATGATGGTGGTGCCGCCGTGGGGGACCAGCAGGCGGCCCAGCTCCTCGGGGCAGAGATAGGAGGATTCAATGTGGATGTGGCTGTCGATGAAGCCGGGGACGGCGTACCGCCCGCCGGCGTCCACCTCCGTCTCACCGGAATAGGACCCCACGCCGGCGATCTGGTCCCCGCACAGGGCGATGTCCCCCTCTGTAAACTGGCCGGTGAACACATTGAACACCTTGCAGTTCTTGATAACCGTCTCCGCCGGGATCTGTCCGGAGGCGGTCTGAATCAGCTTTTTCAGCGCTTCCTTTGTCATATTACTCCTCCGTCAGCTTTAAAATGGGGTCGAAGGTGGTCAGGTTCACGTAGTCCACCGGGCCCACGTCGGTGATGGCATAATCGGGAATGGCGGTGATGGGCAGGAAGAACATATACATCATGGGGTTGGGCAGGTCGGAGCCCAGCGACCGGGCCGCCGCGTCGATCCGGGCCTCCCGGGCCGCCATCTCCTCCGGCTCGCAGTCGCTGACAATGCCGCCCACGGGCAGGGGCAGGAACTCCAGAATTTCCCCGTCGGCCACCACCACCTGTCCGCCGCCCTGCTCAATCAGATAGTTGGCGGCGATGGACATATCCGAGGGGCTGACCCCCATGACCACAAGATCGTTGTCGTCGGGGGCGGCGGAGGAGGCCATGGCCCCCTTCTTCAGCTTCCAGCCCGAGCAGAAGGCCAGCGACCTGTTGCCGTTGCGGCCGAACCGCTCCAGCACGGACACCAGGGCCACGTCCTGCTCCGGGTCGGGGAGGACGGCGCCGTCCTTCACCCGGAGGGTCACGTCCCGGCGCTTGCGGACAAAGGGCCCCTTTACGTCCATAGCCAGCACGTCCGCCGTGCCGCTTTGGATGTCCACATGACAGGTGAAGGTGTCAGGGGTGGTGAGGGCGCACTTGAGGGCCCCCTTCAGGACAGGGCTGCGCTCCGGGGCTTTCAGGTCATAGGACAGGCGCTCGTTCTCGGCTACCATGCGGCCGTTAGTCATCACCTTGCTGATTCGGAAGGCGTCCAGGTCATCGACGAAGAGGATGTCAGCAATTCTGCCCGGACAGATGGAGCCCACCAGATGGTCGATGCGGTAGGCCTCGGCGCTGTTGATGGTGGCCATCTGGATGGCGGTCATGGGGTCCACCCCGGCGGCCATGGCAAGACGGACCACATTGTCCAGGTGCCCCTTGGAGAGAATGTCGGTGGCGGTGACGTCGTCAGTGCAGAAGCTCACCCGGCGGGCGAAGGCGGGGTTGACCTCGGTAACGGCCCGGATATTCTCGGCCAGGAAGTGGGTGACGCAGGACTCCCGGATGAGCATGTGCATCCCCTTGCGCATTTTCTCCACGACCTCCTCGTGGTCGTAGCTCTCGTGGTCCAGCCGGACGCCGCCGCACAGATAACCGTTGAGGTCGTTGCCACGGGCCATGGGGGCGCAGCCGAAGACGGGCAGGCGGTTCTGGAACGCCAGGGAGATGGCCCCCAGGGTATCCTCGTCCTCCTCCTGGAGGAACTCCCGCACGGTCTCCCACACGCCGAAGCACTCGGGCCACCGCTGGACCTCCGCGTGGGTCTCCTTGGTGAAGTTATAGGCCACGGTGGACTGCGGAACGGTGTAGGGGGTCTTGTAGGGCGCGCCCCAGAAGACCTTCAGAGGGCTGTTCCTCACCTCGGCGAAGACCTCCTTCAGCCCCTCCAGCCCAGAGACGGAGATGTACTCGTCCAGGCCGGAGATCATGCTGGTGGTGCCGTGGGGGACCACCGCCTTGGCGTAGCTGGTGATGCTCAGCTTGCTGCATTCGCTGTGGATGTGGCCGTCAATCAGGCCGGGGACCAGATACCGTCCCTGGGCGTCGATGATCTCGGTGTCCGGGCCGATATAGTCCTCCACGTCACCCACCGCGGCGATCATGTCCTTGTAAACGGCCACATCCGCAGGGTATATCTCGCTGGACATCACATTGACCAGCCTGCCGCCGCGGATCACCTTGTGAGCCGGGAGCCTGCCCCGGCCCGCGCGGATGCGCTCCTTCAACTCCGGGATGCTTCTCTCCATGGGTTCGTCCTCCTCATTTTATATATTACATGTTGGAAACAGATAGTTACTGATATAGTATAATGCCGGAATTCCCCCTTGTAAAGTTCTTTTTGACAGTTTTTTCCTCAAAACAGCCCGCTTATCCCGCCAGACGGCGCCACTTGCCCTCCCTTTCAGAAAAATGGGAGAAGAAAATCCCATCCCCCGGCATAGAATAGAACAGCGGAGGAGGCGGTGACGGTGTCGGAGCGCATTTCCATGGTCGGAGGGGGCGTTCTGTCGGTGCGGCAGGAGGGGCTCAGGGCGCATATGGAAGCGGAGCGTCCTGAGGATGGCCGGGGACTTTACAAGGTATGGCTTCACGGCGACCACGGTGGCAAATTCCTGCTGGGCACGCTGGCTCCGGAGGGGGAGGTCCTCCGTCTGCGCCGCACCCTGTCCGTGGGCGTCCTGGAGCAGGCGGGCTGCTGGCCCCAGTTCCGGGCGGAGGCCGCCCTCGCCTTTTCCTTCAAGGAGCGGAACGGCGATTGGTACTGTGAGCAGCACCCGGAACGGCTGGTCGCCGACCCCGTGCTGAAGGCGCAGCTCTCCGGGGCCATGCTGTGCCGGCGGGAGCGGGACGGCTTCTCCCTGTCGGCCCCCTTCCGCACCGACCGTCCCATCCGGCTGCCGGCGCTGTTCTGTCTGTCCAGGGTGGAGCGCCGGGAGGGCGGGACCCATCTGGTGTGGAGCTTTGACCGGAACGGAACGCCAAAAATTTCGCATAACGGGGAAGACGGCGGGACAGACTAACCACCAGACAGCGGAGCACTCCGCTGAAATAAGGAGGTATCGTCCATGCCGAATCTGACCACCAAGGAGCTGAACGCTCTGTCCGACCAGCTTGACTTTGAGCGGGTGCTTCATTGCAAGTATCTCTCCGCTGTGCAGGAGAGCCAGGATCAGGAGCTGCGCGGCAAGTTTCAGGCCTGCGCCAGCCAGCACCTGAACAACTACAACACCCTGCTGGGCTATCTGCGCTGAAGGAGGAACACTTGATGAACGACCAGGAGAGAATGACCGATTTTATCTGCAGCGAAAAGAAAATGTCCGCGAATTACGACACTTACGCCTCTGAATGCGTCAATTTGGCCCTGCGGAACGACTTTTTGAACATTCTGAACCAGAGCCATCAGACCCAGAGCGACCTGTTCCAAATCGCGCAGTCCAAGGGCTGGTATCAGGTTGAGCAGGCCCCCGCCAGCAAAATCAGCCAGGCCTATACCAAATTTTCCAACCAGCAGCCCACATCGACCTGATCCCTTCGTCTTTCCCATACCGGGCTGTTCCACAGAGGAATGCCCGGTATGGGAAAAATTTTTTGAAAAAGGGGTTGATTTTTTCTCCGCGGCGTGGTATCATACATAAGCTGTCTGGTACTGAGTATCGGCAATTTCCGGGTGTGGCGAAGTTTGGTATCGCGCTTGAATGGGGTTCAAGAGGCCGCTGGTTCGAATCCAGTCACTCGGACCACAAAAAATCCTCGTATTCGTTGAGAATACGAGGATTTTTCATCTTTACAAGCTGTTTTCTAAGCTAAAAGTTGTATCTTTGGTTGCTCTCAAATCGGCTTGACCCTTTGTTTGACCCTTTAGAGGCTGGAAACGCTTTTAATGAAGCTGTCCATTCTGGCGGCACTGGCCTGCTTCATTTCCTCGGTGACATGGCCGTAAACATCCAAGGTGAAGGAAGCCGTGTGATGGCCCAGATTGCCTTGAACTGTTTTGATGTCGTCCCCGGCCCGGAGAGCGGCCACTGCATAGCTGTGACGGAGGTCATGAAGCCTTGCATCAGGCAGTCCGATAGATGCCACCAATTTTTTGTATTGATGATACAATGTACTCGGGGACAGGTGTTTCCCGACCTCATCGGTGAAGACATAGCCTTCATCCGACCACAACGGACCAGCCATAAGCCTTGCTTTAGCCTGCTGTACCTTTTGTTTTTTCAGAACCTCCACCACGGCGTCCGCAATAGCGATGGTTCTGCCTTTATTGCTTTTCGTGGAGACCAAGCAGTATTCGCCGGGATGCCCGGAAATCCCTTGAAGCTGCCTGTTTATAAGGATGGTCCCTTTTTCCAGATTTACACGGTCCCAAGTTAGGCCACAGACCTCCCCTCGTCTCATTCCGGTGAAGAGCATGGTCAAATATACGGCCTCGAACCGGTGTCCTTGGATTGCCTTCAGAAATTCTGTGATGGCCTCGCTGTCCAGGGGCTTGATTTCCTTCCGCTCTACTCTGGGCAATGTGCAGGCATCAGAAGGGTTATGGCTGAGGTATCCAATCGCAACGGCCTGCTGCAATGCTCTGTGAAGCACCCCATGCGCAATCTTTACAGACTTGGGCGAGAGTCCTTCCGAGCTTAAATTGTTGTAGAATTTTTGGATGGTGTGTGTTGACAGAGCCTCCAGTTTCACGGCTCCCAAGGCGGGCTTGATATGATTGTCGATTTGGCAGCGGTAAGATACCACCGTTTTGGGTTTTACGCCCCCCAGATATTCCTCTACCCATACATCCAGCCATTTTTCCAGCGTCAGCTTACAGGGCTCCTTGTAGGTGCCGCTGTCAATTTCTGTGACCAGTTGAGCCAGCTTTTTTCGAACCTCCTTCTGTGTGGTGCCATAGACTGACTTCTGAATCTGTTTTCCAGTGCCAGGGTTGCGCCCTACAGTGACACGAGCCTCCCAACGCCCATCAGGTCGCTGACGGATAGTGCCCCCACCTTGGGCTCCTCTGGCATTGCTCTTTCTTGGCATATCAATTTCGCCTCCTTTAAGTGAACGTATGTTCCCTGCGCTACAAGTGAGCCGGGTAAAAAGTCCTCGAACCTTTTGGTCCGAGGTGCTACAAAATATTCAGATTCTTTTCAATTAACTTTGACAAGCTCATTGCCTCCTCTCACTATGTTGTATGAATTATATCATAGAAGGCGGAGATGTCAAACATCCTGCTCTGCTGATTTCCTGTGGGAGGCCAGGTTTTCCTGGCCTCCCCATAAACTATGTAGCTACTCTGGCTTGGCGCAAAGCTGTCTTTGTTGCCAACGCCACCTGAAGCACTATCCTGCGCTCTATTAGGGAGCAATCAGCAAGGAGCGTCTGGGCGTCAGCCATGAAGGCGGCCGGGTCGGCCGGCTGGCTGCCGGCCAGCAGGTAGTCTATGGTCACACCCAACGCCGCTGAGAGTCGTATGAGGGCACCCAGGCTAGGTCCTTTGGCACCGCGCTCGACGTGACTTACATACGGCGGGGATAGGTCAGACAGTTCGGCCAGCCTTTCCTGCGACATGCCTGTCTCCAAACGGCAGGCCCGTATGCGGCCTCCGACCGTCTTTAAATCAATTGCCATGTTCTGCCTCCAGGTCCCGCACGACATCCTTCAGGTTGTCGGTATCCGACTCAAGAATGATGGAGTACCATCCCCTGGCGTTTGGGCACTCACGCTCAATGCGTAAGAAACCTGTTCTGACGTGCGTCTCAATCAGGCGATGCCGCATAAGGCTGTCCTCGTCCTGGTTGGTAACGGCAGTCGTGAAAACGATAGAGGACGGCACAATGTCGGCGGTCAAAATGCCTTGAGCAGCCAGGTACTCGCCAAACATCCCCATTGTATATATCATTGCTGTTCCGTTGTCGACTGGGCCGAAAGCCGAAACGATAATACAATCATTGCCGCAATTGCGGTAGATTCTGTATGCACCAGCGTGAAGCATTTCTAGCGGGCCGGGGTCCTCTTGTAAGGCAGTGAAAGCTCGCCGCATCAGTTCCGGGTCAGCAATGGCCTGGATGGTAGCTTCTCTATCCATAATTATCCCCCCGTCAATCGCCATGATTCTCTCGCTCCTGTACCAAGGTTTGACCTATGTCTTGGATGACCTCATCCATGCTGGTGGCATCCGGGCCGAGTATGAGTGCAACCCAACCCTCTGTGGCCTTAAATCGCCGTCTGGTGCAGGAGCCGTCAGGGAGAACACATTCTGCCACCATCGGATACCGCATGGTGCTGTAGTTGTATATCTCCGGGTCGCTGGTGACGGCAAGGCAGGATACCGTGAGTTCTGTATCCATGAGCCCCGCCCGGTTGATGTATTTGGCGGCACGACCGATGGAAAACATAACCCCCATCCGAGGCTCCAATGGCCCAAAATCGCTGGCGATTATAAAATCTCTTTTCCCGTTGTGATAGAGGCGGTAGGTCACATCATAGCCCAGTAGAGATTCCTCCTCTGAGAGCACAAGCTTCAACTGGCCAGGGTCTTCTCGGATAGCCTCAAAGGCCCGGCGGACCAGGGCGGGGTCAGAAATGGCCTGGATAATAGTTGCTTTATCCATAATTATTTCCCTCTCTCTTTGTTTTTTTGGTGTATCCCCATCTCCAAACGGAGCGACCATATGCGCTGGCCAACGGCGACGTAATCAATAGTCATGCGTCTTACTCTCCATATCTTGCAGGATATCCTCCATGGTCTTGTCCTCGTCCTTGATGATGATAGACCACCATCCTCCTTTGGTTTTGATTTCTTTAGTTTCCCTAGAGCCATCGTCGAGGATGCTGGTGCCCATCACCTTATGACGAATAGACAGATACCCAATACCCCTATCGTCAATTCCAGGGTCGGACGTGACCGTCAAGAGAAATGCGGTAAAATCGTCGTCCAGCTTGCCCACTGAGTCCAAAAACTGCCCCGCCATGGACATCGTCCACATCATTGCATGCCCGGTGTCAACGGGGCCGAAATCGGACATAACAACGTAGGTATCATCGCCGTTATGGTGGCTGTGGTGGATGCAACAGGTAGCGGAATAGCCCAGAGTGTTGTCAACAGACACGTGTACCAATTTCAGAGCCCCTGGGTCGGTCTTGAGAGCAGCGATGGCCCGGCGGGCCACGCTGGGGCTGCCGATGGCCCCGAGAATAGCTTTTTTATCCATGATAGTTCTCCCTTCTTGTATTTTGTTCTCGTTTATATATAAAAAGCCGCTACCCCTCATAAAGGAATAGCAGCTTGAAAGCAATATAAAACTACGACCAGCGGTGCTGGAAAAAGGACGTGCTTCAAAAGCAATATACAAACGATTACTTTATTAGTATACCTCCACCTGTGAAGCAAGTCAATGGCAGGCCTTGCCATTGCATGTGTTAAAAATAACATCATTTTGAGTGTTAATTTTAACATCACTCAACAGCCCGAAAATCCAGTAAAATCAAGGATTTTGGCCGCGTTTACCTTGTCCGCGCCGGACACGGTATTACTATGTCCGGGGCGGACATAGTAGCGAAAAAATATTTGTAAAAATGTTGACTTCAGCAAAAAGAACGATATATTACTTCCGTAGCTAAAGATAGGAAAGTGCCGAGTGGAGGAAAAAGCAGGACACGAGAGGCGGATGATGCTGCAA
>JBCLQX010000015.1:0-69305 GCA_041223805.1 Oscillospiraceae bacterium 44-34 | reverse complement strand
AAAAGAAAAAGAAGCAAAAAGAAAAAATCCGCTGCGGCGGGGACGAGGGAGCCGCCCTACGGGCGGCAAAGGGGGGGGGGGGGGGGGGGCCCCCCCCCCCCCCCGCCTGCTTTACGGACGTTCAAATGGGTCCGGGCGGGGAAAATTACTCCGTCACCAGGTTGGCGCGCATCTGGTCGCTGCCGGCCTTGATGCCGTCCACCCACTGATCCCGGGTCATGGAGCCGTTGACCAGGCTGTTCACGGGATCGAAGAAGACCTCACGGACGCTGCCCAGGCCGGGAACGGCCTCATAGGCGGCAAAGTTGCCCATGGCGGCGTCGGCGCCGTTGTCATAGATGGAGTAGAACATCTTGTTATCGCCCTCGAAGTTGTCGGTGATGCCGGGCACGGGCTGCACGGCGCCGCCCTTGGCGAAGATGGCGCAGGCCTTGTCGCTGTACAGGAAGGCGACGAACTGCTTGGCGGCGTCAATGTTGGCGGCCTGCGCGGGAATCCAGGCCTGCTCCAGCCAGCAGTAGCTGGCACCGTTGCCGCCGGCCTTGGCGGCGGGCAGGGCGGTCATGCCCCACTTGAAGTTATCGGCGCGGGGAGCGTCCTTCATCTCGTTGGGGAGCCAGGTGCCGTTGGGGCAGAACAGAGCCTTGTTGTCCAGAATCAGCTGCTGGTTCTGGGCGAAGTCCTGATCGTTGGCCTGGGCGGGGGTGACAGGGTTGGTGTAGGAAGCCAGCTTGGCCACGATGTCAAAGCATTCCTGAGCCTCAGGGGTGTCCCAGATGCCCTCCTCATAGACCAGAGCCTTGTTGTAGAAGTCGGCGCCGCCCACAGAGTACATCAGGGCATAGAAGAAGGCGTCGAAGTAGCCGGTGGTGGGATAAGTAAACAGATAGATGTCCTCGGCCTTGGCCTTGTCGCCCAGCTCCCACATCTCGTCCCAGGTCTTGGGAACCTCCCAGCCCTTCTCCTCGAAGAGGCCGGCGTTGTAGAACAGGCCGCAGGGGCCGTAGAACATGGGGGCCAGATAGGTCTTGCCGTCGCCGTAGGGGTTGGTGACAGAGGTGTCGGTGAAGCCGCCGACGATCTTGTCGGAGACCTTGACGCTCTCGCCGGGAACGGTCATGGACAGCACGTCGGTGATGTCAGCAATGTTGCGGTCCTTGATGAACTGCTCGGTGAGCTTCTTGTCGCGGCCGGTGGCCAGGTGGATCACGTCGGGGCAGTCGCCGCCCTGCATGGAGGGGCCGATGACATCCTCCAGGTTCTTGTCCACGATCACCTCGACCTCGATGCCGGTCTCGGCGGTAAAGGCCTCGCCGATCTCTTTCCACATGCCGGGATAAGCGTCCTCATAGGCGGAAGCCAGAGCGGCCACCTTGATGGGCCCCTTGGGCGTCTCGGGGGTGCCGGTGTTGCTCTGGCTGGTGCTGGAGCCGCCGGCAGGCGGGTTGGACTGGGCGGGGGGCGTCTGGGGCGCGCCGCAACCGGCCAGCAGAGACAGGGTCATGGCTGATGCGAGCAGCAGGCTGAGTGCTTTTTTCATCTTTTCTAAACCTCCTCAAATATTTCGCGTGTGTTGTTTGACCGGCAAACCGATCCTATGTTTATAGTATATCTGTAATCCGCCCCAAAAAACAGCCCTGTTCTTGCGCAAGTCTTTATAGATATTGCTCCCTTCCCGCTTTGGTCAATTTCCAAAGATATTCATTCTCCTTTCTGAGACTATTGGATAATTTGCCGGACAGCCCTTTGAACCCCTTTGCCGCTATCCCTAAATAAACTTTTGAAAAGAGACAGATTCAATACAACTTGCACAATCCACCGATATGGTTTATAATAGGGACGGCGACCCGTTTTTTTTGATTTTCGGAAAATTGCGCAGCGGCAGGGGGCGTTATCCTTGAGCAGCTACCAGTATATCTTTCCCCGGGCGGCGGAGGCGCCGCCCGGCCGCGGGGCCACGCGGCTGAGCTATATCTCCCGGACCCAATACTCCCAGGAGTGGAATTCCAACCTGCACACCCATGGCTGCGCCGAGCTGTTTTTCATCACTGACGGCCATGGCCGCTTCCGCACCCAGCAGGAGGAGGTTCCCGTGGCCATTCACGACCTGATTGTGGTCAACGCCAACGTCCTTCACACTGAGCTGAGCCAGCTGGACAGCCCGCTGGAATACATTGTGCTGGGGGTGGAGGGCCTGGAGGCCATGGGGAGCGCGGAGGGATACGCCATGCTTCACCTCCACAGCGGCTGGCGAGAACTGATGGCCTGTCTGGAGCTGATGCTTCAGGAGGTCCACGGGGCCCGTCCCGGCCACGAGGAAATCTGCCGCAATCTGTTGGAGGTGGTACTCATCCGCCTCAGCCGGCAGGAGGACCTGTCTCTCACGGACGAATCCCCCGATCTCAGGGTCAGCCGGGAATGCGGTCTGGTCCGGCGGTACATCGACAACCACTTCAAGGAAAACCTGAGCCTGGACCAGCTGGCCCGGCTGGCCCATGTGAACAAATACTACCTCGCCCACGCCTTCCGCCGGGAGTTCGGAGTCTCCCCCATCAACTATCTGATCTCCCGCCGGGTGGGGGAGAGCCGCTTTCTCCTGCGGGAGACCGACCACAGCCTCTCCCTGATCGCCCAGATGCTGGGCTTCTCCTCCCCCAGCTACTTCTCCCAGTGCTTCCGCCGGGTGGAAGGCATCAGTCCCATGGAGTACCGCCGCCAGCACCGGTGACCCCCTATCTCTCCCCATAAAGGAGGAATTTCCCGTGGAATACCGCCCGCTGTCCCCCCGCAGACCCCTGGAGGTCCGGGAGCTGTACACTGTACACTATTTTGAGTACTCCGGCAGCTACGCCTTCTCCGGCGAACGCCACGACTTCTGGGAGCTGCTGTATGTGGACAAGGGCATGGTCTCCGTCACCGCCGGGGAGCGCAGCCAGCAGTTGAGTCAGGGACAGATTATCTTCCACGCCCCTGGCGAGTTTCACGCGCTCTCCGCCCTGGGGGTGGCCCCCGACCTGGTGGTGGTCAGCTTCCGGTGCGACAGCCCGGAAATGGCCTTTTTCCGGGGGCTGGTCTCCAGCCTCCTTCAGGAGGAGAGGGTCCTTCTGGCCCGGATTGTGTCGGAAAGTGCCGCCGCCTTCTCCACCCCCCTCAACCGCCCGGACACCGACGCCCTGGACCGGCGTGAGTCTGCCCCCTTCGGCGGGGAGCAGCTGCTGGCCGCCGCCCTGGAGGAGCTGCTGATCCGCCTGATCCGTCGGCGGGCGGAACCTGGCCTCAAGGCCGCCCATCCCCCGGGGGATTCCCCCCTGCTGGACCAAGTGACAGACTATCTGTCCGCCCGGCTTGACCGCCCCCTCACCCTGGAGCAGATCTGTCAGGACAATCTGGTGGGGCGCAGTCAGCTCCAAAAGCTCTTCCACTCCCACACCGGCGGGGGAGTCATTGAGTATTTCGGCCAGCTGAAAATTCAGGCGGCCCGGCGGATGATTCGGGAGGGGCAGCTGAATTTCACCCAGATTGCCGCTCTGCTGGGCTTTCAGTCGGTCCACTACTTCTCCCGCCGTTTTCGGCAGACCACCGGTATGTCCCCCAGCGAGTACGAGCACAGCGTCAAGATGCTCTCCGAGCTCAGCGGCGTCCAACCCGGCGAGCCGCCCGCCCCCTGAGCCGGTATACAGCAGGGCTGCTCGCGTTCCGGAAGGAACGCGAGCAGCCCCTTATACGTTTTATTCCTCTCCCCGCTCTTGGCGCAGCTCCGCTTCCTCCTCCGGGGTCAGCTCCGCCCCCCGCAGGGCCCTCCGATAATCCCTCCAGCTGTACAGCCCAAAGCCGGCCGCGGCGGTCCCCAGCACTCCGCCCGCCAGCCAGCCCGTGGCGGGGGAAAAGGTGGGATCGCTCCCCCCAAGGCCCGCCAGCCTCCAAGCCAAATAGAGCAGATAGCCGCTGACCAGGGCCCGCAGCAGGGCCTTGAGGTCCGCCTGATTTTTTCTCACCACATGATACCGCTTCTTTTCCCGGCGCATGACGCTCACTCCTCCTGCGGAAGCAGCCTTCCGCCAGCCATGGGGCAAACCGCCCTCATCCCCTCTATTGTACCGCCTTTTGGGGAAAAAGCAAGGGGAAATCCCCTTTACATTTCCACGCCTCTCATATATAATGGTGCGGAAATGAATTTAGAAAGTGTGGGAAGCACATGCTTCAATTTGACGAGTATAAGGTAAAGCTGAACAACCTGGCCCCGGCCTTGAAGGAGCTGGCCCAGGCGCTGGACCTGGAGGGGGCGGAGCGGGAGCTGGACATGCTCCAGGCCGAATCCGCCGCCGACGGCTTCTGGGACAACCTGGCCAAGGCCCAGAAGGTCCAGCAGCGCATCAAAGCCCTCCAGAGCAAGGTGGACAGCCAGAACAAACGGCGGGGCCAGTGGGACGACCTGATGGCCTTGTGCGAGATGGGAAACGAGTTCGAGGACGAAAGCTTGATCCCCGAGCTGGAGGAGGGTTTCATCCGGCTGGAGGCCGACATGGAGACCGCCCGGCTGGAGACCCTGCTCACCGGAGAGTACGACCGGTCCAACGTAATCTTGACCATCCACCCGGGAGCGGGCGGTACCGAGGCCCAGGACTGGGCCCAGATGCTCTACCGCATGTACACCCGCTGGACCGAGCGCCACGGCTTCACCTACCAGATCATGGACTACCAGGAGGGGGACGAGGCGGGCATCAAGTCGGCCACCATTATGGTCGAGGGAGAGAACGCCTATGGCTACCTTCGCGGGGAGCACGGCGTCCACCGCCTGGTGCGGGTGTCTCCCTTCGACGCCAACGCCCGGCGGCAGACCTCCTTTGCCTCGGTGGAGGTGATGCCCGACCTGCCCGAGGACGTGGAGGTGGATATCCGCCCCGAGGACATCGAGATGCAGGTCTACCGGGCCTCGGGGGCCGGCGGACAGCACGTCAACAAGACTTCCTCCGCCGTCCGGCTTATCCACAAGCCCACCGGCGTGGTGGTGGCCTCCCAGCAGGAGAGAAGCCAGTTCCAGAACAAGGACAACTGTATGAAAATGCTCCGGGCCAAGCTGGTGGAGCTGCAAATGCAGGAGAAGGCGGAGAAGATCTCCGATTTGAAGGGCGTCCAGCTGAAAATCGAGTGGGGCAGTCAGATCCGCTCCTATGTCTTTATGCCCTACCAGATGGTCAAGGACAACCGCACCGCTTTCGAGACCAGCAACATCAACTCCGTCATGGACGGCGACCTGGACGGCTTCGTCAACGCCTACCTCACCGCCGAGGCTACGGGGAATTGGGCGGCGAAATAACACAGATTTTGTTGACTTTTACCAAAGCCCGGTGTATGCTTGAGGGGTGTATTCAGCAGGCCGCCCCAGAGGGCGGCCGCAGATAATTCAGAGGACAAGAGGGGATTTTGATGAACAAAAGACGATGGGAAACGCTTCTGCTGACCGGACTGCTCCTGATCCCGCTGGCCGCCTGCGGCAGGAAGGACCCGGGGGGCGTCTCCTCCAGTCAGCCAGGCGGCACGTCCAGCTCCGGCAGCGGAGAGCCCAGCGTCTCGGTTATCGCCCCGGTGGAGGACCCCTGGAACGGCCCGGTCAATCCCCTCACCGGCGAGCAGGCGGAGGAGGAGATGTCCGCCCGGCGGCCCTACGCCGTTATGTTCAACAATCTGCGCAAGGCCCTGCCCCAGATCGGGGTGTCCAGGGCGGATGTAATCTATGAGATTGTGGCCGAAGGGGGCATTACCCGGATGATGGCGGTGTTCCAGGACTTGGAGGGCGTGGGCGATATGGGCAGCATTCGCTCCGCCCGGGACTACTACGCCAGCATCGCCAGCGGCCACGACGCTATCTATGTCCACGCCGGCGGCAGCCCCCAGGCCTATCAGGCCTTCTCCGACCTGAAAATGTCCAATATCGACTTTGTCAACGGCCCCTACTATAACATGTGCTGGCGGGACCCGGAGCGGAGAAAGACCGCCGGCCTGGAGCACTCTCTGCTCACCTCCAGCGAGAAAATTCTGGAGTACCTCCCCCAAAAGTTCGCCCGGGAGCACGACGGGGACTACAAGGTGGGCTGGACCTTCTCCGAGGACCCCCCCGCCGGCGGAGAGGAGGCCTCCCGGCTGACCGTGCCCTTCTCCAAGTACAAAACCGGATCCTTTACATATGACCCGGAGACCGGCCTCTACCGGATCGACCAGCATATCGACGGGAAGGACCTTCCCTATACCGACGGCGAGGCGCAGGTGTCGGTCCGCAGCGTGCTGGTGCTGTACACCGACGTAAACCGGATCAAGGGGGATTCCGCCGGGCGCATGGAGGTGCGCACCACCGGCACAGGAGACGGACTCCTCCTCCGGGACGGGCAGCTCTACAAGATCACCTGGCAGCGGGACAGCGAAATGGTCTGCTACTCCTTCCTGGACCCGTCCGGTCAGCCCATCCCCCTGGCGGTGGGCCCCAGCTATGTGAACATCGTCAGCACCGACGCCCAGGTAGAATGGGAATAATTCAAAAAACTGGCAGCCGCCCCTCTTGCAAAAGGGGGGCGGTTGGTGTTACAATAGCATAGGATATCAAATTTGTGACGAAAGGAAGTGGGACCTGGAATGGAAGGCCGAAGTCGAACCGAGAGCTGCCACGAACGGGGGGCGGCGGGCCGGACCGGGCCCCGCCGCCGGTAAATAAGACCGGAGGGGTCTCTCCCCCTCTCCTCGAACACGCGCAGCCACAGGTAAGCCGCGCCCTGACGGGTACGGCGGTCCTGTGGCTTTCCCGCATTCAGAAAGGGGGAACCGACATGCACGACAACTACGACCTGGACCTGCTGACCCAGCTGGTCCAGACCCGCCAATTCCGCCGCCTGCGTGAGATCCTCAACGAGATGAACGAGGTGGACATCGCCGAATTCCTGGACGAGCTGGAGGTGGAGCAGGAGATCCTGGTCTTCCGGCTGCTGCCCAAGGAGCTGGCGGCAGAGGTGTTCGCCTATCTGGAGGACACCGAGGACCAGGAGAAGCTGATGGGCGCCCTCAGCGACCGGGAGCTGCGGGAGGTGCTGGATGAGCTGTACCTGGACGACACGGTGGACCTCATCGAGGACATGCCCGCCAACCTGGTGGACCGCATTCTGCGCAACACCGACGCCTCCACCCGCAGTCAGATCAACCAGCTGCTCAACTACCCCAAGGACTCCGCCGGTTCCATCATGACCACGGAGTTCGTCTATCTCCACCCCGACTCCACGGTGGAGCAGTCCTTCGCCCGCATTCGGAAGGTGGGCCTGGACAAGGAGACGGTTTACACCTGCTACGTCACCCGAAACCGGATTCTCCTGGGGGTGGTCACCGTCAAGCGGCTGCTGCTGTCCTCCTATGAGACCCGAATCGGCGATATTATGGAGACCAACGTCCTGTCTGTCACCACCCACGAGGACAAGGAGGACGTGGCCCAGATGTTCTCCAAATACGACCTGTCCGCCCTGCCTGTGGTGGACGGCGACAACCGCCTGGTGGGCATTATCACCTTCGACGACGCCATGGACGTTATGGAGGAGGAGGCCACCGAGGACATTGAGAAGATGGCCGCTATTCTCCCGACGGATAAACCCTATTTCCAGACCGGCGTGATTGAGACCTGGAAACACCGCATTCCCTGGCTGCTGCTGCTGATGATCTCCGCCACCTTCACCGGCACCATACTGGGCTTCTTTGAGGAGGCCCTGGCCGCCAACGCCGCTCTGACCCTGTTTATCCCCATGCTGATGGACACCGGAGGCAACTCCGGCGGTCAGGCATCGGTCACCATCATCCGCGCCATGTCTCTGGGGGATGTGGAGTTCGCCGACTGGCTCCGGGTGCTCTGGAAGGAGCTGCGGGTATCCCTGCTCTGCGCCCTGACGCTGGGCGCGGTGGTATTCGGAAAGGTGATGGCGGTGGACAGAAAGGATGTCACCGTAGCCCTGGTTGTAGCGCTGACCATCTTCTTTACCATTGTTATGGCCAAGCTCATTGGCTGTACCCTGCCCATGCTGGCCAAACGCCTGGGCTTTGACCCCGCCGTGATGGCCTCCCCCTTCATCACCACCATTGTGGACGCCCTGTCCCTGCTGGTCTATTTCGCCATCGCCACCCGGATTTTGAATATTTAAAAAGAGGCGGGCCGAAGCCCGCCTCTGATTTTTTGCGATTGATACAATATAATCCGCCTGTGATAATCAGCCGCGTTCAGGCTACTCTTAGCCCAGCAGCTGGAGCACGCCCTGAGGCACCTGGTTGGCCTGGGCCTCGGCGTCACATGCTCCATATCGCTCGCTTCCGGCGAAAGCCGAAAGCTCGTTCACTCCGCTGTTCCGCCTCTCCCGGCGCGGCCCGCTTCGCTGGGCCCGCGCCGGGTTCCCGGACGGCCATGCCGCCCCAGGCTGACGGGTTCTATGCCGCGTTCAGGCTACTCTTAGCCCAGCAGCTGGAGAACGCCCTGAGGCACCTGGTTGGCCTGGGCCAGCATGGCCTGGGCGGACTGAACCAGGATGTTGTTCTTCACGTAGCTCATCATCTCTTCGGCCACGTCGGTGTCGCGGATGGTGGACTCGGCGTCCTGGATGTTCTCAGTCATCACGGACAGGTTGTTGGCGGTGTGCTCCAGACGGTTCTGGTAAGCGCCCAGGTCGCCGCGGACGGAGGACACGTTGTTGATGGCGTCCTTGACGGTCTGGATCGCGGCGGCGGCGTCCTCACGGGTGGCAACGCTCAGCTTGTCAATGCCGAGGGCCTTGGTGTGCATGTCGCCCACGGAGACCCGCAGCTGGTTGTAGTCGTCGCTGGTGTCGCCGATCTGGAGGGTCAGACCGCCGCCCTCCTTGGTGCTCGCACCGTTGCTGATCTTAATAAAGGTATTATCCGTGACCGTTGTGCTGACCTTCCAAGCACCGGTGTCGACCTGACCCTGCTGTACGTCCAGCCCGGTGGCGTGCTTGATTTTTTCCACCATTTTGGCAATGTCCTCATTGTCAATGGCCTTCGCGGTGCCAACCTCTACCCAGTGCTCAATACCGGCTTCCCGCATCTGCTTGATGCTGTCGTCATCAACCTTACCATTTTCGACAAAAACGAACTTCTCGCCGTTAATCTCAAAAACAGCTTTATCCAGAGAGGTCTTGTCATCCGTATGCTTAAAGATCTTGGCCTGGGACAGATCAAGGGCCTGGTAAGCGTCCTCACCCTTCACGCTGGCAGCCTGGTCAGGGCCAGCAATCTTGTTCGTGCCCCCAAAAGCCTTGACAGCGCCATTCTCGTCCCACTGCTTCATGTCGACGGAAGCGACATTCGCAACGCCGGCTCCAGCCTTCTTGGCTTCCAGCGTGATCTTATCGGTGGCAAACGTGACATCATAGGTCTTGCCCAGCTCACTCTCCTTGATCGCCTTCTCAAAGGCCGCGCCAATATTGGCGTCGCTCAGATTGCCGGCAAGAGCCTGATCAGCACTGAGCAGCGCATTGCCATCTTTGTCTACGAAGTTAAACTTCGTCCCGTCGTCGCTCAGCTTGGCAGTAATCTCGAAGTCATACTTCTTGCCGTCGGACATGGAGATGCTCATGGAGAACTTCTCGCCGCCCTTAACAGCACCGGCAGTAACCTGAGCGATTTTGATGTCATCCTTGGTTTTGGTGGCATCCACATCGGTCAGGCCGGCAGCCAGAGCGCCCTTGATGGAATCCCAGCCGGCGAAGTCGGCGGAGGAAGCCTTGCCGGTAGAGGACAGGGAGCCGTCCAGCAGCTTGATGCCGTTGAAGTTGGCACTGTCGGCGATACGGTTAATTTCGTCCCGCAGCTGGTTGACCTCCTTCTGGAGGGCCTCACGGTCCACCTCGTCCTGATAGGTGCCGTTGGCGGACTGGGTGGCCAGGTAGTCCATGCGGTTGAGCATGTCCTGAATCTCCTGCATGGCGCCCTCAGCGGTCTTCACCAGGGAGATACCGTCCTTGACGTTCTTGGAGGCGGCGTTCAGACCGGTGATCTGAGCGCGCATCTTCTCGGAAATGGCCAGACCGGCGGCGTCGTCACCGGCGCGGTTGATCTTGTAGCCGGAGGACAGCTTCTCCAGGTTCTTGGACAGAGCGGAAGCGTTGTTGTTGTAGTTGCGGTAGGCATTCATTGCCATAATATTGTGCTGAATACGCATGAGTTTGACTCCTTTCGTCTTTTAGTGTGCTCAGTGCATCCTTGCACAGGGCACAGGTCTGTTTTGCGCCCTCCGACAGGGCCGCCGTGGCCACAGCGGCCGGGGCTTCCGGCGCGGTACTATATTTCAGCCGGCCTAGGACCGGGTGAAACCGAGGTCAGCCGCCCTCCGGGCGGGGTTTTCCCTGCTCAACTATACTAATCGGCCATATTTTCAAAAAGATTATACCCTCCCGAAAATTTTTTCCGGCCCGCTTTCTCCCCGGAGCGCCGCCGGAAATTCAGCCCCGCCGCCTTGAAGTCCGGCGGGGCCTGTGGTAAAATGAAAAAACAGTCCATCTCATGCGGTTTTTGAAGGAGTGTGTGGTCAATGACATTGACGGAACAGATGATTCTGCTTCAGGCCCCCAACCCCGCTGCGGCGGAAAACGGGCGGAAGCTGTCAAAAAAGGGGAGCTTCTCTGCCCTGAAGAGGACGCAGGACGGTACGCTGTACTGGGCTGAGTGCGCCGGCAGCGGCAAGAACCCCTACCGGGTGTCCATCGACTGGACGAACCCGGACGCCCCGACGTGCCGGTGCTCCTGCCCCAGCCGGCAGTTCCCCTGCAAGCACGCCCTGGGCCTGATGTTTGAGCGGCTTGCCGGAAAGGACTTCCAGGAGGCGGAGATCCCGGAGGACATCGCCGGCAAACGGGCCAAACAGGCGGCCCGGGCGGCCAAAAAGGAGGCGGCGGACAGCGCACCTCCCAAGCCCAAACGGACCAATACCGCCGCCCAAAAGAAGAAGCTGACCAAGCAGCTGGAGGGCCTGGACATGGCGGAGCGGATGGTGGACGACCTCCTCTCATCCGGCCTGGGGACCCTGGCGGGGTCCTCCGCCCAGACCTATGACAAGCTGGCCAAGGACCTGGGCAGCTGCTACCTCACCGGCCCTCAGACCGCCTTTACCCGCATCGCCCTGGCGGTGCGCACCGTCCAGAAGGACCCGGAAAAGGCGGAGAGGGCCTATGCCGAGGCCCTGCGCATCCTGGTGGCTCTGCGCTCCACCATCAAGAAATCACGGGTTTTTCTCCAGGGCAAGCTGGAGGCGGGCAGCTTCACTCCGGAGGACTCCGCCCTCTTCGAGGCCCTGGGCGGCGTGTGGAAGCTGGAGGACCTGCGGGCCATCGACTCCTTCCGGGAGAACGCCAAAATCGTTCAGCTGTCCTTCGACGTCAGCTTCGACGAGGCGAAAAAGGAGTATGTGGAGCGGGGCTGGTGGATCGACCTGGACAGCGGGGATATCTTCCAGACCTTGAACCTGCGCCCCATGAAGGCGCTGAAATATGTCAAGGGGGAGGACAGCCGCTTTGGCGTGCTGGAGGTCCCCGAGCTGTACATCTACCCCGGGGAGGGGGACCGGCGGGTGCGCTGGGAGAGCGCCGTTCCCCGCCCCCTCACGGCGGAGGAGCAGGCCAGGCTGCCCCGTCTGGCCCAGCCCGACCTGGCGGCGGCGGGGAAGCTGGTCAAGGGCGTGATTAAAAATACCCTGGCCCCCAAATTTCTGGCGGTGCTGGTCCCCGTGGGCGCGCTTGGGAAGGTGGGGGAGGCCTTCGTACTGGAGGACCCCGCCGGGGGCCGGATCGTCCTGCGGGACCGGCCGGAGGACGGGGCGGACCACGCCTCCACCGCCCGGCTGGCCATGCTCCCCGGAGCGGTCCCGGCGGGCAGCGCCCTCTTCGGCCTGATGTTCTACGACGAGGGGGACCGCTCCCTCTGTCTGCATCCCTACAGCGTGGTGACGCCGGACCAGATCATCCGGCTGCAGTTTTAAGGGGTGACCGATGTGAATTTACAGCCTCTTTATGATGTAAAGGAGCGTCTGGAGCAGGCCGCCATCGCCGGGACCGGCCTGCTGGCCGAGGACTTCCGCCTCCGGCGGGCGGCGGAGGGCTTGAAGCCCCTGGCCGCGGCCAGCCCGGTGTTCGGAAAGATTGACACCGGCCTGGACAAGCTGCTGTCCGCCCCGGCGGGGGAGCGGTCCGGTCTGCTGTTGGACCTGCTGGCCCTGGTGGACGCGGTGGTCTACACCCAGGCCAAAACCGGCTTGGACGGGGCGCTGGAGCCCCTGCCCGCCGGGAGAGGACAGTATCAGGAGTTGTCCTATGGGCAGTTGAACCCCCTGCTCTCCGCCCTCACCGGCACCGGCGGCGGACGGATGAATCAGATTCGAGACACCTGGGGGGCCCACCCCGAATTTTTTGGGGATTTCCGGGTGCTGCCCGCTCTGGTGTCCGGCCTGGGGGAGAGCTATGCCGAGCTGGCCGAGCTGAACATGGAAATTATGAAGGCCCAGGGGTCCCAGGTGCTTCCCCTGTTAAAGGAGGGCTTCGACCCGGCGGGAAAGAAGGAGATGGCCCGGCGGGTGGAGGTCATCGCCGCCCTGGAGGGGGCGGAGGCCACCCCCTGGCTGCGGGAGGTGCTGCCCCAGGCCAAAAAGGACGTGCGGGGCGCGGTCATCCTGGCCCTGGGGGCGGACCCGGAGAATGTCCCTCGATTGCTGGACCTGTCCAAAACCGAGCGGGGGAGCAGCCGGGAGGCTGTCCTCCGGGCTCTGGCCAGGCACGACGGGGAGGAAGTCCGGGCGTTCTGGACCGCCGAGGTGGCAAAGACCCCGGAACATGTGGAGTTTCTGAAGGACAACTGGACCCAGTGGGCCTCTGACCTGGCCGCCGCCGCCTTCCGCTCCCTGCTGGAGGAGGCCCTGCCCGCGAAGGGACGGGACACCCAAATCACCTATGAGGGGCTGCTCACCCTAAACTGCGTCCAGGCTGCCGTTTTGGGAAAGAGCTCCCCCGCTATGCTGGACTGCTGGCGGTGGATCGACAGCCAGCTCCCCGCCCTGAGCAAGGTGAAGCGGGGGCAGGGAGTGCGGCATGTGGACCTGGGGAACGGCCTGCCTGTCTGGCTGCTGAACAGCCTGTGCGCCGCTGGCTCCGGTCCCCTGTGCGGGCTGTGCCGGGAGCTGTGGGAGAAGAACCGGGACAGCGCCCGCTATCTGCCCCACGCCCTGCTGGCCGGGCTGCTCACCCGCCCGGCGGTGGAGGTCTACGAGGAATTTCTGCCCTATGTGGAGCGTTCCGTGGGGGTCCGAAAGGCCCAGGCCCTTGAGGACACCTTTGCGCATATTTTCTGGAGCCAGCGGGAGGGGTGCTATCAGGTCTGCCATGACCGCTGCCGCACTCCGTTCGGGGACGTCGTCCCGCTGGCCGGGCCCCTGGACCGGCGGTGGTTCGACCTGCTGTTCAAGATACCGGACATAGAGGACATCCTGCGCCGTCTGGTTCCCCCGGAGGACGAGGAACTGAAGGAGAAATTGATCAACTATCAGTACCGGAAAATTCTGGAGGGCGGCTGCTTTATTGAGGAGGATGTGGCCCGCCTCCGGGAGCAGGGCTGGACCGAGTGGAAGGGCTTTCTGGACCGGAAGGTCCGGAAGGACGGCAGCATGACCACCTTCGCCGTCACCCGTCTGCTGAACCAGACCTCCCTGACCGGTCCGGAGAAGGCACAGGAGCTGCGGAACCTGTTCAAAATTGTCCAGGAGCAGCACGCCAAGAACAAGCGGCCCACCTGGCCGGAGCAGAGAGTGCAGGAACAGATCGCCGCCTGGGAGGCGGAGTGAAAGAGGGATTTTTATGAATTTACAGCCTCTTTATGATGTAAAGGAGCGGCTGGAACAGGCCGCTATCGCCGGGACCGGCCTGCTGAGCGAGGATTTCCGGCTCCAGCGGGCGGCGGAGGGGTTAAAGCCCCTTGCCGCAGCCAGTCCGGTGTTTGGAAAGATCGACACGGGCCTTACAGGACTGCTGGCTGCCCCGGCAGAGGAGCGGTCCGGCCTGCTGCTGGATGTGCTGGCCCTGGCGGACGCGGTGGTGTACACCCAGGGCAAAACCGGCATGGACGGCGAATTGGAGCCCCTGCCCGCCGGAGCGGGACAGGTTCAGCAGCTGTCCTACGGCCAGCTCAACCCCCTGCTCACCGCCCTGACCACCACCGGCGGCGGGCGGATGGAGGTGGTCCAGTCCGCCTGGGAGAACCACCCGGAGATGTTTACCGATTTTCGGGTTCTGCCCGCGGTAGTGGAGGGCCTGGGGGACAGCTACGGCGAGCTGGCCGAGCTGAACGCCAAAATTTTGAAGCAGATGGGCCCCGCTGCCCTGTCTTTGCTGAAGGAGGGCTTCGACCCCGCCGGAAACAAATCTATGGCCCGGCGGGTGGAAGTTGTCTCCGCCATTGAGGGCGGGAACGCCTCCCCCTGGCTGCGGGAGGTTCTGCCCGGGGCCAAAAAGGATGTACGGGCGGCGGTGATCCGGGCCCTGGGTGCAGACAGCGGGAATACCTCTCTGCTGCTGGAGCTGGCCCAGACCGAGAAGGGCGCGAACCGGGACGCCGTGCTGGAGGGGCTGGCCGGCCAGGACGGGGAGGCCATCCAGACTTTCTGGAAACAGGAGCTGGAAAAACACAGCCAGTCGGTGAAGTTTCTGGAACCCTCCAACGCGGACTGGGCCGTTGAGCTGGTGACCGCCGGACTGCGCCAGCGGCTGGAGAAATTCCTGGACGGGGAGAAGCGCCCCACCTATGAGGAGGGCACAGACCTCACAACCTGGTGCTGGAGCTTGGGACACAAGGACTCCCCGGCAATGCTGGACTTCTGGCGCTGGGCGGACAGCCGTATGGAGGACATCGACCAGCTCAAGGACGAGAAGGACCGTTCGCTTTTCTTTGGGGTGAAGCTCACCGACCGGCTGCGGGATGTCATGCTCCACACCGGCCCCGGCCCCCTGCGGGACTTCTGTTTGGGCCTGTTTGACAGCCACCCCGCCATGACCCGGTATCTCCACATCAGCGTTCAAGCTGCCCTGCTGTCCCTGCCTGGGGCGGCGGTTTATGAGAAATATTCCCCCTATCTCCTGACCGAGGAGCCCACCGAGGACGCGGAGCACAAAGAGACGCTGAACAACGTCCTCCTGCGGGCTCTGAGCGAGGTATATTGGAACCGCAAGCAGGGCTGTCACGTTATCGTCATGGGGCAGGCCATAGCCCAGCCCCTGGATGCCCGGTGGATCGAGCGGCTGGTCCGCGCGGCCTGTAAGCCCAACATGGGGCGGTACTGCCCCTTCGGCGGCGGGGACGAGGTGGACGGCTTTGACAAGAATCTGGCGGAGCTTGCCAACCCCAACGACCCGGAGCAGTGCGCCCAGCTTGTCCCCTACCTCCGCCGGCGCATGGTGGAGACGGGGAGCTGGTACAGCTACAGCCAGTACCTGCTGCGGCTCGGCGGAAGCCCCAAGGGTGTGCTGGGCGAGGCTATGAAGAAGGGCAAGCCCGCGGCCATCTATTACGTCTGGTTTGTGCTGAACGAGGCATACAAGGTGCTACCCGCCGCCGAGGTGGCGGAGCTGTGCCGGGAGGGGTTGGACGCCAAGCAGATCCGTTCCCAGGGCCGGGAAGCGGCCATGGCGGAGCTGACGCTTCCCTGGACGATAGAGCAGCTTAAAGCCGGGAAGCCTTTCCCGGAGTGGGACGAGTGGCACAAAATGCGGCCTTAAAATAGGAGGAGAATGATATGGCAGACAAAGACGTACAGCGCCTCCCGGCGGAGGAGCTGTTTCAAAGAGAGCTGGACACCCTTATTTCGGCGGAGACCGACCCCATCCCCACCGGGTGGAGGATGTCTCCCCGGTCGGTGCTGACCTACATCGAGGGAGGTACTTCCGTCAAGGGGGTGGAGATTACCCCCAAGTATATGGGCAACCGGCGGCTGGTGGAGATCGCCATCGCCACCCTGGTCACCGACCGGGCCCTGCTGCTGATTGGCGAGCCAGGTACGGCGAAAAGCTGGCTGTCTGAGCATTTAGCCGCCGCCGTCAACGGCGACTCCACCAAGGTTGTCCAGGGCACTGCCGGGACAACGGAGGAACAAATCCGGTATTCCTGGAACTACGCCATGCTGATTGCGAAAGGCCCCTGCCCCGAGGCCATGGTGAAGAGCCCCGTCTACCGGGCCATGGAGACGGGATCTGTCGCCCGGATTGAGGAGATCTCCCGCTGCGCCAGCGAGGTCCAGGACGCCCTCATCTCCATTCTGTCGGAAAAGCGGCTGTCCGTCCCCGAGCTGGGGCTGGAGGTGCCCGCCCAAAAGGGCTTTTCGGTGATCGCCACCGCCAACACCCGGGACAAGGGGGTCAACGACATGTCCGCCGCTCTGAAGCGCCGGTTCAACATCGTGGTCCTGCCCACCCCCTCTGACATGGCCACCGAGATGGACATTGTCCAAACCCGTGTGGCCCAGCTGTCCGCCGGGCTGGACCTGAACGCCCGCCAGCCCGACACGGACACGGTGGAGAAGGTGGTCACCATCTTCCGGGAGCTGCGGTCCGGCGCCACTCTGGACGGCAAGCAGAAGCTGAAGCCCACCTCCGGGGTACTGTCCACGGCGGAGGCCATCTCCCTGCTGGCCAACTCCATGGCCCTGGCGGGTTCCTTTGGAAACGGCGGAATCATGCCCGAGGACCTGGCCGCCGCCCTTCAGGGGGCGGTGGTGAAGGATGAGGACAAGGACAAAATCTCCTGGAAGGAGTATCTGGAGAACGTGATGAAGAAGCGGGGAAGCGAGTGGCTGTCCCTCTACCGGGCCTGCCGGGAGCTGAACGGAAAATGAGTGGACCGGTATTTTTCGGGGTTCGCCACCTGTCTCCAGCGGCGGCGTTCCACCTGCGCAGGGCCCTGGACGAGGCCCGGCCGGAACTGGTGCTGGTGGAAGGCCCCAGCGACCTGAACGACCAGATGGAGTGGCTGCACCACCCCAAAACCCAATTCCCTGCCGCCATCTTAGCCTACACCAAAACGCCGCCGGTGCGCACCGTCCTGTGGCCCTTCGCAATTTACTCTCCGGAGACCCAAGCCATTCTATGGGCCCATGAGCACGGGGTGGAGTGCCGGTTTATGGATTTACCCTCCTCTGTATTTCTGGCATTCCGGGAGGACCCTCTCTGTCACGGCTTCGCCGTGCCACCTCCCCCTGATGGGGAGGCGACGGCCCACCTCTCCGGCTCCCCATCAGGGGGAGCCGGAGAGCGGAGCGAGACTGAGAGGGCGTCCACCGAATCGGTCTACCAGCGTCTGGAGACGGTCACCGGCGAGGACCACGACACCTTTTGGGAGCGAAACTTTGAGCAGGCGGAGGATTACCGCGCCACCACCAACGCCTTTGGCCGTGAGCTGCGGGCGGCCTCGGATGACAGTCAGCGGGACAGGGCTGAGACGGTGGTGCGGGAGGCCTACATGAAGCGCATGGTCTGCAACGCCATTGACTCGGGTATTTCCCCGGAAAAGATTTTCTGCGTCTGCGGAGCTTTCCACGTGGCCGGGCTGGAGGAAAACGCCCCCATGACCGACGGGGAGGAGGCCGTCCTGCCCCGGGCTGAGGCCTGCGCCACCCTCATGCCCTACTCCTACTACCGGCTCACCACCCGCTCGGGCTACGGGGCGGGGAACAAGGCTCCGGCCTACTTCGAGCTGCTGTGGGACGCCCTCAACGGCGGGGGCTTGGACGAAGCCCCTTACCGCTATCTGACCCGGCTGGCCGCTGCCCACCGGAAGGCGGGCAATCTGGTGTCCTCCGCCGAGGTGATCGAGGCGGTCCGGCTGGCCGGCACCCTGGCGGCTATGCGGGGGAGCCGGCACCCCGCCCTGTCCGACCTGCGGGACGCCTCAGTGACCACCATGGGCCATGGAAACTTCTCTGAACTGGCCCTTGCCGCGGCAGACACCGAGATTGGCAAAAAAATTGGCTTTCTCCCCGAGGGAGTGAGCCGCACCAGCGTGCAGGATGACTTTTACCGCCAGCTCAAGGAGCTGCGGCTGGAAAAATTCCGCACTCCGGAGCTTCAGCGGCTGGACCTGGATTTACGGGAGAAGCTGAACGTCAAGTCGGAGTCCGCCGCCCTGGGCGATTTACGCCGGTCCTTCTTCCTCCACCGTCTGCGCGTGCTGGGGGTCCACTTCGCGAGCCTCCTCCCCTCCAGGCAGGAGGGGGCCAACTGGGGGGAGTACTGGGAGCTGCACTGGACGCCGGAGGTGGAGATTGAGATTGTGGAATCCGCCCTCATGGGGGACACCATCGAGGGGGCCGCCGCCTACGCCTTGAAGGAGCGGGCGGACAACAGCGCCTCTATCGTCGAGGCCGCCTCCATCTTTCAGGACGCCTTCCTGTGCGGGATGCCCGCTGCGGCCCAGCACGCCCTGTCCGTCCTCCAGGGGCTGAGCGTGGACGCCGCCGCCCTGGCGGACGTGGCCGAAACTGCCGCCCGGCTCGGCCTGGTGGTGCGGTACGGCGGCCTGCGCCGTTTTGACCCGGAGCCGGTCGTCCCCCTGGTGAAGCAGCTCTACCTCCGGGCCTGCCTCACCCTGTCCGGCGCCTGCGTCTGCGACGCCCAGGCCGCCCCGGCGGTGACAAAGGCCATGGACCAACTCAATTCCCTCCAGCTCAGCCACAGCTTTCTGGAGGAGGAGCGGTGGCTGGACCTGTTAGAGGAAATTTCCGATCGGGACAATCTGAACACCCGCTGCTCCGGCTTCGCCATGGCGATCCTGCTGGAGCGAGGCGCGGCGGACGAGGAGCTCCTGGCCCGGGAGGTGGCCCGGCGGCTGTCCCCCGGCATTCCCGCCGATCTGGGGGCGGGGTGGTTCGAGGGTTTGGCGGGGAAGAACCGCTACGCCCTCATTGCCCGGCTGTCCCTGTGGCGGCAGCTGGACAGCTACCTCTCCGGCCTGGACGACGAGACCTTCCGCCGGGCCTTGGTCTTTCTCCGTCGGGCCTTCGCCGACTTCTCTCCCAAAGAGAAAAACGACATTGCGGAAAACCTGGGGGAAATCTGGGGCGTCAGCCCTCAACAGGCGGCGGAGCTGCTCATGAACGAGACGACAGAAGCCGAACAGGCGGTTTTAGAGAGCCTGTCCGACTTCGATTTTGACGATATTTAGGAAGACGTCTGTAGGGGCGGATATTATCCGCCTGTAGAACAGAAATAAAGAACGGGCGGATGATATCCGCCCCTACAGACAGCATTGCGAGGTGATTCAATGTCACAAGCAGAACAACTCTCCCGCTGGCGGCTGATTCTGGGGGCAGAGACGGAGGAGGCCTTCTCCGGTATGGGGGGCTCGCCCCTGTCTCAGGAGGAACTGCTGATGGACTCCGCCCTGGGGGCCATCTACGGCGGACCGGGGGAGGGCTTTGGCGAACCCGGCCGGGGGGCGGGGAAGGGGCCGTCCTCCCCGGTGATCTCCAAGTGGCTGGGGGACCTGCGGTCCCTCTTCGACCCGGAAACGGTGGCGGTGGTACAGAACGATGCCATCGAGCGCAAAGGCTTAAAGCAGCTCCTTTTGGAGCCCGAGCTGCTGGAGGGGCTGGAGCCCGACCTGAACATGGCCTCCACCCTGCTGATGCTCAAGGACCAGATCCCCAAGAAATCCAAGGAGGCCGCCCGGGCCTACATCCGGAAAATCGTGGAGGAGATCAACAAGCTGCTGGAAAACGATGTGCGCCGGGCGGTGACAGCGGCCCTGAACCGCCGGGCCCACTCCCCCCTGCCCTCCGCCTCCGCCTTGGACTTCCCCTATACGATTCGGAGAAATTTAAAGAATTATAACAAAGAGTTGGGTTCGATCATCCCGGAACGGGTGTGGTTTTTCGACCGGGCAAGCCGGGTCAACCGCTGGGATGTGATTCTGGACATCGACCAGAGCGGCTCCATGGGGCAGTCCATCCTGTACTCCTCGGTGATGGCCTGTATTCTGGCCTCCATGTCCGCCGTCAACACCAAGGTGGTGGCCTTCGACACCCAGATCATGGACCTGACCCCCCTGTGTGCCGACCCGGTGGACCTGCTCTTCGGCTTTCAGATGGGGGGCGGCACCGACATCGCCAAGTCCATCGCCTACTGTCAGGAACTGGTGGAGGCTCCGGCCAAAACCCTGTTTTTCCTCATCTCCGACCTGGACGAGGGGGGCAACCGGGCGGGCCTGCTCCGCCGGCTGGAGGAGCTGAAGGCCTCCGGCGTGACGGTGACGGTTCTGCTGGCCATCGCCGACGGGGGCAAGCCCTACTACGATGCCCAAACCGCCCAGCGGGTGGCCGCCCTGGATATCCCCTGCTTCGCCTGCGCCCCGGAGAAGCTGCCTGAGCTGCTTCAGCAGGCGCTGACCGGGCAGCTGCGGCAGTAAAAAATCGACCGCGCCGGAAAAACTCCGGCACGGTCCAAAGAAGTCAGCTCCGTGCTTTCACGGCCTTGATCATGGCCTCAGCCTCAGCCCGGGTCACCGTGTCCTGAGGACCCAGACGGCCCTCCGCAGGAACCAGGCCCTGTTGATGTGCCCACACCAGGGCCTGCTGAGCATACAGGGAGATCTCCCCCGCGTCGCTGAAGCCGGACAGGCCGGGATAGTCCATCAGGATGGGGCTGCCGGCCCATCGCCAAAGAATCACCACCATCTGTTCCCGGGTCAGGACATCATCGGGTCCCGCCTTTCCGTCCCCATAGCCGCTGATCAGTCCCCCGCTGCTGGCCCAGCGGATGGCCTCCCCATAGCTGGCCGCTGGGTCCACGTCGCTGAATTCCATGGCGTAATTGACCACAGGACTGCCCTGGGTGGTGTGCAGAAGGACGGCGAACCCGGCGCGGGTCAGCGGCTCCTCCTCCCCCCGGTCCAGCACCATAATGTGCTGGGCCCAGGTCTGTCCCGGGTAGGACAACGCCACATCGCCATACCAGGCCATGACATGGCTTCCGGCCCGGAGCTCCTCCGGCCCCACCGCTCTGTCTTCCCGGTAGGCGGACAGAGTGGTCTTCTCACTGGTATAGAGGAGCAGCCCCCCGTTGCTCGTGGTGATCCGGAGGGCTCCTTCACTCTCCTCCACGGCCTCCACCCTGTGATATTGGGCACAGCCCACGTCCTCCGGGATATTGCGCACCACGGCGAAGGCGGCGGACTGAGGCGGGAGGGAGCGGGTGGAGACTGGGCTGTGGAACACATAGAGATATTCCCCCGCCGCCACGTTGGATGGATCGCTGGCCGTCCGGTTTCCGCTGTCAATCCAAACGGTCTCGCCGGACATCTTCATCACAAATTCACCTGACCGGGGGGAGGCCATGTACAGGCCGGAAATGGTCCCATCCGCTTCGGTGAGGACCTTTTTCACCTGGCCGTAGTACAGCAGGCTCTCCGGAAGGGCGGAGGTCTCTCCCGCCGCCCCGGCGGCCGGCGCCCCCAGGGCGCACAGCAGAGCGCCGCTCAGGGCCAAGGTTATCAATTTTCTTCTCATACCGTATTGCTCCTTTCCATATGACAGATGTGTGGTCCTTTTCATTATTTTAGACGAACATCTCTGGAAAAGTTCCCGCTCCGGCAAAAATTTACCCGCCGAAGCCCGGCGCGCCTCCAACGAAGATCAGAAAGAAGGGAATCATTATGAATAAAACCATTTCTCTGGCGCTGAGCGCCGCCTTGACTCTCAGCCTGCTGGCCGGCTGCGGCGGGAAGCAGGACGGCCCGTCCCCGGACGGCTCTCCGCCGGCGGACAGCGCCCCATCCTCCTCCGCCGGCTCCCAACCGGAGCAGGGCGGGGCCGCCCAGCTCGGCTCGCTGGCCTCCTTCACAGCGGGCACCCTGGACGGCGAAACCTTCACACAGGACGACATTCAGGCCAAGGACGTGACTGTAATCAATTTCTGGGCTCTGACCTGTCCCCCCTGTATTATGGAGCTGCCCGATTTGGCGGAGTTCTCCAAAGCCCTGCCCGACCATGTGCAGGTCATCACCGTCTGTCTGGACGGCAGCGGAAACGAGGAGACAACGGCCGCCATCCTGGAGGAGGCCGGCTTTGACGGCGTGACCCTGATCTCCGGCAGCGGGGACCTGGCGGCCCTCTGCGGAAACCTGATGTACACCCCCACCACCGTCCTTGCGGACAGCGGGGGCAATCTGGTGGGAGAGGCCATTATCGGCTCACCGAGGGACCTGACCGGGACCTATCTGGCGGCGGTAAACGCCGCTCTGACGACCGGCGGAAAGGCGGAGATCAGCCTTGAATCGTAAATTTATCCCCCTTGTCAGATACAGCCTGCTGGGATTGGCGGCGGCCCTGACCGCCGTCGGCCTGCTGCGCCAGGAACATCTAGAAGTGATGGGAAAGGCGGTGAGAATATGTCTGGAGTGCATCGGAATCGGATAGTCTCCCGGCAAAGGATCATTCAGCTCATTTCCGCCGCTCTGCTCAACGGCTATGCGGCCGGCTTCCAAAAGGGAAAAATCTTCACCGGCGGGACAAAGGCCGTCTGCGTCCCCGTCCTCAACTGCTACTCCTGTCCCGGCGCGTTGGGGGCCTGTCCCATCGGCTCCCTCCAGGCGGCCGTGGGCGGTGTCAGACATCACTTCCCATTCTATGTGCTGGGCCTGCTCACCCTCTTTGGGGTGGTCCTGGGTCGGGCTGTGTGTGGCCTGCTGTGCCCCTTCGGGCTGGTGCAGGACCTGCTCCACAAAATCCCCGTTCCAAAGCGGAGGGTCCCCAAAAGGATCGACCGGCCCGCCCGATTTCTCAAATATGTTGTCCTGCTGGTACTGGTGATCGGCCTTCCGGCCTTCGCCGTGACCGGAACCGGGATTACCCCGCCCTATTTCTGTCAGTACCTCTGTCCTGCCGGAACACTGGAGGGGGGCGTCCCCCTGATGATCGCCAACCCGGCCCTCCGGGCGCTGGCGGGCCGGCTGTTCCAGTGGAAGGTTCTGGTCCTGATCGCCGTTGCGGCAGCTTCCATGTTCATCGGCCGCCCCTTCTGCCGGTACCTCTGCCCCCTGGGCGCGTTTTACGCCCTGTTCAACCGCTTCAGCTTTTACCAGATGAAGCTGGACGAGAGCCGATGCGTGGGCTGCGGGACATGTGAGCGCGCCTGTCCCATGGCGGTAGAGGTCACCAAGGACATCAACAGCGGCGAGTGCATCCGCTGCGGGAAATGCCGGACGGTCTGCCCCACAGGGGCGATTACAGCCTGCCGGCCCGCTGGACAGGGCAAATCCACGCAGGCACAGTGACTGCGTGGATTTCTTTTCGGGAATTTCAAATATGGAGCACGTACCGCTTCCCCACAATATACTGCCGGCCCACAAACACGGGCTGACAGTTGTCATCCAGAAAATAGATGTTCATATAGAACAGCGGCTCTCCCACCGGGACCTCCAGCAGCTGAGCGCATTCCGGCGAAGCCCGCACGATCTCCACTGTCGTATCTGAGGTATCGCAGATGTTGATTCCCTGGCTCTTCCGCAGGACCTGAAACAGAGAATTGTGTTCCAGGTCCTCCCTCTGGAGGAATTCAAACCGGTCCAGGGGATAGAAGTTGTTCTCCAGCTGAATGGGCGCCCCGTCGGCCAGATGGAGCCGCTGAATATACAGCAGGGTGGCCCCGGATTCCAGATTCAGGAATTTGATCTCGTCCTGCCGGGCGGGCACCTGACTGCACGCCAGCACCCGTACCGAGTGGACTTGCCCGTTGATCCGGCACACGTCGGAAAAGCTCATAGTGTTGTTTCCAGGCAGCTTGCGCTGAAGCTTGGCCCTGCCCACATAGGTCCCCTTGCCCTGCTTCTTCACCAGATAGCCCTGGGCGCACAGCTCGTCCACCGCCCGGCGCACCGTAATGCGGCTCACGCTGTAGAGCTCGCTCAGCTCCGGCTCTGAGGGAATCTTCTCCTCGGGCTGATATCTGCCCTCCTCAATGGCGCATTTGATATCCTCCATCAGCTGCTGGTAAAGCGGGGTCAGGGACCCTTCGTTCAAACGCAAAGAAATCTCCTCCCAGAAATGATGTATTTTATGGTTGAATTATATCAGAAATAAATTTTTTTGCAAGCAACATTGCATTTTCCGCTATCACGCATATCCATCCCAAAAACCCCGTCCAAACCCGCATATTAGAACATGCGCAGGCCGCTTTGGAGGAAGTGCTTTCTGTCCTCCTTCTCCCGCTTTTCTCGAAATTCCCAGGTATTATGCCAAATTCACCCCGATTTACCAGCACCACGGACAGAATTCCTAAAAGCCAATTATCTTGACATTTCTCTCTTCAAGGCGTATAATGCGCCCGTAAAGGCAGGGACGTTTTTTCAGAAATTCTTGAAAGGCGTCTTTGCCTCTTTTTGTGGGAATTATAGAACACGAAATACGAAGGAGGGAAATGGGATGACCAAATATATTTTTGTCACCGGCGGGGTGGTGTCCGGCCTGGGCAAGGGGATCACGGCGGCCAGCCTGGGGCGGCTGCTGAAGCAGCGGGGACTGCGGGTGAGGGTACAGAAGCTGGACCCCTATCTCAATGTGGACCCGGGCACCATGAGCCCCTACCAGCACGGGGAGGTCTTTGTTACCGACGACGGGGCGGAGACCGACCTGGACCTGGGCCACTACGAGCGGTTTATTGACGAGAATCTGACGGTGAACTCCTCGGTCTCCTCGGGGCGGGTGTACTGGAACGTCCTGAACCGGGAGCGGCGGGGGGACTACCTGGGAGGGACGGTGCAGATCATCCCCCATATCACCGACGAGATCAAGGGCAATATCTACGCCCTGGAGGGCCCCGACACCGACGCAGCCATCGTGGAGATCGGCGGCACGGTGGGCGACATCGAGAGTCAGCCCTTCCTGGAGGCCATCCGACAGGTGGCGGCGGAGCGGGGCCGACAGAATGTCATGTTTATCCACGTCTCCCTCATCGTCTCCATCCCTGGCTCCGGGGAACTGAAGTCCAAGCCCACCCAGCACTCGGCCAAGGAGCTGCTCAGCCTGGGTATTCAGCCCGATGTCATCGTCTGCCGCAGCGACGCCCCGGTCTCCCCGGAGATTCGGGAGAAAATTTCCCTGTTCTGCGGCATTCCCCGGGAAAATGTCATTCCCAATTTGACCGCCGATCTGCTCTATGAGGTCCCCCTCATGCTGGAGCGGGAGGGACTGGCCGACGCGGTGGTCCGCCGCCTGGGGCTGATCTGCCACATGCCCGACCTCACCGAATGGGCCGACATGGTCCACCGGGCCAAAAACCCGAAGGGGAGTGTGACCGTCGCCCTGGTGGGCAAGTACGTGGCCCTCCACGACGCCTACCTCTCGGTGGCTGAGGCCCTCACCCATGGGGGCATTGAGAATCGGGTGAAGGTGGACATCCGCTGGGTGGACAGCGAAACTGTCACCAATGAAAACGCCGCCCAGCTCCTGAACGGGGCGGCGGGCATTCTGGTCCCCGGCGGCTTCGGCGACCGGGGAATTGAGGGCAAGATTGCCGCCATTCGGTACGCCCGGGAGAGGGGGGTACCCTTCCTGGGTATCTGTCTGGGGATGCAGATGGCAGTGGTGGAGTTTGCCCGCCACGTCTGCGGCATGGAGGACGCCCACTCCAGCGAGTTCTCCCGGACCACCGCCCACCCGGTCATCGACCTGATGGCGGGCCAGCGGGGGATCACCGACAAGGGGGGCACCATGCGGCTGGGGGCCTTCCCCTGCCGGCTCACCAGCCGGGACAGCAGGGCCTTCGCCGCCTATGGGACGGAGGAGATCAGCGAGCGCCACCGCCACCGCTATGAGTTCAACAACGCATTCCGGGAAGCCCTGACCGCCGCCGGACTTGTCCTCTCGGGGCTGTCTCCCGACGAGACGCTGGTGGAGATGGTGGAGTTGCCCGGCCACCCCTGGTTTGTGGGGGTGCAGTTCCACCCGGAGCTGAAATCCCGGCCCAACCGGGCACACCCCCTCTTCCGGGACTTCGTGGCCGCCGCCGCAAAACAAACTTTTTAATGTATTTGTCAAAAATAAGGTCCCCGGAGCCACGGCTCCAGGGACCTCGCTTATCCTTGATTAGGCGCAATACTTGGCGATGGCGGCCTTAATCATCTCGTGGGCTTCCACAATAATGGGCTGATCGCTGTCAGCCAGCTCCAGCAGCGGCGCACGGACGCTTCCAATGTCCGGCCCGCCCTGGAGGCGGATGATCTCCTTGATCACCGCATACATGTTCCCCTGGGTGGAGCACATCTTATAGATGATGCGGCAGCACTCGTTCTGGACCTCACGCCCCTTTTCCAGCTCGCCGGCCTGGAAGCAGCGAAGAATTTCCAGGTAGAGCTCAGGCATGGCGGCGTAGGTCCCGCCAATGCCGCCGATGGCCCCGGCAGCCAGGCCGGACAGCAGCTGCTCGTCCGGACCGTTGAAGACCACCGCACCTGCGTCCCGCCACATCTGGATGTCCTGTACGGGCATGGAGGAGTTCTTCACCCCGATGACGCGGGGGTTCTTCAGCATCTCCTGGAGCAGGGGGACGGACAGCGCCACCCCGGCCAGCTGAGGGATGTTGTAGATGATGAAGTCGGTGTTGGGCGCGGCGTCAGAGATGTCGTTCCAGTACTTGGCAATGCCCTTGGGGGGCAGGTGGAAATAGATGGGGGGGATGGACGCGATGGCGTCCACGCCCAGGCTCTCGGCGTGGGCGGCCAGCTCCCGGCTGTCGGCGGTGTTGTTGCAGGCCACATGGGCGATAATCGTCAGCTTTCCGCCCACCTCGGCCATCACATTTTCCAGGGTCTCCTTCCGCTCGGCTACGCTCTGGTAAATGCACTCGCCGGAGGAGCCGCCCACATACAGGCCCTTGACGCCCTTCTCCAGCAGGTATCCGGCAAAGGACCGGACCGCCTGGGCATCCACCCGGCCCTCCCTGTCATAGCAGGCATAAAAGGCGGGGATAATGCCCTGATATTTGGCAAGATCTTTCATATCATCGCTCCTTAATCGTCAAAAATTCGCACCTTGAAGACCACCTTGGTCACCGTTTTCGGCTGTTCCAGACTCATCTTGATCCGATGGGCGTCGTTGGGGAAGACCACCAGGAAGTCCCCCGGGGACAGAGACAGCCGGTAGCTGGCCGGACCCCGGTAGGCGTAAAAGTCGTTGGCCTCCGCCCGGTCGAACTCCGTCAGCTCCGCCGGCGGGGCGATCTCCACCCCCTCGGAGCCCTCCGTCATGATGTGGATGTCCAGATATTTTTTGTGGGCCTCGAAGAAGCTCTCCTCCTCCGGGACGGTCTCATAGGTGAAGCGGGTGGCGTACACGTCGCTCCCCTTCAGCTCCACACGGTCATACCCCACACCCGCCAGAAATTCCGGGGTGATGTGCTCCAGCGCCAGGTCCAGGTTAGGGTGAATGCCCCGGTAGGACAGGGCGTCGTTATTTTTTGCGTAAATCATGCTCTTTACCCCTTCACAGCGCCCATGGTAATGCCCTGGGTGAAGTACTTCTGGAAGATCAGGAATACGATGATAATGGGCACAGCGGCCAGAGCAGCGCCCGCCATCAGCAGGCCCATATTGACCGTGGTGTCGTTTTGCAGGGTGGAGATGCCCAGGGAGATGGTGTTGTTATTGCCGCTGGGCAGCATAACCAGCTGCATGAAATAGTCGTTCCAGGCGTTGATGAAGGTGAAGATGGCCAGAGCGCCGATGCCCGGCTTGACCATGGGAATCACAATGGTGGAGAAGGTCCGGAACTCGCTCGAGCCGTCCACCCGGGCGGCCTCCAGAATTTCTCCCGGAATGCTCTCCGAAAACTGCTTCATCAGGAACACGCCGAAGGGCCAGCCCACGGTAGGCAGGATGACCGCCCAGATGTTATCCCACATCCGCAGGGCGGAGACCTCCTTGATCAGGGGGATCAGGACGACCTGCTTGGGCAGGGCCATGGCGCACACGATGAGGGAAAACACCAGGGCGCGGCCGCGGAAGCGCTTTTTGGCCAGAGCGTAGCCCGCCATAGCGGCGGTGATACAGGTGAGGATCATGGCCATCACCGCCATAAACACGGTGTTGACCAGCCAGCGGAAGGCTGCGGGGACGGTGGGTCCTGTGGAGAAGAAGATGTCCTTCTGCTCCGGCGAGAACCACCGGCCAAAGGGCACCGCCAGCTGCCACAGGGGAGCGGTGCGCTTGGTGAACAGATCGTCAAAGTTATTCATTACCCACTCGCTGGGCCACCAAACCGGCTTGGGATTGTAGATATCCAGTGAGGGCTTGAACGCGCCGGTGATGATCCAATACAGCGGGAAGAGGAACAGGAGCGCCAGGATGACCAGCATGACGACAGAGAAGATCTTATAGGCCTTTTTGCGCATGGATTCATTAGCTGTTATCATATTTCTGCCCCCCTTACTTTTCTTTCGCCAGGCGGAACTGGACGGCAGACATCAGGCCGATGAAGATAGCCAGCACCACGCCCATGGCGTTGGCATAGCCGAAGTGACCTGCCTGCTCAGTGAGCTTGAAGGCGGTATAGTAAATGTAGTACATCACCGTGTCGGTGGCGTGGTTAGGTCCGCCCTGGGTCAGCAGCTGAATCAGAGCGAAGCACTGGAAGGAGTTGATGGTGGTGATGACCAGGATGTACAGGGTGGTGGGCATCATTTGGGGCCACTTCACCTTCCAGAACACCTGCATATCGGTGGCACCGTCTACCTCGGCGGCCTCGATGAGGGTAGTGTCCACGTTGCCCAGGGCGGAGACGTAGAGCACAATGGGCTGGCCCACAGAGGTGGTGAACAGGATCACAATGATACAGCCCAGGGCCGTCTTGGGGTCGCCCAGCCAGTTGATATTCTGCTCGATCAGCCCCGCGCCCTTCAGGGCCGTGTTCAGGATGCCGGTGTAGTTGTCATACATCCAGCGCCACACCACGGTGACGGCCACAGAGCCGGTGACCACGGGCAGATAGAAGATACAGCGGAAGGCAGACAGAGCCACATTATTCAGTTTATAGATAGCGGAACCCACCCACAGGGAGAAGGCGCATACGGTGGGCACGCTGACAATCACGATGATAAAGGTGTTCAGCAGACCCTTTTGGAATATCTTATCCTCAAACAGCGCGGCGAAGTTTCTCAGTCCAACGAACTGCCCAAACATAGCGGTATCGTTCATGTTGCTGGCCGTCAGACTGGTAAAGATACAGATGAACATGGGGATGATGACGAACCCCACAAAGAAGATCAGGCTGGGAAGCATGAACAGGTAGCCCGCCACGTCCTCCCGCCGCTGGAGCGCCCGGCTCATAGGCGCCGACGATTTTGCCAAGGTAGACACCCCTTTCTCTCAAATCTCTCAAATCTCTCAAGCTTACTGGAAAACTAGACGCGCCCCCTCCCCGCGCAGAAGCGGAGAGGGGGCGCGCGAAGCCCTGTTATGTTCTGAAATCAGCCCGCGGCGGAGTTGGCCGCGGCCTCATGGGCGGCCAGCACGGTGGCCACGTCAGCGCCGGTGCCAACCTCCTGGAGCATGTTCCACCACTCGGTACGAGCGGCGGCCCAGCCGGTGGTGACCTGGTAGTAGTCGCCCAGGTAAGGCATCAGCTTGGTGTACTCAGCCATGATGGGGTTGTCAGCCCAGATGCCGGACAGGTCGGTGCCCTCGGCGGCGGTGCGGACGGCGAAGTAGTTGGCGGTCTTCACGGCGTCCACAGTGTGGGCGGAGTCGCACATGAACTTGATGAACTGCTTGGAGGCGTCGATGCGGGCCTGGTCGCCGTTGTCGAAGATGCCGAAGCCCCAGATGCCGCCGCACAGCTGAGACTCGCCGGTCTCAGAGGGGAAGCTCATGAACACGATGTCGTCGCCGGTGATGGTCTTCTCAGCGCCGGTGCCGGCGCTGTTGGGGTCCAGCTGCTGGGCGATGTTCCAGCAGAAGGCCATCTTCAGGATGCCCTGATAGAAAGCGGTGATCTCCTTGCCGCCGTCCAGGGAGGGATCAAAGGCGATGCCCTTCATGCCCTTCAGCTGCTCCAGAGCCTTGACGTTGTTGGGGTCGTTCCAGAGGTACTGGGTATGCTCGGCGTTGGTGAAGGTGCCGCCGTAGAGGTTGTTGACGAGGGCGCGGGTGCCCTGGTCGCCGCCCTGGCCGGCGCAGAAGACCGCGCCCACGGTGGCGTTGTACTTGCCGTAGAGGGCCTCAACGGCCTTGATAAAGTTCTCGGTGGTCCAGGTGTGGTTCTCCAGGTCTACATACTGAAGGGCGCCGGCCTCCTCAAAGGCGTTCTTGTTGATGGCCATGCAGTGGGCGGTCATAACCAGAGGATACTCATATATTGCGCCGTTGGTGTAGGTGCAGGCCTTCATGACGCCCTCATTGACGCCGTTGATCTCGGCCAGATCGGTCTCGTCAAACATGTCCTTCAGGTCCACCATGTGGCCGTTGGCACCCCAGTTGGCAACCAGACGCTCGGGACCCTCCATGATCAGGTCGGGGGTGCCCTTGGCGGTGATGGCGGTGTTCACGCGGTCGTCGCCGGCGGTGTAGTCCAGATACTCCACCTTGACGGCCACGCCGGTCTCGGCGGTGAAGGCGTCGGTCAGCTTCTTGACCTCGTTCTCATCCTTCCAGCTGCCGATGGGGTAGGTCCACAGGGTGATCTCAGAAGCGCCCGCAGGGGTCTGAGGCTCGCTCTGGGAGCCGGTGGGCGTATTGCTCTGGCTGCCGGGGTTGGGAGTGCTGCTCTGACCGCCGGTGGGCTTGTTGCCGCAGGCAGCAAGCGACAAGGCCATGGCCATGGCCAGAGCGGCCGCGATAATTTTCTTCATCTTCATTGCGGTTCCTCCTTAATTTCACAAAATATTCAGGTGCAAGGCTGGGGTCAGTGTGTAAATTATACAGGGGCGGAGATTGCCTGTCAATCAAAATCGAAAAAATTTTTGAAAAACAGGGAAGTTCAGTGGAATATACAAAAATATTTTCGATTTTTGTACACTTTGCCCATTGTGGCATTCGTAATTTCTTGTGAATTGCCTTGACAAACAAAAAAAAACTGCTAGTCTTATTGATATATTATCCAAACAAAATTTAGAAGGGGCGAGAATCATGAAAAAACACATCCTTTGTCTGGGAGATTCCAACACCCATGGCTACTGTGCCGACCCCGCCGACTGCGCCGACGGCGGCATCCGCTTCAACGAGGACGAGCGGTGGACCTGCCTGCTGCAAAAGGCCCTGGGGCCGGACTACCTGGTGACGGAGGAGGGCATGTCCGGCCGGACCACCGTCTTCCCTGATCCCCTCCACGAGACCATGGACGCTCTGACGGTGCTTTACTCCCTGCTGAAAAGCCACGAGGTGATCGACCTGCTGGTCATCATGCTGGGCACCAACGACACGAAGGAACGCTTGGGAGCCAACGCCGCCTGCATTGGCATCGGCATGGAACGGCTGGTCCGCAAGGCCCAGAGCGTGGACTGCTGGGGGGAGCACGCCCCCAACATCCTCATCGTCTGCCCGCCCCCTATCCGCCCGGAGATGGAGTCCAACGAGTGCGGCGTGCCCATGGGGAAGGGCTGTCTGGAGAAGTCCCGCGAGCTGCCCCAGTACTATCAAAAGACCGCCCAGCTGGTGGGGGCCCACTATCTGGACGCCAAAGACTGCGAATTCAACCCTGTCGACGGGATGCACCTGACCAAAAAGGGCCATTCCCAGCTGGCGGAGCTGCTGGCGGAGAAGGTGCCGGGGCTGCTGCTTTAACGACTTTGTGGAGGGATACATATGGGATTCTTTGACCGCTTCAAACGCAAAAAGGAACCTGAACCCGCCCCCCGGCAGCCCGAGGAAGCCGCCCCGGGCCTGGGGCCTTCGGCGGATACGGGCGCTGTAATTTTGCTGGGCAGCGATATGGGGCTGGCCGCCGTGACCAGGGCGGTGGAGGAGCGTTTCGGCGCTCATGTCCTGGTCTCCACAGACAGCAGCGCCCCCAACGCCCCCGCCATGACGGTCCGCCTGGAGGGCGTAGAGTTCTTTTGCAGCTATCTGGCCATGCCCCACCCGGCGCAGGTCTACGACCTATCCTCCCTCCAGGAGGGGCTGTTCTCCCCCCAGGAGCGGGAGGAGCTGCTGGCCCACAAGGCCTTTCTGGTGCTGGCCCAGAAGGGCGGCGGGACCACTCTGGCGGAAAAGCGCCGGGTCTGCCGCCTGTTCACCCGGCTGGCCGGGGCGTTAGTCGGGCTGGACGGGGCCGTGGGCGTCTTTCTCGCGGAGGCCGAACTGCTCGTCAGCCGGCGGGTCTATCTCCAGCACGCCGCTATTCTGGAGAAAAACTGGGAGGACCCGGAGTACTTCCCCGTCCCTCTCTGGATCAGCATCCGCAGCGGACAGAAGGGGGAATTCCCCATGGTGGGGACCTGGGGCCTGAAACAGTTCGGCTTTCTGGAGCTGTGGTTTCTGGACGCCAAATCCCCCTGGCCGGAGCTCCATGAGAAGTTGTATCTCATGTCCATGTTCCAGATCACCGGGCGGGAGCTCTATCAAAATATGGATACCATTGAGTTCACGCCGGGAAATCCGTCGGTGTTCAAGGAGCTGAAGGGCGCGCTGTTCATTGTGGGCGGCGGCATCTGACCGGAATAAAAAACAAGTCTGCCCGCCGGGCAGACTTGTTTTTTATTCTTCCGGCTCCGCGTCCTCCTCCGGGGCCAGCTCCGGGGAATATTTTGCGAAAATCCGCTCGGTAAACAGAGAGACCAGCAGCATGGCTACCGCGGGGACAAACACCACCGGCCACCACCAGGCGGCGCAGAGGACCGCGGCCTGCGCCGTCAGCAGGACCACCACCACCGTGCTGGGCAGATGGACAACGGTCAGCTGGAAGGCGGTGCGGAAGAGGTCCTTCACCTGATGGTCAAACCGCCCCAGCAGGGGAAACAGCCAGCACAGCACCCCCGCCGGCAGCATCAGGACAAAGTACTGCGCCACGTAGAGGATGTAGAGCAGTCCCCCCACCCTTGTCCCGTACCAACGGGCAATGTGGTGGACCGCCAGCAGCAGGGCCGCCGCCGGGATGAGGAGCAGGGTGGCCTTCACGCCGGTTTTAAAGTTGTCCCGGAAGGAGCGCAGATAATAGCCGAAGGCCCCGCTCTCCCGCCTCCGGACGCACCTGACCACTGTGTAGTACAGCGCCGCCGTAGCCGGGCCGATGGTCACCACCGGCAGGCAGAGAAAAATCCACAGAATCGACAGTCCGCACACGTCCACCAGGGTGCTCAGCCAAGCCCATATCCCTTTTTCCGGGTTGAAAAATTCTCCCATAATGCCCTCCCAAAAAACTTCGCCGCCCTCAGGCGGCGAAGCCTCCGAATTCTAAACGCACTTCTGGGTCAGCGCCTTGCCCACCGACTGCCGGTACCGCTCCGCCTGTTCCGGGTCCCTGCGGATAAATTCGCTGAGCAGGACCTCCACCACATAGAGCTGGGCCACCAAGGCCGCCGTGGAGCCGAACTGGAAAGGCTGCTCGTTGGGGCCGCAAAGCAGAACGGTGTCCGCGTAGGCGCTGGCCGGGGAGTTGGGATACCGGGTCACCAGAATCAGCCTCGCGCCCCGGCCGCGGACGATTTCCGCCGCCTCCAGCAGCTCATGGGTGGCGCCGGAGTAGGAGAAATAGAGGACCACGTCCTTCCCGCTCAGGGTGGACAGCGCCACCGTCTGCATGTGGGAATCCTGGATGGTTTTGAACTTGGGGGAGGTGGTGGAAAACTGGGCCCAGGCCGCCAGGGCCACCACCGAGTGGTTGCCCTGGCCCAGGCAGAGCACCTGCTCCGCCCCCCGCAGCAGATCCACCGCCCTGACAACGGCAGTTTCAGAGAGCATGTGATAGGCCTTGCTCAGCTCCTCCTGAACGGTGTGGAGCACCTTGCCCATCACAATGTCCAAGGAATCCTCCGGCAGAATTTCTCCCGCCGGCTGCTCTCCGCTCCCCCCGTCGGGCAGGGACGCCCGGGCCAGCTCCAGCTTGAAGTCGTTGAAGCCGGCCAGCCTCAGCTTCCGGCAGAACAGCGACACCGTGGACACTGCCACCTCACATTCCGCGCTCAGATCGGTGATGCTGATATACTGGGTCTCCTTCCGGTGCTCCAGCACATAGTCGGCAATTTTCCGCTCCGAGCGGGTAAAGGTTTCATACTCCTGAAGCATCAGTGCCACGATGTTTTTTTCCACGCTGTACCTCCATTGGGGAATTTTCCGGGGCAGGGCAGCCCTGCCCCGGCCGCTTACCACGCCAGGATCTCGCCGATCATCTTGTCCACCAAAATCATGCTCCGGGGCATATGGAAGGGCCCCTTGAAGGTGCTGCCCTTGGTGCTGGGCTGTGTGGGCAGACCGTCCCGGCGGAGGTAGCCGTACCACTCGCCGAACTCGGGGTCGGCGAAGTGCTCCTTGCAGTAGTCCAGGGTTTTATAAAACCAGTCCAGATACTTCTCCTCTCCTGTGTCCCGGTAGAGCATCATGGAGGCGATCAGAATCTCGTTGTGGGGCCACCACAGCTTCATGTCATGCTCATAGGCCTCGGGGGGCTTGCCCAGGCAGTCGGTGAAGTAGAGCAGTCCGCCGTATTCGTCATCCCATCCGGCCTCGATGGCCCAGTCGAACATCTGAGCCGCCTTAGCCACCAGCTCCTTGTCCCCGGTGCGCTGGGCGTGCTCCAGCAGGAACCAGACGCCCTCGATGTCGTGGCCAGGGTTGACGGTGCGGCCCTCGGTGTAGTACAGCCGGGGGGTCCCGTCCACGTCCACGTTTTCCAGGGTGCATTTCAGCTCGGGCTTGACGTGGTATTTAAAGATGTCGTCCACGCACTTCTGGGCCCGCTCCTCATAGAGGGCCTTCCGCTCCGGGTCGGTGCGCAGCATCACGCCGGTGACGTTGAGGATAATCATGGGCGCGCCGAAGGCCCGGCCGGACCGGGTCTCAGGGATGGTCTTGGGGCCCATGCCAACCGGGTCGGGCTTGCCCTGGCTCAGGTCCCAGTACAGGTCGTAGCACTGGCGGGCCCGCTCCAGCCGGGCCTTGTCCCCGGTGACGCCGTAATACTCCGCGTTGGCGATGGCGCAGAAGGCCTCGGAGAAGTAGTACCGCCGCTGGCGCAGGGGCTTGCCGTCCTCCGTGACGGTGAAGTACATCCGGTCCCCAGCCGCATGATTGAAGCAGTAATTCTCCATAAAGTCCAAACAGCTCTTTGAGGCGTCCAGCCACTCCTGGCGCACGCCGTAATTGTGGCACAGGAAAGCGTAGATCCAGCCGCACCGGCCCTGCATCCACACGCTCTTGTCGGTGGAGTAGATCTCGCCCTTCCGGTCCAGGCAGGTGTACACCCCGCCGTGCTCGCGGTCCATGCCGTGGTCCAGCCAGAACCGGGCGGAACGCTCCAGCTCGCTCTTCACCCAGGACTGGGCGTTTTGTAATTTTTGACGATCCATAGTATTCCTCTTTTCTCTGCAGGGGCGGATATTATCCGCCCGTTTTTAAACAGGCCGCGCACACTTTCATGCGGGCGGGTATTACCCGCCCCTACACAATCTCCGGCAGGCTGGCGGCGGCCATGGACTGGCCTACCCGGCGGAACTTCTCGTCGGGGAGCTCGGGGGTCATCTTGCCGCTCACCTCGGGGTACTCCTCGGCCAGCACCTTCTTGGCGGTGTCCAGAATCAGGTCGCCTCCCTTGCCGCTCATAACACGGCCCAGAAGGAGGACGTGGCGGCAGCCGTAGAGCTCATAGTAGTAGGCCAGAGTGTGGCCCAGGTAGACGCCGATGGACTCATAGACCTTAGCGGCCCGGGGGTCGTCCTCGGCCATCAGCTTCTGGACCACCTTCAGCTTCTCGGCGGGGCTGAGGCTCTCCTCCAGCTCGATGCCCGCCCGGGGGGCCAGCTTGATGACGCCGTCCTGGGAGAAGTATTTCACGCCGCAGCCGATGTCGCCGGACCACTCATCCCGCATAGCGTCGGGGTTGGCGTCCACAGGGACGAAGGCCAGTTCGTTGAGCCAGCCGGTGATCCGGCCCTCCTCGTCCACATAGCCCACCGCCTCGCTGGTGCCCATGGCGATGCCCAGCACGCTGTTGTCGTTGAGGCTCATGGCCCCGGCCAGGGCGGACACGTCGCCGTCGTTGATGACGCAGTAGGGCACGTCGCCGAAGGTGTCCCGGATAGCCCGGATATAGATGTCCTTCACCTTTTCATCATAAATTTCCTTGGGGACCTTCAAAAACAGAGAAGCGTTCATAGTCCGGTTGTTGATGAACACGCCGGCGGAGGAGACGCCCACCGCGTCCACCTTGGGCATGTGCCCGGCGGCGGACTTGAGGGCGGCCACGATGCCGTCATAGTGGTAGTCAGGGTCGGAGTTGGTCTTGGGGAACCAGACCACCTCCTCGGAGTAGACGGTCTCCCCGTCGATGACGGCGGACACCTTCCGGTCGGACCCGCCGGCGTCGAAGCCGATACGGCAGCCGCCCAGGTGGCCGCCGATGGCCTTGGGGTCGTCTTTCGCCTCTGGGATCTCGTCCACCAGCACCACCTCGAAGGGGTGCTCAAAGACGTTGGCCATATAGTCCCAGTCAAACTCCTGCTGTCCGCCGGCGCAGTAGACAGACCTCAGATACTCGCAGGTCCCCTCGTCGCCGCTGACATAGACCTTGAAGCCGCCCTTCATCCACAGGATGGTCTTCACGATCCGCTCAATATAATAGTGGTCGGCCTCCGCCATCTCGGGAGTGCCGTGGATGAAGGTGTGGCAGGCGGCCATCTGTCCGTCCGCCCGCTCCACGGCGATCCCCACCGGCTTTTTCGCATCCGCCAGAAAGGCGTGGTTAAAGCGCATCAGAGGCATAAATTCCGGGTCCAAAACGGGGATATGCTTCAGCTCCACATTAACGCCAAATCTGTTCATCATAATTTCTCCTTTATTCCGTCAAATTTGTATATCCGGGAGACTATCGCAGTGAAATTGTATCATAGATTTGTGCAACATGCAATCCTGAACTGCGCAATAAAACAAAGTGCGGACGTTTTTTATAGATTTTGGAAGGAAATTCAGATTTCCCGGATCACAAATCTGTCATAACCGGCTCCGGCCAGCCGCTCAAAGGCCGCCCAGACGGGCTCCGGGACCTCAACCGGCTCCTGAAAACGCCCGGCGTACACCCGCAGCCGCTGGAGGTCACCCACCATCAGTTCCAAAACCGCCGTCATGTCATTCCCCTGGTCAATATACGCCTGAAAACCGACCTCAGGGCGGGCCACGCTCCAGCTCACCTCCGGCCACTGCCACGCCCCTGCGGCCCGGGCCCGCCGGGCCATATAGGGCTTACAGGCGATCACGCCCCTCTGGGGAAGGATTCCCCGCCCGGCAAGCAGGGCCCTGCTCAGCAGAAAATTTTCTCCCGAGTTCGCCGCCCGGTCCTCCACAATGATCCGGTCCTCTGGCACCCCCAGCTCCAGGCATCGTTGGCCATACAGCACCCCCTCCGGTTCCTGGAAGAGCTGTGCCGTGTCCTTTCCGAACCCCCCGCTGCACACCAGCCACGCAGCCCCCTTCTCCCGGAAGGCACGGGCCGCCGTATCGGCCACCGTCAGATCCTGACTGCCCATGGCCAGCACGATGTCCGCCCGTTCCGGCCCCTCCTCCGTCTCCGAAAGAAAGGCGAACAGGCGCGCCGCATCCTCTAAGATTCCATTTGGGCTTCTCATATTCCCACCTCCCTCCGCTTTGGCCTACGCCGTTTGTCTCGTTCAGTCTGAGGCATGACGGCCAAAAAGTCAAGCTGGTTTTGGGAGAAAGCGGAAAATCGCTCCGCACAGCTGTTTCATGTTGTGCGGAGCGATTTTCCGGTATGCACAAAAAGTGTGTATCTTTGTGCAACAGCACAAAACATTATAAGACGTCTTGACTTTCGCCGCAAATATGCTTATTATCTTATATAACGATTCAATACGATGTATAATTTCTTGAATAATTCACTGTCATCCCCGCTGTTCCGTGTCTGAAGGGGCAGACCATCTCCACCGCTGCTGGCGAGCAGGAAGACTCTCTCACCGTCCGGGTGTCCATGATGAGCCAGTCCGTGGGCAGGGGGATCGACATCCCCCACGGCATTGCCATGCGGGAGCGCTTCGGTGCCATAGGCGGCATCGCCGAGGTGTGTGCCCAGATTCAGTCCCTGGACAAGAAGCAGGACATGCTGGACATGATCGACCGCCTGGGCACCCTAAAGGCGGGCAAGCTGGCCGACATCGCCGTCCTGGACCGGAACGTCTTCGCCATGCCCTTGAAGGACGTCAAGGAGGTGAAAGTCTGTCTGACCATCTCGGGCGGGCGCGTCGTATATGAAAATTTGTAACGCCTAACCGGCCATATTGAACTCAAATCATGTTGAAAGGAAGAGTGACATTATGAACGCGAAAACTGTGATTGAGGGTATCCTGAAGGAGAAGGGCGCTGTCCGGCAAGTCTACTGGGTGGCCTGCGGCGGCTCGCTGATCGACCTGTATCCCGCCCATTTTATGCTCAACGCGGAGAGCGCCACCGTGGAATCCGGCTGGTACACCAGCAGGGAATTCCTCCTGTCCACCCCCAGGAAACTGGGCAGAGACAGCATGGTAGTGGTGTGCAGTCACTCCGGCAACACCCAGGAGGCGGTGGACGCCGCCGTCCTGTCCAAGGAGGCCGGGGCCGCTGTCATCACCCTCACTGACGGCAAGGGCTCCAAGTGCGACGACCAGCGGTTCATCGCCTGGGTCTACCCCTGGGGCGACGGCGTACCCACCGCCGAGGTGCCCAGCGGCATCACGCTTCTGCTGGCCGCCGAGCTGCTGAAGGCCCAGGAGGGCTTTGACAAGTACGACGCCCTGTGCGACGGTGTGCGGAAGATAGACGGTATTGTGTCCGCCGCCAAGGAGAAGGTCAACGCCGAGCTGGGTGAGGCCTTTGCCAAAGCCTGCCAGGAGAACACATTCTTCTATATCCTGGGTAGCGGCGCCAATTTCAGCCAGACCTACGGCTTCGCCATCTGCTCCCTGATGGAAATGCAGTGGCAGAACTGCGCCTATATCCACAGCGCCGAGTATTTCCACGGCCCCTTCGAGGTGACCGAGAACGGCGTGTTTTACTTCCTCCAGATGGGCAGCGGCGCCTGCCGCCCCATGGACGAGCGGGCCCTCGCCTTCCTGAAGACCCACACCGACCGGCTGATGGTGCTGGACGCCCTGGATTACGGCATGGACGGCGTGGACCTGTCCGTACGGGACTATCTGGACAGCGTGCTGTTCTACGCCATGAACGTGGAGCTGCGGGCCGCCCGGGGCCGTCTCTTCGACCACAGCCCTGACATCCGCCGCTATATGGGCATCGAGCAGTATTGATAGAGGAGGAATATCACCACGGCAAGGTATAACGTCAGCGTTCTGGGCTTCGGCGACAATGTGGTGGACAAATACGAGCATATCAAAACCATGTACCCCGGCGGCAACGCGGTGAATTTCGCCGTGTTCGCCAAGCAGCTTGGCGCGGCCCGCAGCGCCTATATGGGGATCTTCGGCTTCGACCGGGAGGCCGAGCCTGTCATCGCTTCTCTAACGGGAGGAGAACATCGAGCTCATCGAGTACCGGCAGGTTATCGGCGAGGACGGGGCCGCCCACACCTGCGGGCTGGCCGACAGCTGGGACCACGGCAGGAAATATACCTGACCCGCCAGGACGCGCTCCCCGCGTTTCCCCTCAGACATAAAATTCCTCCATGGTCTCCAGACAGAGACACCCCAGGGGGCCGCCGAAGCCGCAGCCGCAGTCCACGCCGATCATGGTCCCCCGGAACAGGATCTTGTCCTTCCCGCCGAGCAATCTGGTGGGGGTGTGGCCCAGAATCACCGTTTTATCCCGATAGTAGACCCCGTCCTCTCTTGGACGGCCAAGCAGGAGCTCCGTCAGCTCATAGTCCTCCAGTGGCTTGTCCGGCGAAAAATTTCCCAGTCCGGCGTGGACCAGGACAAATGTCCGGCCCCCCGCCTCCACCTCCACCTCTTCATAGAGGGCCATATCCCGAATATATTCCAAGATCTGCCCTCGCTCCTCCCGGCTCAGCCGGTTCAGTGCCTGGAGGGTCGGCCCGCCGCCGTTCATCACCCACTCGCTGAGCCCGGCCACCCACGCGTCGTCCAGGCCGGCCAGGCTCCGCTCCGTGACCTCCTCCAGCAGCTGGGGCAGGCACATGGCCGCCGTAAGCTCGTGGTTGCCCAAAATCGGGAAAATATTGGGGCGGTCTCTCATGTCCCGCAGAATTTGGACGCCATCCTTTCCCCTGTCGATGACGTCGCCCAGAACAAACAAGCGGTCGTCCGAACCCAGCCGGATTTTTTCCAGCATGGCCCGGTATTTTTTATCATTCCCATGGAGGTCGGAGCAGACAAAGTTCAAGAGGCCGCCTCCTTCCTGTCTATCATTTCCAGGAAAAAATATTTGTGATCGGAGAAGGCGGCGGCACGGGGAGTGAGAGCTCTTTCGCTGATCCGCCCCATCAAGGCTCTGTTCGCGAATATGCAGTCCAGTTTTTTGTCTCTCCAGGTGGCTTCCTTCGATGTAATCTCTGTGAACAGCTCCTCGAATCGGGCCAGGTACTCCCCATAAACCGCTTCCGCATACAGGTTGAAATCACCCAGGATGAGCGCGGAGACCTCGCTGCTCTGGTATTCCCTGAATCTGTCCAGAAGGGTGTCTAAAAATTGCTTTTTTGCCCGCCTGTTGTCCCTTATCCTGCCGCCCAGGGTCCTTGTCTCGGCCAGCGGGACATCCACGCCAATGACGAGAAGCTCCTGCCCCGGGATGAAGATTTCATTCCAGTTTCTCTTGCTGTAATCCGACAGGTTTGGTCTCTCCCGGTCCTCAAAGGGCAGCTTCGACGCAATCAGGACACGGTTTCGCCGGCCTCTGTCCGCATCTCCCCGCCACACCGTGTGCCGATAGGACAGCCTCTCCAGCCCCTCCCCCAGCATCATCCGCTCAAAATCCGTCTGGTACTCCTGTATCACGGCGACATCGGGGTTCTCCCCCTCAATCACGTCAACAATGTTCTGTACATTCCCAAGGTCCGGACGGCTGAAGTTGGGGCCCGCACCGCCGTTTTGGATATTCCATGTCATAATTCTCACAATTTTCTTTCTCCTCCAGCGGTCCTCCCCACAAAATTTATTCCACAGCCTTTCCCTTCCAGCGGAGAAACTCCCTGTGAAATCCAGACAGCAGCCTAGCTGCGTCCTCCCGGTTTTCTTCCCCGGCCCGGAGCAGCTCCAGCAGCTCTCCCATCAAAACCTGTCCGCCTGGCAGGGCGTCTTCCTCCTCCCGCAGGGTAAAGCCGTTTCTCTGACAGTTCAGATAATAGGTGACGACGCAGTGAAACATAAATTTTTGGCTGATCCGGCCCGTGTACTCCCTGCGGAAGCTGTTCACCACCTGCTGATAGAGGTCCGCATCCACGTTCAGGGAAAGCACCTGAGGAATGCTCAGCGGTTCATCCCCCGCTTTCTCCAGCGGCTCCAGCTGAATGCTCCGCACCTCCTCCCAGGATTTCGGCGGATGGCGCAGGACAAACTCCAGCGCCGCGCCGTAGGCGGCGGAGCGGCCTGCCGTAATTTTTCCATAGATCTTGATCTCTTCCAAATTCAGGATATCGTTTTCCGCCGGACGAATTTTAACACTTGTAATCATAGTGTATCTCCCTTCGCTTCTCTATGTAGTGCTACAAACTGTCCTGCACCAAATTATAGCGGACCTGACCCGCCCTGTCAAGTCCAAACATACAGCGGGGAAAATCCCGGCCCTCCGCGGCTTCTCCCCGCTGCTTCAGCATTTTCCCCATAATGTGCTGATAACCAGGAAAGCCAGTCAGATTTTGTCTGACTGGCTTTTTTCTATTCCCCCCTCCATTTCCCCCAGTCCGTCAGCACCCCCGTTTCTCTTGCGTGTCTCGAAAAATGATGTCCAGACATTATCAGCATAGAGGGCCAAAGTGACCAGGGTTCAGGTCAAATCGGAAGGGCGGCGGTATCCATATTCTGAAAGTATTTCTTCGCCAATTCAAAGAAATACTGTCCATATGGCGGAAGATACTTCCTTTTGTGACGAATGAACGCTATATCGTGGTATATAAACTCCCCATTCACCAGAATAGGAAAAACATGGACATCCGACTTGAGATTTTCCCGCATCAATACATAGTTGCCCTTTGAAATGATGGTGGCGAGGAAGTCCTCGTAATAATCCATCATAAAAAATTGAGGATAGTTGGAAGACACAGCCAAATTAGGGGTAAAACCTTCCGCCTGAAAGCAGGTTTCCACCAGCTTGGATTCCCGAAATGTTAACAGCGGGAGACGAACAAAGTCCTGTATCGCCGCCCCTTTTCTAAACTTCCGGATCATGTCATCTGAATCCGCCCCGTAATACCTCCGAAGAAGGGAATCCTTCACCATCAGCAGGATGTAATCCTTTAAAAAAATCGTGGTGACCAGGTTCGCCTGATGCTTTTGGGGCACACTGAGAGAAAAATCCAGCTCTCCGGACAAAACCTTTTCGGCAAGGATGCTTGAGTGATAGTGATGGAGGTGTATCTGCACGCTTGGATACCGCTCTAAGAACTGCGCGATCAGCGCGCTGGCCAGCATGCTGGTGCGGTTTGGGCTGCACCCGATCTGAAGACAGCCCACCTCCTGCCGTTTGCCGGTCTCAATGCGGTTCTTCAGATTTTCCTCTTCCATCCGCTGTCCCTTCGCATACTCCAGCAGGACCTCCCCAAAATATGTGAGGGCAAGCCTGGGTTTTCGCTCAAAGAACTGGACGCCATAGTATCCCTCCAGCCGGGCGATATGATTGCTCAGGTTCTGCTGAGAAATATAAAGCCGGCGTGCTGTCTGAGAAAAATTTAAATCCTTCGACGCTTCCAGAAAATAGTACAGGCTGATGGTATCCAAACATATCTCCCCCCCAAAAGGCAGTACCCACAGTATAATGGGACACTGCCGGCTTGTCAAATTCTCATGACCGAGCTACAAACAAATTTTGTGGATATACAAAAATTACATGTTTGTGTTTTGTTGGTTTATGATTTAAACTAACGATAAACCCGGGGGATCAAAGCACAAAATTCATCATTTTGCCCAATGCGATGACTGCGGTGCCCTGTGCCTCTTTACAGCAGCCAGACGGACCGCATAATCGTCAGCATACTCTCTGTTATGGCAGCTCAGGAGGAAAAATATGGGATATACCTTTTCAGAAAAAGCGATTGGCAAAAAGGCCGGCCGCGCGGTGAGGGCCGGCGAGTGTGTGATTGTCCCGGTCGACGTTGTAATGGCCAGCGACACCACCGGTCCAATCGCGATCAAGGCCTTTCAGGACATGGGCGGAAAGAGACCCGCCAAGCCCGAGCGGAGCTTTTTTATCCTCGACCACGCGGTCCCCTGTCCCACCGAGAAAATCGCAAACCTGCACAGCCTGATCCGCAGCTTTTGCCGCGAACAGGGCTGCATCCTGTACGATCAAGAGGCGGGCGTCTGCCATCAGGTCATGCTTGAACATGAGCATGTCCATCAGGGAGACATTGTGCTGGGCGCCGACTCACACACCTGTTCTTATGGCGCGGTGGGGGCGTTTTCCACCGGCGTCGGCTCCACCGACCTGGGCGCCGCGCTGCTCACAGGAAAAACCTGGCTGCGCGTACCGGAAACGGTCAAAGTACATATGACCGGCCGTCTGCATCCTGGCGTCTCCGCCAAGGACGTGATTCTGAAAATTATCAGCGACATCACTAGCGACGGGGCCACCTATATGACGATGGAATTCTGCGGCGACGGCTTTGCCGCCTTCTCCAGGGAGGAAGCCGTTACCGTCTGTAACATGGCCATTGAGGCTGGGGGGAAAACCGGGGTTTTTGTCCCGGCGCTGACCGATCCTGACCTGATCCCAGACCAGGACGCCCAATATGCCAGGGAACTTTTCTACCGAGCGGAAGATATTGTGCCCATGGTCGCCTGCCCCCATTTAGTGGACAACGGAAAACCGGCCTCAGCGCTTGCGGGACAGAAAATCGACCTTGTGTATCTGGGCAGCTGTACAAACGCGCGGTTGAGCGACATTAAAATTGCCGCCGATATACTTCGGGGGAGAAAAATCGCAACTCGCATGCTGATCTGTCCGGCCTCCTCCGCCGTCCTCAGCGAGGCGGCGCGACTGGGTTTTCTCTCCGACCTGATTGCGTCCGGGGCCGCCTTTTCCGCACCGGGGTGCGGTCTGTGCGTTGGCACGCTGGGCGGCGTCCCCGGAAATGGAGAGTCGGTACTCTCAACCACCAACCGCAATTTCCTCGGAAGAATGGGGAACAATAAATCTTTTGTATATCTTGCGTCCCCCGCTACCGCCGCCGCCACGGCGCTCAGGGGAACCATCACTGATCCCAGGGAGGTATTGGCGTGATGAAACAGGGAACCGCACACAAATACGGCAGTCATATCAACACTGACCTGATTATTGCGGGAAAATATACCAAGACCTTAAACTTTCAAGACCTTGCCGACCACTGCCTGGAGGATCTGGATGAGACCTTCGTTCAAAAGGTAAGCCCCGGAGATCTGCTGGTCGCGGGGAAAAATTTCGGATGCGGCTCATCCCGTGAACAGGCTCCGCTGGCGCTCAAGTATGCCGGCATAGGCGCTGTGCTGGCGGAATCCTTTGCAAGAATTTTTTACCGCAACGCCATCAACGTGGGCATTCCCGCAGTCGTGTGCGATACCGCCCAGATTGCGGACGGCGATACGGTATCCCTCGACCTGGACGCCGGTACGGTTACGGTCAACGGTGAGGTTGTGCTCCCATGCCAAAAGCTGCCGGCAATTATGCAGAACATTCTTTCGGAAGGAGGTCTGGCCGTCTTTTTAAGAAAAAATGGAGATTTTATGTCTGAATAGCGGAAGAAGGAGGGGAGCCTATTGAAGAAAACAACACGGTTGAAGCAGTACATTCACGACCCGGATATTCTTATTATGCCGGGGGTCTACGACGCGCTGAGTGCGAAAATTGCCGAAAAATGCGGAGCGAAGGCCATACAGGTCTCCGGATACGGGCTGTCGGCCAGCTATCTGGGCCTGCCCGATGTAGCCATTCTCACCAAAACCCAGATGGTTGAGTTGACCCGCAATATTTGTAATGCCGTCCGCATCCCTGTCATGGCTGACGGAGATACCGGTTTTGGCAATGCCGTAAATCTTTACTATGCTGTGAAGGAATTTGAGGCGGCCGGCGCGGCCGGTGTCAATCTTGAGGACCAGTTTTTTCCAAAGCGCTGCGGCCACATGAATGGGAAGCAGATTATCCCCCTCGGCGAGGCTGTCAAAAAGATTGAAGCGGCGGCGGCGGCAAGGACCGACCCGGATTTTGTTATCAACGCCCGAACAGACGCCATCGCCGTGGCAGGGGTGGACGAGGCCATTCGCCGCGGCAACGCCTTCGCGAAGGCCGGCGCAGACCTTATTTTTGTAGAAGCCCCTACAAGGGCTGACGATATCAAGCGGGTAATTCAGTCCATTGATGCCCCCGTAAGCATCAACATGCTCTACAGCGGCAAAACGCCCCCCATTCCCATTCAGACTCTTCAGGAGTGGGGCGCCGCTCGGGTCAGTGTGCCGGTCGCATCCATTTTCGCCGCGGCGGGCGCGCTGGAGCGGGCATTTACCATGATCCTCCGGGATCAGGGCAGTCTTCTCCTGGAAGACTCCTATGATTTTCAGCGTTTTACCGACCTGGTGGGTCTGCCTGAAATCAAAGAGCTGGAGCAAAAATACCTTGACAGCGCGGAGCTCTCCGCACGATATAACCAGTAGCTTATCATCAGGAGGTATATTATGAAAAAGTTTTACGCAATCGTTTTGTCCGCAGCTATGGTCCTGGGCCTCACAGCATGTGGTTCTCCGGGCGCTCCCTCAAACGGGAGTGAGCCGGGCGGCAGCCCTTCCTCCAACAGCGGCGCGCCTTCCTTTTCTACCCAATGGAAAGCGGAAAAGCCCATCACAATCATCAACCCCTACAAGGCCGGCGGCGCGGGCGACCTTGAGGTCAAGGCCATGCAGCCCGCCCTTGAAGCGGCCCTTGGCCAGGCGGTTATCACCGATTATCTCACCACTGGCGGCGGCGTGGCCGCTTTCAGCAAGGTATACAACGCTGAGCCGGATGGATATACTCTGCTTTATATCAGCAATCCCGCGGCGATCACCAAAGAATTTACCGATGACGTGGATTATAAAGCTATGGATTTTACCTATCTCCGCAGTGTTTCCGCTGAGTTCCGCTGTATCGCGGCACGCCCTGGCGGCGGTATGCAGAGTCTCGACGACCTGGTTGAGCGTGCCGGCAGCGGTGAGCTGACCATTGCCCACTCCGGTATCGGCACCTCCGGACATATTCAGACCCTGCTTGTGGAAAACGCTTTGAACATTGATCTCAACGACGTTCCCTTTGAGGGGACCGCCGCCGCAAAGGCCGCTTTTCTTGGCGATCATGTCGATCTGTGGGCTATTGACTGTGTCTCCGTCGCTCCGCTGGTGGAGTCCGGCGACGCTGTGGTCCTGGCCGTCTGCGGCCCGGAGCGCTCGCCTCTCCTGCCAGAGGTTCCAACCTTTGCGGAGCTGGGCTATGAGGGCGTGATTGCGGCTAACGCCCGTGGCTTTGTGGCTCCTCCCAATCTGCCTGACCACATCAAAGACGCCTTAATCACGGCGCTCGATTCAGCGATGGAGTCTGATGGCATGATCAGCTACGGCGAAAGCAGCGGCTCCACCTGGCACACCCTCTCCGGAGACGATTACCGCAGCTTCGCCCAGGAGACCTACGATTCCACAGCGGAGATCGCCGATCTGCTCCAATAAGGGGCGGTCAGATTCCCGCAGGAGGGAGAGACACAAATGAAGAAGCAAAAATGTCTGGAAGAAATCTTTGTTGTCGGCATACTGATTATTCTGTGTATCTATGTATTCCTGACCGCCGGCGGCTTTAAGGGGACCTCCAGCCTGTTCCCCCGCATTGTCTCCGCTTTGACCGCCATCCTGTGCTTTTTACAGCTCGGAGCCTCAGTGCGCAGCCTCCGCAGCCTCCAAAACACGCAGGAAGAGCCAGTTGGGAGCGGCAGAAGCTTCCTGCTTGCCAGCGCTTCCCTGGTGGTCTATGCCGCGCTCATTTTCCTGCTCGGCTACTATACGGCCACCCTGCTCTATCTCTGTGCCAGCATCTATCTCTTCGGTTACCGCAAAAAGCTTGTCATTGTCCTTGTCAGCGCCGGCATGATCGGATTCATCTATGGGCTGTTCCATCTCCTGATGTATGTCAACATGCCCAAAGGTCTGTTGTTCTAAAAGGAGGCGTAGGTTCATGTCTATACAGGGTCTGCTGCTCGCCGCAGCGCCTAATAATATTCTCCTTGGGATCCTCGGCACACTGATTGGCATGATAATCGGCGCTCTGCCGGGCTTAGGCGCAAATGTCGCCATGACCCTGGCCCTGCCGCTGACCTTCGGCTGGCCGGCGGACAGCGCCATCATTCTGCTCATGTCTCTCTACTGCGGCGCGACTTACGGCGGTTCCATCTCCGCAATCCTGCTGAACACCCCCGGCACCCCCGCCAGCGGCGCCACTGTTTATGACGGCTACCCCCTGGCTAAGCAGGGGAAAGGGGATATCGCCCTGGGGCTCTCCACCATGTCGTCCTTTGTTGGGGGCATTGTGGGTGCGATTCTGCTCTTCACAGTTACGCCTCTGATTGCCCAGCTGGTACTGAAATTCGGACCGGCGGAATCCTTTCTGATCGCGGTGCTGAGTCTCACCATCATCGGAGCGATGGGGGAGGACAAGCTTCTCAAGGGACTGATCTCCTGCGGCGTCGGGCTGATGCTCAGCTTTATTGGAATCGACGTGATGAACGGTTTTAAACGGTTCACATTTGGAAGCATTTATATGTCGGACGGTCTGTCGTCCATCATTGTGATGATTGGCCTCTTTGCCATATCGGAAATGATCTCCCTGATGAGCCGCGGGAATTCCTCGGTCTCCGAGGTGCTCAATGCCGGCAAAATTTCCAATGTGCTCAAGGGGTGCAGAATTGCCCTCAGACATCCGGTAAATCTCATCCGTTCCTCTGCCATTGGCGCGGTGATTGGCGCCATGCCAGCGCTGGGCGTCACAACGGCGGCGTTTATGTCCTATATGGTGACCGCCAACAGCTCCAAGCACCCTGAGACCTTCGGCCAGGGCGAACCAGAGGGCGTCATCGCCCCGGAATGCGCCAACAACGCCGTTACCGCCACCGCTTTAATGCCCACCCTGACTCTCGGCATTCCCGGCAGTTCCGTTATGGCAATTGTGCTTGGCGCGCTGACCATTCAGGGCATTGTCCCCGGACCGGAGATATTCAGCCATGACGCTCAGTACGTATACGCAATTATGTGGGCACTGTTTTTTATTAACACCTACATGCTTGTCATTGGCATTCTCGGCGGCGGATATATCAGCCGCATCACCATCATCCCCACCAGCATACTTGCACCTTCTGTCATGGTTCTCTGCGTGGTCGGCGCCTTCGCCATTCAGACGCAATGGCAGGACATCATCTGCGCCGTCATCTTTGGCTTTGTGGGTTATGGGATGAAACGCTACCATTTTTCCAGCCTGGGCCTGATTTTAGGGCTGATTCTGGGACCTATCGCAGAAACCTCCTTTCATCAGGCCCTCCGCATTGGAGGAGCGAAAATCTTTGTCAAAAGCCCCATCAGCATCATTCTGATTCTGTGCATCGTTTTTTCAATCGGCTATCCTATCGTGAAGAAACTGCTGAAGCATAAAAAAGCCGGGGCCGCAGACGGAAAATAACAACAATTCTCCCCTCTGGGGAGCAAACAGCCGGCAGGAAGGCGCTGCTTTCCTGCCGGCCTGCTTTCACTGCTTCATTTCCAACAGAGTTCTTGCCACATTGTCGGCCCAGAGACGTCCACCGGCGATGGCCTCAGAGAGAGTATTGCCGTGTCCTCCCACCTCCACCAGGATATAGCCGGGGCAGAGCTGCTGGTTGTACCGGCTCTTGCGCAGGACGGTGGGCCGGGCCAGACTTGCATAGCCCTTCACCAGGTTCCGCTGGAGCCTGAGCGCAAAGGCCAAATTGTCCCGCCAGCGGGGGTGCTCCGCCCCTCCGGCGCCGGTGCCCAGCACCATCATCACTTGGGCCACCTTCTCCCCCGCCTCCTCGGACACCATTTTGTAGATCTCCCCTTCGCTCCCCACCAGGGCGTCCCGGTGGACGTCCAGTACCACCCGTATTGTGGGATATTTTTCCAGCCACTGCTCCACCAGCGCCTTGGAGCGGTCATAGGCCCCGTTATAGGCGGGGTAGTCGCACAGGGTGGCGTCGTGGATCACCTGAAAGCCATAGGTCCGGAAGACGGTGGCCATCTCCTCCCCCACCCGGACCACGTTGTGGGCGCAGTCGGTGGTGCGGTAGGGATCGCTCTCCTCATAAGTATCCCCGTCGGTCATGGAGTAGGCCTCGCTGCCGTGGGTGTGAACAATGAGAATCTGCGGGCCCTCCCCCAGGGGGACGTCCACCGTCCCCTCCTGGAGCAGGGAGGAATCCAGCTCCAGTCCGGTACGGTTATAGACATAGACCCCGCCGTCCCGGAGATAGGCGCTGCCCTCCTTGCCCCGGCCTGTCATCTCCACAATGCCCTCCTCCCCGGTGGAGGGCTGGAGATCTGGGGGCTCGGTGTCCTCCTGGTCCAGCCGGTCGGGGCTGTCGGAGTCGGACAGATCTGGCTCCACCCGAGTCCGGCGGCGCTCCAGCACCGCCTCCTCCCCTCCGGCCAGCAGGGGGGAGCCCTCCAGCAGCAGCCGGCCCCAGCCTGTCAGCCCCCGCTCCCGGCCGGGCAGTTCCCCCAACTGCGCCGCCATCAGGGAGACCGCCAGACCGGGCCGCTCCCCCAGGGCGGTCAGCCGCTCCCCCACGCCTCTCAGGTCCGCCGTCAGGCTCACGCCCCAAAGGGCCGCCAGCGCCAGCCCCAGGGCCACCCCCCGCCGCAGGGCCCGCACCCACCGGCCTGTCCCCTTGTCCGCCATAGTATCACTCCTTATCCTGCGTAAGAAACCGCTGTTATACCCAGTCTATGAGGGGCGGCGGGGGAATATGCCGGAAAACAGGAATCCCCGCCCGCCGCGGTTCACGCAGCGGGCGGGGACACATTATTTTGCGACAAGCACTATGACGCTCCGGCCCCGGACCGTGATCCTCCCCCCGGAGACAGGGGCCTCGGTCTGTTCCGCCTGCCAGGTGTCCACCGCCCTGACCCACTGCATGGAGGCGGGCAGCTGGGGCAGGGTGACGGTCAGGTCCTCCCACCAGGCGTTGGACGCCACATAGACCGCCTGGGGTCCCTCGTCCCGCTCCCAGCCAGCGAACATAACGCCTATATAACGGTCATGGCCATCGAAGGGCCGGTCCCGCCAGGGGGTGACGCCATGAAAGCTGACGTCAGGAAAGCCGAGTGCCCCGTCGCCCGTCCTGCTCCGGAGGACCCGGTGCTCCTTGCGGAAGGCGATCATAAACCGGAAAAAGTCAAACATATCCCGGTTTTTCTCCAGCCGGTCCCAGTCCAGCCAGGAGATGATGTTGTCCTGGCAGTAGGCATTGTTGTTGCCGAACTGGGTGTTGCAGAACTCGTCTCCCGCCAGAAACATGGGGGTGCCCCGGCTGCACATGAGCAGGGCAAAGGCGTTGCGGCACATCCTCCGGCGCAGCTCGTTGACGGCCGGGGCCTCCGTTTCCCCCTCCACGCCGCAGTTCCAGCTGTTGTTGTCGTTGGCGCCGTCAGTGTTGTTCCAGCCGTTGGCCAGGTTGTGCTTCTCGTTGTAGCAGTACAGGTCCCACAAGGGGAAGCCGTCGTGACAGGTGACAAAGTTGATTGAGGCGTTGGTGCGGCCCTGACTGCCGTACATATCCGGCGAACCGGACAGCCGCAGGGCGGCCCCCTGGGCGCAGCCCTCGTCCCCCTTCAGATAGCGGCGGATGTCGTCCCGGTAGCGGCCATTCCACTCCGCCCACCGGTTCCAGGAGGGGAAGGTGCCCACCTGATAGAGCCCGCCCGCGTCCCAGGCCTCGGCGATGAGCTTCACGTCACCCAGGATGGGGTCGAAGGCCAGGGCCTGGAGCAGGGGGGGCGTTCCCATGGGGGAGCCGTCCTCGTTGCGGCCCAGGATGGAGGCCAGATCGAAGCGGAAGCCGTCGATGCGGTAGGTGGTCACCCAGTAGCGCAGGCAGTCCAGGATCATCTGCCGGACGATGGGGTGGTTGCAGTTCATGGTGTTGCCGCAGCCGGAGAAGTTGTAGTACTGCCCGTCGGGGGTGAGCAGATAGTAGATGTTGTTGTCAAAGCCCTTGAAGGAGAAGAAGGGGCCCTTTTCGTTGCCCTCGGCAGTGTGGTTGAAGACCACGTCCAGATAGACCTCGATGCCCCGTTCGTTGCAGGCCCGGATCAGCCGCTTGAGCTCGTTGCCCTCCCGGTTGTACTCGGTGGAGGCGGTATAGCTGGTGTTGGGGGCGAAAAAGCTGACGGTGCTGTAGCCCCAGTAGTTGTAGAGAGTGTTTCCCTCCACCTCCCGGTAGTCCTGCATCTCGTCGAACTCGAAAATGGGCATCAGTTCAATGGCGTTGACGCCCAGCTCCTCCAGATAGTCCAGCTTCTCCATAATGCCGGCGAAGGTCCCCGGGTGCGCCACCCCGGAGGAGGAATCTCTGGTGAAGCCCCGGACATGGAGCTCATAGATCACCAGGTCCTCCATGGGGATCAGGGGCTGGGGCATGTTTCCCCAGTCGAAGTCGTCCTTCACCACCCGGGCCTTGTAGTGCTGGCCCCGGGGGGAGGAGTCCCCCCACTGGCTCTGGCCCGTCACCGCCTTGGCGTAGGGGTCCAGCAGATAGCGGGTCTTGTCAAAAATCAGGCCCTTCCTGGGATCGTAGGGGCCGTCCACCCGGTAGGCGTACTCAAACTCCTCAATATCCAGCTTGAAGACGATCATGGAGTACACATTACCGATTCGGTAGTGCTGTGGGAAGGGAAGGACAGCGAAGGGTTCGTCCTGCTCCCGGTGGAAGAGGAGCAGTTCGATGGAGCTGGCCCCGTGGGAATGGACGGTGAAGTTCACCCCGCCAGGGATGGCGGTGGCCCCGTTGATCTCATAGAAGCCGGGCCGGACCTCAAAGCCGGCGATGCGGTCCAGGGGAACCAGATGGATGGAACGGGGCAGACCCAGCTGAACAGCCGCCTCAGCCTGGACGGGAACGCGGGGGTTTTGTAACATGGTTCAATTCCTCCTCCACATGCGGATGAATGCCCGACGGCGGCTCCCCGCCGCAGGCACGGCACGGCGGGCCGCCGCGGGAAGCGTCGAGGGCAAGCGAACGACGCTCTTTAGAGCGCCTCAAAGGAAACAGACTTCGAGACGACGCGGGCACATCGGGGGCAGAGAGTGGGGTGCTTGGCGTCGGCGCCCACGGTGGGCAGGACCTTCCAGCACCGCTCGCACTTCTGACCGGCGGCGGGCTCCACGTCCACCTTCAGGACGTTCATATCGCTCTTTTGCACCTCCACCTGGGAGACGATGAGGATATCAGCCAGCGTGTCCGCGTCCATCCCGTCCAGGGCGGTCTCAAAGGCGGGGACTGTGAGCACGATTTTCGCCTCCAGGCCCTTGCCGATTTCCTTCTTGTTTCGAGCGGTCTCCAGAGCCTGGTTGACTACATCCCGCAGTTTGATGACCTTGTCCCACCGCTCCATAGCTGTGCTGTCCAGGGCGTACTGGACGAAGGGCCGGTTCATCTCATTGAGCAGGACGTTCCGGGGGTCGTCTCCCTCCTGGTGGGGCATGGCCAGCCAGATTTCGTCGCAGGTAAAGGCCAGGATGGGGGCGAACAGCTTGGTGATGGTGTCCAGAATGATCCACAGGGCGGTCTGGGCGGAGCGGCGGAGGGTAGAGTCCTTCTCCTCGCAGTACAGCCGGTCCTTGATAATGTCCAGATAGAAGCTGGACAGCTCCACCACGCAGAAGTCGTTGATGGCGTGGGATACCACATGGAACTCGTAATTGTCATAGGCGGTAAAGCACTTCTCGATCAGGGCGTTCAGCTTGGTGACGGCCCAGCGGTCCAGCTCCGCCATCTCCTCGGGCCCCACCAGGTTGTTGGGGTCGAAGCCGTCCAGGTTGCCCAGGCAGTACCGGGCGGTGTTGCGGAATTTCAGGTAGTTCTGAGAAAGCTGCTTGAAGATGGCGTCGGAGCAGCGCACGTCCACATGGTAGTCGGCGGAGCCGGCCCACAGGCGGATGAGGTCCGCGCCGTACTTCTTAAAAATGTCGGCAGGGTCCACGCCGTTGCCCAGGGACTTGTGCATGGCCTTACCCTCGCCGTCCACCGTCCAGCCGTGGGTGACGCACTCCCGGAAGGGCGCCCCCTTGCCCAGCGCGCCCACGGCGGTGAGCAGAGAGGATTGGAACCAGCCCCGGTACTGATCCAGGCCCTCCATATAGACGGTGGCGGGCCAGAAGCCCTGGTCCTTCTGCATGGAGGCGAAGTGGGTGGAGCCCGAGTCGAACCAGCCGTCCAGGGTGTCCTCCTCCTTGGTGAAGCCGGACTTGCTCCCGCAGTGGGGGCAGGCGAAATCCTTGGGGAGGATGTCCGCCGCCTCGGTCTCATACCAGGCGTTGGAGCCCTTCTCGCCAAAGAGCTTGGACACGGCCCCAATGGTCTCGTCGGTGCAGATGGGCTTTCCGCAGTCGGCGCAGTAGAACACCGGGATGGGCAGGCCCCACCGGCGCTGACGGCTGATGCACCAGTCGGCCCGCTCCTGAATCATGGACTTCATCCGGTCGACGCCCCAGCCGGGCAGCCAGCGCACCTCGTCGCAGGCGGCCACGGCGGCGTCCTTGAAGGATTCCACCGAGCAGAACCACTGGGGGGTGGCCCGGAAGATGATGGGCTTCTTACACCGCCAGCAGTGGGGGTAGGAGTGGACAATGTCCTCGCTGGCAAACAGGGCGCCGCTCTCCTTCATGTCGGCGAGAATCACAGGGTTGCTCTCCTCGGTCTTCATCCCGGCGTATTTTCCGGCGTAGTCGGTGTGGCGGCCCCGGTCGTCCACGGGGACCACCATTTCGATCTTGTACCGCTTGCAGGTCTCATAGTCGTCCGCGCCGAAGCCGGGGGCGGTGTGGACGCAGCCGGTGCCCGAGTCCATGGTGACATACTCGGCGGTGCACAGCTGGGAGGTTTTGTCCAGGAAGGGGTGCTGGGCCAGCATATATTCAAAGTCCTGGCCCTGGAAGGTGGCTACCGTCTCGTAGTTCTCAATGCCGCCCACCTTCATCACCTTGTCCCGGAGGGCCTCGGCCAGGATATACATCTCGCCGTTGTCCGCCTTTACCAGCACATAGCTGTCCCGGGGGTGGAGGGCGATGGCCAGGTTGCCGGGCAGGGTCCAGATGGTGGTGGTCCAGATGAGGAAGTACATCTTCGACACATCCCCGTACTGCCCCAGCTTGCCCTGGTCGTCCTTCACCTGGAATTTCACGTACACGGTGGTACAGGGGTCGTCCTGGTACTCAATCTCGGCTTCGGCCAGGGCGGTCTCGTCGTGGGGACACCAGTACACCGGCTTTAACCCCTTGTAGATATAGCCGTTCTTGTACATGGCCCCGAAAATTTTCACTTCCTCCGCCTCAAAGGAGGGGGACATGGTGAGGTAGGGGTTCTCCCAGTCGCCGATGACGCCCATCCGCTTGAAGCCCTCCCGCTGCACGTCCACATAGTGCTGGGCGAACTCATGACAGGCGGTGCGGAACTCGGGGACCGACATGGCCTTGCGGTTGAGCTTGTTCTGCTTGATGATGGCGGATTCAATGGGCATGCCGTGGTTGTCCCAGCCGGGGATATAGGGGGTGAGGTAGCCCCGCATGGCGGCGGCGCGGGTCATGAAGTCCTTAATGGACTTGTTCAGGGCGTGGCCCATGTGGAGCGCGCCGTTGGAGAAGGGAGGGCCGTCGTGGAGGGAGTACAGGGGTTTTCCTTCATTCTTTTTCAGCAGCTCGTGGTAGAGGTCCATCTCCGCCCACCGCTTGAGCATATCCGGCTCCCGGGCGGGCAGCCCCGCCCGCATGGGGAAGTCGGTCTTGGGCAGATTGATGGTCTTGTTGTAGTCCATTTTGTGTTCCTCCTTTTATAGTAAGTGGTCATTCTTTGTTTTCAAAGGAAAATAGTATGGCGCCACAGCTCCGGCAAATCGTACCGGAGTACTGGGGAAGCGCGGAGAGGGCTTGGGGCGAAAAAGCGGACTTGGTGTGGTCTCCGACGGGACGCAGACGCACGGCATCCTTTGGCCGTTGGAAATTTTTCAATTTCTCCTGTTCGGGCGTCCAAAACAGGTAGCCGCGAGGGGAATACACGGCTCCCGGCTCCATTTCCTTTCCACAGTTTGGACAGTTCATCACAGGATCCCTCCTTACACATAGTGCTCCGCATGCCAGTTGTCTGCAATTTTGATGTCCATAAGCGTTCCCGCTCAGTCCACCAGCACCACCCGGTCCCGGGCGGGGAAGTGGATGCGCAGGCCCATTTTCCACAGGGCGAAGTACCCCCGGAAGGGGTTTTCCTGTTCGGTGTCGTACATAGGCCACTGGAGATAATGGGACAGGTCGTAGTCGCAGCTGATGTGGTACAGGGCTTCGGACAGCAGCCCGATATCCTCGCAGCCCTTCCGGTATTGCAGGTCCTCCTGATACCACTCGGTCAGGTCGTCCAGGTCCACCGTCTGGATGCCCTCTCCCGTGATCCACACCTGGCGGACCTGCTCCTCAAAGTCCCGGCCCTCCTGGCCGGAGAGAAATTCGATCTCCGCGTCCTCGTCCAGGGGCGGATCCTCGTCAAACTCCTCCACATAGATGCGGTTGATGGCCTTGACATAGGTCCGGGCGGCGTCAATGGCGGCCGGTTTGTTCTCCTCCGAGAACCGGGCGAAGAAGTAGGCGGCAAAAGCGGTCTGGCCGGTGGGGGTGGTGCTGGTGGCGGTGTCTTTGCTTGCCTCGTCGATCTCCAGCAGTCCCTGGAGCATCTCCAGTCCCGGCTGGCCGTAGAGGGCCAGGATGGGCCGCAGGCGCTCCAGATTGCCGCCCCGCAGGTCCTGAATCAGGAAGGGCGGCACCGCCTCCATCTCCAGGTCATACTCGTGCTCCTCAAAAATTTCCTTCAGCACCGGGTCCTGCTGGATGATCTCCGTCCAGCCGTCGGGCAGGTACTCCCGGCATTCCTCCAACGTCATAGAAACAACCTCCTTCGGGTTAGAAGTAATAGTCCCGCCGCCAGCGTTCTCCATGCAGACTGTCGCAGGACACCTCGTCAATGTGCCACTCCTCCGCCTCGCGCTTGAGGACAAAGCGGTATTTTTGAAAATAGCCATAGCATTGGGCGCTGTGCCCGCCGCGTTTCGCATCCTCCACCAGATAGCGCACATCCGGGTCGGACAGGTCAAAGGGCACGCTGTCCTCGTTGGGGATCAGCTGCACCGCCGCTTTCCCGGCACTTTTCATGATAACAATCATCTGACAGCCGGTATTCACGCAGTTGAACGAGGAGGGAAAGTGATCCGCGTGGAGACAGTCCCGCCGCTGGGTAATCAGTTTTGGGGTGCAGTGGGGGTCCAGCAGGGCGGCGAAACGGCGCTTCGTCTCCTCTTTCCAGTCTTGGATGTCGGTAAATTCCCTGCGCACGCCGTCCTTAAACTCGATCACCTGCCCCTTTTTGCACAGGCGGGTGTACTGTGCAAAACTCTTATTCTCCATGTCCGCCAGCTCCCGCAGCAGAGCCGTCAGAGACTGGGCGGCCTCCGCCGCCGCGGAACGGAATTTTTCAGGGGTGTCCTGTATGATGATGTTGGGGTCCATAGAAACCCTCCTTCCGTCACGACGTGGCCCAGTAGCCCAGCACCCGGGAGAAGTCCCGGTTTGCCAGGTCCTCGGGCCGGATCAGGATGTTCAGTGAACCGAAGCCGCCCAGATACAGGTCCATCCGCTCGAACTCTCCCGCCGGGAAATCGGTGAAGTTATCGTGGAGCTGGAACAGCAGGGTGTCCCAGGCAGCCCGCTCCTCGTCGTCCACCCGAATGTCCTCCTGCTCGAAATAGGCGTAGCCCCCCAGCTTACAGCCCCCGGATTCGATTTGGTCACGGATGCGGCGCAGGGCCTCCCGCTCCTCGCCGGTCTCGTCCCGCAGGTCGTAGGGCATGAACTCCTCCGGGTCGGCCCCGGGCAGGCGGCGCTCCAGCTCGGCGGCAAAGAGGGCGTCGAAGCGGAAATCGTTGTCACCGATCACATCCTGAACCACCGGGCGGAAGGATATTTTCAGAGGACGGGCGGGGATGCGCCACAGGCCGGCACGGCCCTCCTCAATATCCTTCAGGTCGAACTGGTGAGCGGGGCGGGGCATGTGTTTTTTGCTGGCCTCCTCCCAGGAGACGGCCATCTTGGCGGCGCATTCCGCCTCGGTGACGGTGCCGTCCACCTCCTCATAGTAGACCGCCCGCCAGCCGTTCTGCTCATCACAGTTTCCGGCGTAAAAGCCAAAGCCGCCGTCGGCGTCAAAGTCTGAGGCGAAGAGCTGAAAAATTCCCCGGTCGGGAAAACCGTCCATACGGGGCATCTGGGCAAAATTGATCTGAGCGCACAGCCAGAGCTGACTGCTATTTTCATCCGCTGGAATTGCGCCGTTCCGGGGCACATAGGGGACGCCGCCCAAGTGGCTGTCCGTCACGCCAAAGGGCTCTTTGCTGAACCCCAGATAGCATGCGGGCCGCTTGCTATCCTCTTGAATCCGACCCACAATCTCCTGGCAAAGCTGAATCTTTTCCAGATTGGTCACCCGTATCCGCTCCTTTCCAAAATAAAAACGCCTCTGTCTCTGTAAAGAGACAAAGGCGCAAACCTCTGCGGTACCACTCTTCTTGCCGGATAAAATCCGGCCGCTCAAGTCTGCCCGGTAACGGGGGCGTCCGGAGGGGCCTACTGCGATTCAGCCCTCAGCTCCAAGGTGATTTTTCCCGTCCCCTCCCGTCCGCCTTGCACCAAACGGCGGCTCTCTTCGCGTCTCAGGGGCGGGTACTCGTCCTTTTCCGCGCACTTTGCATTATGTGACCCATATCTTATCCGGTTTTTGCGGGGTTGTCAAGGGGGAAACCGCACTTTTTCCATAGACCCCCTGGCTAAAAGGAACCTTTTTGCGTTTTACCTGTCGATTTTCTTTAAAATTTCCTGAAACCACTCTGGCAAAGGACATTCCAGCTCCACGGTCTCCCCGGTGGAGGGGTGGACGAACCGCAGCCGCCGGGCATGGAGGCACTGTCCCGCCAGACCGGGGACGGGCTTCTTCGTCCCGTACACCGTGTCCCCCAGCAGGGGGTGGCCGATGGAAGCCAGATGGACCCGGATCTGGTGGGTGCGGCCCGTCTCCAGGCGGCACTCCACATGGGTATAGCCGGGATACCGGGCCAGAACGGTCCAGTGCGTGACGGCCTCCCGGCCGTTTTTCCGGTCGATGGCCATTTTCTTCCGGTCCACCGGGTGGCGGCCGATGGGGGCGTTCACCGTGCCGCTGTCCTCCCGGAGGCCCCCCATCGCCACCGCCTCGTAGGTCCGGGCCAGGGAATGGTCCTGGAGCTGGGCGGCCAGGGCCAGGTGGGCCCGGTCGTTCTTGGCGGCGATGACGAGCCCGGAAGTATCCCGGTCAATACGGTGGACGATGCCGGGGCGCAGCTCGCCGTTAATTCCAGACAGTGAATTTCCACAGTGGTATAACAGGGCGTTGACCAATGTGCCGTCCGGGTGGCCGGGGGCGGGGTGGACCACCAGCCCCACCGGCTTGTTGACCACGACCACGTCTCTGTCCTCATAGACGATGTCCAGGGGGATTTTTTGGGGGAGAACGTCCACAGGCTCCGGAGCGGGGAGGGTGACTGTCAGCCCCTGACCGGGGGTCAGCCTATCGTTTTTCCGCGCTGGCCTTCCGTCCAGAAGGACCGCCCCCCGCTCCAGCAGCCTCTGGGCGGCGGAGCGGGTCAGGCCGGGGACCGACCGGGCCAGGAACGCGTCCGCCCGCTCGCCCTCACGGTCAGCGGTCAGCGCCGTCATCGCTTTTTTCCTCCCGGGGCTCCAGCTTGTCCATCAAGAACAGGTAGTACGCCCCGGCGGCGATTCCCCCTACAACCACACAGACGTCTGCCACGTTGAAAACGGCGAAACGCATAAACAGCACATTGAACATGTCCACCACAAACCCCCGGAGGGCCCGGTCGATCAGGTTGCCCACCGCCCCCGCCAGCAGCAGGGTGAGGGCCAGCCTGCCCAGGGGGTGCTTGAACAGCCCCTTCCACAAGGCCAGGGCCAGCACAGCGGACATGACCAGCGACACCAGAGCCAGGGCCCAGGTGTGCTCCGAGAAGATAGAGAAGGCTGCCCCGGTGTTGGTCACATAGGTCAGCTCCAGGATATAGGGGATAAAGGGGACATGCCCCCCAGGGGGAATATTGGTCATCACCAGGTACTTGACAATTTGGTCCACGGCCACTAAAACCGCGGCAAGGACTGCGTAGATCATGGAACATTCTCCTTTTGTGCGTTACAGCCGGTTCTTCCTCACCAGCCGGATATCGTCCCCGAAGAAATGGAGGACGTGATATTCCCCCTCCAGCCGGGAGGCGATCTGGGGAGCGTAGCGCCGGGCGACTTCCTCCATGGACAGGTTGGAGGAGATGACGGTGTGCTTCTCCCCCACCAGCCGGGTGTTCACCAGCTCATAGAGGGCGGACTGGGTAAACTGGGTGGTCAGCTCGCTGCCCAGGTCGTCCAGGATGAGCAGGTCACAGTTGAGGTAACGGCGGGTCTCGTCCCGGGCGTCCAGTCCGTCGGGGCTGTCCCGAAGGAACTTCCGGGCCTCAAACTGGGCAAAGACATTCCCGGCGGTGTCGTAGACCACGGAAAACCCGTTTTCCGACACGGCGCGGGCGATGCAGGCGGACAAAAAGGTCTTGCCCAGCCCCGGCGGGCCGGAGAGAAACAAATTTTTCAGGGCGAAGCGGCCGAATTTTGTGGCGTAATTCAGGCATACATCGTAGACCAGCTCCATATTGCCCCGGGGGGAGCTCCCGTGGGCGGGCCAAGGGGTCTGGCTGTAGTAGTCCATGCGGAAGGCGTCGAAGGACTGCTCCCCCAGGTCCAGCAGCTTGGACAGCTCTTTGATCTGCTCCTGGGCGCACAGCTCCCGCAGGCACCGGCACATATTGGCCCCCTGCCAGCCGGTGTCCTTGCACAGGGGGCAGGCGGGCCTGTCGTCCAGGGCATCCTCGGGCAGGCCCAGCCCGCCCAGCAGGACGGCCCGCTCCCGCTGCAGGTCCTGGTTCTCCTCCCGCACCGCCCGGACAGCCTCCACCGGGTCGCCCCCCTGCCGCAGGGCGGCGGCCACCAGCCCAGCCATGGTCCCCCGGATACGGCGGTCGAGGCGCTCCAGCCTGGGCTCCTTTCGGTAGACCTCCAGCCGCAGCCGCTCGACCCGCTCCCGGCGTTCCCGGCGCTCCCGCTCCAGCCGGACGGCCGCCCGGCGCTGTACATTGGCGTCGTATGACATTTAACTCCCCTCCCGTTTCATCTGTTCCATCAGCCGGCGCATCCGCTCCATATCCTCCCGGGCCCGCCGCTCCTGATCGGCGGAGGGGGGCGCGGGCGCCTTCCGGGAGCCGCCCGCCTGGACGGGCCGGGGGTCCCGGTCGCCGGTCCGGACGGCGGCGGCGGTATGCAGCCCCTTCTCGTGCCAGCGGCGGAGGATGCCGTTCATATAACCCCAGTCCATGGACTGTTTTTTCAGCACCGTGCGCTCGTAGGCCATGCGGATGGCCTCGTCGTCAAAGCCCATGTCGTCCCAGGCGGCGATGTAGGTCTTCTCCCGCTCCACCAGGGGCCGGGGGGAGATGTCCAGCAGGCGGAGCACCTCCGCCTCCCGGCTCCGCAGGCGGGTGAGCCTTGTAATGTACTCCTCCGCCCGCTCCATGGTGTCCACCCCCCGGCGGGCCCAAACGAAGCCCTCCCGCTTGATCTGAGACAGGAAGGGCCTGCGTCCCGGCCCGTATTTCCGTTCCATTTCCTCCACGCACCAGCCCACCAGCATGAGGATCACCTCGGCGGGGAGGGCCAGATGGTCATAGAGGGTGTACAGGCTTTTCAGGTCGGCGGCGGACAGCCGCTTGCCCAACCGCCGCTCCACCTCGTCCACCAGGGCCGGAAAGAGGGAGGCCCCGTCGGCCAGGGCCTGGGTGATATCCTCGGTGGAGTACTCCGGAGGAGGGGTCTCCTGGACCGGAGGCTCCGGGGCCTGGATGGGCTCATTGGGCGCCAGCCCCTGGGCTCGCAGCCCCTCCAGCGCCCCCTGGAGGCGGGCGTCGGTCCACTTCAGTCCCGTCAGCCCCCCGTGGCGCAGCAGATGAAGATACACCAGGGCGGCGTCGCCGCTGTCCAGCCTCAAAAGCCGGTCCGCCGCCTGGGCGGTGATGGCCAGCACCTGTCCGGGCAGGAATGTCTCTGCCATAGACGCGCCCCCCTTTCAAAAAATCGCAGTCTTTTTATTTTACAACAAAACCGCTCTGCCGTCCATCTTTTTTCCTGGCAGAAAGCGGGGCGGATGCTCAGCGGTTCGCCAGCTGATAAATCTTCAACATGTCGTCCTGTCTCAGCACCTTGGCGGCCCCCTTCTGTCCGCCGGCCGCCGCAGCGCACATCCGGGCCATGGTCTCCAGCTGCTCCTGGGTGGGGGCAATGCCCAGCTCGGAGAAGCAGGTGGGCATGCGGATGGAGCGGTAGAAGTCCTCCATGGCTTCAATACCCCTCAAGGCAGTCTCCTCCGGCGCGCCGCGGCCGTCCACTCCCATCACCCCGACGGCGAACTTTACAAAGCGGTCCAGACAGTCCCGGTACACATACCGTGCCCAGCTGCCCCACACGGCGGCCAGGCCGGCACCGTGGGTCACGTCGAACATGCCGCCCATCTCGTGCTCCAGACCATGGCAGGCCCAGTCGCCGCCGTCGCAGCCGCAGCCGGTGAGGCCGTTGTGGGACAGGCTGCCCGCCCACATGATCTCCGCCCGGGCCTCGTAGTCGGCGGGGTTGTCCCGGAGGACGGCTGCGTTCTTCATCACGGCGCGCATCAGGCCCTCGGCCAGGCTATCGGTGAGCTCCATGGTGCCGTTGGGGGTGAAGTACCGCTCCATAGTGTGCATCAGGATGTCCACGCAGCCGCTGGCCGTCTGATACGGGGGGAGGGTAACGGTCAGCTCCGGGTTCATAACGGCGAAACGGGGGCGGCAGATATCGTCGTTATAGCCCCGCTTGACACCGCCCTCGTCCTTTGTGATAACCGAGCTGTTGCTCATTTCGCTGCCGGCGGCGGCGATGGTGAGCACCGCGCCCACAGGCAGACAGCCCCTTGCCCGGCGGGTGTGCTCATACAGGTCCCACACGTCGGCCTCCTCGTCCGCCAGACCGTAGGCGATGGCCTTGGCGGAGTCAATGACGCTGCCGCCCCCCACCGCCAGGATGAAGTCCACCCTCTCTTTCCGGCACAGCGCAATGCCCTGGTACACCAGAGACAGCCGGGGGTTGGGCACCACGCCGCCCAGCTCCGCATAGGCGACGCCCTCTCTGTCCAGAGAAGCCTTGATCCGGTCCAGCAGTCCGGACCGGACCACGCTGCCGCCGCCGTAGTGAATGAGCACCTTTTTGCAGCCCTGGGCCTTCACCAGCGTGCCGGTCTGTTCCTCCGCGCCCCGGCCGAAGACCACCTGAGTAGGGGTATAGTAGTTGAAATTGAACATGACTTGTCCTCCTGTCCATGCTGATATGTTTCATTATATCACCAGATATCCGCCTTGTCTCCCCCCAAAAAAGAGGGTATAATAAAAATGAAAGGGGAGGCCGGCCATGAAAACCATCGCGGTCATCGACGACGACATCCATATCGGCAATATTCTGGAGGAGCTGCTCCAGCGGGAGGGCTACGCCGTCCTGCGGGCCTACTCGGGGACGGAGGCGGTGCTGCTGCTGGAGCGGCAGCAGCCTGATCTGGTGCTGCTGGACCTGATGCTGCCTGGCCTGTCCGGAGAGGAGGTGCTGTCCAAAATCAGCGGCGTGCCCACCATCGTGGTCAGCGCCAAGGCGGGAACGGACGACAAGGTGAAGCTCCTTCTGAAAGGGGCGGCGGACTATGTGACCAAGCCCTTTGACTCCCGGGAGCTGCTGGCCCGGGTGGCCGCCCGTTTGCGGGAGAGCGCCTCACCGGGACTGGCCCCCGTGCTGGAGGCAGGCGGCCTGCGCCTGGACCAGACCGCCCACGCCGTCACGGCGGATGGGACGCCCGTCCGGCTGACCAAGACGGAGTACGCCATTTTGAAGCTGTTTCTTCAAAATCCCGGCCAGGCCATTGCCAAGTCGGTCATTCTGGACCGCATCTCCGCCGACACGCCCGACTGCACCGAGAGCTCGCTGAAGATCCACATCAGCAATCTGCGCAGAAAGCTGCGGGAGGTCACAGGGACGGATTTTATTGAATCGGTGTGGGGCATCGGCTTCAAGCTGAATATTTGAATCTTTCCCAATTCTTTACCCTTTTCTTTCCCGCTCTCTTTACCCTTTTAGGGTAAACTGGGGCCACTCAAGAAAAGGAGGTTCCATCTATGGACTACATTCTCACCGCCGACAGCCTGTGGAAGACCTACAAGGGGTTCCACGCCCTGAGCGGTCTCAACATTCGGGTGCCCAAGGGCGCCATCTACGGCCTGGTGGGCCGGAACGGGGCGGGCAAGACCACCCTCATCCGCCTGATCTGCGGCTTGCAGGCCCCCACTTCCGGCGGGTATACCCTGTTTGGGCTGGACAGCAAATCCAAGGACATCCACAAGGCCCGCCGCCGGATGGGGGCGGTAGTGGAGACCCCATCCATCTATCTGGATCTGTCCGCCGCCGACAACATCAAGGAGCAGTACCGGGTGCTGGGGGTGCCGTCGGACGACGGCGTGGGCGAGCTGCTGGAGCTGGTGGGGCTGGCAGACACCGACAAAAAGAAGGCCCGGAATTTCTCCCTGGGGATGCGCCAGCGGCTGGGCATCGCCATCGCTCTGGCGGGGAACCCGGATCTTCTGGTGCTGGACGAGCCGGTCAACGGCCTGGACCCCCAGGGCATCATCGAGACCCGGGAGCTCATTCTGAAGCTGAACCGGGAGCGGCAGATCACCGTGCTCATCTCCAGCCATATTCTGGACGAGCTCAGCCGCCTGGCCACCCACTACGGCTTCATCGACGGCGGCCGGATGGTGAAGGAGATCAGCGCCCATGAGCTGGAGGCCGCCTGCCGCAAGTGCCTGCGGGTGGAGGTCACCGACACCCGGGTCCTGGCCCGGGTGCTGGACAGCATGGGGCTGGAGTACAAGATTCTCACCGAGGGCAAGGCAGACATCTTCGCCCAGCCGGTGATCTCCCAGCTGTCCGCCGCGCTGGACAAGGAGGGCTGTCAGCTCCTCTCCGCCCAGGAGCGGGACGAGAGCCTGGAGAGCTACTTCATCAACCTGGTGGGAGGTGGTTCTCGTGACTAACCTGCTGTCCGCCAACCTGTTCCGCCTGAGAAAGAGCATCCTGTTCCGGGTGACCCTGCTGCTGTGCGCCGCCGCCGGGGCCTGGCAGCCCCTCCAGACCTATCTGGAATACCAGCGAACATTCCCCCTGGACGCCGTTTTCTTTGTCTACGCCATGCTCATCGGCCTGGTGCTGTCCGTCTTTCTCTCCCTGTTTTTCGGCGCGGAGTACAGCGACGGCACCATCCGCAACAAGCTGGCCGCAGGCCATACCCGAGTGTCCGTCTATCTGGCCAATCTGATCACCGCCGTGTTTACTGCTCTGATTTTCTGCGGCGTCTATATTTTGTGCACCCTGGCGGTGGGGGTCCCTCTGCTGGGCGGGCCCAAGGCCCCCGGTCTGCTGCTGACCAGCCTGTTTCTCTCCCTGCTCATGGCGGCGGCTTGGTGCGCCATCTATACGGTGGTCACGATGAACCTCAGCCGCAAGGCTGCCTCGGCGGTGAGCTGCATCCTGCTGTTCCTGCTGATTTTCGGTATCGCGCTCACGGTCTATCAGATTTTGGACGCTCCGGAATTTTATCCCTCCTTTGGTCTGGTGGACGGGGAGATGGTGTCGGAGATGGTACGCAATCCTGACTATCTCCACCCGGAGGAGCGGTGGCCCTATGAGCTGCTGCTGGACCTGGACCCAGTAGGCCAAGCTGTCCAATATACCGACGGCACCGTCACCCGCCCGCTGCAAATGGCCCTGTGCTCGGTGGGAGTATTCGCCGCCGCCACCGCCGCCGGGGCGGCGCTGTTCCGGCGAAAAGACCTGAAATGAGGTGACACCATGCTCCCCTGGCTGATCTGCGGCGCTTTGGCGCTGGCTGTGCTGGTCCTGCTGGTCAGGCTCTTTCTGCTCCGCCGGAGCCTGGACGAGATCGTCCAGCAGCTGGAGGAGCGCCTTGGCCAGGACACCAACAACCCCATCTTTCTCTCCACCCGGGACGCCCACGTCCGGAAGCTGGCCTCTGAGCTGAACGTCCAACTGAAGGAGCTGCGCCGCCAGCGGCAGAGATTCCAGCAGGGGGACACCGAGTTGAAAAACGCGGTCACCAACATTGCCCACGACCTGCGCACCCCTCTTACCGCCATTCAAGGCTATCTGGACCTGCTGGAGCGGGAGGAGACGTCTGAACGCACCCGGCGGTATCTGGACCGGATCTCGGACCGGGCGGCCGCCATGACCCGGCTGACCGAGGAGCTCTTTCGCTACTCCCTGGCCGCGGACCTGCCCGAGCTGGCCCGGGAACCGGTGGACCTGCGCCGCTGTCTAGAGGAGAGCCTGGTCTCCTTCTACGCCAGCCTGAACCAGCGGGGGATCACGCCGGACATCTCCCTGCCTGGCGGCCCGGTGGTCCGCTCCCTGGACCCCTCCGCCGTGAGCCGGATCTTTGCCAACATCATCAGCAACGCCCTGAAATACAGTGGCGGCGACTTCGCCGTCTCCCTGGACGAGGCCGGGACGGTCACCTTCTCCAACACCGCCAGCTCCCTGGACCCGGTGACCACCGCCCGGCTCTTCGACCGGTTTTACACCGTGGAGACCGGCCAGGGCTCCACCGGTCTGGGGCTGTCCATCGCCAAGCTGCTCACCCAGCGCATGGGCGGCTCCATCCGGGCCAGCTATCAGGAGGGCCGGCTGATCCTCTCCGTCTCCTTCTCCCACGACCGCATTGCCAAAGCGGACAATGTCTGATATAATCAAGGGACTAAACCAGACAGACGGAGGAGAGTTATGGAAACTATTTTAATTTTGGATTTTGGAGGACAGTACAACCAGCTGATCGCCCGCCGGGTGCGGGAGTGCAATGTGTACTGCGAGGTCAGGCCCTGGACCACCCCTCTGGAGGAGCTGCGTGCCATGGCCCCCATCGGCGTTATCTTTACCGGCGGACCCAGCTCCGTCTATCTGGACAGTTCCCCCCATGTGGACCCCGAAATTTTCACCTGGGGCGTGCCCATTCTGGGCATTTGCTACGGCTGTCAGCTCATCGCTCACATGCTGGGCGGTCAGGTCGTCCCTGCCCAGGACGATTCCGCCCGGGAATATGGCAAGACCCTCACCTATTACGACAACAGGTGCAGGCTGTTCCAGGGCCTGCCCGGGGAAGGGGTGTCCTGGATGAGCCACGGGGACTATATGGCCCAGGCTCCCCAGGGCTTTGCCCTCGCCGCCCGGTCCGACGCCTGCCCCAATGTGGCCATCGCCGACGAGGCTCGGGGCTTCTACGGGGTACAGTTCCACCCGGAGGTCAACCACACGGAGCACGGAGTTGACATGATCCGCAATTTCCTCTTTGAGGTCTGCCGCGCCAAGGGCGACTGGACCATGGGGGACTACAAGAATGCCGCCATTGCTCAGCTGCGGGAGAAAATCGGCACAGGAAAAGTGCTGCTGGCCCTGTCTGGCGGGGTGGACAGCTCTGTGGCCGCCGCCCTGCTGGCCGAGGCTGTGGGCAGTCAGCTCACCTGTGTATTTGTGGACCACGGTCTCATGCGTCTCAACGAGGGGGACGAGGTGGAGGAGGCCTTCGCCAAGTGGGACCTGAATTTTGTCCGGGTGGACGCCGGGGACCGCTTCCTTGCCAAGCTGGCCGGGGCGGACGAGCCCGAGCGCAAGCGGAAGATCATCGGCGAGGAGTTCATTCGGGTATTTGAGGAAGAGGCCAAAAAGGTGGGAACGGTGGACTTCCTGGCCCAGGGCACCATCTATCCCGACGTTATCGAGTCGGGAGCGGGGGACGCCGCCGTGATCAAGAGCCACCACAACGTGGGCGGCCTGCCCGACTATGTGGACTTTAAGGAGATTGTGGAGCCCCTGCGGATGCTCTTCAAAGACGAGGTCCGCCAGCTGGGCCGTGAGCTGGGCCTGCCCGAGTACCTGGTCAGCCGCCAGCCCTTCCCGGGGCCAGGTTTGGCTATCCGTATTATTGGAGACATCACCAGGGAGAAGGCGGATACTCTGCGTCAGGCCGACTTCATTTTCCGGGATGAGATGGCCAGGGCCGGCGAGGACAAGCGCGCCAACCAATACTTCGCCGTCCTCACCAACACCCGTTCCGTGGGCGTGATGGGGGACGGACGAACCTATGACTATACCCTGGCCCTCCGGGCAGTGACTACCTCCGACTTTATGACCGCCGACTGGGCACGCCTGCCCTATGAGCTGCTGGATAAGGTGTCCACCCGTATCGTCAACGAGGTGAAGGGGGTCAACCGAATCGTGTATGATATCACCAGTAAGCCCCCCGCCACAATAGAATGGGAATGAGTTTTTGAAACTTTGAACCCCTTGCGGCACAACGGATAGACGGTTTTATGCCTCTCTTTTGATAACAATTTGATAACGCTCCCCATAGGCCGTATCATTCTGTATCCCCGGTGGATTGCAGGTGAAAAGTGTTCCTTTGCGGCTTGTGGGTGACAAAAACCATATTAGAAAGCCCTTACCGATGGCGACATCGGTAAGGGCTTTTGCTGTCTGTCAATCCTTTCCCAGCCTGTCCTTGAACGCTTCTACAAGGAAGTCGCTCAATTCCTTGGAGGGGACTTTGACCCATTTCCGGGTGGTGTCGTACTTGGGGTAGTTGTAGCGCCAGCGGTCGTAGTCCTCCTTGGTGATCTCCCCGGCCTCCAGCTTCTTGGCCTGCTCCGCCCAGGCGGACAGCATTTCAAGCATATCAACATAGGTCTTGCCTTTGGACTTGTCCAGTTTCAAACAGATTTCGCCGCCAATCTCTCCGATGGTAAGGCCCCGTATGTCCTCCAGGGCAAAGAGGGTGTGCATGAGGCCAATATCGCTGTCTATGTCAGGGACGGTCAAGGCATCGGTAGAGACTTCAAAGAAGCCCGCCAGCGTCCTGGTCAGGTCGGCCTTGGGGGTGCGGCTCCCGGTTTCATACTGCGCCATACGCACATCGGCGGAGCGTTCGGGAAAGCCCACCACCTGACCGAGATATTTCTGCGTGACACCTTTCTTATTGCGGAAAAAGCGAATACGTTCACCAATCGCCATAACTGCCAACTCCAATCTATGTAATGGGGACACTTGGAGTATAACAGATATGTTTAGAACTGTCAAGCGAAATATAAATAAATTTGTTTATATTTTCTTCTTGGAAAGCCTTGACATAACGGAATAGAGTTAGTATAATGAAGCAAACGCTAAACAAATAGCGTTATTATTCAAGAAAGGAGGAACCAGCATGGAAAACAAGTTTATCCGGGTGGACGAGGTAGCGGACGAGCTGGGCGTGTCGAGGCCCTACGCCTACAAGCTCATTCGTCAGCTCAACGAGGAACTGAAAGGAAAGGGCTTCATCACCATTGCGGGGTGTCAATGCCAATTTGAAATTGTAAGAAAACGCCGAAGAAATTTTGTAGTTTTTCGGCGGGGGGGGGTAACAAAAC
>JBCLQX010000014.1:0-73521 GCA_041223805.1 Oscillospiraceae bacterium 44-34 | reverse complement strand
TCTTTTTCCCTTCACCTCCGCCACAAAACTACATTTTTTCCTCGGCGTTTTTTTACATTTTATCACTGGCGATGACAAGTGGTTCCTTAACACTTCAGCCGTTCTAAAGTACATGTTTTCGCAATGGAACCGCGTAGTTTCGCACGGAGCGGCAATACAGCAGAAGGCGACACTGACAACTCGTCAATTCCAATAGCAAGGAACGTCTCCAGCAAGTCCAAATCAGCTCCAAGCTCACCACAGATACCAATCCAGATTCCTGCCTTGTGAGCAGCGTCAGCGGCAATCTTCAGAGCCCGCAACACAGCGGGATGATGGGGGTCAAAAAACTTGCCCAGGTCGTTGGCCTGACGGTCACAAGCCAGGGTATACTGTGTCAGATCATTGGTTCCGACGGAGAAAAAGTCCACTTCTTTTGCCAATTCCTCCGCTACCAGCACAGACGCAGGTGTTTCGATCATGATACCGATCTCCGTATCCTGCCGATATGGAATACCTTCAGCGTCCAGTTCAGCCATTACCTTCTGGCAGGCTCTTTTGCATTCCTTTACCTCCCACACAGAGGTAATCATAGGGAACATGATTGCGACCTTTCCATAGGCAGAGGCACGGTACAGGGCTCGCAGCTGGATGCGGAATACCTCGGGACGATTCAGGCAGATGCGGATGGCCCGGACACCCAAAGCCGGGTTCTCTTCTGTACGCATCTGGAAGTAGTCCACCTGTTTGTCTGCGCCAATGTCCAAAGTACGGATAACTACCCGTTTGCCCCCCATAGCGGAGGCAACATTTTTATATGCCTGGAATTGATCTTCTTCAGAAGGATAATCACTGGCTGCCAGATATAAAAACTCAGAGCGGAACAGGCCGATTCCCTGACCATCATTTGACTGAACGGCGTGGACATCTTCGGGAGATCCAATGTTACAGCAGACCATCATTTCACGGCCATCCAAGGTTATATCTGGTTGGCCCTTCATGCTCTCCATCAATTCTTTCATTTCCCGCTGCGTGTCCAGCTTGGCCTGGAAGTTGCCCAGGGTAAGCTCGTCCGGCTCAATAGCCGCCTGCCCTGTTTCTCCGTCTATGTAAATCTCCCGGCCGCTATATTCCGGTTTCAGTGCTTCTCCTAACCCGCAAATAGCGGGAATGCCCATAGTCCGGGCCAGGATAGCCGTGTGGCTGTTGCCGGAACCGCCTTGGGTGATGAACCCCATAATTTTGCTTTTATCCAGCTGAAGGGTTTCGGAGGGAGCCAGGTCATCGGCGGCCAGGATGATGGGGATTTCAGAGTCGATACCGCCCTCGGTAATCCCCATCAAGTTATTGAGGATACGCCGGGTAACATCTTTAATATCGGCGGCCCGTGCCTGCATATAGGGGTCGTCCATGGCGGCCAGCATAGCGGAAAATTCTTCCCCAGCAATCTCCACAGCACGTTCAGCCGTACAGCCCCGCTCCTCCAGCGCGGTAAGCATACATTCCACGTAATCCTCATCCTCCACGAACATGGCGTGGGTCTCAAAAAGAATGGCGGTCTCATCTCCAGCCTCCTCCCGGGCCTTTTCGGCCATATTGGTCAACTGTATGATGGACTTTTCCTGCGCCTCACCGATGCGCGCTTTTTCTTCTTCTATGCTCGCGGCGGAAGCATCAGAAATTTTAGTATCGGGCCGCTGAAAAAAATAGATGGGGCCGCTGGTAACTCCTTTGGAAACGCCTTTCCCCTGCATCAGGATCATATCAATTCCTCCCACAATAAAATTAGGGCGCCCGCCCATTGGGGACAGGCGCCCTTTGGGCGATGCTTACAGGTTTTCCTCAAAAAACTTTCGCATAGCGGAAATGGCCTCGTCCTCGGTGGGGCCCTCAGCGGCCACAGTGACCTCACTGCCCTGCTTCACAGCCAAACCCATCAGCTTCATCAGCTGGGACGCTTTCACTGTACTCCCGTCCTTTGTGATGGTGATTACGGTATCTTTGTACTCTTTGGCCAGCTTCGCCAAAAGGCCGGCGGGACGGGCGTGTATGCCCAGCGGGTCCTGAACGGTAAATTGGAACTGTTTCATATTAAGCTCGCTCCTTTTCATTTTGTATGTAGCTTACAACATCCATCAGCTGAGAAATCACCGTATCCGCCGCCGACTGATCCAGCGGCTCATCGTGGCGGGGCCGCAACGCCAAGACGGTCAGGCCGGCTCGTTTTGCTGACAGGATTCCTGTAGGAGAATCCTCTACCGCCAGCGCCTCCCCGGCGGTCAGTCCCAGCGCCTTCAGGGAGCGGAGATAAATCTCCGGGTCCGGCTTATGGGCTTTACACTGGTCCCCGCTGATCTGAGAATCCACCAGCGCTTCCACACCCGCCGCCTGAACCAGGGCGGCGATGGCCTTGGGATCGGAGGAGGACGCAATGCCGATTTTCTGCCCCCGCTCCTTCAGTGTTCGAAACAGCGCCGCTGCCTGGGGGTCCAGCAGCTCCCGGAAGGGAATGGGGTGGAGCTTGCGGTAGGCCCGGTAGCCCATAAGCAGCTCCTGCCGCAGCTCCGGGTCATTGGGCACCATGGTCTCCCACAGGGCTTTCTCATTGGAGCCGGTAAAATCGGTATTTTCCTGTCTTTGATATCCCATCAGCCGCAAATATTCGTCCCGGCGGTTGGTATAGTAGCTCTCAGTATCGGCCAGCACACCATCCATATCAAAAATAATACCCCTATACATAACGCTCCCTGCCTTTCTTTATAAAAGCGGGGAGGGAACGGGCCCCTCCCCATCGGTATTTCTTAGTACTCGATCTTCCACATATAGCGGCGCTTGCTCAGGGGGTGCTGGCGGATGAAGGACAGCTCCTCAGCGAAAACGCGGAACACGGCGGTGTGCATCAGGGGATCGAAGTAGGTGATCACGTCGCTGGAGGCGGCGTTGGCCAGGGCATAGTCCTTGGCGTCCACCACGGTGGTCAGGGCGCCGAAGCGCTGGAGGAAGTCCAGGGCCCGGCTGTCCATGGGACGGGTCTTACCGTCGTTCATCAGCAGGATGAAGGGAACGCCCTTCTCCACAATCTCGAAGGGACCGTGGAAGAACTCGCCGTCGTGGAAGTTGCCGGAGTTGATCCACTGCATCTCCATCATCAGGCAGATGGAGGAGGAGTAGGCCACCTCGGCGCTGGCACCGCTGCTCATGATGTACACCACAGGGGCATCCTTGTACTGCTCGGCGAACTTCTTGGCGGCCTTCCGGGCGGACTGGGCAGCATTCTCACAGACCTCAAAAATCTTGTCAAAGCCCGCCAGCATCTGCTCGTACTTATCATAGCCCTCCACCTGCTGCACCAGCTCCAGAGCCAGGGCCATGGCGTAGCCCATCTTCTCCAGCTTGGCGGCGTAGTTGGCCTCAAAGCCGTGGACGATGGAGTAGTGGGCGCTGGTGTCCAGGGCGGAGCCGGCGGCGTGGGTCAGGCTGATGACGGTGGCGCCGGCGGCGGCGGCCACGCCGTTGGCCTTCACGGTCTCGGGGGTGGTGCCGCCCAGAGAGGCGGTGATGACCACGGTGGTGTCACCCAGCCAGTCGGGGGTGTCGTAGTTGAACTCGTTGGCGGTGTAGTGGGTCACGCGGAGCTTTTTGCTGGCGTTGCTCAGGAAGTACTTGGCGGGGTACAGCTCACTCTTGGAGGCGCCGCAGCCCACAAAGGCCACATTCTCCACGGTCTTGTTCTTCACGATTTCGGCGACGATCTCCTTGACCTTGTTCATGTCCAGATTATACATAGTGATTTCCTCCTAAAATAATTTTGATTTGTGCGGTTCCCGTCCCCACCGGGGGGACGGGAACCATAAGGGAGAGGGGAAGCTATGGAAAGAGGTTTGCTATATGTGAAAACCGGAGGTCCGGTTCACGCCAATACGCCCAGAGCGTTGAAGATGATACCGCCTACGATGCAGATGACCAGCAGCCATGTGGTGGAGATGTTCTTTTTGATCAGGGTGTACAGTCCCAGGGCGGCGGCCAGATTCAGCATACCGGGCAGGATGGTGTCCAGGATGTCCTGGAGGACCAGCCCGGAGCTCTCAAACTGAATAGGGGTCACCAGACCGATCATGTTAGCGGCCATACCGCCCACCACCATCAGGCCTACGATGCCGCAGACGAACATCACCTGATCCATCAGCCCGCCCTGGAGCTTGCTCAAGTATTTGCTGCCCATGGTGTAGCCCAGCTTACCGGCAAACCAGGTAATGATGGCGGAGGGGAAGAAGGAGATCAGCATAGCCAGGATGGGGCCCAGGATGCTGCCCTGCTGGGCCAGGGACACACCCAGGCCGAAGGCGATCACCTTGATGGTGCCCTGGAAAAAGGAGTCGCCCACGCCGGACAGCGGACCCATAAGGGAGGTCTTGACGGCGTTGATGGAATCGGGGTTGAAGGTGTCCCGGTTGGCGGCGTACTCCTCCTCCATAGAGGCGGCCAGCCCCAGGGTGAAGGCACTGGTCTGAGGGGTGCAGTTGTAGAAGGCCATGTGCCGGCTATAGGCTTCCTTCTTATAGGCCACCTGCTGGGGGTCGTTGTTGTCCGGGTAGAGCCGGTCCAGGGTAGGGACTATACCATACAGGAAGCCCATGTTCATCTGACGTTCGTAGTTCCAGGACGCCTGGATGGACCAAGACCGCCAGAAGAACTGCCAGAATTTTTTGAAATCGGAGTTGTGTTTCATGTCGTTCCCCTCCCTCTCTTACAGGTCGTCGTCTTCCAGCGGGTCGTAGTCGTCCGCAGGAGCGGGAGCTCCGCCGGCGGCGGCGGGAGCACCCTTCTTAAACTTCACGCTGTTCAGGATCAGGGCCAGGATGCAGGCGAAGATGGCGATGGCGGTGATATCCAGGCCTAAGTAGACCACCATGAAGAAGCCCAGGAAGAAATAGAGGGTAAGGTCACGGGTGAGCATGACGGACAGCAGCAGCGCAAGGCCGTAGGCGGTGAGGAATTTGGTCGCCAGGTTCAGGCCGGCGGTGAGCCAGGCGGGAATCACATTCACAATGGCCTCTACCGCGTCGGTGCCGATGTAAATTGCCAGGAAGATAGGTACGAAGTAGAGCAGCGCATAGATGATCGTGCCCCAAACGATGTGCATACTGTACGCCTTCTTGAAGTTACCCTGCTCAATGGCCCGGTCGGCCACGTGGGTCAAGGTGCCCAGAACGGTCCGGCCGATTACGCCGATAAACTGGCCCAGAACGGCGATAGGCATAGCGATGGCCAGGGCGGTTTCAATGGTAGCGCTGGTGGTGATGGCGAAGGCGGAGGTGATGATAGCGGCCATGTTCATGTCCGGAGGCACCGCGCCGCCGATGTTTACCAGGCCCATACTGATCAATTCCATGGAGGCGCCCACAGCAAGTCCGGTTTTCAGGTCACCCAGCGCCAAGCCCACCAGGGTACAGGTGATAAGGGGACGCTCAAAGTTCAGCCGGCCCAGCAGCCGGGAGTCCATGATGCAGAACACACCAATCAGGCCCAGCACAATGGATTGCACTAACATGTTTGTTTCCTCTCCTTTTTCTTATTTACACATGGGTGAGATTTTCCCGTTTGTGCCCAGGGGTCTGCTGCATAAAGATTTTTACACCCAAGTCCAAAATCTTCTGAGTGTCCGCCTGCTCCGTCTCATTGAGGAAAACAGCCCCGGCGTACTGCTTGGAATTCTCCTTATTGGCGATGCCGCCGTAGTTGACCTCTTTGCACTTGGGATAGGCCTCGCAGAATTTGCGCAGCGTGGCGGTGTTGCCAAAGATCATCATGATATTCTCGTTGAGTGCCTCCACCTTGGGCATCTTCTCCAGCGTCTTGTCCAAGGTAAAGATATTCAGACGGACGCCGGCAGGCTTGCTCAGGTTCAAGGCGGTCTTTTTCAGCTCGTCGGCAGCCGCCTCGTCGTCCACCACGATGATGCGCTGGGCTCCCACGTTCTGAGTCCAGGAAAACACCACCTGTCCGTGCAGGAGCCGGTAGTCCAATCTCACCAATTTGATCACAGGTCATCCTCCTCATCATTTTTGTTGTTCATCGCTTCCCGCAGCTGCTTCGTGCAGTCCATCAGCTGCCCTTGGGCCTGGCCCAGGATTTCATTCAGCTCCTCCCGGGTCAGCGGCTCCTCAGCGTCCGCTATGCTCAGCACCAGGCAGGCGTTCATGCCGCAGATCACCGTGATGTCCGGGTATTTGCCCACCAGAGAGAGCATGTCGTTGTTGACGCTGCCGTTGAGCACATCCGTCAGGATGTAGACGGTGTCCTCAGGCGGGAAACTGTCCAGCAGGCGGCTGGTCCTCTGTACGATGCTCTCTGTCTCGTCCCGGGTGGTGGCCACGGCACAGACGTTGGGCAGGTCCCCCATGATCATCTGCGCGGTGTCCAGCATCCCTGCCGAGAGACTGCCGTGGGACGCTAATATGATTCTGTTCATGCGCATCACCGTTTCCTTTCCGTTTCCTTTTATTTTCAGCGCAGCTCACGCTAAAATACCGGCTTTTCTGTTCCAAACCGAGCGGTCGTTTCTGTGCCGTCGTTATCGTCATAAACGTTATAATCGTTATATACATAATAACGCATTTTGAAAGTCTGTCAAGGAGTTTTCTAATAAAAAACACGATTCTGTAGAGGTGCATAATTTTTAAGTCTCTGGTTTGTGAAAAACCTCTAATTTCTGTGCACAAAAAACCGCTGGGCCGCCAATCAGGCGATCCAACGGTTTTTGTATATTCAGTTATAGCTCAAACATATAGCGGCTGCCGATATAGTACTGTCGGCCAATGCAGTTGGGCCGGCCCCTGCCGTCCAAAAAATACACGTTCAGGAACAGCATCGGTTCCCCTAGTGGGACGGACAGCTGCTGGGACTGCTCCAGAGAGGCCCTCGTGATCTCCACCGTCCGGTGGGCAATATCGGCAGGCCCGTGGCCGGACACCTTGGCAATCGTCTCAAACATAGACACGTCGCTCAGGTCCATGGTCAGCAGAGCCTTGTACTCCTCATAGGGCAGGAACAGGTTCTCCAGGAAAATCGGCTGGCCGTCTGCCGTGCGCACCCGCTCCACATAGATCAGCAGGGCATCGGGCCCCAGGCCGAAGAACTCCTGCTCGTCGTGCCGGGAGGGCACAATACGACGGTCCACCACTCTGGCTCCCGGCTCCAGCCCCAGTTTACGGCAGGTCTGGGAGAAGCCCTCCACTTTGTCGCCGCCGGTAAATTTCCGGTTAATTCGCGGGGTATTTACAAAGGTCCCCCGCCCCTGCATCTTGGTCAGGTATCCCTCACTGCACAACTCCTCCACCGCCCTGCGGACGGTGATCCTGCTGACAGAATACTCCTCACTCAGCGCCGGCTCCGGGGGGATTTTCTCCTTGGGTTTGTATTTTCCACTTTGAATCGCAGCTTTAATGTCCTCTTTTATTTGTTGATATAGCGGTACGCTTACCATCTCAGCCATAAAAATACCATCCATTCCTCTGTATCGTTATATTCATCACGAAATATTAGTATGTTAATTGTATCGTATTAAAGCAGATATGTCAAGTTATTTGGTACTTTTGCAGGGTATTTACCATTAACATGCGCCTTAGTAAACTTTCTGCAAAATATTCCAGACCGTAGAGAAACTCCACAAACGTCCAGTGACTCTTGAAGTCAAACTCCAAAATCTCCACCCACTTGACTGAATCAGACAAGATGAGTATCAATACAGTGCGTTAGGGGACTGCGAAATACAAGTCTCACACCCACATAGAATTTGCCATGCTGTAAACAATTTAGGGACTGCAGGCACTATGTAGTTCGATTGTCTTACACCTCTGTTTTGCTCCACAAGAAATGCCATAACCGACGCAGATATCTTGGTAGGCCCACTTGCTGGACAGATCATGTTTATCTCACCAGCAGCGACCAACTTGTAGTTATCCCGGAGCTTATATATTTCTTTGGACAAAAATTTTGTCTTAATTTTGAAAATTCTATTGACACCAAAAATTTTTGTGATATTATAACAGCATATAGCGATATATAACGTTATATTATAATCTTAAGGAGGACAAAAAATGAAAAACCGATGCAGAGTATTGGCAGTTCTCATGGCGGGCTTGCTTTTGTTGGCAAGCTGTTCTAACGATTCCTCTCCGGCGACCTCCGGCGGCAATTCGGGCAGCGCAGGAAGTCCAGAGGAAAAGAAGCTGGTTGTCTATACCTCCGAGTCGGAAACCCGCCTCAACCAGATTGTCCCCTACTTTGAGGAGGAGACAGGAATTAAAGTGGAGCTGATTACCGGTGGCCTGGGCGAGCTGACCAAGCGGTTGGGCACCGAGGCGGGTGATCCCAACGCCGATATCATGCTGGGCTCCGGCATTATGAACGCCCTGAACAACGCTGAGCTGTTTGAGGAGTATGTCTCCCCCAACAATGAGTTTGTCAATGAGAAATACAAGAGTATCGGTGTCGCCAATTCCTACATTGTGGGATGCAGCATCCTGCTGGTAAACACCGATCTGGTGGGCGATATCCAGATCAACGGCTATAAGGATCTGTTGAATCCCGAGCTGAAGGGCAGGATCGCCACGGCGGACGCCGCCTCCTCCAGCTCCGCCATGGAGCATGTGGAGGATATCCTGGAGGCCTTTGCCCCCGAGGGCCAGCACGAGAGTGAAGAGGGCTGGGCCTATATTCAGGACCTCCTTAACAACATCGACGGCTGTGTCCTCTCCTCCAGCAGCGCCGTGCATAAGGGCGTCGCCGAGGGTGAGTACGCTGTTGGCCTCACCTATGAGTCCCCCGCCGCCACCTATATCCACGACGGGGCGACCAACCTGAAGATCGTGTACATGGAAGAGGGCGTCCAGAGCGGCTCCGCCTGCGTTATGCTGGTGAAAAACGCCAAGCATCCCGAAAACGCCAAGCAGTTTATCGACTTCTGCCTGAGCAAGGAGACCCAGCAGCGCCTGGTTTCTGAGGCGGCTTCCCGGCCCGTCCGCGACGATGTTGAACTGGGCACCGGCATGATCCCCACCAGCGAAATCAACCTTCTTGAGCTGGATGAGCAGTACATTACTGACCATATGGATGAGTGGAAGGAAAAATGGACCGACTGTGTTGCCAACGTTCAGTGATTTTTTGAGGCTGTGAGGTAGATTGGTATGAGCAACCCGATTACATTTCACAACACAGTAAAAAAATACGGAGATAACACTGTAATCTCCGACCTCTCTCTTAAAGTAAACAGCGGAGAGTTTTTCACCCTGCTGGGTCCCTCCGGATGCGGAAAGACCACCCTCCTCCGGATGGTGGCGGGCTTTAATTCTATTGAGGGCGGAGAAATCCGCTTTGGAGATCGGGTCATCAACGCTATCCCGCCTGAGAAGCGGAATATTGGCATGGTATTTCAGAACTACGCTATCTTCCCCCATATGACGGTGGAGAGCAATGTGGCCTTCGGCCTGAAGAACCGAAAGGTCCCCAAGGAGGAGATCTCCCGCCGGGTGGACGAGATCCTGAAGAAGGTGCACATCGACAATCTGCGGGACCGCCTGCCCCAAAACATGTCGGGCGGCCAGCAGCAGCGGGTGGCGCTGGCTCGGGCCATCGTGATTGAGCCCGACGTCCTGCTGATGGACGAGCCGCTGTCCAACTTGGATGCCAAGCTCCGTGTAGAGATGCGGGATGCCATCCGGGAGATTCAGCATGCGGTAGGGATTACTACCATTTATGTGACCCACGACCAGGAGGAGGCTCTGGCCATCAGCGACCGGATTGGCGTGATGTATAAGGGTGTGCTCCAGCATGTCGGAACGCCCAGAAATATTTATCTCCGCCCGGCTAACCAGTTTGTTGCGGGCTTCATCGGGAAGAGCAACTTCCTCCCGGTGACAGGAACGGAAGATGGTGGGAAGAATCTTCTGCACTTTGACGGCTACACTGCGGAAATACAGAATTTGGAGGATAATATTCCTTTTGGCGGCAAACTTGTTGCAGCGGTAAGGCCAGAGGAGTTTGAGATCCACTCCTCAGCTCCTGGCATCAAAGGTGTCGTCCGCGACTGTGTGTTCCTGGGCTTGAATATGCACTATTTTGTTGAGTTGTCCGATGGAATGCTCATTGAGACCATCGCGCCCGCCGATATTGAAAATGAAATCAAGAGGGGTTCCACCGTTTATCTGACCGTGAAGACGAACCGGATTAACGTTTATACCGAAAACGGGGAGCGCAACATGGTGCGTGGAGTAAAGAACGATGCGGAAGTATAAGATACAAAAGGATATATGGGGCACCGCCACTCTTATCTGTCTGGTGCTGTTTGCCGTCTTCCTCCTCTATCCCATTCTCCAGATTTTCCGGCAGAGCGTCATCGGCGGCGACGGAGAGTTTACGTTCGCCTATTTTATCAAGTTTTTCAGTAAGCGCTACTACCTCAACGCATTGCTGAACAGTCTGAAGGTATCTCTGTGCGCCACGGTGCTTGCCGTCATCCTGGGGACCCTTCTGGCCTACCTGATGCACTCCATCAAAATTGTTGGAAGAGGGCTTGTGGAGATCCTGATCATCATCACCATGTTGTCCCCTCCCTTCATTGGCGCATACAGCTGGATTCTTCTGCTGGGAAGGAGCGGCGCCATTACCACCTTTGTGAAGGACGTCTTTGGCATTCAGATGCCGGCAATCTACGGCTTTCCGGGGATGCTGATGGTCTTCACCACCCAAATGTACTCCCTTGTGTACCTCTACGTCTCAGGCGCACTGAAAAATTTGGACCGCTCTATGCTAGAGGCTTCTGAATGCTTTGGATGCATCGGGATCCGCAGGGTGCTCAAGGTGGTTGTCCCCCTCATCGGTCCTACCATGCTGTCGGCTGGGCTGCTGGTGTTTATGAGAAGTATGGCTGATTTTGGTACGCCTCAGCTGATCGGTGAGGGATACCGAACGATGCCCTACCTCATCTACAATGAATTTATCAGCGAAGTAGGGGGAAACAGCGGCTTTGCCGCTGCTCTCAGCGTGCTGATGGTGTTGCTGACCACGGTTCTTTTCCTTGGTCAAAAAATGGCCGCAAGGAAATTCTCCTACAGCATGAGCGCCGTCAACCCTATTGAGCCACAGACTCTCCGCGGCTGGAAAGCCGCCGCCGTCCATCTGATGGTCTATGTTCCTGTGTTTATTGGCCTGCTCCCCCAGATTACAGTAACATATACCGCCTTCCAGAACACAAACGGTGTCCGCTTTGTAGAGGGCTACTCCCTTAACAGCTTCTCCAAGGCACTGAGCAAGCTCAGCTCCAGCGTAGGCAATACTCTGCTCTACAGCCTGATTGCCGTTTTGATCATTGTTGTATTGGGCACGCTGATTGCCTACCTCACGGTGAGACGGCACACCACGGCGGTCTCCATTCTGGACTCGCTGACCATGATGCCCTATATTATCCCGGGCTCCGTGATGGGCATCGCCCTTCTGTTGGGCTTTTCCTCAAAGCCCATCAAGCTGATGGGGACAGCCGCCATCATCATTTTAGCTTATATCCTACGCAGAATGCCCTACACCATCCGCTCCGCTTCCGCGATACTGATGAACATCCATCCCAGCGTGGAGGAGGCCTCCATGAGCCTGGGAGCGTCCAAGCTGAAAACCTTTGTCAAGATTACAGCTCCCATGATGCGTAACGGCGTTATTTCCGGCGCAATTCTCAGCTGGATGACCATTATTAGCGAGCTCTCCGCTTCTGTGCTCCTCTATGTCACAAAAACACAGACATTAACCATCGCCATCTATACAGAGGTCGTTCGAGGAAATTACGGAACCGCTGCCGCACTCTCCGTCATGTTGACCACTGTGACCGTCCTGGTTCTAATGATATTCTTCAAGGTCTCTGGCAAACGGGAAATGAGCCTGTAACCTGTAAACAAAGAAAGAAGGATCGCGTTGCCGCGATCCTTCTTTCTTGCGCTCCAATTCTCTGCCGCTTCCCCCTCGGGAACGGAAATCCCAATCATGTGATGACGGTAAGCCGGTAGCGCTCCGAGTTGATGATTATTTTGGCATAGTGGAGAACTTCATCATTCTGATCGGTCACTGTGTCCTTTTGCAGAAGAAGGGCCTTGTTTTTCGTCGTACCCAGAAGGTCAGCCTCCCTGGCCGTTGCCATACAGATTTCAAAAGTCTTTCTGCCATGGGACGGAATCAGGCCATGAGCCCGGAAAACCTGGTAGGTAGATCCATTCAGATTCTCCTGAAGGAGGAACGCAACACGCTTTGGATAATAGCTCTCCTCCAGCATGACAGGTAGACCGTCAACCTTTCGGACCCGTACGATTTTGATGACGTTTTCCTGTTTAGGGAGATTCAAATAACCCTCCGCAGTGACATCCGCCCTGACCCAGCCGGCTGAGATTAACTCCGAGGAAGGAACACTGCCATTGAGCTCGCACATTTCGGTAAAGCTGATGACCTGATTACGCATAATCCTGTGTAGCTTTTTCTCTGCAACAAAAGTTCCGATGCCCTGCTTACGCACAACATAATCCTCTTCCACAAGCTGGTCGATAGCTTTGCGCACTGTAATTCTGCTGACCTCAAATTTCTGGCTGAGCTCCGCCTCTGTCAGCATTCTGTCGCCCGGCTTGAGAGCGTTGTCCGCGATTTGCTGCCTGATTTCATCGGCAAGCTGCTGATAGAGGGGAACGATAGAATTTCTGTGCATATGTGCCTCCGTTATTATTTATGTATTACATTATACCATTTTAGCCATATAACGCAAGCCCTTTTGCCAATTCTCCTGCCCATACCTGTCAGGAACATCTGGCACAGCGGTGGGGCAAGGCAGCGAACTCCCTGCTGTTGTAACGTGTAGAAGTTGTATTCACAACCTCGAATAACTATCCAGCCGGGCCTTTCTGGTTATAAATACAAGTTCTACCGCAGTATTCATAGTTGATTTGAAATATTTAAAGATTGTAATAAAACAGAACCAGCAGCTTGAATCCATCAGGCTGCTGGTTCTATTCCGGGCGGCAAAGGAAGTTTGATTCTATCAATACTCCATTTTCCACATATACCGTCTCATAGTAAGGGGGTGCTGACGGAGCTTGGCAATCTCCTCCCCAAAGGGTCGATCCAGCCCGCCGATTAAAAGAGGATTAAAATACTCTACAACGCTTGCGGGGATATGGGAGCTCAGGCCAAAGTCCTTGGCGTCAATCACGGTGTAGTTTGCGTGGGTTCGCTGCAAAAAGGCCAGCGCACGCTCGTCCATGGGGCGGGTAGGCCCGTCATTCATCATCAGTAGATAGTGGGCAGTCTCATCCGACAGCTCAAAGGGTCCATGGAAGAACTCGCCACAGTGAAAGGAACTAGACTTCAGCCATTGCATCTCCATCATCAGGAACATGGAAAACCCATAGGCGGTGTACTGGGTAGCACCAGAGCTCATAACATACAGAATATCGGCATCAAAATTTTCCTCGGCGAATTTTTTGGCCAGCGGTGCCACCATAGGAATGCTCTCATTAATCAGGTCAAAAATCCGCGAGAGGCCCAAATGCATATCCTCGTAATAGGCGTAACCCTCGTAGGCGTTCAAAACCTCGCAGGCAAATTCTAATGCTCTGGCAGGCTTTTCCATCTTGGCACCGTAGCTCTCGGAAAACCCATGGATAATGGCGTAATCTGCCTCTTCATCCAAAGGAGAACCGGCCTTGTTTGTAATGGAAACCACATGGGCACCCTTAGAGGCAGCCAATTTAGTCGCCGCGACCGACTCAGGCGTATTTCCGCTCAAGGAGCAGGTCACTACAATCGCAGTGTCATCCACAGAAGGAGGAGTAGAATAATTGAAATTGTTGGCGGTATACATACTGCATCTCAACATTTTTGCGTTCTGTTCTAGAAAATACTTGGCAGGGAACAGGTCGGCCATCGACGCACCACAGCCAACAAAGAATACGCTTCGAATTTCAGGTTGCTTCATCTTGATTCTGGAAACAATCTCTTGAATAGTCATGGCAAAAGCCCCCTTTACAATGTATGATAATATTATAATACATTATAATATAAAAGTCAATGGGCTTTATCTCGCTTAAATGCACTTATAGCAACTATCAAAATCAGCAACAATTGCCAGCGTGAACAAACCATTTACTTACATCGTCAGGAACAAAAGGGTGCAAAAACCCTAAGAGGAGGATAATGGGCCGCCCGTCCTGGCAAGCATATACAGATTTTCGCTGGCAAAGAGTACGTGTAAGCGGTTCAGGTTCTTCCTCAATCCTCTGTAAACAGCCTTTCGGAAACCGAAGATGTTTTTCACAATCCGGTAGGAGTGTTCCACTTTGCAGCGTACAGATGATTTTGGGAGTTCAATATATCGCTCCCAGTCAATGGCATTGTCTGAAACCTTGGGCGGCTGGCCCGGTCTGCGGTTGATATGGTATGTGATGGCAGAAAGCTGAGGGCTGTTTCTGATCTCGTCCCGCTTCTCTATCCCGAGATAGGCACAATCCCCGTAAACCACCTCGTCATCTTTCCGCAAAAACCCTGCCGCCACGATGATATTATGGACATTGGCGGCGGAGAGGGGATGCGGACCCGGGTTTTCCAAAAAATCGGTTTTGGCCACTTACTCTACGTTGGAGCAAGCGATATGACGCTTACTCCGATGATTTTTACAGAATTTATTTTTCGTTCAGACCTGAAAAATCAAAAAATCTTCTGAAATCAACCGATTTCAGAAGATTTTTTGCATTTCACTGAGCCATATCACAGCGAATCACCAGCCGGGTTTTTCCTCCCAGGGTGCAGGTAAACAGTGTCAGCGGCCACTCCCCGGAGGTCACGCTTTCCACCGCGGTAGGTGGAACCACCTCCTTGGCATCCACCAGATAGACGTAGGTTGTACCATCGATCAGCGTCACGGAGACCTCGTCCCCCACCTCCAGGCGATTCAGGGAGCCGAAATGTGCCCGGTAGTTATGGGCCAGAATCACCAAATCCGCTGTCGACGCACTCCCCGACATGCGGCAGGGAGAGACCCGCAGATTTTGATAGCTCCACTCCTGCTGTACCGGCAGCTGGAGCTCCAGCGTGGGAAATGTGACCAGTCCCAAGTAGGACCGCCCGTCCAGCTCCAGCGGCTCCGGCTCCTCCTCCGGGAGGACGAAGTCCGCCGCAGGCCCACCTGTCGCCATTTTCACTGGCGCTCTTTCCAAAACAGCCGTCAGCTCCTCCATGACGGCGTTCGACTCCTCCCCCGCCGTCATATCCAGCGTCAGATTATACAGGGTCAGGCCCGCCGCGCCCAAAAGGAGCAGCAGGCCTGAAAGAATCCAGACAGTTCCCCGGCGCTTACGCATCCCGGCCCTCTTTCTTCCTCAGCAGCACACCGAAGGCGACACTCACCGCGCCCGCCGCCGCCAGCACGGGGACGGGCCACCAGAGCAGACCGGTCTGGGGCAGCTCCGCCAGGGGCGGCTCCTCTTCGGGGATCTCGATGTCAGCCCCGGGTTCCTCGGGCAGGTCGACCAACGGGACGTCCGGCTCGGTGATGTCGATATCCGGCGGGTTGTCAGGACCAGCGGGGTCCTCCGGGTCCACCGGCGGATTTTCCGGATCTACCGGCGGGGTCTCCGGGTCCGGACGGGGCCGGGGCGGGGTGTAGGTGGTGAACTTCACCGTGGCTGTCAGGTAGTTGTTGGTCACCCCGTCCATCACATAGGGGATGTTTATCAGGAAGGGCACGGGGGTGTAACGGGTCCGGCCGATGGAATGGACATAACTGCAGGTCACCAGATACAGCCCGTCATCCAGACCGGTGAACCGGGCCACGCCGTCCTCCACGTGCTGGTCGGCCCCTACCGGTCTGCTTCCGGTGAGGGCGGTCTCGGCGTGCTCCCGGACGGTTTCCTGATTGTCGTTGATATAGGTCCCGAACTGGGCCAGCAGGTCCCGCTGGGCGGAGGCGTTCTCCCCCGCGGTGAGCTGTCCCCCGCCGAGAATCTCGTTGACATCGATTTCGGAGGCTTCAAAGGGCTGGGTCAGCGTATACACATAGCCATCCTCCCCGGCCTGGGCGTCGGCCACCTTATACAGCCGGTACTCCACGTCATTCACCGGCGCGCCGTTTGGCCTGTACCGGACGTTCAGCACCGCATAGTCTTCGGCCGGTACCGCCAGTGCGGGAACCGTGAGGGCAGCCAGCGTCGCCAGGCTCAGCAGTGCGGCGCTCAATCTTTTCAATTTCTTCATCATGGCGATACCACCGTTCTATACAAATTCGGTTACTCACTGTCTTCTTCATGCTCCAGCTTCTCGTCCCACTGCCGCCGGTCGCTGGCGGACACCACCGCAAAGAGCACCATCAGCAGGGGGAGCGCGATCACCGGAGCCACCAGAACGGGCTCGATCTGGATGGCCTCTGAGGTCACCCGGACGGTGTGCTCCGTCTCGGTCTCCACCCGACGTCCCCGGACCAGAATGCGGTGGGTGTTGATGCCGTAGGGGGTACAGGTCACCAGGGTGCAGTAGTCCTGCCCAGGGATGATCTGAAGGGCGCTCACATCCTCCGGCAGAACGATAAGAATCTGGTCCACTTCATAGGTCAAAACCTCATTGAGCACATAGATCATGAACCGGTCCCCCTTGGCCAGACGGTCCAGCCGGGTGAACAGTTCGGCGCTGGGCAGGCCCCGGTGCCCCGAGATCACCGCGTGGCTGGATTCGCCCCCCACCGGGAGGGAGGTCCAGTCCAGATGGCCGATGGCCACCTGGAGAACGCTCTCGGAGGTGCCGTGGTAAATGGGGAGGGCCACGTTAATCAGGGGAATCTCAATATAACCCATGACCCCGTCGTTCTCCACATTGAGGATGGTCTCATATTCGGCCTTCTCCTCCTCCGTTGGAACAAAGGGGTTGCTCCGCTCTGGAATGCGCCGGTTATAGGCCTCCGCCTCCTGATAAAGGCGGTCGTACTCCTCCTCGCTCAGGCCCGATACGGCTTCCGCATAGGACATGATGGCGCGGGAGGAGTGGATAGAGTTCCAATAGTCCGACACCTTGGGGTAGGCCAGGATTCCGAGGCCCGCTATGAAAATCAGGATCAATATGATGGTCGAGCCTTTCTTTTTCATAGCGGAGCCTCTCTTTATCCCGGTCAATCAGTCATAACAAACGTTGGATGGCTGATTCTGCTTAGTCCTCGCTGCGCTTCTTGGTGATGAACAGAACAGCCGCGCCCACCATCAGCGCGCCGCCGACGACGGTGAAGATCGTGGTGCCCATGCCGCCGGTGCTGGGCAGCTCGGCGCCGATGTTGTTCTGCACGTCGCCGATGTAGGAAACAACATGAGCATCATCAGCAGCGCTTACCACAATCTCAACCGAGCCAGTCAGCTTGTTGTAGCCGGCGGGGGCCTCAGTCTCGATCAGGTTATAGGTACCGTCGGCCAGGCCCTGGAAATCAGCAAAGCCGTTTTCGTCGGTGGTAACGATAGTGGCGCTAGTCACATCTTCAACCCAAGTCACGGCATTGTTTGCGATGCTGTAATATTTGCCCTCGCTGTTGGTCAGGGCAAACTTCGCGCCGGCCAGCTTGTTGCCAGTATCATCCTTATCACTGCCGGTGTACTTGTTCACCACGATGGTGGAGTTATAGACGTCAGCCGTGGGATTATTGGGGACCTCAATGGGGTCGCTGTCGGTCTTGTAGGTTGCGGAAACAGTGTTTTCCATCTTACCGGTGCCGCTCACGGTAGCGGTATAGGTGATGACAACGTCAACGCCATTTTCGTACAGGCTCTCGCCGTCATTGCCAACCCAGGGGAGGGTGATCTTGCCTTCCACAAACTGAGCCTCATCACCGGTAATCGTGGTCGCATTCCCGATCTTGATGCTGGTCACACGCACATTGGTCAGCTTACCCTCGGCGAAGTTATCGCTGATGGTGTACTCAGTCACCTTCACAGCAGGCTCATTGGCAGTGGCTCCGGGAACCCAGTTGACGGTCCTGAGGGTAACAGTGTAGGTAGCGGTGGTGCCCATCTCAAACACGGTGCCATTGACGGTTTTGCCATCAGTGGGCCAAACAGGAGTGGTGGTGGTGTTCTTGTCGGTCACTTCGGCGTTAGGGTTGGTGCTGTCCACAGTAACAGCAGAACCGTCGCCCACATTGGAGAGGATTACATAGTAGCCATAGGGAACAGAGACTGTCAGAGGGCCACCTTGGTTATTGGTTTTGCTTGCTGTCGCTTGGGTTTGAGTCTTAGCCCAAGCTGCCAAGGCCGACTGAAGTGCTGTATTGTCTACATTCTCATTAATAAGGGTAATCTGTCCATACTGATCTTTCTGGAAATAGTCCCCCAAACTTTCGGGGATTTCACCGGTGTAAGCGATGCCATCGGTCTGACCGTCCGGCCTGTCCTGGGCAACCTTTGCGTCAAACAGCTTATAGAAGTTGTAGGTAGCGCCTTTGGCGGCATTGGTGATGGTAATAGTGCCGTTGGCGGCCTGGGCCGCGTTGGCCGCCACGGTCAGGGACATGACCATAGCCATTGCCATGATCAGGCTGAACAATTTCCTCATTTTTTTCATTGTTTTTGCTCCTTTACAAATATTTTAATGTGGTTTTGCTAACAAAGATAGAACCCGCCTGTGCAGCTTGCGGTATTATTGTAAAACAGGGACGTCACATCCCGCATTACATTTGGGGAAACCGGTGCATTTTTCTGAATTTTCTTGGGGGGCGGGCTCAGGCCCGCCCGCTCCCTCTCCGCTTGAGCTCCAGCGCCAGCGCCGCCGCCGCCATCAGACCCAGACCGGTGACAGTATACAGCGCGGTGCCCGCTCCGCCCGTGTTGGGCAGAGGCTTGCCGGGGTTGTTGGGTATGGTGATGACATAGATTCCATTTACATCTTCGCCCTTCAATGCCTGCGGGCTCAATTCAGCTCCAGCCTCCGTGATCCGGATGGTGGAGACCTCGGACATGGGCAGATAGCCCTCCGGAGCGGCAGTCTCCTTGAGATAGTAGGTCCTGCCCATGAGGAGCGTAAGCTCGTTGTAACCGCCGTCTGCTGTAACAATACCTGTTACATCCACAGAGGTTCCCGTAAAGACGGGCATCGCCTCGGGGTGATCCGCAGGATTCACATCGTACAGCTCAAAGCTCGCGCCGGGAAGGGGATTTGCTCCGTCGGTCTTGAGGAGCTGAACCCGGGCCGTCTTTGCGGTGTTGGGAACTTTAAAGACGTTGTCTTTGAAATATCCACTGTCAGAGGTCACAGTCAGCGTATCGCCGCTCTTGGTCACCGTAAAGCTGATGCTGCCGCTTAGACCGTCGTACCCCTCGGGGGCCTTGGTCTCTCTCAGGGTAAAGCTCCCTTCACGGACCGCCAGCGTCAAGCTGCCGTCCGCATTCGTGGTCCCCTTGACTGGCTTCCCGGCGAGCACATACTCCTTGCCGTCCTGATAAACAGCAAACTCTGCGTTTTCGAGCGCAATGTCCTCATTGCCCGCTTCAAACTTGTAAATCTTGATCTCAACGCTCTGCTTCATCTTGAGCTCCAGAACCCGCTCCTGATTCGGGCCGCCAGTCAGGTGATAGAGATACTCATAATCCTCTTCAACTTTATCGCTGTTGACCAGCGGGAAATCAGCAAGATTCTTTGCGTCAAGGGTATTGCTGTTGCCCTCACCGGCCACAACCACGTCACGCCCGTTGTACCAGGTCTCGGAATTGCCCAGGTCAACGGATACCTTTGCACCGTCATTGGGTTTGGTTCCCTCCAACGTGATATAGTGGTTGCCGTCGGCCTTTCCGTTGGAATGCAGATATACGTCCGCAGTCTTGTTCCCCTGGAGCTTCGCGCCGTCATACAGGCGGAACGTGCCATTCTGATAGACCCCATACTCCTTGGCGCCGTTCAGGGTGATGCCGTCTTTCAGGTTCAAGGTGCCGTTGTTCGTGATGATGTTCTTGCTGGAACTGCCGTCCAAAGTCAGGCCGGTTTCGTGCTCGTTGTCTCCAAAGGTGACAGTTTTGCCCGCCGCAATGTTGATTGTTGTACCATCGATCAAGGCAGTGCAGGCAGTGCCGGAACGATTATCGGTTGGCAGTTCTCCCGAATACGAGGAACGAATGGTCAGATTGTGCTTGATGTTGACATCCACGCCCTCAAGGGTGTTGCCGTAGAAGACAAGAGTATCGCCGTCTTTAATAAATTCCTGAGAGGGCCGCGCATCGTTAGGCGCTTTCACAGGATTCTGCCCCCGTACCGCATCGCCGAGTGTTGCGTACCACTCGCCGGTTCTGGTATTCAGCACAGTACCAACGTAGAAACGGATCACCGGGTAAGTTCCCTGTTCACTTCCGGCATAGTACTCCAGCCCCATCCGGGTATTAGTAGAACCGATATTCATGAAGACCAGTTTGTTTGCATCAGCGGGAAGAACCTTCTTGTGAACCGCAGGAGGTGTATAGCCGCTGTTCATCACAATATCGCCGGATTTCCATTTTTCCACGTCCCGCAGGAAAACGGGTACTCTCACACCGTCAGGAACCTTATCCTCCCATTTGCCGATGGAGTTTCCATGATGAAGGGCCACACCTACTGTATTATTCTGGAACGGATTACTGGCCGTCTTGAGCCGTGTTTCACCAATTTGCTGCTCAATTGCTACAGCCATTTTAGAAATATAGCTGCTCGTACCACCTGTATTGCCTTCCAGGTTGAAAATCTCAATGTTGCCGCCTTGGGTGCTGGGATTAAAGGGCTCGCCTGGCTTAACCTTCGTGCTGGTCAGCAGAACGCCGGTTCCAAACTTAGAATCAGTAGTTGTGCTATCAGTAATATGGCTGCCATTGATCATCATCAGCAGGCCGCCGTCCCGGATTTGGATAGCCACAGGCTGGCTGATTGTGCCGTTGGCATCAAAGCCGGAGTACGCTCCAATTTGCTTCGCGGCGTTATCAATGATCACGTTGCCCTTCATCTGCATTGCGGGGGTGTTCTGGTGCATATCAATCAAATAACCAGCAAATCCGCCGCCGCGTGTGATTTTGACTCCGCCCAATCTGCTCGCATCCCAGACTTCGGTAGCGCCATTGGCGGGATGTCCATTGATCGCTTGATTATTATTGCTCACGTCATAGGTGGCAGACATCATAAAATCAATGGTGACTCCAGCTAATTGCGAAGCATTGGGATTTATTTTCATTGCATTGATGATTTGCTCAATAGTGGTTCCAGGATGGAAAATACCATTACTCGAGGTAGTAGGATAACCCGTTTCAAAAGGATGAGTCCCATTTTTCAAATAGGTTAATTCAAAAACTGGTACAGACCCCGCAGGTGCCACATTTGCCAAATAACTTTGCGAGGTAGATCCCGGCATCATATACCTGTGTCCATAAAGAATCTCCATACGGCCATCCTTAACCCAACCAGCATTGCCAAAAGCATTTGCAATCGTAACCGCATCAAGGGAAAAGCTACTCTGCTGGAAGATAACGGTGCCGTCCTCCACGGTGGGGGTGATGATCTCGGGCCGCTCGGTGCCGTCCTCCTCCTCGGCGAAGTGGACGATCTGCACGCCCTCGGCCTCCTCGGCGTCGTCGTACTTGATCTCCACGCTCACGGGGGCCGCCGGCTCCACCTTCTCGCCGTTGTGCTCCAGGGTGATGTCAAAGAACCGGGCCTTCTCGATCTTCTGCTCGCCGCCCATCAGTGCGGCCAGCTGGGCCTCCAGGCTCACATCCTCCATAGAGATTACGCTGGCGTCCAGATTCAGTGCGCTCTGGGTCTTGGCGAGGTACTCGTCATACTCGGAGGAACCCTCCTCCAGCTCGCGGACGACCAGGTTCGTACCCTCGGGCAGGTTGGCCTCGGGGCCGTAGCTCACAGTAATGGTGACGCCCTCGCCAGTGTAGGTCTGGGTTCCGGGCTTGCCCAAGGGGATCACGATTACGTAGGTGGAGAACTCGCCGGACTCAAAGCTGACCTCGTCCGCAGTGACGGCGGCTGTGCCCACGACGGTGGTCTCCTCCCGGCCGATGTGGACCAGCTGCGCATCATTCTCCGCGTCGGCGATCTCAGCGATCTGCTCGTGGGGCCTCATCACCACGCTGATGGGCTCGCTGGGCTCGATCTCCTCGCCCTCGGCGCTGTAGAAGGCGATATCCACGGCCTTCACGACCTTGATCTCCCCGGTCATGGCCTCGCTGACCTGGGCTTCGACCTCCTCCACGGGCACCATGGTCACCTGCATCGTGGTCTCCTGGGGGAACGCAGCTGCAGGAGCGGTGACAAACACGTCCATGTCGTCCACGCTGCCGGTGAACTCCACCGTCTCCGCCTGGGGCTCCTGGAAGGGGTCGGTCCCCTCCGCCCTGGGGATCAGGTCCACGATGGCGTAGACGGAAAAGCCGTCCACCTCCGCGGTGATCTCGCCGCCGGCCTCGGTCTCCGGCTCGGGAACGGGGGCAGGCTCGCCGGCCTCGTCCTCCCGCTCGGGCGCGGGCTCCTCAGAGGGGTCTTCGCCGGATTCCTTCCCAGCCTCATCGGGCTCCGCCGGGGTCTCCTTGTCCTCCTCGGGGGCGTTTCCGTCATCCTTGGGCTCCTCGGAAGTGCCGGCATTCTCGCCAGGCTCCCGGGAATCGTCAGGCTCCTCGCCGGGCTCCTGGGAACCGTCGGGCTCCTCACCGGGCTCCTGGGAACCGTCGGGCTCCTCACCGGGCTCCTGGAAACCGTCAGGCTCCTCGCCGGGCTCCTGGGAGCCGTCGGGCTCCTCGCCGGGCTCCTGGGAGCCGTCGGGCTCCTCGCCGGGCTCCTGGGAGCCGTCGGGCAGGTCGGGCTCCTCCTCCACAAACTCGCCCATCTGGATCAGCGCCTGGCCGTCCTCGGACATGTCGGTGACCAGGGTGGCCGTGCCCTCGTCGTCCAGGTGGACGACGACCGGCCGGCTGGCCTCCCGGATCAGGTCGGATTTGAGCACCAGACGCACGGCGTCCGCCGGCTCGATCTCCTCCCCGTTGTGCATCAGAGAAATATCCAGCGCCCGAAGGATGACGGCCTCCATCTCCTCGTCGCCGTCCAGCGCGGCCTCCAGGATCAGGTCGATCTCCTCCTGAGTCAAACAGCGGGGCTCCCCGGCGCTCTCACTCAGCCCAAGCAGCTCCGCTTCCGGGCCGCCGGACAGCAGCACCGGCCGCAGGACCAGCTCCGTGCCGGCAGGGACGGCCCGTCCCTGGGCCTCCACCCGTACGCTGACGCCGTCCAGCTCGCCGCTCAGGCTGACTGTCTTGGTAATCGCCGGAAGAACCAGCGAGTAGGTGGTGGAGAACACCACCAGGACCGCCAGCGCCTGGACCAGCCCTCTCCGGGTCCTGCCAGCGCCCAGATAAGAGCCAATCCTCTTCATCAACTTTTTCACAGCCCACACTCCCTTTTCATGATACTGACTGATTGATCTTTCCAAATACGTTCAGCGGCCAAATGCGGAACACGATCCGTCCCACCAGCTGCTCCTCAGCCACGCAGCCGATGGTGGTACTCCGGGAATCCACCGAGACGCTCCGGTTGTCGCCCATCACAAACACCCGGTTTTCCGGCACCTGATAGGGCAGCTCGATGTCGCACTCCCCCAGGGCCTTCTCCGTGAGATACGGCTCGTCAATCTTCACGTTGTCCACATAAACCGTGCCGTCCTCGCCGATATCCACCCACTGTCCGGCCTGTCCGATCACCCGCTTGACCAGAATCTTATTATTATAGTAGAAGGCCACCAGATCCCCTGTGTCCATCCTTCCGCCCTTGACGCTCACCACAAAGTCCCCCTCGTAGAGGGTGGGGTTCATGGAGGTGCCATAGATCCGCAGCACCGGCAGCAACAGCACCGCCACCAGCACCGCCACCGCAGCCACCGTCACCATGGCGTACACCGTAGTCTTCAGGCTCCAGAGATAGCGGCTTCTGCCACCCTCCCGCTGGGCCTCCAGCAGCAGCTGCTCCCGGGTTGGGCGGTCGGAGCCGCCGGGAGGCTCCTCTTCTGGCTCCTCTTCCTCCTCTGGGGTGGACACCTCGCTGAGGTATCCCGATACATCCTCCAGCTGCTCCTGGTTTAGTCTGTTCCTGCTGTACAAAATGGCCTCGGCTACCCTGCCCAGTTGCTTGAGGTGCTGTTCCCGGTCAGCGATCCGCTCCTTCAGCCGGCTGTTTTCCCGCTCCAGGCGGTCCGCGCGACCGGTCTGCTCGGCGAGGAGCTCCAGCAACCGCCTGCGGCTGAGCTTTTCCAGCTGCTTTTGTGTCATGCCGTACCCTCCCCACAGCCCCCCAAGGCGCTGTCGATCAGGAGAACCAGCTCAAGCACGCTGCGGAAGGCCTGCTCTCCTCTGCCCTCCACCCAGGTGACGCTCCCCTGCCAGCTGGCGTGCTGCCGGAAGAGCAGCCGGATGAGGAAGGTCCCCTGTTTCCCCATCCGTGCTTCCGGGTCCGGGTTCTCACCGGGGTCCACCTCCGGGCTGGGGGCAAAAACCCGTTTGGCCGTATAGGACTGGGGAAAATTTGCTCCGTCAAACAGGGCCTCCGCACCGGTGAGGAACTGGGCGAGGCTCTCAAAAGCCCTTCCGCCCCCCTCCAGACCCGGATTGTACCAGCGGCCTTTCATCTCGCCGCGCTCGTAGGAGTCGACACATAGACAGGTGCTCCGATATGCCTCTCCGCTTACCTTCGGCATCGCGCCGCCTCCTTTCTCACCTTTGCTCTCTACTTTAACGGCGGCAGATTACAAATCTCATTACATCTGCCCTCTCCTGTGCAGAAAAAGAAAAATTTTTCCTCACCAGGTCCGCCGGCCCTCGCCGCTCCGCCCCGTGAGCATGGGCTCCAGGGGGAAAACCACCGACTGAATACGTATGGGCGACCTGGGGTGTTCCCGGAGGAAATCCTTCACCACCCGCTCACAGACCAGCCTGCTGTTCTCATAGTTGGCCTGAACCAGCATCAGGATATACTGGGAGGAGCTGCAGCAGGATGCGATGTCGCCGGTGCGCAGGCTTTTACAGATTTGACTGTGCAGCTGCCCCATGGCCCGGGTCAGGCTGTGGGCGGTGAGGGGCTTGCCGCTCCGGCTGAGCACCGAGAGCACGCCGATGTGGATGGCGTCTCCCCGCCGCGCCGCCGCCCGGGCCTCCGCCTGATAGAACAGCTTGAAGGAGGTGTAGTCGCACATCAGCGCCCCGGACGGGGGCTCCTGGGCCTGGAGCTGTCCACGAATGCTGTCAGGGGTGAGGGCGCCGCCGCCCGCGCTGAGGAGAAGCTCCTGATAGACCTGCCGGGTCTCCTCCTCGGGCAGGACACCCAGATCCCGGTAGAGCAGTGTGCGCAGCTGCTCATAGGCCTCCGCTGCCCCCTGCCGGTCCCCCAGGGCGGCCCGGGCACGCATCAGCCAGCGGTACAGCGCCTCGCAGTAGGGCGACAGGGCGGCCGCCCGCTGGCAGTGCTCCTCCGCCTCCCGGGCCAGGCCCTCCTCCAGAAAAATCGGGGCCGCCCGCTGGACCGCGGCGAGATAGAGGCTCCGATAGTACTCCGCCAGCGGCTCCACCCACTGCTCCCCCGCCAGATTCCGGAGGAAATCTCCCCGGTAGAGGGCCAGCATATTCCGGCAGCGGGCCCCCCGGCCGGCCCCCTGGGGCAGCTCCTCCAGACACAGCGCCTCCAGCGCCTCCGTGTCCAGCTCCACCGGAATCCGGGGATTCCAGCCGTACATCCCGTTCTGAGTCACGATCAGCTGGGCGCCGGCCAGCTTCTCAACAGGGGTCAGGGCACGCCTCACCCGGTAGAGTGTGGTCCGCAGGGCCGCGACAGGAGCGGCGTCCCGCCGGTCGTTCCCCAGAACGCGGATCAGCTCGTCGACGGGCGCCATGCGGTCCCGATGATAAACCAGATAGGCCAGCAGATTCTTCACCTTATGGGAGCGGTTGTTCCCGTCGCCGACCACCGCGTCGCCGCAGGACAGGGAGAACTCCCCCAGCAGCCGGACCCGGATGACCGGCCCGGCCCGCTCCGCCCCCGCTTTTGCCTCGCCGGCGGCGTACTTTCCCGCCGCTTCCCGTTCAGATTTCATCATGCGGCACTCCTCACTTCCTTTGCGCTGTCCGCCCGTCCCGCGCCTGTGGGGCGGGCTCCGCCTCCGTTCCGGCAAACTCCCTCAGAAACGGATCAAACAGCTCCTTCTCGGCCTGCTTCCGGGCTCTGACCGCGTCCTCAAACTGGGCGTAGCCGCCCAGGTAATAGCGCCTGCCCTTAAAGCAGATGGTGGCCCGCCACAGCTTCTTAGCGGTCCACCAGTCCACCCCGGGAACACCGCTGGTGTTATTTTTTCGCACCGTCTTGGCGGCCAGCATCTCTACACAGGTGCCGTCTATATACGTCAGGCCCAGCGCGGACTCCGGCGCGGCCCTTGCGCTGAGGCAGCCGCAGCTGGAGGTATGCCCCGTGCGCAAATGGCTGGTCTTGACCACCGTTTTCCGCCCGCAGTCACACTGGCACAGCCATGCCGTCCGTCCCCCGATATTCTCCGCCGGCTCCAGTGCCGTCAGCCTTCCGTACCGCTGGCCAACCAGATCTAATTTTTTCCTGGAATGCGTCACCGCAAATTCACTCCCTGCCAACAGGAAAATATATGGAGCGGCCCGCAAGGCGTGGGTTGCGGGCCACAGGCCAAGAAACGATATATTCAAGCGGGATTTGTCGTTTTTACAGAACGATCGATCTCGCTTTTGTTAATTTCTACGAAATTATTCTACCATAACCTCCCTGAAAACGCAATAGGAAATGTGGCCCGCAACCCACACTTTATCATCCAAATTTATTCCCGGCACCACCGCTGAAAGGTCCCGTGGGTCACGTTCAGCGCCCTGGCCGCAGCCCTTCCGGAGAGCTCCCCCCTCCTCCACGCGGCCACAATTTCCCCATAGTTCTCCCCCCGCTCCTTGAAGTTTCGTCCAAAGTGGACACCCCTGGCCTTGGCCGCAGCGATTCCCTCCGCCTGCCGCTGGCGGTTGAATTCCCGCTCCGTCTGGGCTACATAGCTCAAGAGCTGGAGCACGATGTCGGCAATCAGCACACCGGTGAGATCCTTCCCCCGTCTTGTGTCCAGTAGCGGCATGTCAAGCACCACAATGGCCACCTGTTTCTCCTTGGTCAGCTGCCGCCACTGCTCCAGAATTTCGTCATAGTTCCGCCCCAGCCGGTCGATGCTCTTGATGACAAGGGTGTCCCCGGCTTTTAACGTCTGTACCAGCCGCCGGTAGCCAGGACGGTCGAAATCCTTGCCGCTCTGTTTGTCCAGAACAATGCGGCTTTCCTCCACACCAAATTCTCTCATGGCGACCAGTTGTCTTTCCTCGTTCTGCTCCTTGGTCGAAACCCGAATGTATCCATATGTGTTCATGCTGCGCCTCCTTTTTTGATATCTTTATTTTAGAGGAGACATGAGGTTGTGCAATTTAAAGTTATTCCGGAGGAAACAAAACCGGCTGTCTCCCACAATGAGAAACAGCCGGTAAACGTAATCTTGATTGGTCTTCCTCCATATCCCCACATGTTTGCTCTCCCTCTTTTTGATAGCGCAGTCCATCGAGCACTCTGTTGAATCCGCGGGGGGCTCTGTGCAGTATTGTTGCCAGACTCGCTCCGCTGTTGTACATTTCCTTGGGAATATTGGTCTGATAGGTAATGGTGACAATAGGAGCGACCTCTCATTTTGCGTTATACTGCGAAAACATTCTTTGTTATTTGCTTCTGATCCGCCTCAGTCACTTCTATCAATTGGCACCCATATTCCAATTTGTCATCGTCTTTCTCTATAAACACGAACCATTTGAGTGAACAGGGCCGACTCCGACCGATCCTCTAGATAGTGCCGTCAATAAAAATACGATATAATGGTTCTCAAAGAGATGGGAGGGCTGGAAAATAGGGGAAGAACAGCACCGGCATGATATAAGTGACCGAGCGCGGGAGAGAATCAGGTCTGGCGAAACAGGCCATCGCCGCCTATGAGGGCGGGGCCGAAAACAGGCTCTTCGCAGAGGCCAGCAAGGGCTGTGTCACCGCAGGTCGACCTCTGGCATCAGCTCCCGGCCTATAATCTGGAGCATTTGGTCCAGATTTTCCATCTCCTCCAGTGAGAAACGCTTTTTGACCCGATCCATGACGGAATGCAGATAGGAACTGCTGATATTGTAATACTCGATATATTTCTGAGTGGGTCTCAGATGGTATTCCCGGCGGTCATTGGAGGACTGTATCTTCTCCACATATCCCTTTTGAATCAAATTGTTGATTTTATAGGCGGCGTTTGGGGAAGAAATCCGGACAAAGGATGCAAATTCATTTACGGTGGGCTCCTTCAGCGCCAAAATGACTTCCATACAAAAGGTCTCCACCGCAGTCAGACTGGCCTCCCGGTCCTGAAAGGTGGAAAATATCTCCCGGTAAAAATGGAGCTTAAACTTGCTGTATACGTTAGCGAAGCTGTCCTCCAGCACCGTTCTCCCCCTCTTTTCTCTTCAATTTGAGGACATTATACCAGAGAAGCTCCCGTTTCGCAAGTGGTACGGCCGGCGATGGCGAATGTCAGCTCCGCTTTGCAGGCCAGCTTGCCGTCCACCCGCGCCTCCGCCGCGCCGAAACCCACCGGGCCCTTTCGTCCGGTGAGCTGACAGGAGAGCTCCAGTGTATCTCCGGGGCGGACCTGCCGCTTGAAGCGGGCGTTTTTAATGCCGCCGAAAAGGGCCAGCCGGCCTTCGCAGCCCGCCTCGGTGAGGATAGCCACCGCTCCCACCTGGGCCAGAGCCTCGATAAGGAGTACCCCCGGCATTACCTTGAAGCCAGGAAAATGGCCCTGGAAGAAAGGGTCGTTCGCGGTGACACATTTGATCCCTTTTGCGCGCTCGCCGGGGACGCACTCGGTAATTTTATCCACCAGCAAAAAGGGGTAGCGGTGGGGCAGGATGGCCTCAATCTGGTCAATATTCAGCTCCATACCGTATAAACCTCCGTTGTATTTTGTGGGGCGGGACGACCCGGCCCGCCTTGCCTTGCCTCGTCTGATCTATTTCTGTCTACGGCACACCGGGGGAGTCGTACCCTGCAGATGTGCCTCCCACCGTTTCAGCACGACAGCCGCATTGTGTCCGCCGAAGCCCAGGGAGTTGGACAGGGCGATTTTGATATCCACCCTCCGGCCCTGATTGGGGACGATATCCAGGTCACAGGCCGGGTCGGGGACCCGCCAACCAACAGTGGCGGGGACAAAGCCCTCCTTGAGCGCCAGCGCGGTAAAGATGGCCTCTACCGCTCCGGCGGCCCCCAGCAGGTGACCCGTCATGGACTTGGTAGAGCTGACCATCAGCTTCTCCGCGTGGTCTCCGAAGACGGTGCGGATGGCCGCCGTCTCGCTGGCATCGTTGAGGGGGGTGGAGGTGCCGTGGGCGTTGATGTAGTCCACCTCGTCTGGCTCCAGTCCCGCGTCGGCCAGGGCCTGCGCCATACAGGCCGCACCCCCAACACCGCCGGGGGCGGGGGCGGTGATGTGGTGGGCGTCGCAGTTGGCGCCGTAGCCGATCACCTCGGCATAAATTTTGGCCCCTCGGGCCTGGGCGTGGCCCAGCTCCTCCAACAGAAGGGCGCCCGCCCCCTCGCCCATGACAAAGCCGGAGCGCCCGGCATCGAAGGGAATAGAGGCCCGCAGGGGGTCCCGTCCCTCATGCAGGGCCTTCATGGCAGTAAATCCTCCCATGGCCAGGGGGGTAATCGCCGCCTCGCCGCCGCCGCACAGCATCACTTCGGCGTAGCCGTCCCGGATGTGCCGGAAGGCATCCCCCACGGCGTTAGTCCCCCCGGCGCAGGCGGTCACCACGCAGGAGCATATCCCGCGAAAGCCATAGCGGATGGCCATGTGGCCCGCCGCCATGTTGGAGATAATCATGGGGATCATGAAGGGAGAGACCGTGTCGTAGCCCCGCTCGCTCCCCCGCCGGTGGGCCGCTCCCACCGTCTCGAAGCCGCCGATGCCGCTGGAGAAGATCACCCCGCAGCGGTCCAGCCGCTCCGCCGCCCGGTCCAGGCCGGCGTCGGCCATACATTCGTGCGCCGCCGCCAGGGAAAGCTGGGTGAAGCGGTCCATCTTCTTGGCTTCCCGCTTTCCCAGCAGGGCGTCCAAATCCAGATTTTTCACCTCGCCCGCCAGCTTCACCTTCATATCCGCCGTGTCGTAGCGGGTGATGGGGCCGATGCCGCACCGACTGGCCTTGACGGCCGCCCAGCTCTCTGGAATGGAGTTCCCCACTGGGTTGACCGTGCCCATACCGGTAATTACCACTCTGCGCTTTTCCATGCTGTTCACCTCGTTAAACCGCCATGCCGCCGTCCACACACAGTACCTGACCAGTGATATAGCCGCATTCCGGCGCGGCGAAGAAGGCCACTGCCCGGGCTACCTCCTCCGGGGAGCCGGGCCGGCCCTTGGGGATGGTGGCCAGTATGGCCTGCCTGGCCTTGTCGGGCAGGGCGGCAGTCATGTCCGTCTCGATATAGCCGGGGGCCACGGCGTTGACGGTAATGTCCCGGCCGGCCAGCTCCTTGGCGGCTGCCTTGACCAGTCCCAGCACTCCCGCCTTGCTGGCGGCGTAGGCGGTCTGGCCGGGGTTGCCCCGCAGGCCCACCACACTGGACAGGCAGACAATCCGCCCGTATTTCTGCCGCAACATCACCTTTGCCGCCGCTTTTGTACAGAAATAGGCCCCCTTCAGGTTGGTGTCCAGGGTCTTGGTAAAGTCCTCCTCCTTGGCGGTCATGAGCAGGCCGTCCCGGGAGATGCCGGCATTGTTCACCAGAATGTCCAGCCGGCCGAACCGCTCCTTCACCGCCGCCGCCAGGGCGTCGCAGGCGGCGGAGTCGGACACGTCGGCTTGAAAGGCCTCCGCCTCCACCCCCAGCTCCCGGCAGAGCTTTACCGTCTCATCCGCGGCCCGGCTGTTGCCCGCATAGTTGACGGCCACCGCCGCCCCCCGCCGGGCCAGTGCCAAACAGACGGCCCGCCCGATCCCTCGGCTGCCGCCGGTAATCAGGGCCACGTTTCCATCCATGCTCATGCCGTTTCTCCTTTCAAGGCTGACACCACGCTGTGGAAGTCCGCCGCTGTGTCGATGTGATAGGTCTTGATACCGGGGGCGGTCTTCTTAAAGAAGCCGCACAGAGCCTTCCCCGGTCCGATCTCCACCACCGTGTCGACACCGTCCGCCTCCATACGTCGGATGGTGTCCTCCCAGTAGACGGAGGACTGGACCTGCCGCTCCAACAGAGCGGGGATGGTGTCCCCCGCCTCCATTGGGCCGCCCTTGCAGTTGAAATAGACGGGGAAGGCCATGGGGTCGAAGTCGATGGTCTTAAAATACCTTGCCAAGGCGTCCCCGGCGGGCCTCATCAGCCGGGTGTGGAAGGGGCCGCTCACTTTTAAAGGCATACACCGCTTGGCCCCCAGCGCCTTCGCGATCTCCCCGGCCCGGTCCACCGCCGCCCTCTCCCCGCCGATGACCTGTTGGCCGGGACAGTTGTAGTTGCAGATCTGGACCGTTCCCAGCTCTGCCGCCCGGTCACAGGCGGTCTGGAGTCCCTCCTGGTCCAGGCCCAGCACGGCAGCCATGGAGCAGTCCAGTCCGGCGGCGGCCTCCTCCATGGCCTTGCCCCGGAGGGCTACCGTGGAGATCACCGTCCCCCGGCTGAACACCCCGGCGGCGTAGAGGGCGGAGTACTCCCCCAAAGACAGCCCCGCCGCGCGCTGAGGGCGTATCCCCTCCTGATACAGCAGGTCGGTCACCCCCACGGCGAAGGCCGCCATACAGGGCTGGGTATAGCGGGTCTGGGACAGCTTCTCCTCCGGGCCTGCAAAGCACAGCTGTTTCAGGTCGAAATCCACCGGGGCGTGGTCAAACACCTGGGCGAACAGGGGAAATTCCTCATAAAGGTCCTTCCCCATGCCCACATGCTGGCTGCCCTGTCCGGCGTACACAAAGGCTAACTTCATGCTAAACCTCCTCCGCCAGGCGGCGGACCGTATCCCGACAGCCGGTACACAGCTCCTCCAGAATGGCCCGCAGGGGGCGAATCTCATGGAGCAGTCCGGCTGTCTGGCCGCACATGAGGGAGCCGGTTTTCACGTCGCCGTCGAAGACCGCCCGGCGCAGGGAGCCCAGGGTGAACCTCTCCAGCTCCATCCGCTCGGCCCCGGCCCGCTCCAGCTTCAAATACTCCCGGGACATCTGATTCTTTAAAATACGCACCGGAGCGTTCACCGACCGGCCGGTGACGGTGGTGTCGCTGTCCTTGGCCTTTAAAATGGCCTGCTTGTAGTTGTCGTGGACGGGGCACTCCTGGCTCACCAGCAGGCATGTGCCCACCTGAGCCCCGCAGGCCCCCAAGGCAAAGGCGGCGGCCAGCTGTTTCCCGCTGGCGATTCCCCCGGCGGCGATGACAGGCAGGTCGGTAGCCTCACAGACCTGGGGCACCAGGGCCATGGTGGTCAGCTCGCCCACGTGGCCGCCGGATTCGGTACCCTCGGCGATAAAGCCGTCCACCCCCAGGGGCTCCAGGCGGCGGACCAGAGTGGTGGCCGAGACCACAGGGAAGACCTTGACGCCCGCTTCCTTCCAGGCGGGAACGAACTGACTGGGCACCCCCGCCCCAGTGGTGACCACCTTCACGCCCTCCTCGATAACCACCTGGGCCATCTCAGCGGCGGCGGGGTTCATCAGCATGATGTTCACCCCGAAGGGCTTGTCGGTCAGCTCCCGGCATCGGTGGATGTGCTCCCGCAGGGTTTCCGCATCCATCCCTCCCGCGCCGATGAGGCCAAGAGCTCCGGCATTGGACACAGCGGCGGCAAATTCGCCGGTGGCGATGTTGGCCATGCCGCCCTGGATAATGGGGAACTCGGTCCTAAGGATTTCGTTTAATTTCATGGTTTCCCACTCCTTATTGAATGGCACAATGTCTATGCAGGGACAGACATCGTACGCCCGCTGGTAAGCCTTTTATCCTTGCGGGCGCACAATGTGCGCCCCTACAATTTCCCCTACCACCGCAGCAGCGCCCCGGCCCAGGTGAGACCGCTGCCGAAGCCCACGGTCACGATCCGCATGCCGGGCTTGAGCTGTCCGCACTCGACCAGCTCGTCCAGGGCGATGGGGATGCTGGCGGCGGAGGTATTGCCGTAGCGGTCCATATTTTTGAAAAACAGACCCTCCCGGGCTCCCAGCCGTTTGGCCACAAAGTCGATGATCCGGGCGTTGGCCTGGTGGCAGACCACTAGGTCCAGGTCGTTGACGCTGGCCAGTCCCTCCGCCTCTAAAAGCTGGCGGAGGGACTTCTCCACCACCTCCACGGCAAAGCGGAATACCGCCTTTCCGTCCATATGGATGGCGGAGGGAACAGGCCCCGGCCCCTGGACCCGGATGCTGTCCGGGTCTCCCCGAGAGCCAAAGACGGTGTGCCAGATGCGGGACTCGTCCCGCCGGATTACCGCCGCCCCCGCCCCGTCCCCGAAGAGGACGCAGGTGTTGCGGTCGGTGTGGTCCATCACACGGCTGATGACCTCCGCTCCCACCACCAGAGCGCAGGGCCGGGAGGCATCGCAGAGCAGAGCGTGGGCGGTTTTCAGACCGTACAAAAAACCGGCGCAGGCGGCGTTCAGGTCGAAACAGAGGGTGTCCTCCCCCAGCCCCAGCTCCCGCTGGAGCAGGCAGGCGGTGGAGGGGCTGGCGTGGTCGGGGGTGAAGGTAGCCACCAGGCACACCCCGACATCCGCCGCGGTCACCCCTGCCCGGCCCATGGCCTGACGGGCCGCAGACAGGGCCAGATCAAGTCCGGTCTCCGACGTGCAGAAGCACCGCTGATGGATTCCAGTGCGGCTGAACACCCACTCGTCGCTGGTATCCACCTGACCGCTCAGCTCCTCATTTGTCACCACCCGAGCCGGCAGGCACCGGCCGGTGGCTAAAATTTGGGGCGCGCTCATGGTTCCCCCCTCTCCGCCGGGGCCAGATTCTGCCCCATGGTGCGGAACATATCGTATCTCTGCCGGGCCAGGACGGGCCCCCTCAGCTTATCCAGAGCGGCCAGCTCCTTGGTCAGCGCAGCGTCCACCGTGCGAAAAATGGCCTGCCAGTCGGTGTGGGCGCCCCCCTCGGGCTCCCGCAGCACCCCTTGAACGATGCCGTCCCGGCGCAGGTCCTGGGCGGTGAGCTTCATCACGCCGCAGGCCTCCCCGGCCCGAGCGGAGTCCTTCCACAGGATGGAGGCGAAGCCCTCGGGGGAGAGGACGGAGTAGACCGCGTGCTCCAGCATGAGCACCCGGTTCGCCACGGCCAGCGCCAGTGCCCCGCCGCTGCCTCCCTCGCCGGTGATGGTGGCAATGATGGGCACCTCCAGGGCGCTCATCAGGGCCAAAGTATGGGCAATGGCCTCCCCCTGGCCCCGTTCCTCCGCCTCCTTCCCCGGGTAGGCCCCCGGAGTGTCCACGAAGGTGATGATGGGCCGGCCGAACTTCTCCGCCTGCCTCATCAGCCGCTGTGCCTTCCGGTAGCCCTCGGGGGAGGGCATCCCAAAGTTGCAGCGGAGATTTTCCTCCAGGTTTTTCCCCTTCCGGTGGCCGATCACCGTGACAGGCCGGCCGTGGAACCGGGCGATCCCCCCTAAAATACTGCCATCCTCGCCGCAGAGGCGGTCCCCCCGCTGCTCAAAAAAGTCGGTAAACAGGGCGTCAATAAAGTCCGCTGTGCCCGGGCGTTCCGGGTGGCGGGCGATTTTCACCTTTTCCTCCGGGCTGTAGCGGCTCATGTGCGTCCTCCCTTCTCGTGGAGGGTCAGCAGCTGGGACAGCACCGCCCGCCACTCATTCCGGGGAACAATCCGGTCCAGGAAGCCGTGGTCCAGCAGGTGCTCAGCCCGCTGAAAGCCCTGGGGCAGCTGCTCCTTGATGGTCTGCTCAATGACCCGCGGCCCGGCAAATCCGATTAGGGCCCCGGGCTCGGCCAACATAATATCCCCAAGGGAGGCGAAGCTGGCCGTTACCCCGCCAGTGGTGGGATGGGTGAGGCAGGAGATGTAAAGCCCGCCTCCGCTCTGGAACCGCTGAATGGCGGCGGCGGTTTTTGCCATCTGCATCAGGGAGAAAATTCCCTCCTGCATCCGGGCCCCGCCGCTGGCGGAGAAGACCACCAGAGGCAGCTTCTTCCGGAGGGCATACTCTGCGGCGCGGGTGACCTTCTCCCCCACCGCCGTGCCCATGCTGCCCATGAGGAAGCGGCTGTCCAGCACGGCGAAGACCGCCCCGCGGCCTTCGATTCTGCCCAGGGCAGCCACGGCGGCGTCCTTCAGGCCGGTGGACTGCTCCAGACCGGATAGCTTCTCCGGGTAGCCGGGGAAGGCCAGGGGATCAGCGGGGTACAGCTTATCCTCCAGTTCCTGAAAGGAGCCGGGGTCCAAAATGTTGGACAGCCGGTAGTAGGCTCCGATGGGGGCATGAAAGCCGCACCTGGGACAGACCTGCAAATTGCGGTCCCACTCCAGCTGGGGGCTCTCCTCCTCGCAAGCGCTGCATCTGGTCCGCCGGGAGGAGGTGATTTTCCCCTCCCGCATGGCCCGGTAGGTCAGAAGCCTTTCCCGGCGGCGGGAAAATGTTTGATTCACGTCTCTCCCTCCATCAGGCGGTCACAGGTCCGGGCCAGCTCCAGCAGCCGGCCCAGGTTTTTGTCCAGAAAGCTGGTATCGTAGCGGCCCCGGACGAACTCGGGGTCGTGCATAATTAAATGGGCCAGGGGGGCGTTGGTGGAGTAGCCTTCAATAATCAGCTCCTCCAGCGCCCGGCGCATCCGGCGGATGGCCTCCAGCCGGGTGGAGCCGTGGGCCAGCACCTTGGCCGCCAGGGAGTCGTAGTAGGGGGGCACCTCATAGCCGGTGTACAGGGCGGTGTCCACCCGCACCCCTGGTCCGCCGGGCAGGTGAAGAAAGGTGGTCGTTCCCGGGCAGGGCATGAAGCCCCGCTCCGGGTCCTCGGCGTTAATCCGGCACTCAATGGCATGGCCAATTATCTGAACATCCTCCTGAGCAAAGGACAGGGGCAGGCCGGAGGCCACCCGGAGCTGTTCCTTCACCAAATCAATACCGGTGACCAGCTCAGTAACCGGGTGTTCCACCTGGATACGGGTATTCATCTCAATAAAGTAGAACTGTCCTTCGGGGGACAGGACAAATTCCACCGTCCCCGCTCCCACATAGCCCGCCGCCCTTGCGGCGGCCACGGCGGCCCTGCCCATCTCCTCCCGCAGCTGCGGCGTGAGGGCTCTGGAGGGGGACTCCTCCACCAGCTTTTGCCGGCGGCGCTGGATGGAGCAGTCCCGCTCCCCCAGATGGACCACATGGCCCTGCTGGTCCGCCATAATCTGGAACTCAATGTGCCGGGGATTGACCACCAGCTTCTCCAGATAGAGCTCCCCGTCGCCGAAGCAGGCCGCCGCCTCGCTCCGGGCCTCCTGAAAGGCCTTGTCGATATCCTGGGGGCCGCCGGCCTGGCGCATCCCCCGGCCTCCCCCTCCGGCGGAGGCCTTCAGAAGGATGGGGTACCCCACCTGTTCGGCCAGGGCCTTGGCCTGACGGGGGGTTTTCACCGCCCCCTCGGAGCCCGGGACAACAGGCACCCCGGCGTTCCGGGCCAATGTCCGGGCGGCGGATTTGCTGCCCAGTTTGCGGATGACCTCGCCCGGGGGGCCGATATAGCGCAGTCCCTCCTGGAGGCACCGGTCGGCAAAATCAGGATTTTCTGACAGAAAGCCGTAGCCGGGGTGGATGCCGTCGCAGCCGGTGGCCAGGGCCGCGGAGAGGATGGCATCTTGATTTAAGTAGCTGTCCGCCGCCCGGGCCGGACCGATACACAGGGAGCGGGTGGCCAGCTGAGCGGCCAGAGAACTCTCGTCGGCCTGGGAATATACTGCCACCGTCTCAACGTCCAGCTCCCGGCAGGCCCGGATAATCCGCAGGGCAATCTCCCCCCGGTTGGCAATCAACACACGCTTCAGCATGACGCTATACCCTCCGAATGCGGAACAGGGGGGTGCCCATCCCCACGGCCTCGCCGTCCCGGACCAGAATTTCCTCCACCACGCAGTTGGCGGGGGCGGGGACCTCGCTCATCATCTTCATAGCCTCAATGAGACACAGGGGATTCCCCTTCTTTACCTGGGCCCCCCGGGTGACATAAGGGGGCTCCTCCGGGGCTGGAGCGGCATAGAACACCCCAACCAGCGGGGCGGCGACCACCTCACCCTGCCGCTCCGGTTCTGCGGGGGAGGCGGGCAGGGGAACCGGAGCGGCCTGAACTGGGGCTGCGGCCCCCTCCCGGCGCAGAGCCACCCGCTCCCCGTCCTTCTCCCACTCCAGCGCGGTCAGACCCGAGGCCTCAAAGCGGTCCATCAGTCCATATAATTCCAGCAAGTCCATGAGCGGCCTCCCGGCATTACGCCTGCTTGCTCTTAATATAGTCCAAAATATCCTGAACGGTGTGGATTTTTTCCAAATCCTCATCCTTGATCCCGGCGCCCAGCTTCTCCTGGAGCGCCATGGACAGCTCCACAATCTCCAAGGAGTCAGCCTCCAGGTCTTCAATCAGGTTGGTATCCGGGGTGACGTCCGCCGAATCGCAGCTCAAGGTTTCCACGATGATATCCCGTACATTCTCAAAAGTGATTTCCATATCGGTCAGCCTTCCTTCATAAAATTCAAGCATTTTATCTAAAGTATTTTAACTAAAATACTTTAGCATTATTATATGCGGCGCTCCTCGCTTGTCAAGCCGAAATTTCCCATCCCAAGTCCTTTCTCTATTTCTTACAAATACGGTCTGCCTTTATGATGCTGTTTCCGGCAGAAATGTAAGCGCAGGCCATTGTCATGGCCTGCGCTTACGTTACATGTCCGCTTATCTGGACTGACGCCGTGTCAGGCGTCAGCTCCCGTTTGAGAGATGCCCTGCTGCCGTTAGTGGGCTGTGTTTACAACCACAATGCTGGAGTCCCCTTTCCGGGCCTGCTCCAATACGGCCTGGGCCAGAATCTGAAAGGAGGCATGAGAGGACGAGGCCCCCGCAATTGCGTCGATGCTGCCCTGTCCCTGTCCCTCCAAGAGCTGGTTTGCATAATAGCGGGTATACTCGTTGGGGTAGGTTCCGTTGGTGTGAAGCATAGTCTGCATATATGTGTTATCCCAGCTTTTGATAAAGCCGCTGGCATTCTCTGCGTTATATTCTACCGAGACAATGTCCCCGCCTTTTACCAGAACGGTGATGTATTCCTTCCAGCCGTGGCTGAATTCAGAAGCCTGGGCGGTATAATACCCGTCCTGAAGTTCCGCATGATCTCCGCAGGCCGTCAGCAGCGACACTGTCAGCAGCAGGCTTAAAAGTATGGCAGAAATTCGTCTCATCTGCTGCACTTCTCCTTCAAAATGAATTTTTGCACCTGGGACTGGAGCACCTCAGCCTCTTTTGCCAGCGAGCCGCTGGACAGCTCTGTCTCACCTGCGTTTTGCAGATTGCGGTCCGCAATGGCGGATATGGCGGCAATTCGCTCCTCCATTACACTCAGAGCGGTCTCCTGTCCCTGTACCGCCGCCGCAAGCTGGTCTGATATTGTACTGATCTGCCCGGAGACGTCGGAAATTGCCAGGAGGGAGCCGGCGGTATCTGCGGTCAGCGCCACGCCGGTCTGGATGATCGCCTTGGTGTTGTCCACCATCTCGGTAGCGCTCTGGGCGGCCTCGGCACTTTTAGCGGCCAGGCGCTTTACCTCATTGGCCACAACCGCAAAGCCTTTGCCGGCGGCTCCGGCCCGGGCCGCCTCTACAGAGGCGTTGAGGGACAGAATATTGGTCTGGAACGCAATGTCCTCGATGTCCTTCGCAATTTTTGTGATCTGCTGCGCGTTGGCGCTGATGTCGTCCATGGCGGAGGACAGGGCGGCCATCTGCTCATTGGCGCTCTGAATTCGCCGGGCGATCTCCTCTGTTTGAAAGCGGGTCTGTCCGCTGCTCTCCGCAACGTCGGCCAGCTGTCCCTTCACATGTCCCACCTCATGGACCAGCGATTCAGCGGACTGGTTCTGCTCCAGGGAGGCCTGATGCAGTTGGGCGGACTGCCCGCTCAGCTGCTCCGCCATAGCGGTAAGTCGGTCCGCGGCGGAGCGGAACCCCAGAAGGGTGTCGTTCATGGACTGGGTAATTGTGTTCAGGCTGCCCCGGATCAACGTGAAATCGCCCTTGTATTCCACCTGGGGGCCGGTACGCAGATCGCCTCCCGCAACGTGGGTCAATACCTGCTGGATGTCGGATATATACCGGTTTACGCTCTCCAGCGTGGCGTCCAGCGTCTGGGTCATAACCTCCAGCTCATCCCCGGTGCTGACGTGGAGGACCTCCGTGTGCAGATCGCCGTTGGAAAGGGCTACCATCCGGTCTGTCACCCGTTTTACCGGCTGAGAGATGGACCGGGCGAAGCGCAGGATGAACAGCACAGAGATCATAAGTCCCGCCAGGGCAGCCAGAATGGAGATCAGCATGGCTCCGTTGATAAAATGATTGTAATCCGACTTGGGGATCTGGATCACCAGCGACCAATGGGTTCCCCGAATGGGGGAGAAGGCCACCAGCATTTTCTGCCCGCCGACTGGAAGCTCGACCGCGCCCGTCTCTCCGGTGGTGATCCGTTCGGCGGCGGCCCCATTGCCGCCGCTGAGCTGAGCCAGCGAGCTCCGTTCCAGAACCAGCGACTGATCCGGGTGGCCGGTCACCACGCCCTCCTGGTTGACCATATAGGCCATGCCGCTTCTGCCCAGGTTGATGCTGCTGATCACATCGTTGAGCAAGTCATATTTATATACGCCCATAACATAAAGAGCGGTTTCGCCGTTCTCCTTGACCGGCATTCCCATGGTAATGCCCAGCTTGCCCTGGAAGATGGTGGAAGAATCGGTGGTCAGGTTGTCCGTCTCCTTCAAGAGGGCAAGGAAGCCGCTGTCCAGAGTTTCCGGCGCGCCGTCGATTCCCAGCACCAGCCGCCCGCTCAGGTCGTACAGGGCAATGGTGTAAAGCTCATAGATCTCCGCCGCTTCCTCCAGAACCGCTCTGCGGTTTTTTGAGGTCGCCGCGGCGTCTGTCCTGGGCGCTTCTGTCTCATCCTCGCCGGAGAGGGCCACCGGATTCATCCGGGGATCGCCGGCGATGGTCATCATCCGGTCAGCCAGCATATGGATATTGGCCTCCACCGTCTTAGCCGACTGCCGTGCCATGGGCTGAAGACTGTCCAGCAGGATATTGTTGGCCAGAGACTGTAAGGAGATGGCCATAATGATACAGCATACCACCACCAAAATCACAATATTGAGCATAGTATTTCTCAATATCCGCCTGTTCAGGCTCCGTTTTGTCCCCCGGATGGCACGGGAGTCCGCTTTCTTTCCCGTCACGTTCCTTCGCTCCTTTTTTGGATAATCTAATTTTCTTGTTGGCAGACAGCGCGGCGGACGCCCCCGCAGGGTATGCGTCCGGGACACTCCGCGCCCCGTTTTTTCCTCTATTATTTCAGATATTTTTTCAGTTTGAGGGCGACGGCCTGAATATCAATCGGCTTTGCCAAATGATCGTTCATCCCGCACTCCAAACACTTTTGGATATCCTCCGAAAACGCGTCGGCAGTCATGGCGATGATGGGAATATCCTGGTCCCCCCGCGCCAGTCCTCGGATGGCCATGGTCGCCTCATAGCCATCCATAAGGGGCATTCGCACATCCATAATGATTGCGTCATAATACCCGACGGAGGAATTCTTGAATTTTTCCACGCAGACCTGTCCGTTTTCGGCCCAATCCAGATCCAGCTCCAGGATGGAGAGCAGCTCCCGCGCCACTTCCCAGTTGAGCTCATTGTCCTCTGCCAGGAGAACACGTCTTCCCCGAAGCACCACATTCGCCGCTCCTTCATTGGGAGCGCCTTCCCCGCCGGCGGATGCGCTCGGGACGGAGGACGGCGCTTTTTCCAAATCGATGGCAACGTGGAACTCGCTGCCCTGACCCTGCTCGCTGCGGACGGAGATGGCTCCGCCCATCGCGTCCACAATACACTTGGTAATCGCCATGCCCAGTCCGGAGCCCTCGGTTTTTCGCACACGGGTGTTGTCCTCACGGCTGAAGGATTCAAAAATCACCTTCTGATACTCTTTTGACATGCCAATGCCTGTGTCGCTCACCAGAAAATGGGTACGGACCCGGGAAGCGTCCTCCGGAAGCGCCTCCTGATACACGGTCAGCTGAACGGAACCCTTCTCCGGCGTGAATTTGACAGCGTTCCCCAGCAGGTTGATCAGCACCTGATTCAGCCGCACACCGTCACAGCACACGTCCTCCGAAAGAATGTCGTGGGCAGTCACTTTAAACTGCTGATTTTTTGCCTTGACCTGGGGCTGTATGATGTTGACGATGCCGTCCATCACCGCGTTTAACGATACCGGCTCGACATTCAGCGTCATCTTGCCGCTCTCGATCTTGGATATATCCAGCACGTCGTTGATCAAGCCCAGCAGGTGCTTGCTGGACAGCGCGATTTTGCCCAGGTAATCCTGAACCTGCTCCGGTTTGTCCGGATTATCCATGGCCAGCGTGGTCATACCGATGATGGCGTTCATGGGGGTGCGGATGTCGTGGCTCATGCTGGAAAGGAATTCCTGCTTTGCCGCGTTGGCGTATTCCGCCTCCTTCTGCGCCCGTTCGGCGTCTTTCCGCGCCAGGTCCATTTCTTCGTTCATGCGCTTCAGTTCAGATACCTGAATCTTAAAAAATTTCAAATACTGGAAGAATATGTAGAGGAGCATGGCAATTACCGCAAAAGAAGCGGCATAAACGATGGTAAGCCAGCGGCTGCTCATCCCCGCAATTGTGTGGTCCAGTCCGTCAAAGGGAAGCACCGTCACCAGATACCAATCGCAGTAGGGGAGGCTGGTACAGTACAGATGGCGGCGTGATTCGCCGTTTTTCAGAATAACAGAGCAATCCTCATCCGCGTTCATGGCCGCCGAGAGCTGTTCAATATAGGCGGCCGCCTCCCCGCGCTGACTGTCAAAGATGCTGGAAATCCGGTCAAAATAATTATTGTGGACCTCGCCCTCGTTTCCGACGACGTAACTGCCGTCCTTTCGGATGACGAAAGAATACATCAGAGAGCTGTCCTTGTCCAGGAAAAGGACCTCGCCCATATACTTGGTGGAGAGCCCCACCACCATGGCAAGGCTGGTCCTGCCGTCAGACATGGGATATGCGCAGGGAACGCCGAACAGGATCACACCGTTCCCGCTGCCGTCGACAGCGGACGCCGCTTTGCGCTCCCCGTCTCTCATGCTCTCCAAAAAGGGCTCCGGGTGGTTGAGTTCCACGGGATCGCCAAAAATCATTTCAATATCGCCGTCGGGGGAGTATAGGGCGGCACACAAAAAGTGCCTTGCCCGCGCGCCGTATTCGATCTCTTCCTTCGAGCCGTAATCGGAGCGCCCCTCCTCTGCCGCGATGTGTGCGATTGATTCTGCCATTGTTAACCGGAGCTCAATGATCGTCTCAAAGTGCAGCGATACCTGTTCATTCATTCCGGCCATATAAGCGCCGCCGATATCCTCAATCGCATCTTCACTCATTTTGTGAATGGATATTCCCAAGAAGGAAAACACGAGAACCGTTAAACAAATGGTCGCCGCTATGCTGACTTTTAAAGACCGCGGCAAAGCCATGCTTTTCATACCTTTCCATCTCCACAGTTTTCACATTTTGCTGTCTGCCGTGCCCCGTCTGTACCACACCCCCTGGAACCCCTCAGCCGACTCATGACCCGGAACATTTTGCGGATGTCCACCGGCTTCGCCAAATGCTCATCCATCCCGGCGTCCTTTGCCAGCGCGACGTCCTCCTCAAAGGCGTTGGCCGACAGCGCAATGATGGGCACGGCTTCTGCGTCTGCCCGGTCAAGGCCCCGGATGACCCGCGCCGCCTCATAGCCGCTCATAATCGGCATCATCAGGTCCATGAGAATACAGTCAAACGTGCCCGGAGCGGACGCCTCAAAGGCGTCCACAGCGGCCTTTCCGTCCTTCGCGGTCACGATCTCCGCGCCTGCGTCCCGCAGCATAAACTCCACAATTTCGCAGTTGATCTCATTATCCTCCACCAGAAGGACGTGCATTCCGGCGATATTTTCCCGGGCGTTCCGCTCCTCTTCCTCAGATCGGGCCTTCCACTCCTGATCCACCTGAATGGGCAGGGTAACCCGGACCACGCTTCCCTTGCTGATCTGGCTGTCTACCACAACGGTCCCCTTCATCTGGTCCACCAGCTTCTTGACGATGGACATGCCAAGTCCAACGCCGTTATAGTCGGTCCTGGCGCCCTGGTGCTCCTGGGTGAAGGGCTCGAAAATGTGCTCCTTGAAGCCCTCTCTGATACCGATTCCAGTATCTTCAACGATAAACTGGAATATTGCGGCCCCATCCTGAAAGGCGATTTCCTCCGACCGGACAAATACGGAGCCGTGCGGGCGGTTATATTTGATCGCGTTGTCGATAACATTCATCAGGATTTTCTTCAGGTGCAGCGGATTTCCGATTACCTTGCTGTGCGGCAGTTCGGGTTTGTCCAGCTCCAGGCGGACTCCCCGCTCCTCTGCCATGGGGGAGAGAAGCGCAACACAGTCCCCCATTGTATCGCAGAGGTCAAAGGGCTCCGCCACAGCTGCCGGCCGTCCGCTCTCCAGCTTGCTCACTTGAAGAACGTCGTTCACCAGAGACAGCAGATGCTCCGTTGACACACGGATTTTCCTCCGGCACTCTCTCTGGCGCTCCGGGTCGTCCGTGCTTTTTTCCAGGATGGCCAGCATGCCCAGGATCCCGTTGATGGGCGTGCGGAGGTCGTGAGACATGTGGGAGAGGAATTCGCTCTTTGCGGAATTCGCCTGTCTCACCCGCTCCAGAAGCTCCAGAATGGACTGCTCCTGCTTCTTCCGCGTCACCATGGTCTCGGTGATGTCCTGATGGTATCCGTTCAGGCAGGAGCCCGGCTTGTTAAACGCCTTGTCCGGCACGCCGCCGCAGCGGACATAGATTTTGCCCACCTTGGGGTGATTCCAGGGGTAGATCACCTCAGCGCGCCCGGTTTTCAGCATTTCCTGTACTGCTTCCTGAACCATCCCCACATAGTCCGGCTCAATGCGCTCGAACCAGTGCCGGTAGCACTCCTCCGGCCCGATTTTGTCCGGTACCCCCAGGAGGATCCGCATGGTCCGGTCCGCGTACATCCTCGGCTGGCACCCCTCCTCCAGCTCGATGGTCCAGATGCCGGTCCGGGCTCCCTCCAAAATGTCCTCCAGGCTCCGCCTCGCCTCCAGCTTGTACTTCTCCTCCTGCTCCACCACGGCGTTGACGTCCCGCTGGGCAAAAATCGCGCAGTTCTCCGCCGCCGTCCGCTCTGTGGCGGAGAAGTGAAGCTCCAGATACTTCAGTCCTGAGAAGTTGTCCTTCACCTGATATCGGACCGAGACCTTTTTCTTCGTTCTGAGCTGAGAAAGCACATAGTCCTTCTTCAGCACAGCGCGGAGCCGCTCCTGGTCCTGGGGGACCACATACTCGGAAATGTACCGCTCCACGCCTGCCTGATAGCCGTCCTTAAAGCAGGTGGCCCAGTCTATGCCTGTCTGCTCGCTGTTCCGATAGACCTCGCACTCGCCTGTGTCGAAGTTCACCTGGTAGATGCTCAGGTAGTCCACGCTGAGAGCATGGAGCACATTATAGCTTCGCTTTTGCAGCTCCCGGAACAGATCACGCCGCTTCAGGGAGGATACAATAAAGTATGCCGCCGTCTGGAGCATATTCGAAGCGTATTCCAGCGACTTCGCAGGCGGATTGTCCACACCGTAAAAGCCGATGATCTTTTTTCCGTCGTAGAGGGGGACCACTACAAGGGAGTGGATGCCCTGCCGCTTCAGATTCTCATATTGGAGGGGGTCGGTCTCCCGGATATTCTCCAGATCCTCAATGACGATATGCTTGCCGATCCTGAAGTTCCGATACCAGCTGTCGCACACCTCCGAAGGGACGTTTTGCAGGTTTTCCTTCTCCGGAGCCACCCCGTCGGCGGTCCACTCGTAGGTGTTGTCGTCGCCGCCCGCTTCGTTCTGCTCAAAGATATAGGTCCGGTCCCCGTCCAGGGCTTTGCCCAAACGCTCCAGCAGTACCTTCAATGAATCATCCGGAGTTTTCTCCAGCAGGGCGACGCGGAGACCCTCGTTGATAACAGCCTCCAGATTCTGTACGCTCCGCATGCCGCTGTACTGCTCAACGGACACAGCGCCTTCTCCAGCCCGTTCAAAATATTCCCCTGAATATTCCATATGTCTGTCCTCCACATGAACCACACTCAGCTGCGGTGTGCGCCGCTTCACCGCAAGGGTTAAAAATCCTTGTCATAATACCATATGACCCCAACCGCGTCAATAACAAGCAACAAGAACAGTACACAGCGGTGCCAGCGGATTTGCTCTGGTATATCCGGTCCCGCCTTCAGCCCGGCGGCGGGGTATTTTGCGGCTCGAAAGCGGCTGCGCTGCCTGGCCAGACCTGCCCCAACTCCCTTCCGACCTCCCGCCGGACCTCCGCGAGAAGGGCCTGGAGGGGAGCATCCAGGTCGGCCCTGCCGCCGGTGACATAGCCATACTCATAGGCCATACGCTCCGGCTGGATGGGAACCGCCGCCAGCTCATTGCGCGCTGTGATTTTGGAGTGAACATGGCAGGAGATCATCACCAGGTCGTCTATGGATTCCAGCATATCCAGATTCCCGGCACGCCCGACTCCGTGACAGACTCCCCTGGAGCGGGGCAGGGCGGCTTTTTCCGGGTGAAAGTGGATCCCGATGGGATCGAAATAGGTCACGCTCAGCATCAGGCGGGCCTGGTCGTAGCGGATCAAGGGCGGGTCGGTCTCCGGGTGGTACAGTCCGCTGGAACGGCGAACCACCCCGTAGGCGGGGCTCTGGGCCAGGGGGTGGTAATTCAGCTCCCGGCGGAGGAGGTAGGCCAGCAGGTCGTCCTTCATCTCCGCGCCAAAGGTGAGAAAGGCGGCCTGAGAGGCCCCCTTCACCACCCGGTCGAACAGCTCAAGGCAGCTGTAATACTCCTCACACTGAACAATAAGCTCCGGCATGCGGCGGGCCGCCTCTAAGACGGAATTGACAAACAGGGAGGAGGGGACGCAGGCAATGTGGGCCAGGCAGGTCTCGGCCTGACGGCACTCCCGGGCCAGAATGGACAGCCGGTCCAGCATTCCCTCCGCCTCTGCCAGGAAACGTTCCCCCCGGGCAGTCAGGGTCATCCCCTGATGGGTCCGGATAAACAGGGGAAACCCCAAGGCCTGCTCCAGCTCGGCGACGGCCCGGCTCAGGTTGGGCTGGGCCAGATAGAGCTCCCGGGCCGCCTGAGTCACCGACCCGCAGCGAGCCACCGCCAAGGCGTATTGCAGATATTTCAAGTCCAGCTGTTCCATAGCGTCTCCCCCATATGTCTCGGAATATTATATCATTTTTGATATGGAAAGTAAATGGATTATATATTTTTCAGAAGAGAAGTTCTATGATAAGATAATGTTACAAAAAACAGCGGCTGTGTTTGTAGAAAATGAGCGATATGTTTAAGGGAGGACCAATATGGGTTATTTTGATGTGGCAAATTCCCCACTTCTCTACCTCCTGGCGGCGGCTGGGATCCTGTATATCGTGGGGCTGTCCGCCGTCTTTCTGCGCAAGGCCTGGAAACGATGCCTGGAGCTGGGCATTTCCCGGGAAAATCTTTGGACTGTGGCCCGCGGCTCAGCCGTTTTCACCGTCGTCCCCTCCATCTCCATCGTGATTGGGCTGTTCACCCTGTCCACCGTGCTGGGGGTACCCTGGCCCTGGTACCGACTGTCGGTGGTGGACTCGGTGAGCTATGAGCTGATGGCGGCGGATATGGTGGCCAACGGAATGGGCTACAGCTCGGTGAGCGAGATGACCGCCTGCGCCGATTACAGCGTATTTGGCGCGGTGATGTTTGTCATGAGCATCTGCATCCTTGGCGGCATTATCATCAACATCTTTGCCGTGGAGAAGATTCAAAACGGCATGAATAAACTGAAAAAGAAGCGGGGCGACTGGGGCGCCATCGTCAATTCCTGCTTCTTCCTGGGCATTGTGGCAGCCTTCACACCCCTGATTTTCGCTTCCGGGACGGTGTACGCCCTGACCTTTCTGGTCAGCATGGGGATAGCGGCCCTGTGCGCACTGTGTATGCGGCGCTTCAAGCTGAGCTGGATGGGGAGCTTTATCATGTCCATCTCGCTGATTGTCAGTATGACGGCCTCCGTCCTTCCGGAACGGCTGCTGAAATAGGAGGTGCCTTGTATGAATCAGACCGACAGCTATACCCGCTCCATCCACCGCACCGGCCGGGCGGGGAGCCTCCTGGCCATTCTCTGGATGCTGGGCATTCCCGCCGTGATGTGCGGGATCCTGGTGAAGCTGGAGTATGTGGGTATCTGCCGCAGCGATATCATCATAGAGAAGAGTGAGCAAGGTTTGGTTGTCCTGGTCCATTTTTTATGGCCCTCGCAGAATTTCAAATCTTTGAAGGCGCTGGTACAAACCACAGATTACTTACGCAGTATTTATCCGCTTTGTGAGGCCCCGGCCGGTCCCCCACTCCGTAGCCCTGCGGGTGAAGGTTTTTCGGGAGACACTCAACATTTTCCCAGCTTCGGTGGCGGTGACAGATCCATTCCACCAGTCCTCCGCCAGCTTCTCAAAGCCCTCCGGCATGGGAATGCGGTCGGGACCGAAGCGGACCCCGCGCTCCAACGCAGCCGCAATGCCCTCCGCCTGACGCTGATGAATAAATTCCCGCTCCGTCTGAGCCACATAGCTCAGCAGCTGGAGCACAATGTCCGCCACCAGCGTACCGGTCAGATCCCGGCCCTCCCGGGTATCCAGAAGCGGCATATCCAGCACGACGATGGCCGCGCCCTGTACTTTTGTGATATAGCTCCACTGCTCCAGAATCTCCTTGTAGTTCCGTCCCAGCCGGTCAATGCTCTTGACTACCAGCACGTCTCTGCAACGAAGCATCTGGACCAATCGCTGATACAGTGGCCGGTCAAAATTTTTCCCCGACTGCTTTTCCACAGTGATATGTTCCAGGGCCACACCGAACTCCTGCAGAGCCGCCACCTGGCGGTCCTCCCTCTGTCCGCGTGTGGATACGCGGGCATAGCCGTACATCATACCTGACATCCCGACCCTCCTCTCTTTTTCTTTGGGGTGACAAATATTATAAGGGGTATTGCGGCCGGGGGGACAGCTTCTTATCGAATTTCTGTGACAACAAACCGGCAAAAGCGGTTATTTCAAGGCACTTCTTACATCAAACAGGAACAAAAAGGCGACCCGGTTCCACACAGCCTGGCCGCCCTTTTATCGCCTTTCAAAATTACAAACAAACTACCACTATATTTCGCAAAAACCTCTGTCTTTTTTCTGATTTATGTGGTATGATGATCAACGCACATCTCACAAAAAAGGAGAATTAGACATGATCACCGTCACCGATCTGAGCCTGAACTACAGCGGCACCCCGCTGTTTTCCCATGTGGATCTTCAGTTCCTCCGGGGCAACTGCTACGGCATTATCGGCGCCAATGGGGCCGGCAAGTCCACCTTCCTGAAAATCCTCTCCGGCGAGCTGGACTCCTCCTCCGGCCAGGTGTCCATCCTGCCCAACATCCGCATGTCGGTCTTAAAGCAGGACCAGAACGCCTACGACGCCTACAACGTGATGGATACCGTCATTATGGGCAATCAGCGCCTCTATGACATCGGCAAGGAGAAGGACGCCCTCTACGCCAAGGAGGAGATGACCGATGAGGACGGGCTGCTGGCCTGTCAGCTGGAGGAGGAGTACGCCGAGCTGGGGGGCTGGGAGGCGGAATCCGACGCCAGCCGCATTCTCCAGGGCCTGGGCATCGGCACCGAGTACCACTACAACGATATGGCCACCCTGGACGCCCGCCTCAAGGTGAAGGTCCTGCTGGCCCAGGCTCTGTTCGGCAATCCCGACCTGCTGATGATGGACGAGCCCACCAACAACCTGGATATCGACGCGGTAAACTGGCTGGAGGACTTCCTGCTGGACTTTGAGGGCACGGTGATTGTGGTGTCCCACGACCGGCACTTCCTCAACACCGTGTGCACCCACATCGTGGACATCGACTACGGCAAGATCAAGATGTATGTGGGCAACTACGACTTCTGGTACGAGTCTTCCCAGCTGGTCCAGCAGCTCATTAAGAGCCAGAACAAGCGCAACGAGGAGAAAATCAAGGAATTGCAGGACTTTATCTCCCGCTTCTCCGCCAACAAGTCCAAGAGCAAGCAGGCTACCGCCCGGCGCAAGCTGCTGGACAAGCTCACCGTGGAGGAGATGCCCGCCTCCTCCCGCCGCTACCCCTGGGTGGGCTTCACTCCCGACCGGGAGGTGGGCAAGGACATCCTCTTTGTCACCGACGTGTCCAAGACCATCGATGGGGTGAAGGTGCTGGACAAGGTGTCCTTCATCGTGGGCCATGACGAGAAGATCGCCTTCGTGGGGGACAACGAAAACGCCCACACCGCCCTCTTCAAAATTCTGGCCGGGGAGCTGGAGCCCGACGAGGGGACGGTCAAATGGGGCCAGACGGCCACCTTCTCCTACTTCCCCAAGGACAACACTCCCTATTTCCAGGAGAACGACGACGACCTGGTCCAGTGGCTGCGCCAGTTCTCCCCCGACCCCCAGGAGCAATATCTGCGGGGCTTCCTGGGCCGGATGCTCTTCTCCGGGGACGAGGTCCACAAGCCGGTAAAGGTGCTCTCCGGCGGCGAGAAGGTGCGGTGCATGCTGTCCCGGATGATGCTCTCCGGGGCCAACGTCCTCATGCTGGACCAGCCCACCAACCACCTGGACCTGGAGTCCATCGCCGCCCTGAACAAGGGGCTGGAGGCGGTCAAGTGCAACGTGCTGGTGGCCTCCCACGACCACCAGCTGATTCAGACGGTCTGCAACCGGGTCTTTGACTTCACCGCCGATGGCAGGCTCGTCGACCGGAAAATGACCTATGACGAGTATCTGGACAGCCTGAAGCAATAAAAGAAAGACACAGCGTCTGTGTCTTTCTTCTCCGGGGCGGACAGTCAGCTGTCCGCCCTGTTTCGTTCAATTTTGATATCCAGCTCCCGAAAAAACAGGGCAATCAGGTTGTCAATTCGCTGGACGCACTGGGGATCGCTCAGTCTGTTATTTTCCAGCACACAGCGTATGGCCTCCAGGGTCTGGACCGCCCGGCTCTCCACTGCGCTGGAAATGACCGCGGGGTGCAGCCGTTCCATGTGCTCCATCACGATTTTGCCCACCGCGGCGTGGCACAGAGCGGTGGGAATGTCATACTCGCTGTTCATGGCTTTTCTCACCCCTCTCCAACGTGTAATGCTCCAGCGCGTACTCCAAAAACAGGCCGATGAGTTCGTTCCGGCTGCGTCCCGTCTCCCTGGAGACGTCGTCCATCCGGCTGACCACCGCCTCCCTCAGGCGGACGGAAAACGTCCGATATCCGTCCTCTCCCTTTGGCCTCTTTATTGTCACAATCAGCGCATCATTTCCCACGAAATCACCTCAATTCGATTTAATTCTACAACAATTGAGGCACCGCGGCTATGCTAAAAAAGATGTTATAAATTATGTTCGCCGTCCTGGCGCGATTGACCGTCACAGCGGGAATTTTTTGCGGGAAATGTTCTTTTCCCTCTTGTAAATATCTGGAGGATTGTGCTATAATGATGTTGGTCGAAAGGCCGCCTGTGCATATTTTCCTTGCGATGACGGCCAGTCCGCGTCTGGCCGTCATTAAAAAATGTCAAGGCCCCCAGAGAAGAAGTTTCTCCGGGGGCCTTTTTGTCTCACAGCCCCAGTCCGTAAATTCGGTTGGCGTTGCAAAAAAATACCCGTTCCCACTGCTCCTCCGGCACCAGACGCCGGATAAACCCGATATACTCCTCCAGATTGACAATGGGCCAATCCGTTCCATACATGATATCGTCCCACCGGCAGATGGCGGTGAGCCATGTGGTCAGCAGGCCGGCATAGCCCGCCTGTTCCCGGAAATACCGGTTCAGGTCCACCCGACCCTCCAGCAGCCCCGAGAGGTCGGCGCCCACGTTGGGGTTCTTCTCCACTACCGCGGCGGCGCTCTCCAGAAAGGGGTTGCCGAAGTGGCACATGATAAAGCGGGTACGCCTGTGGTCCGCCGCCACCTCGTCCAGGGCCAGGGGGTGGCAGTATTTCAGGTGGGCCCGGGCCATGGAGGTCAGCCCCATATGGACAGCCACAGGCTTGTCATACCGGGCGGCAAGCTCATAGACTGGCTTATAGACGGGATCAGACAGCCACAGCTTGTTATACCCCGGATACAGCTTCACCCCGCAGCAGTTCTCCCGCTTCAAATTCTCCTCCACCTTCTCCGCCAGATCGGGAATCGGGGTTTTGCCCTGTCCCATCAGGGCGCTGTCCAGGCCAACGCAGTAATGAAACAGGTCGGCGGGATAGTTGTGATAGTCCGTCTCCAGACTGCGGTTGCCCATAATTACCCCGTGGACCATGCCCAGCGTCCCGTAGACCTGCCGCAGATGCTCCACAGAATTTTTATGGCCCACTCCCTCCGCCATGGCGTCTGTGCCTGGAGAGGGGGGAAAGAGATGGAGGTGGGCATCGATGATCTTCATAGTCTCCGCCCCTTTACCGCCACTGCCGCCGCAGTGTGTCGATGTCCTCATTCTTTTTCAGGAGCACCCCCAGATAGGGCACCTCCTTCACAATCCGTCCCACATCCACGCCACCGTGCCGCAGGGCCTGGATCCAGTCGATAATCTCGCTGGTGGAGGGCTTTTTCTTGATCTGCGGCAGATTTCTGATCTTATAGAAGGCCTCCAGGACCTGGGTAAGCAGCCGCTTTTCGATGTCGGGGAAGTGAACCCGGACGATATCCGCCATCAGGTCCTTGTCCGGGAACTCGATATAGTGGAAGACGCACCGGCGCAGGAAGGCGTCCGGCAGCTCCTTCTCGGCGTTGGAGGTGATAATCACCACCGGGCGGTGGATGGCCTTCACGGTGCGGCCTGTCTCGGGAATGTGAAACTCCATCCGGTCCAGCTCCCACAGCAGGTCGTTGGGGAACTCCAGGTCGGCCTTGTCGATCTCGTCGATGAGAAGGATCACCTGCTCGTCGTCGGTGAAGGCCTCCCCCAGCTTGCCCAGTTTGACGTACCTCTCCACGTCGTCCACCCCCTGCCCCCCGAACTGACTGTCGTAGAGCCGCTGAACTACGTCGTAGACATAGAGCCCGTCCTGGGCCTTGGTGGTGGACTTGATATTCCAGATGATGAGCTTTTTGTTCAGCGCCTGAGCGATGGCCTCGGCCAGCATGGTCTTGCCGGTGCCCGGTTCTCCCTTGATCAGCAGGGGCTTTTGCAGCACCATGGCGATGTTGGCCGCCCGGAGCAGTTCCTCCGAGGCCACATAATTCTGACTGCCTTTGAATTCCCCCATGTTACCGCTCCTCCGTCCTGCGGAGATTCCGCGCCCTCAGCACGGCTGTCCGCCTCTCCGCCGCTGGGGTCAGCTCCAGCTCAGAGCCGGGGCAGACCGTCACATCCTCCCGCAGGGCGGTAAACTCCTCCAGAGTACCGATCACGTCATAGCCAAAGCCCTCCCCCCGGTAATGCATGGGAATCACGACCCTGGGGGCCAGCTCCCTGACCAGAGCGTCCGCCTGAGCCGCGTCAATGGTGTACCAGCCCCCCACGGGGATCAGCAGGGCGGTGAGGCCCTTCAGCCTCTCCTTCTGTTCCGGCGACGGCTCACAGCCCAGGTCCCCCAGATGGGCCAGGCGGCACTGCCCGTCGTCCAGAATATGGACAGCGTTACGCCCGCGGAGGGCGCCCTGCTGGTCGTCGTGCCAGGTCTCGATGGTCTCCACAGTGAAGGGGAGGTCCGCCCCCTCCTCCAGGGTGACGCACTCCACTCCCCCGTGGTCCCGGTGCCCGTGGCTGCACAGCACCCGGTCCGCCCGCTCCCGGAGGGGAAGATAACCCGGAACACTGTCGTCCTGATAGGGGTCCAGAACGATAGAGCGCCCTCCGGATTCGATTTTGAAGCAGGAGTGGCCCAGGTAAGTAATTTTCATCGCGCGTTCCTCCTTGTTGTCTTTGCCTCGATTATACTATATCCGGCGGAAAAATGGAAGACGAAACCCGCCTTCCCTGAAGGCAGAAGGGGAGCTCCATCCGGTTTGCCTCCAGCAGCGCCCGGTCCTGGAGGATGACCTCCGCCGGACCGTCGGCCGCGATGGTCCCCCGGGACAGCAGGATCACCCGCTGACAGGTGTCCAAAATCATATCCAGGTCGTGGGACGCGATCAGCTTGGTTTGGGGGAGGCTGTTGATGGTGCGGATGACGGTGCGGCGGTTCATGGGGTCCAGTGCGGAGGAGGGCTCGTCCATCAGGATCACCTCAGGCTCCATGGCCAGGATCACCGCAATGGCCGCCATCCGCTTCTCCCCGCCGGAAATCTGGTGGTTATAGCGGTGCTTCAGCGGCATCAGGTCCAGCCGCTCCAGCACGCCGTCAACCCGCCTTTGGGCCTCCTCCATATCCAGACCGCTGTTCAGCGGGCCGAAGATCATATCCTCATAGACGGTGGGCATAAACATCTGATTGTCCGAGTCCTGGAGCACAAAGCCGACCTTCCGTCGGATTTGTGGCAGATTTTTCCGCTCCACAGGCAGGCCGTCCACCAGAATGCTCCCCTCAGCCCCCAGCAGACCCACAATCAGTCTCATCAGGGTGGACTTGCCCGCCCCGTTCGCCCCGATCAGCCCCACAGCTTCCCCCTTCTCAACGGCAAAGCTGAGCCTGTTCACCGCAGGCTCGTTCCCACCGTAGGAGTAGAAGACGTCCTTCAATTCCAGCATACCCTCACCTCACAATCAGGCCGCCCAGCCAGACGGCGGCGTTAACGCGCCGGGCCAGGAGAAATGCCGCCGGCCAGAGGACTACGCATGCCGCGTCCCATCCCCGCCAGCGCGGCGGAGCGGTGCAGTAAAATTCCCCGTGGAATCCCCGCAGCTCCATGCTCCGGCAGAGCTCCTCCGCCCGGTCCATGCTGCGCAGCAGAAGCTGTCCCAGAAAGGAGCCCCAGGCGGAGACATGGACCCCTCTGTGTCCCGGCGCGCGCAGGCTGTAGGCCTGGAACATGGCGGAGGCCTCCTCCAGCATCAGTCCCACATAGCGATAGGTCAGAAGCAGCAGAGTGGTTATGATGGCGGGTACATGGACCCGCCTCAGACAGGCGCACAGCCGGTCGACAGGGGTGGTGGCCAGCAGGAGGAAGGATGCCGTCAGGGCGAGGGTCCCCTTCAGCATCAGCGTAACCATAGAGAGCATTCCTCCGGTGACTGCCATCCCCCCCAGGCGGAGCAGAGGGGTCCGGTCCAAAAAGGGGTTGGCCAGACCCACCGCCCACACCAGGGGCAGCACAAAGCGCAGCCGGCGGAAGCACAAAGACAGCGGGATTCCCGCCACCGAAAACATCACCGCCGGATACAGCACCATCGCCATCAGCGCGGAGAGGCTGTATTTGGGAAAAGACGTCACCGTTCCTATGTAGAAAATGGTCACCAACAGCTTGCACAGGGGATGCAGCCGGTGGACCGGTGAATTCATTCCCGCCAGGGCGTCCATCTCCCGCAGTTCCAGCCGGGCCTGAGACAGTTGATCCATAGCGCTCCTCACAAAAGGATTTCAGAGGCGCCGGTAGGGCGCCCCTGAAATCATATCACATTTCATCGCTTTTTCCAGCTTTCTTCCTGCGGAAAAAGCCTCCGGTCAGACATATTCCTGCTGCTGCGGCCGCAACCACCACGGAGCCCGCCATACCGGAGACACTGGTCCCCACGGGGCTCTCACTGTCTGGAAAGGCGTAGTCTGGCAGCAGGGCCGTCTTCTCCTGGATGGCCCCCGCCGCCGCCGCCGCCGCGCTTGGAATACCGTAGTTCTCCTCGTCCAGTCCCATATTGGCGCCGCGGTCCGACCCGAACAGGGACCACTCCAGGCCGTCCGGGGCGGAACTGGCCGCAAGGCTCATTCCTCCGCCCACCACCAGGGCCGTGACCGCCAAAACGGTCAGTGCGGCCCGTGGGGAGCATCTGCTCCGGGACGAGGATGTCTCCCCCTCCATCAGCAGCTGGGGCCGGGCCTCGTAGACAAACAGCAGGACGGCGGCGGTGATTCCCCCCTCCACCAGGCCAATAGCCAGATGGATGGGCTGCATCACTCCGGCGAAAGCGGCCAGGGGCAGCTCTGTCACGCCGGAGAGGGTGGTCTCCAGCACCACCGAGAGGGCACCCAGCTGTAGCGTGAGCACGCAGCCCAGCATACTGGCCAGGATGATCTTCAGCCGGGCCGACCTGCTCTCCTCCATCCGGGAGAACCATCTCCCCCGCATAATTGGCCTCCACAGAAGATAATACCCTGCGAAGCAGCCGTAGAAGGCCATATTCCAGCAGTTCGCCCCCAGAGCCAGCAGGCCGCCGTCAGCAAAGAAAAGGCATTGGATGGTTAAAATCACCGTCATAGAGAGAAAGCCCGCCTGGGGCCCCAGCAGCGCCGAGAGCATCATCCCGCCGCACAGGTGGCCGGAGGAGCCGGTGCCCGGGATGGCGTAATTAACCATCTGCCCTGCGAATACCAGGGCTGAGGCCACCGCCATCGCCGGCAGCTTGACCGTATTTTCATCCTTTCGCAGCACCTTGACACAGGCGCACGCAGCGGCGCCGGAGGCCGCGTACATGGCGGCGGCCACGGGCGGTGACAGGAGCGCGTCAGCCATATGCATGTTTTTTCCTCCTCATTCAGCCCTCTCAGCCCCGTCTCAATTCTGCCGGGGTGCGGATTTTTGCAAAAAGGCCCGCCGGCAAGGGCGGGTCTTTTGCTTCCATTTACACCAACTGGATAATGGCCATCTCGGCGGCGTCGCCGCGGCGGGGGCCAATACGGACCACACGGGTGTAGCCGCCGTTACGGTCGGCGTACTTGGGTCCGATCTCCTTGAACAGCTTGTTGGCCACGTCCTCCTTGGTGATGTAGGACAGGGCCTGACGGTAGGAGGCCAGGGTGTTGCTCTTGGCCAGGGTAATCATCTTCTCGGCCACGGGAGCCACTTCCTTGGCACGGGTGACAGTGGTCTTGATCTGACCGTTCTCCAGCAGATATGTGACCATGGCGCGGAGCATGGCCCGGCGCTGGTCGCTGGTACGACCCAGCTTGCGGTTCTTCTGAGACATGGTAAACACTCCTTCGACCTCGCGTGGCGAGATCAGTTTGAATTCGTTCAATTCTGACGGCAAACGCCGCAGATCAGGCGGAACGTTACATACGCCTTTCTTTAGATATCACGCCTCGGTCCCCTTGCGTCCGGGTCGCTTTCCCTCCATCTCGGCCTTGAAACAGCTGCCTTTGGCACCTTGGTTTCTCCTGCTTGCTCCGGTCAAAGCTCCTCTGCTCAGGGATTCGGCGCTTAATTGTTCTCCTCGCTGGCCAGCGACAGTCCCATCATGGACAGCTTGTTGATGACTTCCTCCAGGGACTTGCGGCCCAGGTTCCGGACCTTCATCATCTCCTCCTCTGTCTTGGAAATCAGGTCCTCCACCGTATTGATGTTGGCCCGCTTCAGACAATTGTAGGAGCGGACGGACAGATCCATGTCGTCGATGGTCATCTCCATCACCTTGTCCCGCTGAGTCTCCGCCTTCTCCACCACGGTGGAACGGGTGCCCATGGTCTCGGACAGATCGGTGAACAGGGTGAAGTGGTCGCACAGGATGCGGGCCCCCAGGGAGACGGCGTCCCGGGCGTCAATGGTGCCGTTGGTCCACACCTCCAGGGTCAGCTTGTCATAGTCGGTGGCATCGCCCACACGGGTGTTCTCCACGGTGTAGTTGACCTTGCGCACCGGGGTATAGATGGAATCCACGGGAATAACCCCGATGATGGACTGGGCGGGCTTGTTCTTGTCCGCTGGGACATAGCCCCGGCCGTGGGACAGGGTCAGCTCCATAGACATGCTCGCCTCGGGACCCAATGTGGCGATGTGCAGCTCCGGGTTGAGGATCTCCACGTCGGCGTCCGCCTTGATGTCGCCCGCGGTGACCTCACACTCCCCGGACGCCTCAATATGAACGGTCTTCACACCCTCGCTGTACAGCTTGGCGATAATACTCTTCACATTGAGAACAATCTCGGTCACGTCCTCCTTGACGCCGGGGATGGTGGTGAACTCATGCTGTACCCCGGAGATCTTGATGGAGGTCACCGCCGTGCCCGGCAGGGAGGACAGCAGAATCCGCCGCAGGGAGTTGCCAAGGGTGGTGCCGTAACCCCGCTCCAGCGGCTCTACCACGTACTTTCCGTAGGAAGCGTCACCGGGATTTTCCACACATTCGATGCGGGGCTTTTCAATTTCAATCATATGCTGGAATACCCTCCTTTTCTCGGCGGCGCCCTTGCGCCGCTTCATTCAGCTCACCAATATCTGAGGGTTCTCTAAGTCTGTATGCTCACCGGGTGTTCCATATACTGGGGGCAGGGGCGGATATCATCCGCCCGCTACTCTCCTTCACCGCGTCATCGGGCGGATAATATCCGCCCCTACACGCCATTTCTTCACGCAATGGCCCGGCAATATAATTACTTAGAATACAGCTCGACGATGAGGTGCTCTTCCACGGGGAAGTCGATGTCGTCCCGGGTGGGCATGGCAACGACGGTGCCCTGGAGGGTATTCTTGTTGCGGTCCAGCCACTTGGGCACGTTGACCACGGGGGCGTCCTCGCCGGTCAGGCGCTTGAACTTGACGGAGGCGCGGCTCTTCTCCCGGACCTCGATCACGTCACCGGACTTGACCAGGTAGGATGGAACGTCCACCCGCTGTCCGTTTACGGTGAAGTGACCGTGGGTGGTGAGCTGACGGGCCTCACGGCGGGTCATAGCGAAGCCCAGACGGTAGACCACGTTATCCAGCCGGCGCTCGATGAGGGTGAGCAGGTTCTCGCCCGTCTTACCCTGCATCCGGGACGCCTTTTCATAGTACATATGGAACTGCTTCTCCATCACGCCATAGACGAATTTGACCTTCTGCTTCTCAGTCATCTGCATGGCATACTCAGACTGCTTCTTGCGCATCTGGCCCTTGGGGTTGCGGTTGGTCGTCTTCTTGGCATAGCCCATGGCGGCGGGGGACAGGTTCAGCGCCTTGCACCGCTTGGCGATGGGCTGCATATTTCTAGCCATCTGTCAAAACCTCCTTCAATCAGACACGGCGGCGCTTCGGGGGCCGGCAGCCGTTGTGGGGAACGGGAGTCACGTCCTTAATGAGGGTGACCTCCAGGCCCACGGCCTGCAGCGCCCGGATGGCGGCCTCACGGCCCTGGCCGGGGCCTTTCACATAGACCTCCACGGTCTTCAGGCCATACTCCATCGCGGCCTTGGCAGCCGTCTCGGCGGCGGTCTGAGCGGCGTAGGGGGTGGACTTACGGGAGCCGCGGAAGCCCAGGCCGCCGGAGGAGGCCCAGGACAGGGCGTTGCCCTGCGCGTCGGTCACGGTGACCATGGTGTTGTTGAAGGAGGAGCGGATATGCACCTGGCCCCTCTCTACGTTCTTGCGTTCCCGGCGCTTACGCACCACTTTTTTACCTTTGTTCGCAGCCATGTGTATCCCTCCTTACTTCTTCTTATTGGCGACGGTACGCTTGGGACCCTTGCGGGTACGGGCGTTGGTCTTGGACCGCTGGCCCCGGACGGGCAGCCCCTTGCGGTGGCGGATGCCCCGGTAGCAGCCGATCTCGGTGAGCCGCTTGATGTCCATGGCCACGTTGCGTCGCAGGTCGCCCTCCACGGTGTACTCGTGGCTGATGACCTCGCGCAGCTTGGCCTCGTCCTCCTCGGTGAGGTCCTTCACGCGGGTGTCGGGGTTAACCCCGGCTTTGGCCAGGATCTTGTTGGCGCTGGTGCGCCCAATGCCGTAGATATAAGTGAGGCCGATCTCGATTCTCTTCTCTCTCGGCAGGTCAATACCGGCAATACGAGCCATTTTTTACAGCACCTCCAATTAACCTTGTCTCTGCTTATGCTTGGGGTTTTCGCAAATTACCATGACTTTGCCCTTGCGCTTGATGACTTTGCACTTCTCGCACATGGGCTTCACGGACGGTCTGACTTTCATAATTGTTAAACCTCCTGATGAATGCCTTGATGGCCACGGAAGGGGAAAGGCAAGGCTCTCCCCTGTCCGCTCGTTGATACTTACTTGGACCGCCAGGTGATCCTTCCCCTGGTCAGGTCGTAGGGTGACATTTGAATGGTCACCTTGTCGCCGGGCAGGATGCGGATAAAATTCATCCGCAGCTTGCCGGAAATATGTGCCAGGATAATGTGTCCGTTTCCGATATCCACATGGAATGTGGTATTGGGCAGGGCCTCGGTGACGATGCCCTCCAATTCGATCATATCGTCTTTAGCCAAGCGAATATCCCTCCTTGAAGGCGGCCAGCGCCCGTCTCAATGCCCGGTCGGAGACCGGTTCTCCCTGTCGCAGGCTGTGGACCACAGGGTGATCATACATATGCAGGTGGTCCGTCAAGCACCAGACATGACCCAGCTTTTTCCGCTTGGGCCGTGACACCTTCCTGCGCTTTCCGTCAGCCAGCAGCAGTCTCTGCCGCTCCTGATCCATGCCCACCACACAGAAGATACCGTCCTTGTCCCGTCCGGCGCTGGCCCGAACAATCCAGCCCGTGTAGTCATACATAGGCTCCGTCCTCTGTGACAGTGAGGATCTCCGGACCGTCCTCGGTAATCAGAATGGTATTTTCATAGTGGGCGGCCAGAGAGCCGTCTTTGGTGACGGTAGTCCAGTTGCCCTCCCGATTCTCCACCTGCCAGTCCCCGGCACACACCATAGGCTCCACAGCGATAGTCATCCCCGGCTGGAGCCGGGGGCCGTGGCCGGCGGGGCCGAAGTTGCGCACCTCGGGGGCCTCATGGAGCCTTGCGCCCACGCCGTGGCCCACAAAGTCCCGAACCACGGAGAAACCGTTGGCCTCCACGTAGACCTGGACCGCGTGGCCGATGTCGCTCACCCGGCAGCCCCGGCGGGCGTTTTGAATGCCCTCCCAAAAGCTCTGCTGGGTGACTCGGATCAGCCGCATGGCCTCCTCGCTCACCTCGCCGCAGGGGTAGGTGGCGGCACAGTCGCCGTGGAAGCCGCCGACGAAGGCGCCCACGTCCACGCTGACGATGTCGCCCTCCTTCAGCTTATAGGGGCCGGGGATGCCGTGGATGACCACCTCGTTCACCGAGATGCAGGCGGAACCGGGAAAGCCGCCGTAGCCCAGGAAGGATGGCTTGGCCCCATGGCTCTCGATAAAGCGGCGGACCGCTCTGTCGATCTCGTGGGTGGTAACCCCGGGGCGGACCATGGAGCCGGCCAGGGCCCGGGCCTGGGCGGTGAGCCGTCCGGCCCGGCGCATAGCCTCGATCTCCCGTTGGGATTTCAGTGAAATCATTTCCAGCGCCATCAGAATCCCAGCGCCTCCATCATGACCTTGTTGGTCCCCTCAATGGTGTCCTGATTGGCCACCAGAGCCAGAATGCCCTTGGCCTCATAGAAGCCCTTCAGGGGCTCGGTCTCCTGGTGATAGACCGCCAGACGCTTCCGGACGGTCTCGGCCTGATCGTCCGCCCGCTGGACCAGCGGTCCGCCGCAGGCGTCGCACACCCCCTCTGTCTTGGGGGGGCGGGCCTTCACATGATAGGGAGCGCCGCAGCTCTGACACACCCGGCGGCCTGACATACGCTCCTCAATCTCTCCGTCGGAGATTTCAATGGACAGCACCTTGTCGAAGGTGACGCCGGCGGCGTCCAGCGCCTCAGCCTGCCCGATGGTGCGGGGCACCCCATCCAGAATGAAGCCTCTGACGCAGTCGGGCTGCTCCAGCCGCTGGGCCACAATGCCGATGATGACGGAATCGGGCACCAGCCTGCCGGCGTCCATATAGCCCTTGGCCTCCAGGCCGATGGGCGTACCCTCCTGAATCGCTGCACGGAGGATGTTTCCGGTGGAGATGGTAGGGACGCCCAGCTTGGCGCTGAGAATCTCGGCCTGGGTCCCTTTGCCGGCGCCGGGGGCGCCCAGCAGGATCAGTTTCATACCCATAGCCGTCTCCCCTTACTCCAGGAAGCCCTTGTAATGCCGCATCAACATCTGGGCCTCCATCTGCTTCACGGTCTCCAGAGCGACGCCCACTACGATGATGACGGAGGTTCCGCCGATGGCCAAAGACTGGTAGCCCACCAGATTGCCGGTGATGATGGGGGCGATGGCAATCACGGACAGGTACAGGGCCCCGAACATGGTGATTTTGTTGAGCACCTTCATGAGGAAGTCACAGGTGGGCTTGCCAGGCCGCAGGCCAGGAATGAAGCCGCCGTTCTTCTTCAGGTTGTTGGCCACCTCAATGGGGTTGAATGCCATGGTGGAGTAGAAATAGCTGAAGCCCACGATGAGCAGGAAATAGATGATGCTGTAGAAGATTTTGCTGGTGTCGAACACGCTCATCAGCCCGCCCCAGAAGCCGGTGGTGTCCTCGCTGTGGCCGGTGAAGGCCGCGATGGTGGCGGGCAGAGAGGCGATGGACTGGGCGAAGATGATGGGCATAACGCCGGACATGCTCACCTTCATGGGGATGTGGGTGGACTGGCCGCCGTACATCTTCCGGCCCACGACGCGCTTGGCGTACTGCACCGGGATGCGGCGCTCGGCGTTGTTGATATAGACGATGAAGACCACCAAAGCCAGCATGCCGATGATAATGACAGGAATCATCGCGGGATGCAGGGCCCGGTCCAGATAGGCCTGGGCGTCCTCCACAGTCCGGTAGACGCTGGGGACCGCGCTCTGGAGGCTCTCAGCGGTCAGGCCGCCCCGCACCTGATTCCAGATGTTCACGCCGGTGATGGAGTCGGTGATCATCTGGGGGAACCGGGAGACAATACCGGCGAACAGGATAATGGAAATGCCGTTGCCGATGCCGAACTCAGTGATCTGCTCACCCAGCCACATCAGGAAGGCGGAGCCGGCGGTGAAGGAAATCACAATCACCAGGCCCACCCAGAACTTGGGCAGGGTGCCGCCGTTGACCAGGCCGTAGCTGTTCACCAGGGTGTAGTAGCCGAAGCCCTGGAGCAGGGCGATGGCCACGGTGGTGTACCGGGTGATGGAGGCAATTTTCTTCCGGCCCTCCTCGCCGCCCTCCTTCTGGAGACGCTCCAGAGCGGGGATGGCGACGGTCAGCAGCTGGATGATGATGGAGCTGTTGATATAGGGCTGGATGGACAGGGCGAAGACGGTGGCCATGGAGAAGGCAGAGCCGCTCATGGCGTTCATCAGGCCCAGAATAGTGCCGCTCTGGCTCTGCAGATACTGCTCCAGAGCCTGACCGTCAATATAGGGTACAGGAATGGCGGAGCCGAGACGGAAGATCAGCAGCGCCATAATGGTGAACAGAATCTTCTTTTTCAGCTCGGGCACCTTCCAAGCATTGCGGATCGTCTGAAGCATCTCAGATCACCTCCCACTTACCACCAGCAGCCACGATTTTTTCCTTCGCGGAAGCGGAGAAAGCGGAAGCCTTGACAATCAATTTTTTGCTGAGGTCGCCGTTACCCAGAATCTTGACACCGTACTGGCACTTGGACAGAACGCCCTTCTCCAGCAGCGCCTGGACGTCTACCACAGCGCCGTCCTCAAACTTCTCCAGGGCGGAGACGTTGATGGCCTCCAGGGGTTTGGCGAAGATGTTGTGGAAGCCCCGCTTGGGCAGGCGGCGGGCCAGAGGCATCTGGCCGCCCTCGAAGCCCACGCGGACGCCGCCGCCGGAACGGGCCCACTGGCCCTTGTGGCCCCGGCCGGCGGTCTTGCCGTTGCCGGAACCGGCGCCCCGGCCCTTGCGGTAAGCCTTGGTGTTGGAGCCGGGGGCGGGGGAAAGTTCATGCAGATTCATGTCGTGCGCCTCCTCGTTAGTTTTCCTCGGTCACCTGGAGCAGGTAGCCGATATGGGCGATCTTGCCCCGGGTAGCCTCGTTGTCGGGCTGCACGGTGGCGTCGCCGATCTTGCGGAGGCCCAGAGCCTCGGCGGTCGCCTTGTGCTTGGCGATGCGGCCGTTCAGGCTCTTGACCAGCTTAATGTTCAGATTAGCCATTTTTGACCCTCCTTAACCCAAGATCTCTTCCACGCTCTTGCCGCGGACGCGGGCCACTTCCTCGGGGGTGCGCAGGGACTTCAGGCCCTCGAAGGTGGCGGAGACCACGTTCTGCGGATTGTTGGAGCGCAGGCACTTGGTACGGATGTCCTTGATGCCGATGGCTTCCATCACGGCACGCACCGGGCCGCCGGCGATGACGCCGGTACCGGGGGCGGCGGGCTTCATCAGCACACGGCCCGCGCCGAACTCACCGATCACCTCGTGGGGGATGGTGGTGCCGGACAGGGACACGTTGATCATATTCTTCTTGGCGTCCTCGATGCCCTTGCGAATGGCCTCGGGCACCTCGGCGGCCTTGCCCAGGCCGAAGCCCACGCGGCCCTTCTCGTCGCCCACCACCATGAGGGCGGAGAACTTGGCCACGCGGCCGCCCTTGACGGTTTTGGATACGCGGTTCAGATAGACCAGCTTCTCAACAAACTCGCTGGGCTCTCTCTCAAATCTAGCCATAGTTTTTTCCTCCTCCCTTAGAATTGCAGGCCGCCCTCACGGGCGCCCTCGGCCAGAGCCTTCACGCGGCCGTGATAGACATAGCCGCCGCGGTCGAACACCACGGTGTCGATGCCCTTGGCCTTGGCGCGCTCAGCCACGTTCACGCCCACCTGCTTGGCGGCGTCGGACTTGGTGCCGTCCACCTTAAAGTCCTTCTCCAGGGAAGACGCGGAGACCAGGGTCACGCCGTTCACGTCGTCGATGACCTGGGCATAGATGTTGGTCTCGCTGCGGAAGACGCACAGACGGGGACGCTCGGGCGTGCCGGAAATCTTAGCACGCACGCGCTTGTGGCGCTTGATGCGCTGGGAGCGGGTATCGGGTCTGTTGATCATAGTGGCACACCTCCTTCTTACTTCTTGGCGCCGGTCTTACCAGCCTTGCGGCGGATGACCTCGTCAGTATACTTGATGCCCTTGCCCTTGTAAGGCTCGGGGGGACGCTTCTCTCTCACTTCGGCGGCAAACTGGCCCACCTTCTGCTTGTCACAGCCGTGGATGATGATCTTGTTGGGGCCGGGGACCTCAATGGTGATACCATCAGTCTCCTCCACGATGACCTGATGGGAATAACCCAGGTTCATCACAAGCTTATTGCCCTCCTTGGCCACGCGGTAACCCACGCCGTTGACGTCCAGCTCCTTTTTGAAGCCCTCGGTTACGCCCACCACCATGTTGTTGATGAGGGTGCGGGTCAGGCCGTGGAGCGCGCGGTTCTCTTTGGCGTCGTTGGGACGGGTCACATGGAGCACGCCGGCATCCATCGTGATGGTCATGTTGGGGTTGAACTGCTGGGTCAGGGTGCCCTTGGGGCCCTTGACAGTGACAACGTTGTTGTCCTCTACCTTGATCTCCACTCCGGCGGGAATGGCGATAGGAGCTCTACCAATTCTAGACATTCCTATACCCTCCTTACCAGACAAATGCCAGGACTTCGCCGCCGACATGGGCCTCGCGGGCCTTCTTGTCGGTCATGACGCCCTTGGACGTGGAGACAATGGCGATACCCAGACCCCGCAGGACCTTGGGCAGCTCGTCGGCACCGGCATACACCCGCAGGCCGGGCTTGGACACCCGCTTCAGGCCGGAGATGACCTTCTCCTTGCCGGCGTTGTACTTCAGAGCGATGCGGATGACGCCCTGGGTGCCGTCGTCGATGAGCTGGAAGTTCTTGATATAGCCCTCATCCAACAGAATCTGCGCGATGGACTTTTTCATGTTGGACGCAGGCACGTCCACGGTGTCATGCTTGGCGTTGTTTGCGTTGCGGATACGGGTCAGCATATCCGCGATAGGGTCGGTGATTTGCATTGCGTGATTACCTCCTATACAGATTACCAGTTTTACCCGGTATAGACGGCAAGGTATCGCAGGTTAGGCCGTTCCTGCGACCTGTTGACCGCCCCGCGCCTGGTTGGGGCAGGCGCGTTTTATATGGGAATGTCCCGGCCTGTACACGTAGGGCCGAGGCCTTCCGTCAAAACCGCGCGGGCGGGTTTGACCAAATGGGATTTCGCTTGAAAACAGACTGTAGGGCGCATATTATGCGCCCGTGGGTGGGTGATATCCGCCCCTGCACGGAAGCCAGGCGCCTGCGGCCATACCACTTTCCAGAAGCTTCCTGGAGTTTATATGGTGCGCAGTTAGAAACGCACGGCAGCGTGTGGAATAATTTATCTTGTCCACTGGGACACAACGATTGATTATACTCCGAAAGGGGAGGATTTGCAAGGAAAACTTTGCTCGAACACACGATCACGTGGGCAGAGATATGCCGGAACGGAGCCGAAAAGCTCCGTTCCGGGCATTTACGCTCTTTTTACCAAGAGGCCTTGCGGACTCCGGGGATTTGTCCTTTATAAGCCAGCTCCCGGAAGCAGATACGGCAGATGCCGTAGTCCCGGAGGTAGGCGTGAGGACGGCCGCACAGCTTGCAGCGGTTGTAGCGGCGGGAGGAGAACTTAGGCTCCTTCTGCTGCTTCAGGATCATAGATTTCTTAGCCATATCTCTTCCTCCTCCTTAGCGGCCGGCGAAGGGAGCGCCCACCAGCTTCAGCAGCTCACGGGCCTCCTCGTCGGTCTGGGCGGTGGTGCATACCACGATGTCCATGCCGCGGATCTTGTCGATCTTGTCATACTCGATCTCGGGGAAGATCAGCTGTTCCTTGATGCCCAGAGCGTAGTTGCCCCGACCGTCGAAGGCGTCGGCGGAGATGCCCCGGAAGTCGCGGACACGGGGGAGAGCCACGTTGAACAGGCGGTCCAGGAACTCCCACATCTTGTTGCCCCGCAGAGTGACCTTGGCGCCGATGGGCATACCCTCACGCAGCTTAAAGTTAGCCACGGACTTCTTGGCCTTGGTGATGACGGCCTTCTGGCCGGTGATGGTGGTCAGGTCATTGACCACGGCGTCCAGCACCTTGGCGTTCTCGCGGGCCTCGCTGCAGCCCACGTTGACCACGATTTTCTCCAGGCGGGGAATCTGCATCACGGACTTATAGCCGAACTTCTGCATCAGAGCAGGAGCGACCTCGTCCTGATACAGCTTCTTCAGGTTGGGTGTGTTAGCCATTTCGCTCCTCCTCTCTTAAATCTCAGCGCCGCACTTTTTGCAGACGCGGACCTTCTTGCCGCCGGCCAGCAGCTTGTGGGCGGGCCGGGTGGGCTTGCTGCACTTGGGGCACACGCGCTGCACCTTGCAGGCGTAGATGGGGGCCTCCTTCTGGAGAATGCCGCCCTGCTGGCCCTGCTGGCGGGGCTTGGTGTGGCGGGAGACCATGTTGACCTTCTCCACAACCACCTTGCTCTGCTCGGGCATGACGGACAGCACCTTGCCCTGCTTCCCCTTGTCCTTGCCGGACAGGACAACGACGGTATCGCCGCTCTTGATACTCAGTTTGTTCATCGTGATACCCTCCCTTACAGCACTTCGGGAGCCAGGGACAGGATCTTCATATAGTCCTTGTCGCGCAGCTCACGGGCCACTGGGCCAAAGATACGGGTGCCGCGGGGGTTCTTGTCGTCCCGAATGAGGACGGCGGCGTTGTCGTCAAACCGGACGTAGGAGCCGTCAGGACGGCGCACGCCCTTGGAGGAGCGGACGATGACGGCCTTGACCACCTCGCCCTTCTTCACGGTGCCGCCGGGCTGTGCCTTGCGGACGGAGGCCACGATCACGTCGCCGATATTGCCGAACTTGCGCTTGGAGCCGCCCAGCACCAGGATGGTCTTGATCTCCTTAGCGCCGGTGTTGTCGGCCACCTTCAAATAAGTTTCCTGCTGAATCATGCTGCCGACACCTCCTTATTTCGCCTTCTCGATGATCTCAACCACGCGCCACCGCTTATCCTTGGACAGGGGGCGGGTCTCCATGACCTTGACGCGGTCACCCACGCCGCACTGGTTGTTCTCATCATGAGCCTTCAGCTTATAGGTTCTCTTCACGATCTTCTTGTACAGAGGATGGGCCACGCGGTCGGCGATGGCGACCACAACGGTCTTGTCCATCTTATCCGAAACCACCAGGCCGACTCTGGTCTTACGGGAAGAAGTTCTGTTTTCCATCTTCTATCTCCTCCTCTTAGCGGCCTGCGAGCTGCTGCTCGCGGATGATGGTCTTGACCCGGGCGATGTCCTTCTTTACTTCTGCGATGCGCAGGGGATTGTCCAGCTGATTGGTGGCGTGCTGAAGGTGGAGGTTGAACAGGTCCTTCTTCAGGTCGGTCAGCTTGGTCTCCAACTCAGCGGCGGACAACTTGCGAACTTCATTGGCCTTCATTACGCCTCACCACCCTTCTCAGTCTCCTCGCGCTTGATGATCTTGCACTTGACGGGCAGCTTGTGGCTGGCCAGGCGCAGAGCCTCCCGGGCGGTCTCCTCGGAGACGCCGGCGATCTCGAACATAACCCGTCCGGGTTTCACAACGGCCACCCAGTACTCAGGGGAACCCTTACCGGAGCCCATGCGGGTCTCGGCGGGCTTCTCAGTGACGGGCTTGTCGGGGAAAATCTTAATCCAGACCTTGCCGCCGCGCTTGGTATGGCGGGTCATGGCGATACGGGCCGCCTCAATCTGGTTGCTGGTGATCCATGCGGGCTCAGTGGCCTGGAGGCCCCACTCGCCGTAGCTAACGGTGTTGCCCCGGCTGGCCTTGCCCTTCATCCGTCCGCGGTGGACGCGACGGTATTTTACACGCTTGGGGAGCAGCATTACTGAGCGCCTCCTTCCTTCGGAGTGTTGTCCCCGGCAGGACGGGGGCCACGGTTGTTGTTAAAGCCCTGTCCGGCGGGACGGGGGCCGCGGTTAAAGCCGCCGCCCTGACCCTGTCCGGCGGGACGGGGACCCCGGTCCCGGTTGAAGCCGCCCCGGCGGTCGCCATCGCGGCGGTCCCGGCGGGGACGGTCACGGCGCTCCTGATAGGGCTTGCTGGTGTCCAGGGTGCGGGGGGTAGTGCGCAGGGCCTGAGTCAAGACCTCGCCCTTGTAGATCCACACCTTCACGCCGATGCGGCCGTAGGTGGTGGCAGCCTCAGCGAAGCCGTAGTCGATGTCGGCCCGGAGGGTCTGCAGGGGGATGGTGCCGTCGTGATAGTGCTCGGTGCGGGCGATCTCAGCGCCGCCCAGGCGGCCGGAGCAGGAGGTCTTGATGCCCTTGGCGCCGGCCCGCATGGCCCGGCCCATGGAGTTCTTCATGGCACGGCGGAAGCCGATGCGCTTCTCCAACTGCTGGGCGATGTTCTCCGCCACCAGCTGGGCGTTGGTGTCCACGTCCCGGACCTCAACGATCTTCAGGTCCACGGCCTTGCCGGTGAGCTTGACCAGCTGGGCCTCAATCTTCTTGATATCCTCGCCGCCCTTGCCGATAACCATACCGGGACGGGCGCAGTGCAGATAGACGCGGACCTTGGCGTTGTCCCGCTCGATCTCGATCTTGGGGATGCCGGCGCCGTAGAGGGCCTTTTTCAGGTAGTCACGGATCTTTTTGTCCTCCACCAGCAGGTCGCCCACCTTCTCATTGCGGGCATACCAGCGGGAGTCCCAATCCTTGATGACGCCCACGCGCAGGCCGTGGGGATTAACTTTCTGTCCCATATTGTTCCTCCTCCCTTAGCGCTCGCTCACGGCGATGGTGACATGAGAAGTGCGCTTGTTGATCCGATAGGCGCGTCCCTGGGCCCGGGGCATGATGCGCTTGATGATGGGGCCGGGGTTGGCGCAGCAGGCGGACACATACAGCTTCTCAGGGTCCATCTGGTGGTTGTTCTCCGCGTTGGCGGCGGCGCTCTTCAGCAGCTTGAGCACGGGCTCAGAGGCGGCCTTGGGGGTCTGCATCAGGATGGCGGTGGCGGTGGCCACGTCCTTGCCCCGGATCAGGTCCAGGACGATCTTCACCTTACGGGGGGAGATCCGCAGATACATCAGTTTCGCTTTCGCTTCCATCTTCGTCTCTCCTCCTTACTTACCGGTCTTGCTGCCCGCGTGACCCCGGAAGGTGCGGGTGGGCACGAACTCGCCCAGCTTGTGGCCCACCATGTCCTCGGTGACATAGACGGGCACGTGCTTACGGCCATCGTGCACAGCGAAGGTGTGTCCCACGAAGGAGGGGAAGATGGTGGAGGCGCGGCTCCAGGTCTTCAACACCTTCTTCTCGTTTTTCTTGTTCAGTTCGTCGACCCGCTTCAGCAGCTCAGGGGCGCAAAAGGGGCCTTTTTTAATGCTTCTGCTCATCTTTTACACTCCTCCTTATTTACTGCCGCGGTGCTTGACAATGAACTTGTCGGTGCGGTTCTTCGTCTTGCGGGTCTTGTAGCCCAGGGCGGGCTTGCCCCAGGGGGTGACGGGGCCTGGACGGCCAACCGGGCTCTTGCCCTCACCGCCGCCGTGGGGGTGGTCGCAGGGGTTCATCACGGAGCCGCGGACGGTGGGCCGCCAGCCCATGTGGCGCTTGCGGCCGGCCTTGCCGATCTGGATGTTGGCCCAGTCGGTATTGCCCACCTGGCCGATGGTGGCCTTGCAGTTCTCACGGATGAGGCGCACCTCGCCGGAAGGCAGGCGGACCTGAGCCATGCCGTTCTCCTTGGCCATCAGCTGAGCGGCCACGCCAGCGGCCCGGACCAGCTGGGCGCCCTTGCCGGGGTAGAGCTCAATGCAGTGGATGGTCTCGCCCACGGGGATGTTGGCGATGGGCAGGCAGTTGCCGGGGAGGATGTCAGCGTCGGGGCCGGTCATGATGACGTGGCCGGCCTTCAGGCCGTTGGGGGCAAGGATATAGCGCTTCTCGCCGTCCTCATACTGGATGAGAGCGATGTTGGCGGACCGGTTGGGGTCGTACTGGAGGTTCAGCACGGTGGCCTTGCCCTCTTTGTCCCGCTTGAAGTCGATGATGCGGTACTTCTGCTTGTTGCCGCCGCCGTGGTGGCGGACGGTGATCCGGCCGTAGCTGTTGCGGCCCGCGTGCTTCTTCAGCACCTCGGTGAGGGCGCGCTCAGGCTTGGCCTTCTTGTCGATCCCCTCGAAGGCGGACACAGTCATGTGACGGCGGGAGGGGGTTGTGGGCTTATAAGTCTTGATAGCCATTTCTCAATTCCTCCTTACACCATACCTTCGAAGAACTCGATGGACTTGGAGTCAGCGGTCAGGGTGACCATGGCCTTCTTCCAGTTGGGCCGGCGTCCGGCGGGACGGGCGCCCATCCGCTTCTCCTTCCCCTGCATGTTCAGGGTGTTTACCTTGGCGACCTTGACGCCAAAGATCTCCTCGATTGCCTTGGCAATCTCAATCTTGTTGGCGGTCTTGGCGACCTCAAAGGTGTAGCGCTTCATCTCGGTCTGCTCCATGGACTGCTCGGTGATGATGGGGCGCTTGATGATATCATAGGCAGTAGTAGCCATTACGCATACACCTCCTCGATGATAGCCAAGGCAGCCTTGTCGATAACCAGCTGCTTGGCGTTGACGATATCGTAGACGCTGAGGACCTTTGCGGTGGTGGTGACCACGCCGGGGATGTTCCGGCTGGAGAGCACCACGTTCTTGTCCACGTCAGGGGTGATGACTACGGGCTTGCCGGCCTCGATGGCGTTGAGGAAGGTCTGCATGGCCTTGGTCTTCACCTCGTCCAGCTTCAGTCCGTCCACCACCAGGACGTTCCCGGCGGCGGCCTTGGCGGACAGGGCGGACTTGAGGGCCAGCCGGCGGGTCTTCTTGTTCAGGCTGGTGCGGTAACTGCGGGGCTTGGGGGCGAAGACGATGCCGCCATGGGTCCACTGGGGGGCCCGGGTAGAGCCCTGACGGGCGTGGCCGGTGCCCTTCTGACGCCAAGGCTTCTTGCCGCCGCCGGAGACCTCGGCCCGGGTCAGAGCGCTCTGGGTGCCCTGACGGCAGTTGCCCAGGTGGTTCTTGACGGCCTCGTGGACCACGGCCTGGTTGGGTTCGATGCCGAAGATGGTCTCGGAGAGCTCGATCTCGCCGATCTGCTTGCCAGCCATATCATAAAGGTTCGCTTTAGGCATAACTCAATCTCTCCTTTCCTTACTTGTTGCGGGCGGAAGCCTTCTGCGGGTTGACACGGGCGGAAGCCTTCTGCGGGTTGACGCGGCCGCCCTCGGTGGCGCGCTTCTCAACGATGGTCTTAACGGTGTTCTTCACATAGACGATGCCGCCCTTGGGACCGGGGATGGCGCCCCGAACGGCGATGAGGCCCAGTTCCTCGTCCACCTGGACCACGTCCAGCTTGACAACGGTAACCTGCACGTTGCCCATTTGGCCGGCGCCGTCGCGGCCCTTGGCAATGTGGCCGGGGGTGGTGCCGGGACCCAGAGAGCCCTGGTGGCGGTGAACGGGACCGCCGCCGTGGGTGTTGCGCTTGACGGCCGCGCCGTGACGCTTGACAACGCCCTGGAAGCCGTGGCCCTTGCTGGTGCCGGTCACGTCCACGTGGTCGCCGGCGGCGAAGACGTTAGCGGTGAGCACGTCGCCCACCTCGTACTTGGAGCAGTCAGCCAGAGGGAACTCCTTGAGCACCTTCTTAAACTCAGCGAGGCCGGCCTTCTTCTGATGGCCCAGCTCGGGCTTGGTAAGCTTGCGCTCGGGGACTTCCTGGTAGCCCAGCTGAATGGCCTCGTAGCCATCCCTCTCGGCGGTCTTCTTCTGCACCACAGTGCAGGGGCCGGCCTGGATCAGGGTGACGGGCACCACCCGGCCGGCTTCATCGAAGATCTGGGTCATGCCGATCTTTTTGCCGATGATCGCTTTCTCCATTGGGATATTTCCTCCTAATAAAGGTTATTGGTCGGCGGAGTTGGCTCCCATTGGGCTGGGGCTATTGCTCCGGCGACTTGACCCGCCTGTCTCAATTAGCGACAGGCCGTGGGTACACGAAACTATTGCGGACCCCGGTTCTTCTGTAGGGGCGGCCTGTGGCCGCCCATTTCAAACCGTACCGCTGTCTTGCAGGCGGATCATATCCGCCCCTACGCGGGTCTTACAGCTTGATCTCGATCTCCACGCCGGCGGGGAGCTCCAGGCTCATCAGGGCCTCCACGGTCTTGGGAGAGGGCTTCACCACGTCGATGAGGCGCTTGTGAATGCGGCGCTCAAACTGCTCGCGGCTGTCCTTATACTTGTGGACGGCCCGCAGGATGGTCACGACCTCCTTCTTGGTGGGCAGGGGAATGGGGCCGGAGACACTGGAGCCGGTGCGCTTGGCGGTCTCCACGATTTTCTCGGCGCTCTGGTCGATGAGTTGGTGGTCATAGGCCTTGAGGCGGATGCGGATCATTTCTTTCTGAGCCATAGTGGGTGTTTCCTCCTTAAATACGAAGTTGAGTTTCTTTTGTCCCTCGCTCCGTACGGTGAGCAAGTCTTGTACACGCTTTCGTGCGTATCACTCCAGACCGCGAAAAAACCGGCGCATAGACAGGCCGGTTTTTGCTGCACCCGGCAATATACGCCATGTACAGCACTCGCTCAGCCGCCCGATTAAACGGACATACTCCGCGGAAGTTACCGGCTTTCACCGCAATCTCCCGCATCATCGCAGACTGCGCCTTTCCAGACGCTTCGTTATCATACAACACAGCGCCGTGTGTGTCAAGGGGTAATTTAAAAATTTTCGGCAGTTTTCCCGCTTTTTTCTCGGCCTCCTTTGGGCATTATCCCCAGAGCGGGTCCAGCCGACGCCGGACCCGCCCGAAAACGCCCCTCGCTGCCCTCACTCCGCCTGCCGCAGCAGCCAGGCAAAGCCGTTGGGCCACAGCTCGACGGAGCGGATGCTGTCGTAATGGGTCCCGTACATCAGCTCGGTGTACGCCCGCTCCCGGTCCACCCCGGCCCGGACAAACTGGTTGCTGAAGTTGAACAGGCAGATCAGCTCCCGCCCATCCTTCCGGCGGCACAGGGCCAG